>NZ_JBFRGS010000002.1:0-557415 GCF_052115465.1 Allobosea sp. 2RAB26 | reverse complement strand
ACGGCGATCTCGTCGCCGCCCTCGGCGACCGCAAGCTCCAGCCCGGAATGCCGGTCGAGGTCTTCATCACCACCGAGGAACGCACCGCGCTCTCGTTCCTGACGAAACCCTTCGCCGACCACGCCAACAGGATCTTCAAGGAGAGGTGAAACGGAGCCGACACGAGGGGAGGGGCGTGGCAATGCTTCAGACAGGCGTGGCCCGTGGCCACGATCCCATCAGGGCAAGGCGCCTTGCCAAGCCTGCTTCTAACCGAACGGCCCTGACAGGGTGTCATTCTCGATATCGCCACGCAGTGCAGCTGCCTGGCTGAGACCTTGCACGGCAATGACGGCCTCCAGGCGATTGCGGGCGTGGAGCTTTTGCATCAGCAGCGTCATGTAGCCCTTCACGGTCCTTTCGCTCAGCGACAGGGCGCTTGCGATCTCCCTGTTTCGCTTGCCGCTGGAAAGCAGCCTGACGATCTGATGTTCCCGGGCACTGAAGTTCGGCATGGGCGCCGGTCGCGTGTTGACGGGCTTGTGTTTCAGGGCGCCGATGATCCGGGCTGCGAATGAGGGGGAAATGAACACCTCGTCGCGGCGTATTGCATCGATCGCCGTACAGAGTTCATCCGTCGAGCTTGATTTCAGCACGAAGCCGCTGACACCCGCATCAAGAAGCGCGATGGCGAGATTGGTATCGGTCGAGGCGGTGAAGACCAGGACCTTCATTGCTGGCCAGCCCGAGAGAACTTCCAGAAGCGCGCGGAAGGCGTCTCCGGGCATATTGAAGTCGAGGATCATCGCATCGGGGCGGTGATCGGCGGCGATGGAGCGGATGTGCCCGACAGTGGAGCCCATCGCGCTCAATGCCAGGCCGGGTTTGCGCCGGACGAGCGCAGCCATGCCCTCCAGGAGAAGAGGGTGGTTGTCGATGATGGATATTCTGTATTCGGCCATTGATGTTCCCCTGAGGCTGCGGAGAAATCAATTTTTGTGTCTATGAATATTTGAGTGTTGAGAATTTTGTCTGGATTTTGGGGGCGAATGAATGGGCGTCTCTGCGCATGATCGTTCGAATGATCGAAGCGTGGAGCTGAATTTCACGCCGTCTTGTTGTTGGGAGGATTGGCGGCGAAGGGCGGTCTCTCAAGGAGTTTGCTCCGCAATCTGGCCCTGCACGCGCCCATCTGCATGACCAGCCTGCAGAGTACCATGTGGCAGCGGCCCCACGAAGCGACGTTTCAGCCTGCAGAAGACGATGCAAGCCTGCCGTCGCGGCTGCAGTCCAGTCCGGCCGTCGGAGTTGCCAATGCGTCGGCGAGCCGAGGTTTCGTCCGGTCATCTCTTCTACTGCGGATTCCCGGTTACTGTCTCATATTTGTCTTCGCGTGCTTGGCGTGCGTTGCCTGCAGGGAAATCGGCCGAAGAGCCCATGAATACGGCTCGGGGGCACTGTTGCGCAGACGCTTATTATCCAAGGAATAAGATCACGCCCGATCGAATTTAATTGGAATCGAACGAATCGTTCGCCAAACTCGCGGGGCGTACCAGCAAAGCGTTGCCTACCTCATTATCAGTAGTTGGCGGGACATGGCTCGTACATCCGTAGATGGCAGGAAGCCGCCCCTCTCTAAAAGCCCCAGATGCATTGCGTTGGCTCTGCTTGGGGCGCTGCTGTTGAGCGCCTGCCAGGAATCCGGAATCGTCTCCTTCGAGAAGCAGGTCAACGCCACTCACTCGACACGTTCGGTCGACGATGACGGCAAGAGCCGCCCCTTCGGACCCTATGCGAGCCTGCCGGACCCGAGTGGCGCCGGGCCGGCGCAGGCCGCCAAGGTCTTTTCGGGGGGAGAGTTCACCGGCAATCCCGACCAGTCGCGGATGCCGAGCGCTCTTCCGCGGGCGTCCGGGGGGCAGACCTATACACTCAATCTCGTCGATGCCTCGGTGACCGAAGGCGCGAAGGCCGTGTTGGGTGATATCTTCAAGACGAGCTTCACTGTCGATCCGAAGATCGAGGGCCGGATCACGATTCAGACGACGAGGCCGGTCGACAGTGCCGGCATCGCTGAACTCTTCGAGGCGTCCCTGCGGACCGTCGGCGCCGCGATCGTTCAGAACGGCAACATCTATCGGGTGGTGACGGCCGATCAAGCGGCGATGGGAGCTAGGCTCGGCGGTTCGGATGGTGGTGGCCAGCAGATCGGGAACTCGGTCAAGGTGGTGCCGATGAGGTACATCGCGGCGACGGAAATGAAGCGCATCCTCGAGCCGATCGTGTCGTTCGGCGGGGTGGTGCGGGTCGACACATCGCGCAATGCGCTGCTGATCTCGGGCACCGCCCAGGAAATGAGCTCCATCGAGGAGGCCATTTCAGTCTTCGACGTCAACGCGATGAAGGGTATGTCGTTCGCGCTCGTCCCTGTGCGAGGCGGCGAACCCGATGCCATTGTCGATGGGGTCAACCGCATCTTCTCATCGAATGCCGAAGGCGCGATGAGCGGCATGGTCCAACTGGTGCCGAACGCGAAGCTCAAGTCCATCCTGATCATGGCGAGGCAGCCGCAATATCTGCGTGAGGCCCAGCAATGGGTTCGCCGCCTCGACGATCAGGCTGCCGGGCCACAGCGGGAAATCCACAGCTACGTGCTCCGCAACCGGCAGGCCAAGGAACTCGTGGAGGTCCTGAATTCGATCTTCGCCAATGAGGTTACAGGCGGCGGAGATGCAGGCAGACGCGGCGGGCAGAGGGTGCGTAGCTCCGAGCCGGATGCCGCGGCTGTGCCGGGCCAGCTGGCCCAGGCCACGGGATTCTCAGGTGGCGGCGCGGGCGGTGACCGCTTCTCGGGCGCCTTTGGGGGCGGCGCAGCACGCCGCAGCTTCGACATGTTCTCGGGCCTGCCCATTGGCGGTGCGACCTTGGCCACGGGAGGCCAGGAGAATGGCGCTGCCGCCGAAACGGCTTCGACGGGGTTCGGAGCGGGTGGGCCGGGCGGCGAGCCGCGGATCAAGGTCGTGGCCGACCCGGCGCAGAATGCGCTTCTGATCCTCGCCTCCCAGGAAGACTTCAAGCGGGTGGCCCGGGTCATCGCCAATCTCGACATCGTTCCCAATCAGGTCCTGATCGAGGCGACGATCGCCGAGGTGACGCTGAACGACGACCTCAAATTCGGCGTCCGCTGGTTCCTCCAGAACCAGCGTGGCAATCAGACGGGCACCTTCACCAATGCGATCGACGGGGCCATCAGCGCCGCGTTCCCGGGCTTTTCCTACGTTTTCAGGGCAGCCCAGGCCAACGTCACGATCAATGCGCTCGCCCAGGTCGGGCGGGTCAACGTGCTCGCTTCGCCGAGCCTGATGGTCGTCGACAAGAAGACTGCAACCCTGCAGATCGGCGATCAGGTGCCGATCACGACCCAGTCGGCGGTGAGCGTGCTGACGCCCGGAGCCCCGGTCGTGAACTCGGTCTCCTACAAGGATACGGGCGTGATCCTCAATATCACCCCGCGGATCAACGAGTCCGGCCGCGTCCTGCTCGATATCGAGCAGGAGGTCTCGACCGTGCAGCGAACCACCACCTCCGGCATCGACTCGCCCACATTCGGGCGCCGGCGGGTGCGCACCACCGTTGTCGTCAACGACGGGGAGGGCATCACCCTGGGCGGCCTGATCCAGGACAGGACATCGCGGGTGGCGACGCAGGTTCCGGTCCTTGGCGATATCCCCCTGTTCGGCAATGCGTTCAAGGACAAGCAGGATCTGGTCGAGAAGACCGAGCTCGTCATCATGCTGACGCCGCGCGTCGTGCGGGATCTGAACGAGGCGAAGGCGGTCACCGACGAGTACCGGCGCAAAGTCGAGGCCTTTGCCCCGACCCGCAATCCCGGCCGCGTCGTGATCCAGAACGCCAAGCGCGTGCTACGATGACACGGAGATCATCAGGGCGATCTCCGGCACTGAGCTTCCCATGGAGGGAGCATGACCGAGCACGCTCGAACCGCACTGTCAGAGAACGATCCGCATAGCCGATCGTTCTCGGATAAATTCGGAGCCTTCCTGCTGTCGCAGGGGCTTCTCGACGCGACATCGATAGGCCGCGCGCAACGCGCCGCCGTGACCGCCGGAGATCGCTTCGACCTCGTTCTCGCCAAGCTCGGCATCATGTCCGAGGCGGATCTCGCGCTCAGCCTCGCGCGCTATCTCGGGCTCCCGCTCTTCGCGCCGGGGGATGAGAGCCTGCAACCGCTTCTCACCGACAAGCTGCCGCCTTCCTTCGTGATCCAGAACCGGATTCTCCCGATCCGCCTGGAAGCGGGCACGCTGACGCTTGCCGTCGTCGACCCGCTTGACCAGATGCCGCTGGATTCGGTGCGCTTCGTCGTCGACCACGCGATCCGCCACGAGGTCATCACGCTTGCCGAGTTCGAGCGTCTTGCCGCGGTGCTCTATGGCGAAATGAGCTCTGCTGAGACGCTGGCGGCGCCTGTTCATGCGGGCGAGGATCCCAGCGAGCACGACCTGCAGCGGCTGCGCGACAGCGCCAGCGAGGCGCCGGTGATCCGCCTCGTCAACCAGATCATTTCCGCCGCCGTCGATGCCCGCGCCTCGGATATCTATGTCGAACCGATCGGGAACGGGCTCTCCGTCCGGTACCGGATCGACGGGATGCTGCGCGTCACCGAAGAGGTGCCTGCGCGGCTGCGGGCCGCCGTCATCTCGCGCATCAAGATCCTGGCGAGGCTCGACATTGCCGAGCGCCGCCTGCCGCAGGACGGGCGCATCAAGCTTGCGATCCGCGGCAATGATATCGATTTCCGCGTCGCCACCATCCCCACCATCGACGGTGAGACGGTCACGATGCGCGTGCTCGACCGCAGCCGGGTCAAGCTCGACTTTTCGAGCCTCGGCTTCGAGCCGGCCCAGATCGCGGTGCTGCACAAGGTCATGGAGCAGCCGAACGGCATCATCCTCCTCACGGGGCCGACCGGCAGCGGCAAGACGACGACGCTCTACACCATGCTGAAACACGTCAATCGCCCGACGGTGAAGATCTTCACCGTGGAGGACCCGATCGAATATCAGCTCGCGGGCATCAGCCAGGTGCAGGTCCAGCAGACCATCAACCTCGATTTCCCGGCCTGCCTGCGGGCTATCCTGCGGCATCACCCCAACATGATCATGATCGGCGAGATCCGTGACACGGAGACCGCCCGGATCGCGGTGCAGGCGTCGCTGACCGGCCATCTCGTCTTCTCGACCTTGCACACCAACAGCGCCGCCGAGACGGTGACGCGCCTGATCGACATGGGGATCGAGCATTTCCTGCTCGGCTCGACCTTGCGCGGGATCATGGCCCAGCGGCTGGTGCGGCGCTTGTGCACCTCCTGCGCAGAGCCGCACGAGGTCGCGCACGAGATCTCGGAGCAGCTGACTGAAACGGTTCCGGCACTTCGCCAACTCGGCCCCGCGAAACTGCTGCGGCCCCATGGCTGCGAGAAATGCGGCTTCAGCGGGTTCCGCGGCCAGCTGTCGATCGCGGAGCTGCTGGTCGTCGACGATAGCGTGCAGCGGGTGATCCTGCAGCGCCTGCCCGCGATCGAGATCGAACGCATGGCGCGCAGGGCTGGCGGCGGATCGATGTATGAGGACGGCGTCGCCAAGGCCTGGCGGGGTCTGACGACGGTCGAGGAAGTGCTGCGCGTGACGACCGCGCTGACGGTGGAGCAGCCATGAGGTTCCACTTCGAGGCATTCGATGGGGCGGGAAACCTCATCGAGGATGATGTCGAAGCCGCGTCGACCGACGAGGCGCGAGACATCATTCGCGCTCGCGGTGTCACCCCCTACGAGGTTCGGGCCTCGGGGGGAGGGGATTTCCTGTTTCGCGAGATCAGCCTGGAGCGCGGCTCGCGGCGGGTCAACGACGCGCAACTCGCGCGCCTGGCTCGCGATCTTGCTGTGCTCCTGCAGGCCGGCTTGCCGCTCGACACCGTCTTGCGCATCGCCTCGACGACCACGGAAGAGCCGCGGATGCGGGCCCTCGCGCTTCAGTTGATGGAAGGGGTTCAGCAGGGCTCGATGCTTGCGGAGATCATGGAGGGAATGCCGGGCCGCTTCCGGCCCGAATATATCCGCATCGTTCAGGCGGGCGATGTCGGCGCCGATCTCGGCGGCGCCATGCAGGAACTGGCCGAACTGCTTGACCGGCGGGTCGAGATCAGGAGCCGGATTCGCTCCGCCATGGCCTATCCGGCCCTCCTGGTCTGCCTTGCCGCGGTGTCGATCTCGATCGTTCTGGGATTGCTGGTCCCGGCGGTGACGCCGCTCTTCCTGGAGAACGGCATGCCGCTACCCACGGTCCTGGCGGCCATGGAAGCGGTTCGGCAGAACGGGGCGTGGATCCTGGGCCTTGCCGCCGCGATACTGGTCATCGGTGGGTTGGGCATCCTCGCGGCCCGGCGGAGTACTGCGCTTCGGATCAAGCTGGACAGACTCTACCTGTCTCTCCCCGTCATCGGGCGCATTGCGGAACTCCGCGAGGCGGGGCGCTTCATGCGCACGCTTGCGACCCTGGTCAAGGCCGGTGTCCCGCCGCTGCAGGCGCTTCAGGCCTCCTGTCCCCTCGTCAGGAACCAGCATACGCGCGAGCGGCTTGACCGGGCCGTCACGGATGTTCGGGCAGGCGTCAGCATCGGCGAGGCGGTCTCGGCAGCCGAGGCGCTGCCCTCTGTAGCTCAGCAGATGATCACGGTCGGCGAAGAAAGCGGCCGTTTGCAGGACATGCTGCTGCGCGCGGCCGTGATCCTCGAGCGCCAGGAACAGGTCCGGACCTCCCGCGCGCTCGCGGCGCTGACCCCGGTCATCACGATTTTCGTTGCAGGCATGATCGCGGTCATCATCTTTTCGGTGATGGGAGCCGTGCTCTCGATCAATGAACTGGCATTGCGATGACCAGGACACGGCGCGCCATCCCTGCCAATGCGGGCTTCACGCTCATCGAGGTGCTGATCTGCATCGCCATCCTGAGCCTTGCGGTGACCATGGCGGCGCCTCTGCTCAGGCGTACGCCGTCGCAGGCACAGGTGACGGCTGACGCGACCCGCCTGGCGGCTGCACTCCGGGTCACGCGCGCTGCCGCCATGGCGCAGAGCCGGGACATGCTGTTCCTGATCGATGCGGACCGGCGTATCTACGCCTCACCCGTGATCGGGGAAACGCAGATGGCGCCCCATACCAGCATCGACATGGCGCTGGCCGAGGCGGAGCGCCGCTCCTCCAGTGTCGGCGGTATCCGCTTTCTGCCGAGCGGGCGTTCGACCGGCGGCGACATCCATTTGCAGCTGAGCCAGGTCGCCGCGCGCGTGCGGGTCAGTTGGGCCACCGGCCATGTCACGCTCGATCAATAGCGCCAGGCGCAGGGGCCTGAGCGGCGGCGGCGAGGCCGGCTATACGCTGCTCGAGTTCCTGGTCGCCTTCGCGATCCTGGTGGTCGTCCTGGCCGCCCTCCTGACGGCGTTTGCCGTCGCGATGCGTGGCGACCGTCAGGCGAGCTTCCTCACTTTCGGGACGCTGCTCGCCAAGAGCAAATTGGCGTCGGCCGGACAGGACTTCCCCTTGAGGCCGGGAGCGACGGCTGCGAGGTTCGACAATGGTTATGAATGGCGCGCCGTCGTGCGCAGCTACGGCTCGGTCAGGCTGGGCGAGAACCGGCAGGTCGAGAGCCTGTGGGTCGATGTTACAGTCTCCGACCCCGCCAGCAATGGCACTCGCTCGGTGACCTTGTCGTCCCTCGAAATCGCGCCAAGGTCAGGGCCATGATGAGAAGCACACCTTCCGGAGCCCGGACCGGTGGCTTCATCCTTCTCGAGGTGCTGGTCGGGCTGATCCTGCTCTCCCTGACGCTCGGGCTCTTTGCCCTGATGCTGGGTTTTGCGAGCAGGGTCGCCGAGGCTGGGCGGCTGCGCGACCGCGGCGCCGAGATCGCCATCGGGGCTGCCGCAATCTCCGGCTGGCTGGCCGGTGCGCTGCCCCTCATTCAGCCGCGTGCGACGGAGCGGCCGCTGGTGATGTTCGAAGGTCTCGCCGACAGGGTGTCTTTCGTCACCTTGAGCAACGGAGACGCACAGCCAGGGGGAATACTTGCGATCACGATTGCGAGTGAGAACACAGGTGCCCAGGGCGCCGGCGCCCTGGTTTTCGGCTCATCGCTCATGTCGATTGGTGCCGGCGCGTTGTCGGCCCAGAACACGGGAGAGGTCCTTGCACGCGGCGTGGCTTCGGCAACATTCAGCTATTTCGGCTCGCGGGAAGAGGGTTCCCCCGGGCGTTGGCATGATGAATGGAGAAATTCCGAGCGGCTGCCGCGTCTTGTCAGCCTACGTGTCAGGGTTATCGTCGAGCGTAGATTTGAGGATTTTGAGTTAAATTTTCCTATTTTTACAGAGTGATATAATTGTATTTGTATTATTATCGAAAGAACTTGTTGCGATATTCATATATGTTGTAGGTCTGATTTTTATTTTTTTGATTTAATTCTGCGTCGTGAGCGGTTTGGCAATCTGACGGTTCTGTAGAACCGTCTCGCTGTGATAGCATTTACGCGAGAGAAGAGGGGACTACGACCAAGGTCACGGACTTTGGTTCCATGCGCGGACCGACCTTCGCCCCTTCAGTTGCTTCCTCCTGAAAACTAGAATTCCTGCGATATTTTGCACGTTTTCAGCTCGGGGGAGGCGGTCGTGTATCTTCCACGCGAAACCACTGGCATCCGGTTGAGAGAAGCTCAGCGAGCCCTCGAGAACCGGCTCGAGATCGTCAAAGCCCTCTCGCTGGGCGAAATCACCAAACGCGACCTGCTGCGCTGGGGCTTCTTCACTGCCGGCGGGTTGCTGATCGCGAAGAACGGGCTCAGTCCCTTCGCCAAGAGCGCCTATGCTCAGGTCCCGACCGGGGCGCCACGCAGCCCCACCTTTGGCGCGGTCAGGTATCACGACGCCATGCGGCGGCCCGAAGTCCAGAAGCCGGTGCCGCTTCTGCGCATGCCCAATGGTGATGCCGCCTGGCAGTTCGCCTCAGGAGGCCAGGAGCCGCCTGCCAAGAATTTCTCGTATCACACCGATTTCAGCAATTCCCGTGGCGCTGCCTACCGCAATCCGGTGACCGGAGTCGGACCCATGGAAGGGCGTCCGCCAGGCGAGTTCTTCGCCCATCAGCGCTGGGAGGAACTCTATCCGAAGCAGGGCTATCTGCTGTCGCTAGGGCAGGCTCGAGTGGGCAACAAGTTCTGCGACGGCATGCCTGACCAGAACCCGAACGCGATGTGGAGCTTTGGCCCTCGGCAGCCAGGACAGGCGGGCAATATGGCCGGCACACGCAACGGTCTCGGCATGCCGATCCTGATCAAGGCGCGCTATGGCGAACCGGTCCTCACTCGGATGTACAATGATCTCCCGGTCGACCGGGCGGCCAATGGCGGCTTTGGCCGGAACGAGGTCTCGATCCATTTCCACAACGCGCATAATGGCGCCGAGAGCGATGGCGCCTGCAACGCCTTCCACTTCCCCGGCACTTTCTATGACTATCACTGGGGAATAACCATGGCCCGGCGCGACATGCCGAGCCTCTGGCCGACGGGCGACCGCGACTATGTGCGCAAATGCTCCGGCCCCGACGACGGCGATGGTCTCGTCCCCGTTCCCGGAGATTTCCGGGAAATCCAGGGCAGCCTCTGGTTCCACGATCACCGCTTCTTCTTCACCGCCGAGAACGTCCACAAGGGCATGTTCGCGGTCTGCAATTTCTACAGCGGGCCCGACCGCGGGCGGGAGGATCTCGACGACGGCATCAATCTTCGATTGCCGAGCGGCACGCAGCTGAAATGGGGCAATCTCGACTTCGACGTTAACATGGTCATTTCGAACCCGGCCTTCGACACCGATGGCCAGTGTCGGTTCGACATCTTCGACACCGACGGCTTCCTTGGCGACATGCTCTGCGTCAACGGCACCTATTATCCGCATTTCGAGGTGCTGCCGCGGCGCTACCGCTTCCGCTTCTTGAATGCGTCCATGTCGCGCTTCATCAAGCTCGCTCTGGGCGTGAACAAAAGCGCGCGGTTCTCGCAAGGCACGAAGGTGCCGTTCTACTTCATCGCCAATGACGGCAACCTGGTGGTCAACCCGATTCTGCTCACCGAACTGGACGAGCAGGGCGTTGCGGAGCGCTACGACATCGTTGTCGATTTCTCGGCCTTTGCGCCGGGCGACAGCGTCTTTCTGGTGAATCTGCTGGAGCAGACCGACGGGCGCAAGCCCAAGGGCGCCGTCTCGATGGACAAGGCCTTCAAAGGCAGGGATGACGACCCCTGCGTTGGTCCAATCCTCGAATTCAGGGTCGTCAGCCAGGTCCAGAGCGTCGACAATCCCGGCAAGGTCTACAATGCCAATAATCCGATCGACAAGGATCGCAGCGCCAACTTTGCCGATCCCGAGTGGAGAACTGGGGTCAAGACCCTGACCACCCAGATTCCGATCGTCGCGCCCGTTCGCGAGCGGGTGATCGAGTTTGGCAGGTCGGGGGATGGCGATTCACTCGGGGCGGACGGGCAGTGCACACCCGATTGCGGAGACACCAAGGCCTTCCCCTGGAGCATCAAGGTCAACGGTCAGGCGGCGCACACGCTCAACGCCAACCGTATCTCCGCCCTCATTCCGAAGCCGGGAGAGGTGGAGCACTGGACGCTCATCAATGGCGGCGGCGGCTGGGACCATCCCATCCATCTCCACTTCGAGGAGGGCGTCACCATGGACCGGGGGAGCCTCTCCATTCCCGCTACCGAGCGGCTGGTCCGCAAGGATGTCTGGCGTCTGCGGCCCTCCGGAAGGGTGAAATTCCAGGTGCGCTTCGGTGAGTTCGGCGGCGCCTATGTGAACCATTGCCACAACACGGTTCACGAGGATTTCGCGATGCTGCTGCGCTACCAGCTGCTCACCCCGCCGCCAGGCGACCCCAACTACAAGGGGCAGCCGCAATATGTGCCGACGATGACGCCGATCCCGACACCCAATGGCGTCGTCTGGAAGCAGCCCGAAATTCTGCCTGAGGGCGATCCCAGGGTGGTGAAAGTCGCTTCCAAGACCTGAGCGGGCGTCTGCGCCCCGAGAAGGTGGGCCGAAGTCGAGACCGCATTCGTTACTAAAGGGGCCGTTCATGCTCAGACGACTTTTTGCGATCAGCGCCATACTCGCACTGTTTGGAAGTGTCGGCGGCAGCATCGCGGCCCCTGGTGGCTCGCCCTGGGGGCCAGGGTACCTGCCCAACGTCCCCGTCATCACGCAGGACGGCAAGACTCTGCGATTCTACGATGACGTGATCAAGGACAAGATCGTCGTCGTCAGCTTCATCTACACGACCTGTCGAGACATCTGCCCTGTGATGACGGCGCGCCTGGCGCAGGTGAAGGACAAGCTCGGCGATCTCGTGGGCAGCCGCATCTTCTTCGTCTCGATCAGCATCGAGCCGGAAGTCGACACCCCCGACAAGCTCAAGAATTATGCGGAGGTGTTCCAGACCGGACCAGGATGGGTCTTCCTCACCGGCAATGCCGCGGACATCACGGTGCTCCGGCACAAGCTTGGCGAGCGGAGCCGCAAGGTGTTCGAACATCGCAGCGATATCATGCTGGGCAACGACGTGACCGGCGAGTGGGCCAAGGATTCGGCCTTCAGCGACCTCAACACGCTCGCCATGACGATCAAGTCTATGGATCCAGATTGGCGCAACCAGATGGGGAAAGCCGAGACCGTCGCAACAGATGGTGTTGCCGCGCGCGGCGAGCGTCCCATTGCGGCGACCTCGACGGGATTGCCTGGCCAAGCCCTGTTCATCAAGGCCTGCGCCGCATGCCATACCATCGGCAGCGGCAAGCGCGTCGGCCCCGATCTCCAAGCGCTCACTGCGCGGCGGGATCGCGACTGGATCGTGAGCTACCTGATGGAGCCTGACCAGATGCGGGCGAAGAAGGACCCGATCGCGCTCGAGCTGGCGGGAGCCTACAAGATCCGCATGCCGACGCTGGGACTGTCGAAGAATGATGCGGCGGATCTGATCGCCTATGTCGACGCCATGTCCTATGTCTCTGCGTCGAACAAGAAGGCCCCCCCTGCGGGGCATCGTCACTGACCTGCATCCTGCGTGCCGGTGGTTGCCTGCCGATGGCCGGCAACCACCATTCTCGCTTTGGGAATGACATTTCCCGAGGGCAGCGCCACAGTCCCTGGGTCCTTGCCTTGGATTCGGGCGGCAGATGATGAGAGCACGGCCGGGCTGCTATCTCCATAGCCGGCCTGCGGGAAGCCCGAGGCCAGCGGACTGCGTGGAAAGCCGCAGCGACAGCGGTTTTGCGCTGCTCGTCGTGATCTGGGCGACCGGGATCCTTGGCCTGCTGTTCATGACCTACATCGTGGCGGCCCGCTATCGCGCCATCGAGGCCGCGAGCCTGTCGCAGCATGCCCGCGCCGAGGCCATGGCGAATATCGGCATCAAGATCGCGATTCTCGATCTTCTCTCCGGCACCTCGCAGGGCAAGGCTCGCAGCGGCCGCTTCGGTTCTGACGGGACGCCTGTGGGCTGCAGCTTGGGCGACGGCTGGACATTGGCGATTTCCGTCGCGGACGAGGGCGGCAAGGTCGATTTCAACACCGCAAACATGGAACTGGTCGATGCGCTCATCCGCGGCGTGAATGCCAACGGCGAGGCGGCAGCCATGATCGTGCGGAACATCAGGGGGTTGCGCGAGCTCTCGCAAGACACTGGCAGCGCGGCATCAGGGAGTTCGTCCTCGGTGCGGGCGTTGAAGTCCGTGTTCGAGCTCAATCAGATCCCCGGTATGAGCCGCGATCTGTTCCGGGCGCTGCTTCCCTTGATGACGGTCAATTCCGGCAGCACCGGCTTCGACCCCACCGTCGCACCGCTGCAATTGCTCGTGGCCCTGGCGCCGGGGGGCGCCGCCTTGTCGCGGGAGGTGGCGCGACGGGATCTGCCGGCCCTCTACATCTCCGAAACGGCAGGCAGGGCTTTCCTGATCGGGAGCGAAGCGCTGACCGGCTCCGGCGTGCGCTTTGCGCGCGACGCCATCGTCGAAATCTCGCAGGACCTGCCCACGGGCTATCGTATCCGCGAATGGCGTGAAGGGGCGGCGCGTTCGGATACCGACGCTGGCGGGCGGTTGCCGCCATGCTGAAACATCGTCCGTAAGGGCCTGCGCATGCCGGATCTCGCTCACCTCGCGGCACTCGCGGTTCTCGTCGGGCTGATCTGCTACGCGGCCGCGGTCGATCTCCGGCAGATGATCATTCCCGATCCGGTCAACCTGGCGATCTTCATATCCGGGATCGCGGCATCTTTCCTTCTCGGCGTCACCGGTCCAGCCTCGGCGTTCGCCGGGGCTGCGCTCGGGGGAGGTGGTCTCTGGCTCGTGCAACGGGCCTTTCGGGCCTATCGCGGCTATGACGGCCTCGGGCTCGGCGACGTCAAGTTCGCAGCCGCCGCAGGGACCTGGACCGGCATGGAAGGCCTCGCCATCGCGCTCGTCCTGGCTTCGCTCTCGGCCTTGCTCTACCTGCTGGCGCGCCGCCTCGTCGATTCCAGCTTCGACGCCCGGCAGCCAATGCCCTTCGGCCCGTTCCTGGGGGTGGGTGTCGTGTCTGTCACCGGCTTCGCAATCCTGACCGGGGCATCGGTGGCCGAGACCATCGATGCCTGGTTATGGCGGTTGCACGGCGGCTAAAGCATCGGCCCGAAAAGTGGATTGCGGTTTTCGGCAAGGTCGGTCCATCTGAGCGCTCAACGCGTCATCGTGGCCGACTGGCGGTGCGCGCGGGCATGGAGCGGCAGCGTCACCTGCCGTGCTCCACGGGCCAGCGTCACCATCTCCGGATTGATCGATGCGACGACCCAGCCCTCATCGGTCGCTTCGCCCAGGGCGAACCATCGCCCGGCTTCGCGCAGCTGTCGGCGCAGCAGCGCCTTGCTCAAGCCCGAGGAGACGACGACGCCACCGATCAGATAGCTCGGTGGTGGCTCAAAGACCGGGCTCGCGACCGGCTCGGGCATGGGAGCCCTGGCGACGAAGCTTGCCGGTGGCCGCCTGCTGGAGGAGAACAGCGGCCTCGCATTCACCATGTCGGGCTGATAGCGCGGCGTTTCCGCCGGCGGAGCGAGGGCGTCGCTCGTGATTGATGCGGCCTTCGTCACCGCCGAAGCGGGCGGAGGCTCGATAGGGTCCGCCAGGCTTCGCCAGCCGAAATTCACGGCGACGGCCGCCATTGCGGCGAGTCCTGCGAAGCCTGCAGCCTTGGCGAGGCCAGCCCCGCCGATGCTCAGCCCTTTGACCATCGCGTCACCCCATAGATCTCGATCGTGACGCCCAGTTTGTTGTCGCTGGCCTCCGCCTCGCTCGGTGCTGTCAGTTTCGCGTTCCGGATGAAGAGAAACGAGGGACCGTCTTCGAGGCTCGACAGAACCTCGGCCACGCGCGGCGTCGCTGCGGTGAACTCGACCCTCGCTCCGATCATGCGATGTCCGGACCAGTTGCGCGGCGGCAAGGTCGTCACCGAATTGAAGCTCACGGCGTGCTGATCGGCGACCTCGCGGAGCCGGGTCAGCAGGTCGGCCGTCGAAAGGCTCTCGGTGTCACCCTGGAGAAAGCGCCGCCTGGCCCCGTCGACATCCTCCGGGCGCAGCGCGGATAGCGACTGCCTGCGCGCGACAGCCGAGCCAAGATGCTCGATCATGACGGCGTTCTGGGTGATCTGGGTTTCCTGGTCCCTCAGGATCTGGAGCGCGGGGTCGATCACGAACAGGTAGATCCCCGCCAGGATCAATCCGTTCGCGGCGATGAAGGCGGTGAAACGGGTCCAGCTCTTGATCTGTCGCCACATTTCATTTGCCCTCCTCGGTTGGGAGACGGGCCTTGCGCAGGGTGGCGCGGAGCGAGAAGTTCTCCTTGCCTGTGGCGCGGTCGAAGACCAGTGGCCCGGAAAGGGCCGCATTGTGCAGGATCGGCGATTCCTCCAGCAGTTTGATCAGGGCCGGAGCCGCATCGGAATAGCCGGTCGCGCGCAGATTGGCGCCGGTGATCTCGAGTTCCGTCAGGAAGGTTGAATCGGGAAGAATGCGGGACATCTCGTCCCAGACCTGGACGATGCCAGGTATGCTCCGCTGCGCTGTCAGCCGCGAGACGTCGTCGGCGAGCCCAAAGACGGATCTGAGGCTTTCCGTCGACTGCTGGGCGGGTCCCGAGATCTCGGCAATCTCCGCTTCCATGCTCTTCAGGAGCTGGGCCTGCCGCCAGGCGAGGACGAGATACCCGGTTACTGCGCCGAGCACCGTGAGCAGCACGAGCGCGATGGCGATCCGCTTGAACCAGGGGGAGGGTGTGTGTGGCTTCTGCGCAAATGGGACGGATACCGGGGGCAGGCCTTCGAAGGCGGGCCCCTCCAGCGTCGCGATCTCGGAGGGAGCGACGGCAAGGCGCGCCAGCATCTGATCGAGCACCGCGCGGGGAAGCAGAAGATAGCGCAGTTCGAGCTTGCCGGCGGCTGCTCCCCTCAGATCATAGCCGACAAAGATGTCCTCGGGCTTGAGCGGTGTTTTCCGCGCGATGTGCTCCCGAACGATGCCTTCGGCCCGCGTCTGGGCGCGCCGCGGGATGACGAGCGACTGGGCGATGGCCTGAGGAGCCGAGAGCACGAGCCGGATTCGGCTGCTGGGTGCGAAGGAGGCCGCCTGCTCCTTGCAGCGGTTGAGCACGCTGCGGCTGTACTGCGCCCAGTTCGCGCGCTCGGCAAACAGCTCCCGGCCATCCGGCGCAAAGAGCGTGATGGTGACATGCTCCTCGGCAGGGACGATGACGAGCCGCAGGAAGCGGTCGGGCGCGGCCCATCTGCGGAGCGTATCGGGAAGAGAGGCCCGTAGCTCCTTGGCCCAGAACTCCGCGAGGGAGGCGATCCCGGAGCTCAGCCGACGGGAGCCGGTCATCGGGTCACGTTCCCGCGTGTCGCGGAAAGCTGCCTTTGCGCCAGGCTGTCCTCGCCTCCGCCCGGCCGGTCATTGCCGGCAATGGTGATCGCGAAGCCGCGCCCATCATTCTGCACGGCATAGCCATAGGGCCTGCCCCACGGGTCGCGCGGAACAGTCGAGCCCTTGAGATAGGGGCCGTTCCAGGTTCGCAGATTCGACGGTGCGGCGACCAGCGCCTGGAGCCCCTCCTGTTCCAGCGGGTAGCGGCCGTTGTCGATGAAGAACAATTCCACCGCGTTCGAGAGCGTCGTCGCCTGGATACGCGCGGTCGAAACCTTGGCATCGGTGAGATAGCCCACGACACGCGGGCCGATCAGGCCGACGACCAGGCCGATGATGCTGAGGACTACGAGCACTTCGACGAGGGTGAAGCCGGCCTGGCTCCGTCCCTTGTGCTGATGGCGGGTTGCCGCGACCATGCCACGCGATGACTGGTGCAGCAGGCCTTGCGATGTCGGGGGCTTGAGGCGATGCGGTTCCTGCTGATCCCCGCGTCTCGCAAGCTGAACCGCCGCCGGCATGCTTGCCGATTGCGTTTCCGGTCGCCAGCCAGGCCGCAGCTTCGCTGCGCTGGCGAGCATGGTGGCACGCATGCTGTCTGTCATCTTGGTCATGCCATTCCCCGCAGTCGAAGCCAGGTCCGAGGACGTCTATGGCGGGGACGCCGCCACGACGATCAACCTGGCGCACGGGCCGGGGAAACGCCTCGATGCACCGGGACCAGGCCCGGCGGAGGCTGTTCGATGCTTGAGGAACAGGCGCCGTATCACGTCGAGCGCTCCCTTCCGTGGTCCTCCATTATATCCCTCCTCGCCAGCGGTTTGGAACGGACCTTGGTCTGACGAGCTCGCCTCGTGGCCACCCTAGAAACGTCGGATGAAGCGCCCGCCCAACCCGGCGGGACCAATGGTTCCGGCGGACAGGCCTCTGCGCGATACTGGCGCCCGGATTGAGTCGTCCGGCCGCGCCCACGCAGCTCGACGGGATTTCAGCAGGGCAGAGAGCCATGGCAGGTCAGATGTTCGATGACGCGCCCGTACAGGTCGAGGTCGAGACGCCGGAGGGGGCGTTCCTTCTCGCCATCGACGTGGCGCGCGCGCCCCTGACCACCCGGAATTTCCTCGCCTATGTCGATGGCGGGCTCCTCGACAATGCCTCGGTCTATCGGATCGTGACGCTGGCCAACCAGCCGCCAGCGACGGTACACAAGATCGAGGTCATCCAATGGGGCTGGCCGGCGCCCGCCGACGAGCGCGAGCCACCCTTTCCGCCCGTGCCGCATGAGCCGACGTCGGTGACCGGGCTGCGGCATCTCGACGGCACGCTCTCGCTGGCGCGGCTCGCGCCAGGCACCGGCGGCCATGGCTTCTTCATCTGCGTCGGCGACCAGCCGGAACTGGATGAAGGCGGCGGCCGCAACCCGGACAGGGCGGGCTTTGCGGCCTTCGGCAAGGTGATCGCAGGGCGCGACGCGATTCAGCGGATTTTCGCGCGGGCCGAGCCGGTCGAATATCTGGAGACGCCGATCCGGATCCTGCGCGCACGGCGCCGGATACAGTCCTGAACGCGGCATGCTGCCATCAAAGCAGATCGCCCCGCGAACTGGGTTCGCGGGGCGATCGTGGACTGTTGTCCGACCTGACCATGCAGGCCTCGGACATGGGCTGATGGGGCTTACTCGCCCTGGTTCATCACGATCGGCTTCAGCACATTGCTGGGCAGGCCGTATTTGGCGATCAGCGCGTCATAGGTGCCGTTCGCTTGGAGACGATCGAGCGCACCCTTGACCGCATCGCGCAGCTGCGTGCCTTCGGCGGTCTTCGGGAAGGGGATGCCGGTCAGCGAACGGGTGAAGGGCGTGCCGAGCGGGACATAAGTGTTGGGCTCGAGCTTCTGGTTGTGGCTCATGGTCTCGCTGCCCTGGACACCGCCCTGCAGGCGCTGCGTCTTGAGCTGCGTGCGCGCATCGACCGAACCCTCGGTGCCGACGACGTTGATCGCGGGCTTGCCCTTGGCGACGCAATTGGCCTCGCTCCACTCGCCGATCTGGCGGGGCCAGTTAGTCGAGCGGCTGGCGCCGACGCTCTTGCCACAGAGGTCCTCAGGCGTCTTGATCGAGCCGGCAAGCGCGGTGACGGTGTAGAACTGGGCGCCCGAGACCATGTAGTCGATGAAGTCGGCAGTCTCGCGACGGGCCGGCAGGTCGCTCATGCCGGCCATGACCATGTCGACGCGGCCGGTATGCAGCGACGGCAGCATCTGGGCGAAGGCGGTCTCCTGCCACTCGGCCTTGACGCCAAGTTCCTTGGCGATGGCCTCGCCGAGCTCGTAGTCGAAGCCGGTCATCGTGTTGGTGGCCGGGTCCTTGTAGACGATCGGCGCATAGTTCGGCTGGGTCGCGATGATGATCTTGCCGGCGGTCTTGATGCGCTCCGGCAGGGCCTGGGCCTGGGCGGACAGCGCGGTGGCGGCGAGCAGCGTCGCTGCCAGGGTGAAACGAAGCATCGGGTTCTCCTTTTTGACCGATTATTTCAGAACGGCGGCGATGAAGTCGCGCGTGCGGGCCTGTTGCGGCGCCACCAGAACGGCATTGGGCGGGCCGCGCTCGACGATCTCGCCCTTGTCCATGAAGACGACATCGGTTGCGACCTCGCGGGCGAAGCCGAGCTCATGCGTGACGACGATCATCGTCATGCCGCTGGCCGCGAGATCGCGCATCACGGCGAGCACTTCGCCGACGAGCTCGGGGTCGAGCGCCGAGGTCGGCTCGTCGAACAGCATCAGCTTCGGCTTCATCGCCAGCGCGCGGGCGATCGCGATGCGCTGCTGCTGGCCGCCGGAGAGCTCGATCGGGTAGGCGTTGCGCTTTTCGGAGAGGCCGACGCGGGCGAGCAGCTTCTCGGCCTCGGCGATCGCCTCCTGACGTGGCCGCCTCAGCACCGTGACCGGGCCCTCGATGATGTTCTCGAGCACCGTCATGTGGTTGAACAGGTTGAAGCGCTGGAAGACCATGCCGGTCGAGAGGCGCTGGCCCGCGATCTCGGCGTCGCTCAGTTCATGCAGCTCATCGCCCTTGATGCGAAAGCCGATCAACTGGCCATCGACCCAGATCGCGCCCTGGTCGATTTTCTCGAGCTGGTTGATGCAGCGCAGCAGGGTGCTCTTGCCGGAGCCCGACGGCCCGATGATGCACTGCACCGTGCCGGGCGCAATGGTCAGCGAGACATTGTTCAGCGCGCGCAGGTCGCCGAAGCGCTTGGTGACGTTGGCGGCGGCGACGATCGCATTTGCAGGGGAGGCGTTCATGCTCCGGCCTCCTCGACGATCTGTGGCTTGGCACGGCGGTCGCCGCGCCCCTTGGAGAAGTAGCGCTCCAGGAAGAACTGGCCGATCTGCAGCAGCGTGACGACGATCAGGTACCAGCCGGCGGCGACGATCAGGAGCTCGATGACGCGGGCATTGGCATAGTAGATCGTCTGCGCATTGCGCAGGATCTCGGAGAACTGGATCACGCTGGCGATCGAGGTCAGTTTGACCATGCTGATCACCTCGTTGCCGACCGGCGGGATGATAACGCGCATCGCCTGCGGCAGCACGATCCGCCTCAGCGTCGTCAGTTGTGTCATGCCGATCGACTTGGCGGCCTCGGTTTGCCCGACATCGACGGAGAGAATGCCGCCACGCACCACTTCGGCGGTGTAGGCGCCCTGGTTCATGCCGAGCCCGAGCAGCGTCGCCATGAAGGGGCCAATGATGTCGATGGTGCGCCACTCGACCAGGCCGGGGATGCCGATCGTCGGGAAGACCAGCGCGAGGTTGAACCAGAGCAGGAGCTGCAGCAGCAGCGGCGTGCCGCGGAAGAACCAGATGTAGAACAGCGCGACGCCGCGCAGCACCGGGTTCGGCGACATGTACATGATGGCGAAGATGACGCCGAGCGCGATGCCGAGCGCCATGGCGCAGACCGTCATGATGATGGTGTTGACGAGCCCGCTCAGGATTGCGGGCGCGGTGAAGAACTGCCCGACGACCTTCCAGTCGATCTGGCCTTCGGCGAAAGCCTTCATCACCCAGGCCAACACCAGAATGATGAGCGCGGCAGCGACCCAGCGCCCGTAATAGCGGCGCGGCACGAGCTTCAGCCCGGCGATCCCGGCAAGGTCTCGCCCTATTCCAATTCCGACTGCGCTGGTCATCGCTGCGCTCCGCGGGTCCAAACGTCAAAATCCGCGAGCCAGATGCGGAACCGGCTAATCTGCTCGGCGACGCGCGCTGGCGCGGTGCCGCCAAAACCGCTGCGGGCGGCCACCGCGGCATCAAGGGTGAGACAGGCCCTTACATCCTCACCGAGGCGCGGATCAATGGCGCGGAGCTCGATCGGCTCGAGTTGTTCGAGCTCGCGCCCCATTTCCTCGCAGTAGCGGACCAACGTCCCGGTGATCTCGTGAGCTTCGGCAAAGGGCACGCCCTTGCGCGCGAGATAGTCGGCGACCTCCGTCGCCAGCGCGAAGCCGGTGCCGGCCTGCGCCCGCATCACCTGCGGATGCGCTTCCATGCTGGCGATCAGTCCGGCGAAGGCCGGCAGCACTTCGCCCAGCACGTCGACGGCATCGAACGCGGCGCGCTTGTCCTCCGCGAGGTCGCGATTATAGGCGAGCGGCAGGCCCTTGAGCGCGCCGAGCATGGTGACGAGGTCGCCGGTCAGCCGCGCCGCCCGGCCGCGCGAAATCTCGGCGATATCCGGGTTCTTCTTCTGCGGCATGATCGACGAGCCCGTGGCGAAGGCGTCGTCGAGCGTGACCCAGCCGAACTGGCGCGAGGTCCAGAGCGTGACCTCTTCGGCCAGTCGCGAGAGATTGGTCGCGAGCATGGCGGCGACGAACAGGAATTCCGCGACATGGTCGCGCGCACCGACGGCATCGACCGAGTTTTCGCAGGGCGCGTCATAGCCCAGTGCCTTGGCGCTGAGTTCGGGCGTCAACGCGATCGCCGAGCCGGCAAGCGCCGCCGCGCCGAGCGGCGACTGGCCGGAACGGCGCTCCCAATCCTGGAGGCGCGAGGCGTCGCGGGCGAGAACCTGGCCATGCGCCATCAGCCAATGGCCGAATGTCACGGGCTGGGCGCTCTGCAGATGCGTGAAGCCCGGGCAGACCGAGGCGGCGTGGGTGTCCGACTGGGCCGCGATGGCGTCCAGCAGTTCCACCAGCATGGCGCCGATCAGGCGAACCTGCTCGCGCAGATAGAGTTTCAGGTTGTTGGCCGCCTGGTCGTTGCGTGAGCGGCCGGCGCGGAGCTTGGCCCCGGCGTCGCCGATCCGGGCGATCAGGACGCGCTCGACGAAAGTGTGGACATCCTCGTCATCGGCGCTCGGGCTCAGGGTCCCGGCCTGGACCTCCTGCGAGATGGCTTCGAGGGCGGCAATGATCGCCTCCATTTCGGCGGCCGTGAGCAGTCCGGCGCGCAGCAATTCCGCTGCATGGGCCTTGCCGCCGGCGATATCCTGGGGGGCGAGACGGGCATGGGCGCTGGCGGCGCTCGAAAGCCGCATCAGCCGCGGATCCGGCTGCTTGCGGAAGCGGCCACCCCACAGGCGTGTCGTCTGGTTCATCGCTCTCCCCTTTGGTCTTTTGCAAAGACTGCCCCTTGACCCGTCAGCCAGCAAACGAAACGATCTCCGAAGGGTAGTCCAAAAAGGAATAGCTATTGTGGCCGGCAATCGCCTCCCGCCATCGACGACGGGACTCAGAGTTTTCCTCGCGGTTGCGCGGCTTGGCTCGACCGCGAAGGCGGCCGTCACGGTCAATCTGACGCAGAGCGCCGTCTCCAAGCAGATCCAGGCGCTCGAGGAGCATCTGGGGACGACGCTGTTCGAGCGCACGCCGCAGGGGCTGAAGCTGACGGAAGCGGGCTCCATCTATAACCCCTATGCCGAGGCTGCGATCGAGCAGATGGAACGCGGCGCGCGGCGCCTGAGCGAACGCGCCGCCCAGGGGCGGCCGATCCGCCTCCACATGATCGCCATCGCCGGGGAACGCTGGCTGATGGAGCGCTTTCCGGTCTTCGCCCAGGCCCATCCCGAGATTGACGTGCAGTTCACCAATTTCGTCAGCGAGGAGGAGACGGAGGAGCCCGATATCGACATCGGCCACCAGAGCGGGCCACTGCCGGGGCGCGAGTCACATTATCTCTTCGGACGACAGGTCGCGCTCGTGGCCGCCCCCTCGCTGGTCGAGCGGATGGGCGGCTTCCAGCGTCCGGCCGATATCCAGAAGATGACCCTGCTTCAGCATTTCCAGATGCCGACCTTCTGGGCCGAATTCACCGAGACGCATGGCCTGCGGGGCGCGGTTCCCGCGCATACCGTGCGCTACGGCTACTATTCTGTGATCATCCGCGCGGCGATGGCGGGGCTCGGCGTCGCGCTGGCGCCACGCTGCTATGTGGCGGAGGAACTGGCTTCGGGCGCCCTGATCAACCCGCTCGGTCTCGGCTTCGAGAGCGCAACCGGCTGCTGGCTCACCTTCAGCCCCAACACCGAGCACAGGCCGGGCTTCGAGGCGCTCGTCGCCTGGCTGCGCGAGGAGGCGGCGATCTTCGAGGCGGCGACGCTGGCCAAGGCGGCCAATGATGCGTCGGCCGTCGCCGCCAGCACTGCTCCGGTGCCCCGGCAGGCAAGACGCAGCAGCGCGTCCTGAGCCGCGCTTCCGTCCCCGATGGCCTGCAGGATCAGCGCTACAGGAAGCCCGTCGAGATCCACGGCACAGCGGCGACGATCACGAGGCCGATGAGCAGGGCGAGCATATAGGCTCCGATATATTTCAGGCCCTCGTCCGGGTTGACCTTGCTGATCGCGCAGGCGCCGTAATAGCCGACGCCGAAGGGCGGGGCGAAAAGGCCGATGCCCATCGCGAGCACCACCACCATCGCGTAATGGACCTCGTGCACCCCGACCTGCTTGGCGATCGGGAAAAGCAGGGGGCCAAACAGCACGACAGCGGGGATGCCTTCGAGCACGCTGCCGAGGATGACGAAGGCGAGGATGGAGATCGCCAGGAAGCCCCAGGTGCCGCCGGGAATCGCAGACATCATGCGGGCGAGATCCTGCGAGAAACCCGATTGCGTCAGGCCCCAGGCCATGGCGGTGGCGCAGCCGATGATGAAGATGATCGCGCCGGTCAGCGAGGCGGTATCGACCAGCATCTTCGGCAGGCGCCGCCAATCGAACTGGCGGTAGAGCAGCAGGCCGGCGAGCACGGAATAGGCGATGCCGATGGTCGAGACTTCGGTCGCCGTGGCGACGCCCTCGACAACCGCGGCGCGGATGACGAAGGGCAGGGCGATGGCGGGCAGCGCGATCAGCGCGAGCTTGCCGATCTGCCGGCGCGACTGGCGCACGACATGGCCGAGATCCTCGTGGCGATAGCGCCACCTGACGACGCAGCAGAGTGCGACGCCGAGCACCATTGCCGGCAGCAGGCCGCCGGTGAACAGGGCCGCAATCGAGACGCCGGTGACCGAGCCGATGGTGATCAGCACGATCGAGGGCGGGATCGTCTCGGTCTGCGCGCCGGTCGCCGAGAGCAGGGCGACGAGATCGCCCGGCGCCGCGCCGCGCGCCTTCATTTCGGGGAAGAGCACCGGCGCGATCGCGGCCATATCGGCGATCTTCGAGCCCGAGATGCCGGAGACCAGATACATCGCGCCGATCAGCACATAGGACAGGCCGCCGCGGACATGGCCGAGCAGCCCGGCCAAGAACTCGATCATGGCACGCGCCATGCCGGTCATCTCGATCAGCGCGCCAAGGAAGATGAAGAGCGGCACGGCGAGCAGCATGATGTGGCTCATGCCCTCATCGAGCCGTCCGACCATGACGATCAGGGGGGTCGAAGTCGTCAGCGCGAGATAGCCGAAGGTCGCCAGCGCAAAGGAGAAGGCGATCGGCACGCCGGAGAAGACGTTCAGCGCGACGACGCCGACGAAGAAGATCACCAGGTTGAGTTTGCCGAGCGGCTTCAGGACGGGGCCGGCAAGCCAGAACAGCAGCAGGAGGGCGGCCGTCAGGGCAATCGCGATCAGGGCCGGCTTGAACGAAGGCAGGCGCAGCATCCGGCAGAAGGCGACGACCAGCATCAGGCCGATACCGGCCGGGATTGCGGCTGCGCGCCAGGCATTGGTGATTTCGAGCGCCGGAGTGACGATGAACGCCTCCTCCTCGGCATACTCGAGCGCATGCGGCAGGAGCAGCAGCAGGAAGGCAATGCCGGCGGTGATCGCCAGCGCCTCGAGGCAGGCCCGCGTCTGCGGGCCGACACGGCTGACCAGGCCGGTCATGCGCATATGCTCGCCGCGCCGGAGCGCAACCACCGCGCCCAGCATGGAGAGCCAGAGGAACAGGATCGAGGCCAGTTCGTCCGACCAGACCAGCGGTGCATGGAAGACGTAGCGCGCCGTGACGCCGGCGCCGAGCAGGCCGATCTCGATGACGACGAGCGCGGCCACGACCAGTTCGACCAGTCCGCCGACGCTGCGGTCGACGAGGCCGACAGCGCGACCGAGGCCGCTGGAGGGCCGGATGGCAGGCGCTTGCGACGCTGCGGCCTGAAGCTCCATGACGTTTCTTCCAGTCGTTGTTTTCGTGCCTTATAGGCGTGCGCGCGGCATCAGGCGAGCGCGATGGCAGCCGCTTCCCGGGCAACGGGTATTCGCTGGAGTCCGGCCTGAACGTGGCGAATCCACGGAGCGGGAATTGCGCGGCCGGCGCTGCTATGCTGTTGCGGGCGGCTGCTACCCCAGAAACCCTGCCGCCCCAGAAGCCGAGTGAACCCGTGATTCCCTGGATCCAGATCGATACCGCGACGATGCCGGGTGGCGGCGGCGAAATCCGCCTCAAGCAGCGCGGTGCGGAGTTCTCGATCATGCTGGGCGCGATCGAGCTGATGAACAGCCGCCTCAGCGGCTCGGAGGAGGCACTGGCAACGCTGGTCGCGGCGCGTCTTGCCGGCCGGCCGGAGCCCCGCATCCTGATCGGCGGGCTCGGCATGGGCTTTACCCTGCGCGCGGCGCTGGCGGCGTTCGGGCAAGGCGCGCAGATCGTGGTCTCGGAGCTCGTGCCGGCCGTCGTCGCCTGGGCCCGCGGTCCGATGGCTCAGGTCTTCGGCGATTGCCTCGCCGATCCCCGTGTCACCATCCGCGAGGAGGATGTCGCACGGACGATCGGCGCCGCTCCCGCGGCGTTCGATGCGATCCTGCTCGATGTCGACAACGGCCCGGAGGGGCTGACGCGCCGGGCGAATGACGATCTCTACGACATGGCGGGCCTCGCCGTCGCACGCGCAGCCCTGCGTCCTGGCGGCGTCCTCGCCGTCTGGTCGTCCGGTCCCGATCATGGCTTCACCCAGCGCCTGCGCAAGAGCGGCTATGCCGTCGAGGAGGTGAAGACGCGCGCCAACGGCAAGCGCGGGGGCGCAAGGCACGTGATCTGGCTCGCGACCGGTCCGGGTGCCGCCCAGTCCGAGCGCGCGCGGCGGGCCGGTTCATGATCGCTCCTGACAGGAGGGCGCGCGCAGCGTCGCTATAGATCCGACATGCCGAGACGTCCGCCAAAACCCCTCTCGATCAGCCCGTCGCAGGCCCGCCGGATCTGGCTACGCGCCCAGCGGCTCGATACGCTCGCTCCCTTTGGCGACGGCCCCGAAGCCACGCCGGCGGCGGTGGACCATCTCGGCTATGTGCAGATCGACACGATCAACGTGGTCGAACGCTGCCATCATCACATCCTGTGGACGCGCATTCCGGACTATCAGCGCGCGCATCTGCGCCAGGCCCAGAGCATCGACAAGAGCGTCTTCGAATACTGGACGCACGCGCTGGCCTATGTCCCGACCCAGGATCTGCGCTTCTTCCTGCCGGAGATGAAGCGGCGGCGCGAAAACCCTCCGAGCTGGTTCAATTCGGTGACGAACGAGGACCTGCGCAAGGTCATGGGCCGCGTTCGGCGCGATGGCGCGCTCTCGATCCGAGACATCGACGATGATGTGCTCATCGAGAAGGATCATGCCTGGGCGAGCCGCAAGCCCTCGAAACACGCCCTCCAGCTCGCCTTCTTCAGCGGTGCGCTGACGATCTGCGAGCGCACCGGCATGCTGAAGAGCTACGAGCTTCCGGAGCGACATTTCGGCTGGGAGCGCGCCCCACGCCCGGCGACCGAGAAACAGGTTCTCGACTATCTCCTCGACCGGGCCTTGCGATCGCAGGGCATCGTCAGCCTCGACTCGGTCTGCCATCTCGACGCGCCGCGCAAGCCCGCGATCCGCGAACTGATCGAGACGAGGCTAAGCCGCAGAACGCTCGTGCCTGTCACGATCGAAGGGGCGGGAAAGCAGGAGCATTGGGCGCAACCCGCCATGCTCGAACCGACGCCGGCACCGGATGCCGAGCTGGTCCATATCCTTTCGCCCTTCGATCCGCTGATCATCCAGCGCAAGCGGCTGAAGCTTTTCTTCGGCTACGATCACCTGTTCGAGGCCTATGTGCCGAAGGAGAAGCGGGCGATGGGGTACTTTGCCCTGCCGGTTCTGGTTGGCGACGAGATCGTCGCGGCGATCGACCTCAAGGCCGACCGCGCGAACGGCACGCTTCTCGTCCAGCAATGGAACTGGGTCGGCGAGCGCTCTGTCGAGCGGCACAAGGCGGCCATCGAGGACGCGTTGCACCGGTTCGAGCGCTTCCAGCTGGAGACCTGATCCAGCCGGCTCAGGCTTGCGTTCAGCCGAAGAGATTGCGGAACTGCCGCGGCTGGGAGCGCAGATACTGGTTCGGCGCCTTGACGCTGGCACCGAGATGGGCGGCGGCGTGCCAGGGCCACCGCGGATCGTAGAGGATGCCGCGCGCCAGCGCGACGAGATCGGCATCGCCGGTGCCGACGATCGCTTCGGCCTGATCCGGCTCGGTGATCAGCCCGACGGCGATGCTCGGCAGATTGGTCGCCTGCTTCACGGCCCGGGCGAACGGGACCTGGTAATTCGGCCCAAGCGGGATCGCCTGCTTGGCCGAGAGACCGCCGCTGGAGACATGCATGAAGCTGCCGCCGCGCGCCTCGACCGCCCTTGCGAAGGCGACGGTCTGTTCGACGTCCCAGCCGCCCGGGACCCAGTCGGTGCCGGAGACGCGGAAGCCGACCGGGATCTCCGCTGGGACCACGGCCCGCACGGCATCATAGACTTCGAGCGGCAGGCGCATGCGGTTCTCGAGCGAGCCGCCATACTCATCCCCGCGCTGGTTCGAGAGCGGCGAGAGGAACTGGTGCAGGAGATAGCCGTGGGCGGCGTGCAGCTCGATCGCCTGCAAGCCCAGCCGCACGGCGCGCTTGGCCGATGCGGCGAAGTTCTCGCGGATGCGGGCGATGCCTGCGAGATCGAGCGCGAGCGGCGCCCGGGGATGATCGCCAAACGGGATGGCGGACGGGGCAAGCGTCTGCCAGCCGCCTTGGTCGAGCCCGAGCTGGCCGCCGCCTGTCCAGGGCGCGGCCACCGAGGCCTTGCGCCCGGCATGGCCGAGCTGGATGCCGATCGGCATGTCGGAATACGCACGGACCGCCGCCAGCGTCCTGGCCAGGGCCGCTTCCGTCTCGTCCGACCAGAGGCCGAGGTCCAGCGGGCTGATCCGGCCCTCCGGCTCGACGGCCGTCGCCTCGATGAACATCAGCGCGGCGCCGGACAGGGCGAGATGGCCGAGATGGATCGTATGCCAGTCGGTCGCCCGGCCATCCTCGGCCGAATACTGGCACATCGGCGCGATCACGATGCGGTTGGCGAGTTCGAGGCCGCCGAGCTTGTACGGGGTGAAGAGCTGGCTGGTCATGATGCCTCCGGCGGTTCCATCGCGCCGCGCGGACGGACCCGCCGACCGGCTGTTTCTAGCCGTCTCGCCAAGCCGCTGACTACAGGCAACAGCGCAAGGGCACGGTTGCAGTTGCGAAGAGAGCGCTACGGCGCTCCCGTGGCAGCCGAGACCAGCCAGATCGCGACGGGGAAGGTCAGCGCCGCCAGGGCCGTGGAGAGCACGATCGCAGCCGCGATTGGCCGGCTATCGGTCTCGAAACGCTCGGAGATGACGAAGACATTCGCCGCGATGGGGAGGGCCGAATAGAGCACGCCGGCCGTGACCCAGAACGCGTCAAGCTTGAGCACGACGGCAAGCACGATCCAGGTCACCAGCGGGTGCAGCACGAGCTTGCCGACGACCAGTGGTGCAATCCCGAGGGCCGGGAGCTTGCTGCCGCCACCGCTCCATTGTCGCGCCGCGAGGCCGAGCGCGAAGACGCCGACCGGCGCAGCCGCATTTCCGAGGAAGGAGAGGAAGCGGTCGACCGGTTCCGGGATCGCGACCCCGCTGACCGAGAGCGCGAGGCCGCCTGCGATCGACAGCATGAAGGGGTTGAGGATCGTGCCGCGAATGAGCCGGCCGGCAATGGCGGGTGCCGAACCGGCGCCGCGCCCGGCCTCGATCAGCCCGATCGACAGGGGCACGACCAGCGCCGTGTCGCAGATCAGGCCGATCGCGATCGGCGCTGCGGCGCGCTCGCCGAGGAAGGCCAGCATCAGGGGAATGCCGAGAAAGGCGAAATTGCCGCCGACGAGGCTCTGCCCGCGCGAGACCGCATTGGGGAAGGGCAGGGCGCGCAACCGCGTGCCGATGAGGATGCCAAGCGCCATGATCGTCACGCCGATTGCTGCCAGCGCCACGAAGAAGGTCGTGTTCCAGAGCTCGGCGATCGGCTGCCGCGACATCACGCGCAGCACCATTGCCGGCGTCGCGATCATGAAGGCGAAGGTGTTGAGCACCCTGACGGAATCGGGGCCGAACAGCGTGCGGCCGGAAACCAATGCGCCGAGCGCGATCACCGCGAAGAACGGCGTGCTGGTGGCAAGGAATTGAAGCATCGATTGCGCTGACGGCTGGAGAACCCGCGCGTCGTCCCGGCTGTGCCTGTCCTGGCACCGGAATGACGCACGTTGTCCTGCTCTCTACCAGCCGGGGTTCGGCCTTGGCCATGCGGCCCGATGCCTGACCGCCCGCCGCCAACGCAGGCGTCGCCGTGATCAGTTCGCCTGGAAGGCGCCGATCATGTAGCTCTCATTGCCGATCTCGGTGACGCGGCCCTTCACCTCGTAGCTCGCGAGATCGACGATCCAGACCACGYTGGAATTCGACTTGCCGTTGGGCGCCCCGGTAATCGCGGCATATTTTCCGTCGGGGGTGATCGCGATGCCGCGCGGGCGCGAGGGCTCGCCGCCGGGCGTCTTCAACTCGACCCGCCTGATCGTTGCCGGCTGCCCGGCGATGGCCTTGGCGACATCGATGATGTCGATATTGTTCGAGCGGAAATGCGTCGACAGGATGCGCTTTCCGTCCGGCAGGAACGCCGCCACGAAGGGACGTGTCGGCACGGACTTGTCGTCGGTGCCGACCAGCACGCGGGCGACCTCGGCCTTGGCAGGGTCCGACAGCGCCTTCTCGACATCGATGATCGAGACGGTATTGCCGGGGGTGTCGGTCTGCGCGTTCTCGCGCGAGGCATGCGCCACAAGCTTGCCGTCCGGGCTGGTCGAGATGCCGAAGCCGCCCGCCTGCACGGGAATGCGCGCGATCTCCGCTCCGACTTCACCCGCAATCGCCTTTTGCAGGCTGATCACCGAGATATCGTCCGTTCCGCCATTGGCGCCGAAGATCGTGCCCCCACCGAGCGGACTGATCGTCACGCCGTTGGTGTCAGGGAAACAGCCGAATTTCGGGTCGGGCGCGCGGTGCGGCACGGGATCGGGAGGGCATGGGAAGCCGGGCTTGCCGAAAGCCTGCTCGACCCGACGAATGACCTTGTTGCTGGCGAGGTCGACGATGCTGATATGGCGGCCGCCATCCTCGTCGCCCTTCTGTTCGGCATGGGCGAGCGCGGCATGCCGGCCGTCAGGAGCGATCGCGAAGCCGGTCGGCCCAAAGCCTTCCGTCTCGATATAACCCTCGACGGCCGCAAGCGTGCCGTTGCTCGCCGGATCGAGCGCCTTCTTGAGATCGACGATGGTGACGGTGCCGGCATGGCCGTGCTGGAAGGCGGCGGCATCGTCGGGCCTGGTGCGGCCGGAATGATTGACCACATAGGCGCGCCGGTAATCCGGCGCGATGGTGATGGTGATCGGCTGGCCGCTGGAGATTGTGTCGGCCTTGCCGGTCCCGGTCGCGTCGATATCGGGCGTGACGCGGATGCGGTTCACCACCGCTTTCGGCGTGCCGTCATTGGCCGGATCGATCGCCCTTTCCAGGTCGATCACCAGGACGACATTGTCCCAGCGCCCGCTTGCGAGGAAATAGTCCATTGCCATGGCGGCCTGTATTCCTCCGGCAGCGATCAGCGCCGTTACGCCAGTCAGAAGCATCGTCCTTAGCATCGTCCGTCCTCCTTCGGCTCACCCGTTTGTCCGGGTCCTTGGTTGGGATGCCTGCTGCCGCTCCGGCTTTTCGCGTCAGCCCTCCAACGCCATGTCGAGCACGCGGGCGACATGCAGTGCCTCTCGGCCTGCACCATCGTGGATCTGGTGGCGGCAGCTCGTGCCATCGGCAACGACGAGGTCCTGCGCGCCTGCCTTGCGCACTGCCGGCAGCAGCGAGAGCTCGGCCATGGCGAGCGAGACATCCATGGTGTCCGCGCCGTAGCCGAAGGCACCCGACATGCCGCAGCAGCTCGACTCGATCGGCTTGACGTCGAGACCCGGAATCGCGCGGAGCGTCGCCTCGACGGCGCCCATCGCCGCGAACGCCTTCTGGTGGCAATGCCCGTGCAGATGGGCGACGCGGCCCGCCTGGTCCTTCAGCGGCAGCGTGGTCGTACCCGCCTTGATATCGGCCGCGAGCAGCTCTTCGAGCAGGAAAGCCGCGCTGGCCGCGGGTTCGACCTGCTCCTTGGGCAGGATCGCGCCAAACTCGTCGCGGAAGGTCAGCAGGCAGGACGGTTCGAGCCCGACGATGCGGGCACCCCCGGCAATATAGGGCGAGAGCGCATCGAGCGTGCGCTTGGCCTCGATACGCGCCTCGTCGACCAGCCCGGCCGAGAGGAAGGTCCGTCCGCAGCAGAGCGGCCTGCCGCCGTCAGCCGGTTCGACCTTGTGGATGCGATAGCCGCCGGCCGCGAGCACGCGCTCAGCCGCCTCCATATTCTCGCGCTCGTAGTAGCGGTTGAACGTATCGCCGAAGAGCACGATGTCGCGGCCGTCGCCCTTCACATCGCCAGGCGTTGCCGAGTTGCCGGCCTGCACCCAGGGCTTGCGCCAGACCGGCAGCGAGCGGCGCGCGCTGAAGCCGAGCCAGCGCTCGCTCAGTTTGGCCAGAGCAGGGATGCGATCGCGCAAGTTCATCAGCGGCGCCAGTTTCGCGGCATAGGGCGCATAGCGCGGCAGCCAGGCGATCAGCCGTTCCTTGAGGGGCAAGCCATGGCGCTGGTGATAATGGTGGAGGAACTCGATCTTCATCCGGGCCATGTCGACGCCGGTCGGGCAGTCGCGCTTGCAGCCCTTGCAAGAGACGCAGAGATCGAGCGTCTCCTTCATCTCAGGCGAGGTGAAGGCGTCGGGGCCGAGCTGCCCGGAGATCGCGAGGCGCAGACTGTTGGCGCGCCCGCGCGTCAGATGCGTCTCGTCCCTGGTGGCGCGATAGGACGGGCACATCGTGCCGCCGGAGAGTTTCCGGCAGGTGCCGTTGTTGTTGCACATCTCGACGGCGCCGCCGAGCCCGCCCCAATCGGACCAATCGAGCGCGGTTGCGGCCGGGATCGGCGTCGCATAGCCCGGCGGAAACCGCATCAGGCTGCGATCGTCCATCTTGAGCGGCCGCACGATCTTGCCGGGGTTCAGCCGGTTCTCCGGGTCGAACCCGTCCTTCACCGCCTCGAAGGCGCGTGTCAGCGAGCCGCCGAACATCGGTTCGACGAATTCCGAGCGGGAAATGCCGTCGCCATGCTCGCCGGAATAGGAGCCCTTGAACTGGCGCACGAGGTCGCAGGCGGCCTCGGCGATGCCGCGCATCGCCTTGACCCCGGCCTCGTCCTTCATGTTCAGGATCGGGCGGACGTGCAGGCAGCCGACCGAGGCATGGGCGTACCAGGTTCCGCGCGTGCCGTGACGGGTAAAGAGCTCGGTCACCGCGTCGGTATAGTCGGCGAGATGTTCGAGCGGGACGGCGCAGTCCTCGATGAAGGAGACCGGCTTCCCGTCGCCCTTCATCGACATCATGATATTGAGGCAGGCCTCGCGTACCTCCCAGACCGGCTTCTGCCGTGCCGGTTCGACGACCTCGACGACCGCGTCGGCAAAGCCGTGATCGGCCATGCACTGGTCGAGCCGCTTCAGGTCGCGCTTCAGCGCCGCGAGATCGTCGCCGGCGAACTCGACCAGCAGCAGGCAGTTCGGCTGGCCCCTGGTGATGTCGGCGAGCGTCCGCACGAAGAGCGGGATATCGGCGCCGAGCACCAACACATTGTTGTCGACGAGCTCGACCGCGATCGGACCCAGCGCCACGATATGCTGCGTCGTCTCCATCGCCGCGCGAAAATCCGGGAAATGGCAGACGCCCATGACGCGGTGGGTCGGCAGGGGCGAGAGCCTGAGCGTCGCCTCCGTGGTGATCGCGAGCGTGCCTTCCGAGCCGACCAGCAGATGCGACAGGTTCGGCCGGGCCGGGAGCAGCTCGTCGAGATTGTAGCCGCCGACCCGGCGCTGCACCTTCGGGAAGATGCGCTCGATCTCGTCGCGGTGCCCGTCCGCCAGCGACAGCATCCGCGTCATCAGGTCCCGCGCCCTGACCGAGGCATTGCCGACCGGGTTCTCGCCCAGCGCAAAGGCCTCACCGTCATGGAACTGCGCCCGCAGGGCAATGACATTGTCGACCATCTTGCCGTAGCGCAGCGAGCGCGCGCCGGAGGAGTTGTTGCCGGCCATGCCGCCAATGGTGCAGCGGCTCGCGGTCGAGGGCTCGACCGGGAAGAACAGGCCGTCCTTCTTCACATGGCTGTTGAGCTGCTCCAGCACGATGCCGGGCGCGACCGAGACTGTGCGCGAGGCCGGGTCATAGTCGCGGATCGCGTTGAAATGCCGACTCATGTCGAGGATCAGTGCATCGCCGATCGGCTGGCCGTTCTGCGACGTGCCGCCGCCGCGCGCGATCACCGGAACGCCGTGCTCGGCCGCGATCTGGAGCGCGGCCGCAATGTCGGTCTCGCTCTTCGGAAAGGCGATGCCCTGCGGGATGATCTGGTAGATCGAGGCGTCGGTGGCATAACGCCCGCGCGTGAATGAGTCGAAGCGGACCTCGCCTTCGAGCGCCTGGGCGAGGCGCCGTTCGAGCCCGAGATTGCGCGAGCCCTGTTTGGCGAGGGGGGCGGCATGGGTCATCGCGTCACGTATCCATTCCAGTTCATCTCGACCCGGCTCTGCGTTTCAATTTGGCCGGGACGACCCGCGTTCGCGTCCGAACGCATTCTCACTCGGCGGCTTCTGCCGCCTTTCCGGCCCGGCCGCTTCTCCGCCGCACCGCCCCGATCAGGTCCGACACCGGCCCCCAGAAGAGCAGGATCATCGCGAGCGCAACCAGTGTCGTGACGAGCCCGTTGGCGAAGAAGACCCCGAGACTGCCGCCGGAGCCGAGCAACGCCTGCCGGAAGGCGTCCTCGGCCCGGTCGCCCAGGACAAGCGCCAGCACCAGCGGTGCCAGTGGATAATCAAGCTTCTTGAAGACATAGCCGATGATGCCGAAGATCAGCATCAGCCAGATATCGAAGATCGAGTTGGAGATCGTATAGGCGCCGATAGCGCAGACGATCAGGATCACCGGCGCGACGAAGGAGAAGGGGATGCGCATGATCGCGGCGAAGAGCGGCACGGTTGCCAGCACGATGATCAGGCCGGCGAGATTGCCGAGATACATCGAGGCGATCAGCCCCCAGACGAAGTCCTTCTGCTCGACGAAGAGCATCGGCCCGGGCTGAAGCCCCCATACCAGCAGGCCGCCGAGCAGCACGGCAGCAGTGGCCGAGCCGGGAATGCCGAGCGCCAGCATCGGCAGCAAGGCACTGGTGCCGGCGGCATGCGCCGCGGTCTCCGGCGCCAGCACGCCCTCGATCTCGCCCTTGCCGAAATTGGCGCCGCGCCGCGAGAAGCGCTTGGCGAGGCCATAGCCCATGAAGGAGGCGGCGATCGCGCCGCCAGGGGTCACGCCCATCCACATGCCGACGAGGCTGGAGCGAACGAGCGTCGCCCAGTAGCGCGGCAGCCCGGCCCAGGTCCGCAGCACGACCTTGAGATCGATCGTCGCCTGCTTGCCTTTGAAGACCAGCCCCTCCTCGACGGTGAGCAGGATCTCGCTGACGCCGAACAGGCCGATCACGACGATCAGGAAGTCGAAGCCGCGCATCAGCTCGGTCGAGCCGAAGGTCATGCGCAGATCGCCCGAGATCGAGTCGAGCCCGACTGCCGCCAGCAGGAAGCCGATGCAGAGCGAGGCCAGGATCTTTGCCCGGTTTTCCCGGCCCATGCCGATGAAGGAGCAGAAGGTCAGCAGGAAGACGGCGAAGAACTCGGCGGGCCCAAAACGCAGCGCGAAGGAGGCGACCAGGGGCGCGACGAAGGTGATCAGGATGACGCCGGACAGCGCCCCGATGAACGAGGCCGTGAAGGCGGCCGTCAGTGCCTCGGCCGCCTTGCCCTGCACCGCCATCGGATAGCCGTCGAAGGTGGTCGCGACCGACCAGGCCTCTCCGGGAATATTGAACAGGATCGAGGTGATCGCGCCGCCGAACAGGGCCCCCCAGTAGATCGAGGAAAGCAGGATGATCGCCGAGGTCGGGTCCATGCCGAAGGTCAGCGGCAGCAGGATCGCGACCCCGTTCGGACCGCCGAGGCCCGGCAGCACGCCGACAATGATGCCGAGCACCACGCCGATCACCATGAAACCGACATTGTGCCAGGAGAGCGCGACCTGGAAGCCGGCGATCAGCGAGGAGAGGTCTTCCATCAGCGTAACCTCAATAGCCGAGCATGGCTTCGAGCGGACCCTTGGGCAGGGGCACGCGGAACTGCTGTTCGAAGATCCAGAAACAGACGATCGGCACGAGGACGGCCGTCAGCACGATGCTCCACCAGCGCGAGGTCGCGACGACGGCCATGAAGACGAGAATGAAGATGCTCGCGGCGACATAGAGCCCGAGCGGCTGGATCAGCGCGACGAAGAGAACGAGCGGGCCGAGCACGCGCGAAACCTGCCCGAGCTGCGCGAAGGTGACGAAGACGCTGTTCTCTGTGCGAAAGGACTGCACCAGGATGAACAGCGAGGCGGCCAGGAACAGCCAGCCGACGCGGGCGGGGAAGAAGCCGTTCTGCGGACCATTGTCCCAGCCGGCCCCGCGGCCATAGGAATCCCAGAGCACGACGAAGGCGAGGCCGATCAGGATCGTGGCCGTGACGAGTTCGACGGGGCGGCGCGAGAGGCCGCGCGGCGCTTCGCCTTCAGGATGAGCGGACATCGACATCTCCGGACGTCGGCAGAGGGATGAGGCCCGCCGTGACGGCGGGCCGGTCGGGCTCAGGCATCGGCCCGAAAAGTGGGCGCGGCTTTCGGAAAAGCCGATGCAAACTTAGAAGGCTGCAGGATCGGATCGGATATGTTTCCGGTCCGATCATGCAAGGGCTACTTCGCCGTGAAGCCGGCTTCGCCCATCAGCTTGGCGTGCTTCTCCTCATCGGCCTTGAGGAAGGTCACGAACGCCTCGCCGTCGCGATAGTCCGGAACCAGCGCGCTGCGGGCGAGGTAGTCCTTCCATTCCGGCGTCTCGGAGACCTTCTTGAACAGGTTCACGTAGAAAGCCTGCTGCTCCTTGGTGACCTTGCCGGGCATGAACATGCCGCGCAGCATCTGGTAGGTGACGTTCAGCCCCTGCGAGGCGCAGGTCGGGATATCGGCCCAGGATTTTCCGTCGGCGACCGGCGTCGAGTAGGTCATCTTCTGTTCGGAGAAGACGCAGATCGGCCGTGTCGCCCCGCCGCGCCAGTTGGCGACGTCCTCGGCCGGGTTGTTGGTGCTGGCGTCGATGTGATTGCCGGAAAGCTGGGTCGAGGCCTGGCCGCCGCTGGTATGCGGGATATAGGCGAACTTGACCCCGCCAGCCTTCTCCATGCCGAAGACGATCAGGTTGTCCTCGCGCTTCGACGAGGTGCCGCCGATCTTGAGCGGGGGCGAGGCGGCCTTGGCCGCTGTCATGAAGTCGCCGGCGGTCTGGTAGGGCGCCTTGGCGTTGACCCAGAGCACGAAGGAATCCTGCGCCATCATCGCGATCGGCGTGTATTCGGTCCAGTTCAGCGGCAGCTTGGTCGCCATCGGCGTCATGAAGATGCCGCTCGACGTGGTGATCAGCTTGTGCGGGTCGCCCGCCGCCTTCTGGATGTCGAGCATGCCCTCGGCGCCGCCGGCGGCCGGCTTGTTGACGACGATGATCGGCTGCGAGGTCAGGTTATTCTTCTGGATGATGCCCTGCATCGTCCGCGCCATTTGGTCGGAGGCGCCGCCGGCCGAGAAAGGCACGACGATTTCGATGGCCTTGGTCGGCTCCCAGGCGAGGGCGGGGGTCACTGCTGCGAGCGCCGCGCCAGCGGCAAGCCAATGCTGCTTCATCTCTTCCAACCTCCCTGCAACGCGCTCTGTCGGCGCCGTGGCGAGAGCCTAGAATCAAAAAATTTTGCATTCAATCTGAAAAATGATGATGGCCGAATTGACGACGACACTGCCCGGTCGCCACCCCGTATCAATGCCGGGAGGTCTCAGGCTGGGGTTGGACTCAGGCAGGGCTGTTCTCGTCGTCCGTCTGCGCGGCGCTCTGATGCTGCGCGGCTTTTCGCTTGTTGCGCAGATGCAGGAACATGATGTCGCTGAGCTCGCTGCCGGCGCGTCGGCGCAGGGCATCGAGGATCGCCTCGTGCTCGCGCATCGCCTCGCCCCAGCGGTCGCGCTCCTTGTCGAGATTGGCGGAATAACGCACGCGCCGGATGCGGCCGGCAATGCTGTTATAGGTCGCGCTGAGCGTCGCATTGCCGGCGGCCGCGACGATCATGCGGTGGATGTCCTGATTGCACTGGAAATAGCCGTGCATGTCGCGCCGCAGGTAGAAACGGTACATCTCGTGATGAGACTGCTCGATTTCGGCGATTTCCTCGTCGCTGATGCGTTCGCAGGCCAGTCGCCCCGCCAGGGCTTCGAGCCCGCCCATCACGTCGAACAATTCACGCAGATCATCGGCGCTCAGGGCGCGCACGCGTGCGCCGCGATTGGGCAGCAGGTCGATCAGCCCTTCCGCGGCCAGGACCTTGAGCGCCTCGCGCAGCGGCGTGCGCGAGATGCCGAACCGGTCGCAGAGCAGGCGCTCGGGCACGCGTGCGCCATCGGCGAGATTGCCCTCGACGATATAGTCGCGCAGCGCGGCCAGAAGTTCGCCGTGCAGCGATGTCTGCCCGGCGCCGTCCTCGCGCCGCAGCGGCGGGTTTTCGGTCGTCTCAGTGTCGAGCGCGATAGTCGTCATCCTGGTTTGCTACGCGAGTGGACGGCCCCGTGTCGAGATCGGTCAGCATAATATTGCACGCGCGAACGGTGTTGCCAAAGGCAAAAATGAATGCAAAACATCGGCGCTCATGAGCGGCGAGCCGGACGCGCCGCCACGTCCGAATAGGGAGTTTATCGCCATGGCATCGCAGCAGGGCCGCCATTTCCTCCAGATTCCCGGCCCGAGCCCGGTGCCCGACCGGATCCTGCGGGCCATGGACATGCCGGTGATCGATCACCGCAGCGCCGAGTTCGCGAAGCTCGGGCGCGAGGTGCTCGACGGTGCCAAGTCGGTGTTCAAGACCAGCCAGCCGGTGGTGATCTATCCGTCCTCCGGGACCGGTGCCTGGGAAGCCGCGATCGTCAATACGCTCTCTCCGGGCGACACCGTGCTGATGGCCGAGACCGGCCATTTCGCCACGCTCTGGCGCCAGATCGCCGGGCGATTCGGCATCGAGGTCGATTTCATCCCGGGCGACTGGCGCCGTGGCGCCGATCCGGCTGCGATCGAGGCAAAGCTGGCCGAGGACCGCGGCCGCAAGATCAAGGCGGTGATGGTCGTCCATAACGAGACCTCGACCGGCTCGACCAGCCGGATCGCCGAGATCCGCAAGGCGATCGACAAGGCCGGCCACCCGGCGCTCTTCATGGTCGATACCATCTCCTCGCTGGCCTCGGTCGACTACCGACACGACGAATGGCAGGTCGACGTCACGGTTTCCGGCTCGCAGAAGGGCCTGATGCTGCCGCCGGGCCTCAGCTTCAACGCGATCTCGGAAAAGGCGATGGCCGCCTCCCGGGCGAACACAATGCCGCGCTCCTATTGGGACTGGCAGGAGATGGTCAAGATCAACGCCAACGGCTTCTTCCCCTACACGCCGGCGACGAACCTGCTCTATGGCCTGCGCGAAGCCGTCAGGATGCTGCATGAGGAGGGGCTGGACGCGGTCTTCGCCCGCCATGAGCGCCTTGCCGCGGCGACGCGGGCCGCGGTGAAGGCCTGGGGCCTCGACATCCTCTGCGAGAACCCCGCGGAATATTCGCCGGTGCTGACCGCCGTGCTGATGCCGCCGAGCCACGACGCCGACCATTACCGCAAGGTGGCGCTCGAGAAGTTCAACATCTCGCTCGGCTCCGGCCTCGGCAAGGTGGCCGGCAAGGTCTTCCGGATCGGCCATCTCGGCGAATGCAACGAGCTGACCCTGCTTGGCGCGCTGTCCGGCGTGGAGATGGGGCTGGCGGCGGCCGGCGTGCCGCATCGCAGCGGCGGCGTGCAGGCCGCAATGGCCGCGCTCGAAAGCCGCGAGGAAGCCAATACACCGAAGGTTGCGGTCGCCTGACGAGGGGAGAAGTCCCGGGGGCCCTCTGAACCGAGAGAGCTCCCGGGGCTTCGCGCTCGCGTTGCGAGCATTTCTGCGCGTCCGTTGCGCAGGATTCGGAGTGCCGCAGGCCGAAATGCCCATGGTAGAACCGGGGCAATCGCAGCTCCGGAATCCGCCGATGACCGATCCCTCCAGTTCCATTCTGTTGACCGTCGAGGCCGGTGTCGCAGTGCTGACGCTGAATCGTCCCGGCGTGCTGAACGCCTTTGACGCGGCCATGGCGGAAACTTTCCTGGCCCGAATCGAGGAGATCGCGGCGCGCCGGGATGTCCGCGCCATCCTGCTGAAGGGCGCGGGCAGGGGCTTCTGCGCCGGTGGCGACGTCTCGCAATTCACCGCTGGTGGCGACCCCGAGACCGCGATCGAGGCGATCATCACGCCGCTGCATGCCGGGCTGAAACGGCTCGATGAATTGCCGCAGCCGGCGATCGCCTGCCTGCATGGCGCGGTGGCCGGAGCCGGATTCAGCCTGGCGCTTGCCTGCGATCTGGCGATCGCCGCCGAAAACGCGAAATTCACGCTGGCCTATGCCCGGATCGGTGCGACACCGGACGGGTCCGGGACCTATCATCTGCCGCGCATCGTCGGCATGAAGAAGGCGAAGGAGCTGGCGCTGCTCGCCGAGACGATCGATGCCGGCGAGGCGCTGCGGCTCGGCTTGATCAATCGCCTCGTGCCGGCCGAGAGTCTCGATGCCGAAGCCATGGCGCTGGCGCGCAAACTGGCTGCCGGGCCGACCCAGGCCTATGGCCGCATCAAGGCGCTGCTCGGCGCTTCGCTGAGCAACACATTGAGCGCCCAGCTCGACGCCGAGCGCGACGCCTTCCACGTCTCGACCCGGACCGCGGATTTCAGCGAGGGTGTCTCGGCCTTCCTGGAGAAGCGGCCGGCCCGGTTCACGGGCCGGTAGATCACCGGCCGGATATCGGGTCCGGTCCGACGATCTCGCCTTTCTAGTATTTGCATCGGCTTTGTCCGAAGGCCGCAAACCACTTTTCCCGCCGATGCTTGAGAGGATTGGCAATGCAGGATTCCCACCGCGTTCTCTTCACGAGCCCTGCCGAGTTCGTCGACAGCGACCATCCGATGGTGATCGCCGAGGCGCGCCTGCTGACTTCGGGCATCAGCGACCCAGCCGAGCAGGCTGGCATCCTCTATCAGGCGGTGCGCGACGGCATCCGCTATGACCCCTATGGCGACTATCTCAACCCCGAGACCTATCGCGCCAGCTCCGTGCTGGCGGCCGGCATCGGCTACTGCGTCGGCAAGGCTGCGCTCTATGCAGCCTATTGCCGGGCCATCGGCATTCCCGCTCGCATCGGGCTCGCCGACGTCAAGAACCATCTCGCCACGCCGCGCCTGCTGGAGGCCGTCGGCACCAATGTCTTCGCCTATCACGGCTATACCGAGGTTTTCCTCGACGGGCGCTGGCTGAAGGCTTCGCCGACCTTCAACGCGCGCCTCTGCGACAGGCTCGGCGTTGCGACCCTCGGCTTCGACGGCAAGAGCGATGCGCTGCTGCAGAGCTTCGACGGGCAGGGCCGCAGTTTCATGGATTATGTCGCCCAGCACGGCAGTTTCTTTGACGTGCCGGTGAAGTTCCTGATCCGCGAGATGTCGCGGCTCTATCCGAAACTCTGCGTCCCGGGCGGACTGCGAGGCAGCATGGAGCAGGAAGCGCGGGCCTCGCTGTCGGGTTGACGCGGACATCGCCACCGCCCGGCGGAAGCGGATGTCGGCCTTAGCGCGCGTCGTGAAAGATCAGCCCGGTGGTGTAGCGCTCGCCCGAGCGCACCCGGCTGACGCCATGGCGGAGATTGACGCGGTAAGTGCCGCGGGAACCCCGCATCGGCCGGTGCTGCACGGCGAAGATCGCCGCTTCTCCCTGAGCCAGCGGCGCGACCTCGGGCCGTGACTGCATGCGCGGCCGCTGCTCGACCAGGGTGAACTCGCCACCGGTGAAATCGACGCCTGGCTGCGAGAGCAGGATGACCATCTGGAACGGGAAGAACAGGTCGCCGTAAAGGTCCTGATGCAGGCAGTTATAGTCGCCGGCGCCGTATTTCAGCAGCAGCGGGGTCGGCCGGGTCTGTCCGGCCTCGTGGCACAGGGTCAGGAAGGCGCCGAGCGCGTCGGGATAACGCTGCGCGATCCCGAGGGTCTCGTTCCAGCGGTTCGCCACGGGGGCGAGGCGCTCATAGATGGCCGGCCGCAGGGCCGCCAGCATCTCCGGCAGCGGATGGGCGAAATACTGGTACTCGCCACTGCCAAAGCCGTGCCGCGCCATGACGATGCGGCTGCGGAAACGGCTCTCGTCGGCATAGAGCGCAGCCAGCGCGCGGCATTCCGCCGGGCTGAGCAAGGGCCCGGTCAGGCCGACGCCATGGGAGTCGAGTTCGGCCTCGATCCGGCGCCAGTGCAGCGCGTCGACGCGCGCCGCGAGGGATGGAGGTTCGGGCAATTTTGCTGCGGCTGGCATGGCGGGGGCCTTCTTCGACTGGCATGTGCGTGTCGAGGAAGGCTCCCATGCCTCGGGCACCGGCTTCCACCCGGTTTCTGCGCGGCCTGCTGGATATCCGGACCACGTCCCGGTCCGGGCCGGTGCCTTAACCCGCGGGCTTGAGATAGGGCATCTTTATGCCCTGTTCGGCCATCGTGCTGCGATTGCTCGCCTGCCGCTTCTTGATCTCGGCACGGGCGACCGTGCGCAGATGCGCCTCGTCCGGCCCGTCGATGAAGCGCAGCGCCCGGCCCCAGCTATAGATGAAGGCGAGCGGCGTATCATTGGAGAGACCGGCGGCGCCAAAGACCTGAATGGCCCGGTCGGCGATCTTGGTCTGGAGCCGCGTCGCCACGACCTTGATCGCGGAGACCTCGGTGCGCGCGGCCTTGTTGCCGTGCTTGTCCATCATCCAGGCGGCGCGCAGGCAGAGCAACCGCGCCTGGTCGATTTCCATGCGCCCTTCGGCAATCCAGTCCTGGACATTGGCATAGTCTGAGAGATGCCGGCCAAAGGCCTTCCGCTGCAGCGCGCGCTCGACCATCAGTTCGAGCGCGACCTCGCATTGGCCGATCGTGCGCATGCAGTGGTGGATGCGGCCGGGCCCGAGCCGCGCCTGCGCCAGCGCAAAGCCCGCGCCTTCCTCCCCGAGCATGTTGGCGGCCGGCACGCGGACAGTGTCGAAATCCGTTTCGGTATGGCCTTCCGGCGAATGGTGGTTGAGCAGCGGCAGGTTGCGCATCACGCTCACGCCCGGCGTATCCATCGGCACGATCACCATGGAATGGCGCTTGTGCGGGTCGGCCTCCGGGCGCGTGTCCGAGAGGCCCATGACGATGCAGAACTTGACGTTTGGATGCAGGGCGCCGGTGGTCCACCATTTCCGGCCGTTGATGACATAGTCATCGCCGTCGCGGGTGATCGTGGTCTGCAGATTGGTCGGATCGGAGGAGGCGACGCCGGGCTCGGTGATGCCGACGCAGGAGCGGATCTCGCCCTTCATCAGCGGCACGAGAAAGCGTTCGCGCTGCGCCGGCGTCGCGAACATGTGCAGGATTTCCATGTTGCCGGTGTCCGGGGCGTTGCAGTTGAACACCTCCGATGACCAGAAGATCCGGCCCATGATCTCCGCCAGGGGGGCGTATTCGAGATTGCTCAGCCGTGTGCCGGGCTCGTCGGGCTTCAGCGCCGGCAGGAACAGGTTCCACAGGCCCTCGGATTTCGCCTTCTCCTTCAGCCCGTCGATCAGTGCCAGCGGATAGCGCCCGGCCTCGACCTCATGTTTCCATATGGCGTCGGCCGGCTGCACATGGGCATCCATGAAGGCCTGCAGCCGTGAGCGGAGCTCTTCGACCCTGGCGGAATAGGCGAAATCCATGGTGATCCCCGTTCAACTCTGGTCGATGATGGTTGCGGCCTGCCGCGCGAAGCTCTCCGCCATCCCGCCGACCGCGACCGCATTCTCCGCCGCGGCATTGCCGGCCCTGGCGCGCGCCGCGATGCCGTCGAGAATGACGGCGAAGCGGAAGAGCGAGAAGGCGAGATGGAAGCGTCCCGGCCCGTCCTTGCGCCCGGCCGCTGCGCAATAGCGGGAGAGGTATTCGGCTTGCGTCGGGATGCCGAGCGCCTCGCGGTCGAGGCCCATGATGCCCTGATACATGGCGGGGCCGGAATGCCAGGGCAGGCAGGAAAAGGCGGCGTCCGAGAGCGGATGACCGAGCGTCGAGAGCTCCCAGTCGAGCACGGCGACGACGCGCGGCTCGACCGGGTGAAACATCAGATTGCCCAGCCGGAAATCGCCGTGGACGATGGTCGTCTCCGCGCTTTCATCGAGATGGGCGGTCAGCCAATCGATCAGCCGATCGATCTCGGGGATCTCGCGGGTCCTGGTCTCGCGCCATTGCCGGCCCCAGCGCGCGAGCTGTCGGGCATAATAGTTTCCCGGCTTGCCGTAATCGGCGAGCCCAGCCGCCTGCCAGTCGAAGCGATGCAGCGCTGCCAGGGTCTCGGCCATGGCGAAATACATCTGCCGACGCTCGGCCGGCACCACGCCCGGCAGCGCCGCGTCATGGAAGACACGGCCGTCGAGCCGCTCCATCAGATAGAAGGGCGTGCCGACGATATCGTCTTCCGCGTGGAACAGCAGCACCGGCGGCACCGGCACCTGCGAACCCGCGAGCGCCTTGAGGATGCGGTATTCGCGGTCGACCGCATGGGCCGAGGGCAGCAGCGGGCCCGGCGGCTTCTTGCGCATGACCAGCCGCGTGCCGGCTTCGGGAAAGGAGAGGAAGAAGGTCGGGTTCGACTGCCCGCCGCTGATGCGCTCCAGCGCCATCGCGCCGGCCGCCCGCCCGGGCAGGGCGGAGCGCAGGAAGGCTTCGAGCCGGGCAGGATCGAATTCGGGGGCGGCGGAGGCGGGGCCGGCGGACATGCCGGCATCATCGGGGCGGCAGGAGGCGAGGTCAACGCGGCAGGGAGCGTGGGGGGCTTGCGGAGCGTGCCACGATGAGAGCCGCGAGGAGGTTGGCGCAGGCGCAGGCGAGGATCGCGATCGCATAGCTCTGGTTCAGATCGAAGATGAGCCCGGCGGCCGTCGGTCCGATCAGGGTTCCAAACGCGACGCTCGTATAGAGAATGCCGATGATCCCGCTGACATTGCGCCCGCCGAAATTGTCCATGACGACCGCCGGCAGCACGGCGACCCAGCCGCCATAGAAGACGCCATAGAGCAGGGCGAAGACGGCCAGCATCGCGAATCCGCTCGAGAGCCACCAGATGCCCAGAGCGCCGGCCATGCCCAGGAACATGACGAGAAGGGCGCGGTGGCGGCCGATCCGGTCCGCCAGATTCCCGAGGCAGAAGCGGCCGGCCGTGCTGCCGACACCGATCAGCGCGAGCAGCAGGACGGCCCGGCCCTGCGGGACGCCGCGATCCAGCGCGTAGGGCACGAGGTGGACGAAGGGGACGAAGGCCCCAAACGAGCCGATCAGGCAGGCTGCGTAGAGCCTGATGAAGGGCCGTGACCACACCGCCTCGCGAATCGATAGACCGGTCGCCTGTGCCGTGATGCCACCTGGGGGCAGAGCGTCCCCGTCCGGCAGCAGCCCGCGGCGGCGCGGATCGCTTTCGATCAGGAGCGCCATCGCTGCACCAATGATCGCCGCGAGCCCGCCAAGCGTGAAATAGGCGTTCCGCCAGCCGATCTGCTCGATCAGGAGCGAGGCGAGCGGCGGCATCACGAGCGTGCCGACACCGATGCCGCTGACCGCGAGACCCGATGCGAAGCCGCGGCGCTTGACGAACCAGCGCTGCACCGCGCCCAGCGCTGGAACATAGGAGCAGCCGATGCCGAGCCCGACGCCAAGGCCATAGGCCAGGTAGATCTCGGTCAGGCTCCGCGCCGCTCCCGCCGCGGCCATGCCAAGCCCGGTGAGGAGCATGCCGAGGAAGACAAGCCTACGGGCTCCCCAGCGGTCCGCAAGCGGGCCGCTGATCAGTCCGAAGCCGAAATAGAGAAAGCCGGCGAGGGAGAAGACCAGGGAAACCGAAGCGCGGGAGGCGGAAAAATCCGCCTGCAGGGATTCGACGAAGGCGCTGAAGGTATAGGCGCTGCCGAAACCGACGAAGGTGACCGCAAACGCCGCCGCGACCACAAGCCGGCCATGGAAGATCGGGGAGGCGGGACGCGCCGGATTGGTGCTCATCGCAAGGCTCCTCAAAGGGTTGGGTGCTGGCGGTGCCATGTGGTCTCTGCCTGGAAGGCTGTGCCGGCACGGATCAGCATGGCCTCGCCCAGTTGCGCTGCAACGAGCTGGAGCCCGATAGGCATTCCCTCGCAGAAGCCGCCGGGCAATGTGAGCGTCGGGTTGCCGGTCATGTTGAAGGGGCAGGTATAGCGCTGCAGGTCGGCGATCAGCCCGGGCTGCTCTCCCAATGTACTGATCGTCGCGAGCGTCAGCGGCGCGAAAGGCTGAACCGGGGTCAGCAGCAGATCGATCGTGCCGAACAGGGCGGCGATGCGTCCACGAAAGGCCATGCGTCGCAGCAGGAGGCGCTGATAGTCGAGGCCCGACAGCGCGCGGCCCGTCTCGATGACCGAGGCGAGAACCGGGCCGTATTCGTCCTTGCACGCGGGGTAGGTCGCTTCATGGGCGATGGCGGCTTCCACTGCGCAGTTCGGTGCCCAATCGGCGACGATCTGCTTCACATCCGGAAAGCGGACCTCGACGATCTCGGCTCCGAGCGCGCGATAGGTTGCGATGGCCTCGTTCAGAGCCATTTGCGTCGTCGCATCGACCCCTTCGCTGTTCCAGGCTGGATCGATGCCGATCCGTACGCCGCCGACGCCTTGCCGGGTCGCTGCGCGATAGTCGGGAACCGGCGCGCCGAGCGCGGTCGGATCCGCGGGATCGGCACCGGCGATGACGTGCAGGATCGCGGCGACATCCCTGGCATCGCGCGCCATCGGCCCGACATGGTCCAGCGTTGCGGCCAGCTCGAATGCGCCGTGACGGCTGACGCGGCCCCAGCTCGGTTTCAGCCCAGTCAGGCCGGTCGCGGCGCAGGGCCAGCGGATCGACCCTCCGGTATCGGAACCGAGCGAGCCGTAGCACAGGCCGGCCGCCGTCGCGGCAGCCGAGCCGCTCGACGAGATTCCGGTCCAGTACGCGGCATTCCAGGGGTTACGGGGCGGCGTCACCATGGGGTGGTGGTCGGAATAGGCCCCTTCCGTCATCTGCAGCTTGCCCAGCACCACGGCTCCCGCTTCCCGCAGGCGGCGCACAACCGTCGCATCCTCCCGCGGCCTGTGCTGCTTGTGGATCCGCATCCCACCGGCCGTCGGAAAGCCTCGCGTCCAGAACAGGTCCTTCACGGCAATCGGCACGCCATGCAGCGGTCCGCGATAGCGCCCGGCCGTGATCTCTGCCTCCGCGGCCTCTGCCTCGGCCAGCGCGGTATCGGCCATCACGCCGGCAAAGCTGTGAAGCTCCGTGTCCAGGCGTTCGATGCGCTCGAGCTGCGACCGTGTCACTGCCACGGGCGAGATGTCGCGCGTCTGGATGCGCGCCGCGAGCTCCGACAATGAGAGGTAATGCGTCGCGTCGGGGAGGCTGGGCATGCATGGCTCCGGCTTGAATGGATAACTAATGATTGAGTTTTTCTCTTGCTGGTCACTTCAGGGGAGCGGGCGATCCGCTGCAATGAAGTGATCAGTTGTAGCTAATTTGACGAATGATCGGGCTAGGGGCAAACTAGCAATTCTGCGAAAATAAGTTAGAAAAACTAAATGAAAACCGATCGGCTGCCACCGCTGAATGCTCTGCGCGCCTTCGAGGCCACGGCTCGGCATCTCTCCGTGAAGGAGGCCGCCGATGAGCTCTGCGTGACGCCGGGCGCGGTCAGCCAGATGCTCAAGGCCCTGGAGCTTCATTTCGGCACGCAGCTCTTCCGGAGGATCAACCGCGGCATGGCCCTCACGCCCGCCGGGCAGAGCCTGATGCCGCCGGTGCGCAACGCCTTCCGGCAGATCGCCGAGGCATCCCGGCGCATTGACGCCGATCCCGGCACGGGCCCGCTGACGATCAGCACGACGCCATTCTTCGCGAGCGCCTGGCTGGTGCCACGCCTCAAGCAGTTCCACGCCGCCCATCCCGATATCGATCTGCGGGTCGTGACCGGTACTGCTCTGGTCGATTTCGTCCGCGACGGGGTCGATGTCGCGGTCCGGCATGGCTTCGGCCATTATCCGGGATTGCGCAGCGAGCTTCTGGTTGCGGTCGAGGTCGTTCCCGTCGCGGCTCCGGCCCTGCTCGCATCCCTCGGCAGGCCGCAGGATGCGGCTTGCCTGGCGCGCTGGCCGCATGTCCATGACAGCGAGCGCAAGGCCTGGCAGAGCTGGTTTCAGGCGCAGGGTGTCGAGGAATTCAGTGCGCCGCGCGGGCCGTCCTTCGACGATTCAGGCCTGATGCTGAAAGCGGTGCTCTCGGGGCAGGGCGCAGGATTGCTGCCGGCGGCGATGATCGAAACCGACATCGCGGAGGGGCGGCTCGTCCAGCTCGCGAATGTCGCGTTGCTCGAGGATTTCGCCTATTTTCTCGTCTTCCCCGATACAGGCCGGGCGCGGCCCGGGGTTGCGGCGTTCTGCGCCTGGATGCGGGAGGTCGCCGCCGCCTATAGGCAGGCGGCGTAGCTGGGCTGGTCGCTGATCGCCGCCTCAGGCCGTCCTCCGTCCCCTGCCCTGTGCCAGCAAGCCTCCCGCGATGATCAGGCCGCCGCCGAGGAGCGAGACGGGGGAGGGCAGTGTCGTGAATAGGAGGGTGTCGATCAGCATCGCCCAGAGCAGGCCGGAGAATTGCCAGGGCGCGAGTCCGGAGGCTTCGCCGCGCCGGAGCGCGCCAGCGATACAGGCGAGGGCAGCCGTCTGGATCACCGTGAAGAGCAGAACGAGGGCGAAGGCCTCCGCGCTGACCTGATGCCAGAACCAGAGCATCGTTGCCGCGAGCAGCGCGAAACCGACGACCGCGACCTGCATGGCGGTATCGAGGCTGTTCGCGACATCGCGCAGCCGGCGCACCAGGATCTGATACAGCGCATAGCTGGCGGCCGCGCCGATCGAGGCGAGGATACCCAGCCAGGCTCCGCCTTCGCCCGGCCTGACGATCAGCAGCATGCCGGCAAAGCCGCTCGCAGCACCGAGCCAACGTCCGAGCGAGACGCGCTCGCCGAGCAAGAGCCCGCCCAGTGCGGTGAGCAAAAGCGGCGCCGTGAATCCAAGCGCCGAGGCTGCCGTGACCGGCATGAGGCTATAGGCGACGATCGCCAGCACGTTCGAGGCGACCAGCGCAGCAGCCGCGGCGCGCTGTTCCCATGCGCGCGGCGGGTGCAGCAACCGCGCCCGCGTGACGCCGCTCCTCGGCCAGGCCAACAGGACGAGGCTTCCCGCCAGGACCAGAAGACAGCGCAGGAAGGTCACCTGCAGCGCGCTCAATCCGTAGGAGGAGACCAGGGTCTTCGACAGGGAGTAGCCCAGGACATAGAGCAGGCTGGAGGACAGCACGAGGCCGACCGCCAGCAACATCGTTCGGTTGCTCCGCTTGTCCCTGACCATCTCGACTTGCATCACCATGCCCGGTACCTCGCGATCACGGGCCGGACCATGCGCGCCCAACGCGGTGCTGGTAAGTGGCGAGATAGACGACTATCGTAAAAATCATGCCAAAGCGCATAAAGGCATCTCCGCAGGCCCCGCACCGCGTCGTCGCGGTTGCTTATGACCGGCTCTGCACCTTCGAATACGGCATTGTCGCCGAGGTGTTCGGCTCGCGCCGGCCCGGGCTGCCGGAAAACTGGTACGAATTCCGCACCGCCGCCGGCGAGGCCGGGCGTTTGCGCGCCCATGGCAGCCTTGCGGTCGAGGCTGATGGCGGGCTCGACCTGCTGCAGGGGGCGGGCACCATCATCGTTCCCGGCTGGCGCGGCCTGGCCGAGCCGGTGCCGGAGCCGCTGGCGGGCGCGCTTCGCGCGGCGCATCGCGGCGGCAGCCGCGTCGTCTCGATCTGCGGCGGAGCCTATGTGCTGGCGGCTGCCGACCTGTTGGCCGGGCGCAGGGCGACGACCCATTGGCAGTACGGTGCTGATTTTGCGAAGCGCTACCCCGCGGTGCGCCTCGAGCCCGATGTGCTCTATGTCGACGAGGGCGACATCCTGACCTCGGCCGGCAGCGCGGCCGGCATCGACCTTTGCCTGCATATCGTCCGCCGCGACCATGGGCCCGAGGCTGCGAACCTGGTGGCGCGCAGCATGGTCGTGCCGCCGCATCGCAGCGGCGGCCAGGCACAGTTCGTCCGTCGCCCGCTACCGCCGCAGACCGGGTCGCGCCTGTCGCCATTGCTCGACTGGATGCGTTCGTCGCTGGCCGAGGACCTGACCTTGCAGCGGCTCAGCGACCGGGCCGGCATGAGCCAGCGCACGTTCTTCCGGCGTTTCACAGAGGCCACTGGCAGCGCGCCGGGCGAGTGGATCCTCAACGAGCGTGTCGCCCATGCCTGCGATCTGCTGGAGACGACCACGCTCGGGGTCGACGAGGTCGCCTACCGCGCGGGCCTCGGTTCCGCGGCGGCGCTGCGCCACCATTTCCGGCAGCGTCTGCGCACCACGCCAACCGCCCATCGGCTGCAATTCTCGCGCGGCTAGGCGGCTTGGGCCGCGTGTTGCATCAGCTGGGCTCCAAACCGCGCGCTGTGCTGCGCGCGGTCGTGACGCGCTGAGGATCAGGCCGCATCCAGCCCATAGAGCGAGTGCAGCGTCCGCACGGCGAGCTCCGTATAGGCGGCGTCGATCAGCACCGAGAACTTGATCTCGGAGGTCGTGATCGCGCGGATGTTGATGCCCTTCTCGGCGAGCGCGTGGAAGGCGCGGGCCGCGACACCGGCGTGGCTGCGCATGCCGACGCCGATGGCCGAGATCTTCACCACGTCGGTGGCGCCCTGCAGGCTCTGGTAGGCGATGCTGTCGTGGCGGCTCTCGAGCAGCGTCTTGGCGCGCTCGTAATCGGCGGTCGGGACGGTGAAGGTGATGTCGGTGGTCGCCTGGTCGTCCGAGACGACCTGGATGATCATGTCGACATTGATGTTCGCATCAGCGAGCGGGCCGAAGATGGCCGCGGCCACGCCCGGCTTGTCGGCGACACGCCGGAGCGTGATCTGGGCTTCGTCGCGCGAAAACGCGATGCCGGTGACGATCTGCTGTTCCACGATGTCGTCCTCGTCGCAGATGAGGGTGCCTGGATTGGGATTGTCGGGGTCGTCGAAGGAGGAGCGCACATAGGTCGGTACGCGCTGGACCATGGCGATCTCGACCGAGCGCACTTGCAGCACCTTCGAGCCGAGCGAGGCCATTTCCAGCATCTCCTCGAAGGAGACCTTGTCCATGCGCCGGGCCTTCGGCACGACGCGCGGGTCGGTGGTGTAGACGCCGTCGACATCGGTGTAGATGTCGCAGCGATCGGCCTTGAGGCCGGCGGCAAGCGCGACCGCGCTGGTGTCGGAGCCGCCGCGCCCGAGCGTGACGATGCGTTTCGTCGTTGCGTGCATGCCCTGGAAGCCGGAGCAGACCGCGATCTCGCGATTGCGGTCGAAGCCGGCGAGGATGCCGGCGCCGTCGACGCCCTCGATGCGGGCGGAGCCATGGGCGTCCGAGCCGAAGAGCGGGATCTGCCAGCCCTGCCAGGAGCGCGCCGGCAGGCCCATGGACTGGAGCACGATTGCCATCAGGCCGGAGGTGACCTGCTCGCCGGATGCGACCACGGCGTCATATTCCGCGTGATCGTAAAGCGGTGCCGCTTCCTTGCACCAGGCCACGAGTTCGTTGGTCTTGCCCGACATGGCGGAGACGACGACTGCGACCTGGTTGCCGGCGTCGAACTCGCGTTTGACGTGGCGGGCGGCATTCTTGATACGCTCGACAGTGGCGACGGAGGTCCCGCCGAATTTCATCACCAGACGGGCCATAGCGGTCCAAGGGCTCTCTAGAAACGCCCAGCGACGTGCCGGGACGAAAGGACCCCCTCGCGCCGGGCGAAGGGCGGGTGTAGATGACGGGCAGCACCGCAAGTGTCAATGCGGTCCGCGCCCGATTGGCACAAAGGGGGAATCACGCATGGTATCCGCAGCGTCTCAAACCGGCTCGACGATCGATGCTGCCGAGGTTGCGCGCTTCGATGCCATGGCCAGGACCTGGTGGGACCCGAAGGGTCCCATGGCCGTGCTGCACAAGTTCAATCCGGTGCGGCTCGGTTTCGTAAAGGATCTCGCCTGCGAACGCTTCGGGCGCGATCCGAAATCGCTGCGATCGCTGGAGGGGCTGGCGCTGGTCGATATCGGCTGCGGCGGCGGCGTGCTGTCGGAGCCCCTGGCGCGGCTCGGCGCCGAGGTCACGGGGCTCGATCCGGCTCCGACCAATATCGCGGTCGCCCGAGCTCATGCCGAACGCAGCGGGCTTGCGATCGACTATCGCGAGACGACGATCGAGAGCCTCGTCGCCGAGGGGCGGCGCTTCGACATCGTGCTCGCCATGGAGGTGGTCGAGCATGTCGCGGATGTCGAGGCCTTCGTCGGCGCCTGCTGCGCGGCGGTGAAGCCCGGCGGCCTCTTGGTGATGGCGACGCTCAACCGCACGCTGAAATCCTATGCGCTGGCGATCGTCGGTGCCGAATATGTCCTGCGCTGGCTGCCCCGCGGCACGCATGACTGGGAGAAATTCGTCACGCCGGCGGAACTCGAGGCCGCGATCGCGCGCAACGGGCTGGAGCTCGGCGAGAGCACCGGGGTGGCCTACAACCCCTTCACGGATCGCTGGTCGGCGTCGCGCGACATGGATGTGAACTACATGCTGGCGGCGGCGCGCCCGGTCTAGCGGCCGGTCCCGTCAGCGCTCGGCTGGGGCCAGTCGCTCTTCCAGGGCGTTCAGGTCGTCCAGGAACCACAGGGCCTGGCCCTGGTTTGCCTCGCGAACGAAATCGCGTAGCGCCTTGCTCTCGGCGCTCCAGCGCGAGAGGTCGCCGATGATCGCGAGCTGCATCCGGTAATTGACGAATTTCTGGGCGACTTCGCCGGCGAGACGCGTGCTGAGCTTGAAGAAATCGTCGCTCAGGCGCGCGACCGGGATCACGACCAAATCTGCATCTTCGGCCCAGGCCGAACCCAGGAAATCGCCGATGTCGCGCTCGCTGGCGAGCAACGGGCCGTCTTCGGCGCATAGCAGCACGCGCCTGCCGCGAATCTCGAGGGAACTGTCCATTCCGGCGATTGTCTTGACCATGCGGCAGGAAAGCAAGCGACCTCAGATCACCCGCTTGGCGACCCCGCCCGCCACGAGCGCCAGAATCCCGGCTGTGGTGGCGGCAATGGCGGTGGCCATTTGCCGGTTCGCAATGATCACATAGCCGAGCCTTCGCCACAGGATCGCGCCGACAATGGCGCCGCCGACGAGGACGATGGCATTGGGAATGATGCCGAAGCCGTGCTCCCCAAGGATGCCGTCGGCAATCCAGCCCAGCAGCAGCGCGCAGCCGGCAGCGAAGCCAAGGAAGACCAGGAATTCCGGCAGTGGAAGGTCAGGAAGGCCGAGCAGTAGCAGCAATGGACGCATGGTCGATCGCTCCAAAGTATTTGCGGGCTGAAATTAGCACGGCTGGGCCGCTGGTCATGCAGGCTCGTGCTGGTGAGGTTAAAAAACGTCTGCAGATCGTTTCAAAATTCACAGCGAAGGACATGAGGCAGGGGGAGCTGATCTTCGGCTGCAGCGTATCGGTCGCCGCCCGACGAGCCCTGGGCGGAGATGCGCAATCTTCTCAGGCACGATCTTCGCGTTCCATCGGAACATAAGCCGGGATTCGGACTTGTTTTTTGCAGTGCGACATAATTCCTTAGGAGGATAGCGCAGCGCAGCATCGAGCCGCATGATCACCTCAACTCCGTCGGCCGCCCTTTCGCGGCGCAAGGCGGCGAGGAAGACCAAGGGGAGAGAGCCATGTCCAAGCCGCAGCCTGTTCCGCACCGCCCGTTGAAGGATCTCTACGAACTGAACGAGCTGCCGCCGCTCGGTCATGTCCCCGCCACCATGTATGCCTGGACCATCCGGCACGAGCGCCATGGCCCGCCGCAGGAGAGCTTCAAGGTCGAGGTCGTGCCGACCTGGGCGATCGGCGAGGAGGAGGTTCTGCTGCTCGTGATGGCGGGTGGCGTCAACTATAACGGCATCTGGGCCGGTCTCGGCCAGCCGATCTCGCCCTTCGACGTCCACAAGGCATCGCTTCATATCGCCGGCTCCGATGCGTCCGGCATCGTCTGGGCCGTTGGTTCCAAGGTGAAGCGCTGGAAGGTCGGCGACGAAGTCATCGTCCATTGCAACCAAGACGATGGCGACGACGAGGAGTGCAATGGCGGCGACCCGATGTTCTCGTCCTCCCAGCGCATCTGGGGCTATGAGACACCGGACGGCTCCTTCGCCCAGTTCTGCCGGGTGCAGTCGCGCCAGCTGATGCAGAAGCCGAAGCACCTCTCCTGGGAAGAGTCGGCTTGCTACACGCTGACCCTGGCGACCGCCTACCGCATGCTCTTCGGGCACGCCCCGCATACGATCAAGCCGGGCGACAACGTGCTCATCTGGGGGGCGTCGGGCGGGCTCGGCGTCTTCGGTGTGCAGCTGTGCGCGGCTTCGGGCGCCAACGCGATCGGTGTGATTTCGGACGAGAGCAAGCGCGACTACGTGCTCGGCCTCGGCGCCAAAGGCGTGATCAATCGCAAGGAGTTCAATTGCTGGGGCCAGATGCCCAAGGTCAATTCGCCCGAATATACCGAATGGACCAAGGAGGCGCGCAAGTTCGGCAAGGCGATCTGGGACATCACCGGCAAGAAGGATGTCGATATCGTCTTCGAACATCCCGGCGAGGCGACCTTCCCGGTCTCCTGCCTCGTCGCCAAGCGCGGCGGGATGATCGTCTTCTGCGCCGGCACCTCGGGCTTCAACATCACCTTCGACGCCCGTTATGTCTGGATGCGGCAGAAGCGCGTGCAGGGCTCGCATTTCGCCCATCTCAAGCAGGCGAGCGCCGCCAACCAGTTCGTGCTCGACCGGCGCGTCGACCCCTGCATGTCCGAGGTCTTTCCCTGGGAGAAAATCCCGCTCGCCCACCACAAGATGTGGAAGAACGAGCACGCTCCCGGCAACATGGCCGTGCTGGTCTATGCCCCGCGCACCGGCCTGCGGAATTTTGACGATGTCGCGGAGGCGCTTGGCGGCTGAGCCGCGCGCGGCCGGCAAAGGCTCTGTCAGGACCGCCGCACCGGCCTGATCCGAGGGAAGCGCCCCGCCCAGGCCGGGATGATGCGTCGCGCACATGTCCCCGGCCGGCTAGCGCGCCAACAAATGTTTCGACTACGGTGAGGCAAGGCTCGCATCCGCAACGGATTCGAGCCAGGACGCTTCGCGACGGCTGATCCTTGCTCCCTGAAGCGCCCGCAAGACTGGCAGGTGAGATTCATGGCGCTTCATCGTTTCGTCCCGCATTCCTATTCCAATGTCATGGCCACGCTGCCCCCGGTCCTCACGGTCGCCAGCGGCGACACGATCGTGACGACGACGCTCGATGCCGCCGGCATCGACCATGAGGGCGTGCAGCGGGCCCCGCGCGGCAACCCGATGTCCGGTCCGTTCGCCGTCGCGGGAGCAGAGCCGGGCGATGCGCTGATCGTGACGATCGACAGGATGACGCCGAACCGCAAGACCGGCTGGACCTATTCGCCACTCTCGCAACAGGTGGTCGATCCGCGCACGGTGGCCGAGCTGCCGAAGAGCGAGCGCTTCGAATGGGCCATCGACGCCGAGAAGTGCACAGTCCGGCTGATCGGCGCCTCGGAGCGCATCTCGGGCTGGAGCTTTCCGCTGGCACCGATGATCGGTTGTTTCGGCGTGGCTCCGGCCGGCGGCCAGGCGATCTCGACTGCGACGAGCGGCTCCTATGGCGGCAATATGGACTATCGCCGCTTCGGGCCGGGCGCGAGCATCGCTTTCCCGGTGTCCGAAGCGGGCGGGCTGTTCTTCCTGGGGGATGGCCATGCCTGCCAGGGTGATGGCGAGATCGTCGGCACCGGCATCGAGACCAGTTTCGAGATCGCGTTCACCCTGCATCTGCGCAAGAATGCGCCGGGCCGGTGGCCGCGTTGCGAGACCGCGACCGAGATCATGACCCTGGCCAGCGGCCGCCCGCTCGACCAGCCGCTCCAGTTCGCGACGACCGAGATGCTCCGCTGGATCGTCGACGACCTCGGTGTCGATACCGTCGAGGCGAGTCATCTGCTCGGCCAGTTGGTCCGTTACGACGTCGCCAACATCTTCAACCCCGCTTATTGCGTGGCCTGCCGGCTGGAGAAGAACGACATCACCAGAGCGATGTCGCTGCTCGGCAAGTAATCCCTGGCGAGGCGTCGCCCGGCTGGCAGTCCAGGGCAATAACGCTTGGGCAAGAGCTCAGCCGGCCTGTAGCGGCTTGCGATAATACACCACCCGCTCGGTTTCCTCGAAACCGCGCGCCTCATGCGTCTGCTGCGAGACGGCATTGGACAGGTCGGTGTCCGAGGCGAGTTCCATGCAGCCATGGCCCTTTGCCCAGGTCTCGACGGCTGCGCAAAGCGCCCGGGCGACGCCGTGGAGCCGCCAGCCGGGCGCCACATAGATCCCTTCGAGGAAGCCGACGGGCGAGGTTTCGCAGCCATTGACGTAGTCGTGCCGCAGGGCGGCCTCGGCAAGGCCGATGGCCAGGCCAACATCGTCCCGCGCGATGAACGCGGTATCGTTCGCACTTGCGAGAATGCCCACGGCCTCGTCGCGATGCTCCTGCGCGGTCGAATCCGGCCAGAGGGCCAAGCGCAGCCTGATCCAGTCCTCCTGCGTCTCATCCGTGCAGGTTTCGATCAGTATCGGACCAGCCGCGTCCCTCTTGCCAGTTGGATCGGCAACAATGCGGTCGCGCTCGCCGGTCACGACGCCAGGCGTTCCAGCATGGTGTAGGGACCGCCCTTATAGGTGGTGCTTCCGAAGGGCCGGTATCCGAACTTGTCCGCCAGGCGCAGCGAGGCGACGTTTTCGGGGGTGATGATGCAGACGGTGCGGGCGGGGGCGTGCGTGCGGGCAAGCCAGTCATGGCTGGCGGCGACCGCCTCTGCTGCCAGACCCCGTCCGTGAGTCGACCGCGCCATGATCCAGGAGGCTTCCGGGAAACCGTCGAAGCGCTCGCCCAGGCCGCGGTGGAAATCAGCGAGGCCGACATCGCCGACCAGTTCGCCGCTTGCCTTGTCGAAGACGGCGAACATGCCGTAGCCGAGCAGCGACCAGTGGCCGGCATAGCGCAGCATCCTGTTCCAGCCATCTTCCCGCGACAAGTGCGGCACGGCAATGAACCGGAACAGGTCCCGGTCCGAGAACATCGCGTACCAGGGTTCGAAATCCTCCAGCGCGTGAGGGCGCAGGAGCAGGCGTGGCGTTTCGATCATGGGCGGACAGAAAGCAGCCGCGCCGCTGCGCGTCAACGCAGCAGCGCCGGAGACCACCCTACAGCCCCGCGATCGCCTCGCCGGGATCGGCCTTTGGAGCCCTGGCGATCGCGAAGGCGGCGTTCAGCTCTGCGCCATAGAGGAAGATCGCGGCGAGCCAGTAGAGGAAAACGAGGGCGATCATCGCCGTCGCAAGGCCGGCATAGGTCGTGACATAGGCACCTGCAAAGCCGTCGAGATACCAGCCGAAGCCGAGGCCGCCGACGAGCCAGAAGGCGAGGGTGACGAGAATGCCGGGCCAGAGCGTCCGGATATGCGGGGCGCGGGCCGGCAGCGTGCTGTGCGCGACGATCAGCGCCAGCACGATCAGCATGGTCGCGCCAGCGACGCGCAGGAAGCTGAGCAGGATGGAGAGCGGCGCCAGCCAGGGCGCGAAGCCGATCAGCCAGCGCAGGACCAGCGGCCCGAGCACCACGAGAAACGCGAAGGAGAGCATGAACACGGCGCCGCCGATCACGTAGAGGATCGATTCCAGCCGTGTGTGCCACCAGGCCCGCCATTCATAGGCCTCGTAGGCACGGTTGAGGCCGATGCGCAGCGCCTCGACGCCGGACGACGAGAAATACAGCGCCAGCAGCGCGCCAAAGGTCAGCGCGTCGCTGCGGACCGCCGTCAGCACCGAGCGCACCTCGCGTGCGATCGGGATGGCGATCTCCTTGGGCCAGGCTTCGAGCAGCAGCGCGGTTGCCTCATCGGCCGCATTCTGCGTGCCGAAGACGCCGCCGAGCGCGGTCACCAGGATCAGGAAGGGGAAGAGCGACATCAGCACGGAGAGCGCGATATGGCTCGCGATCGCCCAGGAATCATGGGCGAGGAAACGCTCGAAGGCGAGGGAGGGGACGGACAGCAGCGACATGCGGAGACTCGGGCGAGCGGGCACTGATTGTGACCTCAACCCGCCCCGCCGTCATCCAGGCTCTGTGCCCGATTCACCCGCGGCCCCTCGCTGGCCCGGCATGACGCATTCGTTCCCTCGCCCGGACATGCCGTCCCGGCGTCGTCGGACGGCGACAAGCGCTTGCGCCGGGATTATCAGGGCGATCAGCGAAAGCCGGTGCCCATGCTCGAATCGCCCCTGTTCCTGCGCGTCATCCCGCTCGTCTTCACGCTTCTCTGGTCGAGCGGCTGGATCGTTGCAGGCTATTCCGCGCGCTATGCCGACCCGCTGACCTTCCTGGCCGTGCGCTATGCCTGTGCCGGCCTGCTGCTCATCGGCCTGGCGCTCGCCGTCGGTGCCCCCTGGCCGAAGGGCCGCCGCGCGATCATCGACTGCATCGTCACCGGTATCCTGCTGCATGCCGTTTATCTCGGCGGCGTCTGGTGGGCGGTGCGCCATGGCCTGCCGGCCGGAGTTTCCGGCCTGATTGCCGGCCTTCAGCCCGTGCTGACTGCGCTGTTTTCCCCCCTTCTGGTCGGCGAACGCATCTCGCCGGTGCGCTGGGCCGGGATTCTCTGCGGTTTCCTCGGCATCGCCCTGGTGCTCGAGCCGAAGCTGGTCGGCGTCGATCCGCAGGCGCTCGCCGGCATCCTGCTGCCGGTCGGCGTCAATATCGTCGCGATGTTCGCCGTGACCTTCGGCTCCTTCTATCAGAAGAAGCGCATCGTCACCGGCGATCTGCGGACCGTGACCGCCTGGCAGTACACCGCGGCCTTCCTCGTCACGCTGCCCGTCGCCTATGCGCTCGAACCGATGCGGATCGAGTGGAACCTGACCATGGCCCTGGTGCTGGCCTGGTCGGTCCTGGCGCTCTCGCTCGGTGGAATCGGGCTCTATCTCTGGCTGATCCGGCGTGGCGAAGTCTCGCGCACCGCGACCTTCCTCTATCTCGTGCCGCCGGCCGTCGCGGTCGAGGCCTGGTTGCTCTTCGGGGAGACGCTGACGCCGCTCCAGCTCGTCGGCATGGCTGTGGCGGTGCTCGGCGTCGTGCTGGCCAGTCGAAAATAGTCTGGCCCCCAGCCGAAAGGCGGATTTCGGATTCGCCAGATTCTCTCCTATGCTGCGTCGCAACAAAGGGAGAGAGATCATGAGCGCCAACGTCGCCCGCCACTCCGAGGCCCCTGGCTCCGCCGTCGAGCTGATCGGTGCCGCGCTGCCAGGCTTCGAGACGCTGCTCGACCAGGCGATCGCTGCGGTACGCCAGAAGGTGCTGGTCGACGGCAAGATCTCGTCTTCGAGGCTCGAAGCCGAGCAGCACGCGGCGCATGGCCTGTCCTGGCTCGCGACCTATGTCATGGCGTTGCGAGAGCTGAAGGCCTATGGCGAGCGCCTGCAGGTGGAGGACCGCTACGGCGCCACCGAGGATTACGCGCTGCGCGTCGGCGCCGGTGAATATGCAGCCCAGATCTTTGGCGGCATCCCGATGAGCCAGGGCGAGATCGTCAGGCTCCCGGCGCTCGGCCTTGGCCAGAAGGCGATCGCCGCCGCGCGTGGCGAAGCGGCGGAAACCCTGATCTCCGAGGGCAACACGCCGGAAAACCGCGCGCGCCTCGTCGCCTTGTTCAGCCAGTCGCAGGGGCTCGCCAGTGTCGGCGATCCCGGCCTCGACGAGACCCTGGAAGCGATCCGCTCCGAGATGCGCCGCTTCTGCGAGGCGGAGGTGACGCCGCATGCGCATGAATGGCATCTGGAGAACCACTACATCCCGATGCCGGTCGTCGAGAAAATGGCCGAGCTCGGCGTCTTCGGCCTGACCATTCCCGAGGAATTCGGCGGCATGGGCCTCAGCAAGGTCTCGATGTGCGTCGTCTCGGAGGAGCTTTCGCGCGGTTATATCGGCGTCGGCTCGCTCGGCACCCGCTCCGAGATCGCGGCCGAGCTCATCCTCTGTGGCGGCACGCCGGAGCAGAAGGCGCATTGGCTGCCGAAGATCGCCGCGGGCGAGACCTTGCCGACGGCCGTTTTCACCGAGCCCAATACCGGCTCGGACCTCGCTTCGCTGCGCACCAAGGCGGTGCGGGATGGCGATGTCTTCAAGGTCCATGGCAACAAGACCTGGATCACCCATCCCGTTCGCGCCGATATCATGACGCTGCTTGTCCGCACCGATCCGGACGCGCCTGGTTATCGCGGCCTCTCCATGCTGATTGCCGAAAAGCCGCGCGGCACGGACGAAGACCCGTTCCCGGTTGCCGGACTGAACGGCGGCGAGATCGAGGTGCTCGGCTATCGCGGGATGAAGGAATACGAGCTCGCTTTCGACGGTTTCGAGGTCAGGGCCGGGAACCTGCTCGGTGGCGTCGAAGGCCAGGGCTTCAAGCAGCTCATGCAGACCTTCGAGGCGGCCCGCATCCAGACGGCGGCGCGCGCCATCGGCGTGGCGCAATCGGCTTTCGATCTGGGGCTGCGCTATGCGCAGGAGCGCATCCAGTTCGGCAAGCCGCTGATCGCCTTCCCGCGCGTCGCCGACAAGCTCGCGATGATGGCGGCTGAAATCCTGATCGCCCGCCAGCTCACCTATTTCGCCGCTCGCGAGAAGGATGCCGAGCGCCGCTGCGATCTCGAGGCCGGCATGGCCAAGCTGCTCGGCGCCCGGGTTGCCTGGGCCGCCGCCGATAACGCGCTGCAGATCCATGGCGGCAATGGTTTTGCGCTGGAATACCCGATCAGCCGCGTCCTCTGTGACGCCCGCATCCTGAACATTTTTGAGGGTGCGGCGGAGATTCAGGCGCAGGTGATCGCACGGCGGCTGGTCGAGGGCTGACGGACCCGCCGGAGGAAGCCGGCTGTGTTTGCATCGGCTTTTCCGAAAACCGCAATCCACTCTTCGGGTCGATGCGTTAGCGCTTCGCCTTCCCGGCAGACTCCAGGGCGGTCGCGCCATCGAACGGGTAGGCCGCGCCGGAGACCTCGATCGCCACATGCGTTCCCGGCTCCGGCGGGGACAGGTCGGATGAGCGCAACTGCAGCAGGGTGTCCGTGTCCGCATCGAGCGCGATCGTGACGAGGCTGCTGGCGCCGCCGAACTCGACCTCGACGATCCGCCCTCCGGTGCCGCCAGCGAGCTCTGAGGCGGCCGATGGCCGCAGGCGAAGCTGTTCGGGGCGCAGCAGGATCGTTGCCGGGCCGCGCCGGGTTCGGTCGGTGATCGCAATCTGCCCGAGTGCGCAGCGCGCCGCGCCATCGGCCAGCTCCGCCTGCAGCAGGATCGCGTCGCCGAGGAAACGAGCGATCGCGGGGTTGCGTGGTTGCATGTAGAGCAGCCGCGGCGGCCCCGCCTGGACCAGTCGGCCCTCCTTCAGCACGACGAGCTGGTCGGCGAAGCCGAGCGCTTCACCCTGGTCATGCGTGACGAGGATCGCGGTCACCGCGAATTCTCGCAGCACGTCGGCCACCTTGCGGCGCATGGTCTCGCGCAGCCCGGTATCGAGGGCGGAGAAGGGCTCGTCCAGAAGCATCAGCCGCGGCCGCCGGGCGAGCGCACGGGCGAGGGCGACCCGCTGCTGCTGGCCGCCGGACAACTGGTGGGGCCGCCTCTCAGCCATGCTGCGCGGCAGTTCGACAATGTCCATCAGCTCTGCAATCCGGGCATCCCGGTCGGTCTGGTTCCGCGTCAGCCCAAAGCCGATATTCTCGGCGATGCTGAGATGCGGGAACAGGGAGCCGTCCTGCGTCACGACGCCGATCCCGCGCAGATGCGCGGGGACGCCAAGCCCGCCATCGACGATGATCTCGTTGCCGATGGTCACGGTGCCCGCGGCGGCCGTCTCGAAGCCCGCGATGATGCGCAGCAGGGTCGTCTTGCCCGATCCCGAGGGGCCGACGATCGCGGCCCGTATGCCGGGCGCGACCGAGAAGCTGATATCGTCGAGGGCAAGCGTCGCGCCGTACTGCTTGCTCAGGCCGGAAACGGTCAGGACGCTCACAGGCCGTTCGCCTTTCGCGACTGCCGGTGCAGCATCACGGCCATCGGGATGGAGAGGATGATCATCAGGACCGCATAGGGCGTCGCCGCGACATAGTCGATCTCGCCGGTCAGCGACCAGAACTCCGTCGCCAGCGTCCGCGTCCCATTGGGCGAGAGCAGGAGCGTGGCGGTCAGCTCCGTGGTGATGCCAAGTCCGACCAGCGCCATTGCCGCGCCAAGCCCCGGCGCGGCCAGGCGCAGCGTGACCTGCAACACCGCCAGCAAGGGCGGCCGCCCGAGCGCCGAAGCCGCCCATTCGAGCTCTACCGGCACCTGCGCGAGGCTGCCGCGCAGACCGATCAGCGCGCGCGGCAGGAAGATCAGCGCATAGGCGACGAGCAGCATGAACCAGCTCTGGTACAAGGGCAGCGCCACGCGGACCGTGATCGTGACCAGCGCGAGCGCGACGACGATGCCCGGCAGCGAGCCGACATAGACATGGCAGGCTTCGAGCCGCCGTTGCCAGAGCCCTGGCCGCCGCACGCACAGCCAGGCGATCGGGATGGCGGCAGCACTCGTGAGGGCGGCGCCGGCCACGGCATAGAAGACGGTCGTGCCGAAGGCACCGGCGAGATCGGAGATCCGCCAGGCGTCCGCTCCGCCGAGAACGAGCCAGCGTCCGAGCGTCAGGCTGGGGACGCCGAGCGAGAGCAGTGCATAGGTGAGAAGCAGGCCGAGGCACGGCAGCGTCCAGATTCGGCCGGGCTTCAGCCGGGGAGCCGTACGCGGCGCCCCACTGCCGACGCGGGCCTGACGTTCACGGCCGCGCAATGCTCGGTCGAGCACCAGCAGGCCGAGACAGCACAGTACCAGCACGCCGGCCAGCATGTTGGCTGCCGGACCGTTATAGCTCGACTGGAACTGGTCGATGATCGCCGTTGCGAAGGTGTCGAAGCGGATCATCGCGAACAGCCCGTATTCGGCCAGCAGGTGCAGGCCGATCAGAAGTGCTCCGCCGGAAACCGGGAGGCGCAGCTGCGGCAGCACGACCTGGGTGAAGACCTGGCGGGGCGAGCGTCCGAGGGAGGTCGCAATCTCTTCCAGCGCCGGGTCGAGCCGGCGGAGCTGCGCTACCACGGGCAAATAGATGAAGGGCGTATAGGCCAGTACGGAGATCAGGGTCGCGCCGGGCAGGCCATGGAGGTGGGGGGCAAAGCTCGCCCAGGCATAGCCTTGGACGAAGGCCGGTACCGCCAGGGGCGCGACGGCAAGCCATGACCAGGCGCGTGCCCCGGGGATCGTCGTCCTCTCGGTGAGCCAGGCGAGCAGGATGCCGAGCGCAGCCGCGGCCGGGACGACGCAGAGCTCGAGCAGCAGCGTGTTCAGCAGGAGTTCGCCGACGCGCGCGCGGAAAACCAGCGCGACGACCGTGTCCGCGCCGGTCTGGATGGTGATCGCGATCAGGAACGCGAGCGGTGCCAGGCAGAGCAGGGCGACAAGCGCGGCTGCAACCGTCACGGCCTCGTTCAGGCGCCCGTGCAGCGGCCGCAGGGCTGGGTGTCTCTGCAGCGACGTGCTGACAGCGGGCTCGGATACCGTGCTCATAAGATTCTCGATTTGCACGGGCAGCGATGGCGGCTCGCTGCCCGGCAGAGGGGCTGTCAGAGCAGCCCGGCCTTGGTCATGAGTTCGGTGACCGCCTTGCTGTCAAGCTTGGACGGTTCGACCTTCGGCGCTTCGAGTTGCGGCAGGGGCACGAGCTTGGGGTTGGATTCCGCGCCCTTGGCGACGGCATACTCGAAGGAATCCCCGGTCCTCAGGATGTCCTGGCCACCCTTGCCGGCGACCCATTTCACGAAGGCCTCGGCCTCCGGCTTGTGCTTGCTCGAGGCCAGCACACCGGCGCCGGAGACGCTGACGAAGGCGCCTGGATCCTGGTGCCGGAAATAATGCAGCGCGACATTGCCGCTGTTCTCGGCGGTCTTCGCCTGATCGCCGAAGAAGTAATAGTGGTAGATCACGGCGCCTTCGACTTCGCCCGTATTCACCGCCTTCATCGCGACGCTGTTGCCGCGATAGGGCTTGGAGCCCGCCTTCATCGCCTTGAGCCAGGTCGCGGTCTCCGCCTCGCCCTTGAGGACGAGCATCGCACCCACGATTGCCTGGAAATCGGCGCCGGACGGCGAGGCGCCCCAGCGATCCTTCCAGGCCGGTGAGGCCAGATCCATGATCGACTTCGGCAGCTTGTCCTCGCTCAGCTTCGTCTTGTCATAGGCGAAGACGGTCGAGCGGGCCGCAACGCCGAGCCATTTTCCATTGGCCGGACGCAGCGCGTCGGGGACGAGGTCCAGCGTGGCGGGCGAGAGCGGGGCGAACAGGCCGGCATTGTCGACCAGCACCATCGCGGGCGAGTTTTCGGTGATGAAGACATCGGCCGGGGAGGCCGCGCCTTCCTGGACGATCTGGTTGCCGAGCTCGGTATCGCTGCCCTTGCGGAGCGTCACCTTGATCCCGGTTTCCTTGGTGAAGGCGTCCGACCAGGCTCGCGTCAGGCTCTCATGCTGGGCGTTGTAGACGACGATTCCCTCGGGGCTGGGGGCCGGCGCCGCCTGGGCGAGCGCAAAGCTCGAAACCCCGGACGAGAGGATGCCCAGCATCAGGGCGGACGCCAGATGTCGGAAGGAGAAAGCCATGGCGTGTCTCTGGGTTGAAATCTATCGGCGCGACAGTTGATGTCGCGCGAATACGTATTGGCATCAAAAATATCGCTGTCAACGAAGATGACAGTTATTAGAATTCATCTAAACTGAGGTTTGGGAAGGTAAGATAATTTGCCGACAGCTTACTCTCTGTATTAACGACTGTTTGCTGTGCGTGATGTCGTAAGGTTGTCTTACAGAAGACGGTACTTCACGAATCCGTCACCACCATCGCCAGCCGGTTGCGCCTTCAAATCAGCTGGCAGTTTTCCGGCTGCGGCTGGCGAAGTCAGGAAGGTGACGTTCACGCCGGCCGGAAGTGCTACCAGCGACCAGTTACCATCGGCCTTGGGTTCGATCGTTTTCTTCTCGATGATGTAGCGTACGATCACGTCGCGGTTGAGATCGGGCGCCTCCAGCACCACGGTCGTCCTGGTGCCGGGAAAGTTCCCGCCGCCCGAGGCACGGTAATTATTGGTCGCGATGATGAACTCGGCCTGGTCGTCGATCGGCTTGCCAGCATAGGCGAGGTCAACGATGCGGCGAGCGTCGCGCGCGACAAGCGCGCCATTGCCGTCATAGCGCGAGGGCTGGGTCACATCGATCCGGTAGGTCACGCCGTCGATCACATCGAAATTGAAGGGGGGGAAGCCGGGGTCGATCAGCGGCTGCTCCTCGGTCTTGGCCGGGTCGATGCGGTGGAAGATGCCGGCCGAGCGCTCCAGCCACTCGCGCACCTCGGCGCCGGTGATCTTCACCACCTGCACGGAGTTCGGGTACAGGTAGATATCGGCGACGTTCTTGATCGCGATCGGGCCGGCCGGGATATCGGTGTAGAAGCTCGGCCCCGCGCGGCCGCCGGACTTGAAGGGCGCGGCCGCAGAGAGCACGGGCAGCCCCTTCCACTGCGTCTGCGCCATCAGGCCTTCCACATAGGCCGTCTGCGCCTCGGCCACGATCTGGACCGAGGGATCGTCGGCAACCAGCGCGAAATAGCTGTTGATCGGGCTCGCGGTGGAGCCGACCGGCTCGCGCATATAGATCAGCGTCGCCTCGTGATCGGCCTTCACGGTTGCGAGCACCGATTGTTCGGTGGCGGCCTTCGACACGATCTTGCGGTCCGGCGTGCGCTCGAAGATCGGGCGCGGTTCGACCTTGAAGGCGGCAACCTTCCAGCGCCCGTCGCGCTTTTCCAGTTCGAGATCGATCAGTCCGAGATGCGACCCCCAGAAGCCGGGCTGGCAGGCCGGCTTGCCGTGCAGAGAGCCCAGCTTGTTGTCGACGCCCTCGATGCCATCAAAGGCCTTGCCGCCCGGGAAAACCAGATGCTGGTGGCCGGTCAGGATCACGTCGATGCCGTCGAGCCTGGCGAGATGCAGTGCCGCATTCTCCTCCATGCCCTTGCGAACGCCGCCTGCGATGCCGGAATGACAGAGCGCGACGACCAGGTCGGGTCCGGCCCTGAGCAGGTCGGGCAGGTGCTTGCGGGCGGCATCGACGATGTCGGTTGCCACCAGCTTGCCGTCGAGATTGCCCTTGTCCCATTGCATGATCTGCGGCGGCACGAAGCCGATCACGCCGATCTTGAGCAGCTGCCTCTGGCCGGCCTCGTCCTCGAAGCTCTGGTCGAGCATGATCCAGGGGTCGATCAGCGGTGTGCCTTCGGGGCGCGTGACATTGGCGCAGACCAGCGGGAATTCCGCCTTAGCGAGGCCGTTCTCAAGGAACGGGAGGCCATAATTGAACTCGTGATTGCCGAGCGTACCGCAGGCATAGGGCAGGGCGTTCATGGCAGCGAGCATCGGGTGCGTCTCGCCGGGCTTCAGCCCCTTCTTGTAGGCGATGAAGTCCCCGAGCGAAGAGCCCTGCAGGAAGTCGCCATTGTCGAACAGGATGCTGTTCCTGGCTTCCGCCTGCGCCAGCTTGATCAGGCTCGCCGTCTTGGCGAGGCCGACCGTGTCGTCGGCGGCGTCACGAAAATAGTCGTAGGGCACGACATTGACATGGAGATCGGTGGTCTCCAGCACGCGCAGCTTGAGCTTCACGGGGCTCTGCGCAGCGAGGCCGGAAGGCAGCGTCGCTGCGGCGGCCATGGCTGCTCCGGCCTTGAGGGTTTCACGGCGGCTAAATTGGGTTGCGCGTAACATCGGACCCAGCCTCTGGATATCTGTTCTGAATGTCGCGAGGCTAGAGCATGCTGCGAAAAACTGGCAACGGTTATTCGCATAAAGCATGCTCTAAACTATTAGAGTCGACCGCGTTTCCTGCGTTTGGATGATTTCGTCCAAACGCAGCTTGGGCGAGCATCGTGCCGGTCGTATGGCACGCCAAAGATGAGTGGCTGCTTGCAGCTCTCCCGCCTTGCTTGCCTGGACGCGTCGGCCGATGGCAGGCTTCGACAGGAGGCGCCCCGCATGATCCTGATCGGCCAGTATGATTCCCCCTTCGTGCGGCGCGTCGGCATCGCATTGAGGCTGTACGAACTGCCCTTCGAGCATCGGCCATGGTCGGTCTTCGGCGATGCCGAGAAGATCCGGCCCTACAACCCGCTGACGCGCGTGCCGACGCTCGTGCTGGATGACGGTCTCGTGCTGGTCGAAAGCCACGGGATGCTCGACTATCTCGACGGTCTCGTCGCCGCCGAACGCCGTCTGTTCCCGGTCACGGAACCGGCCCGGCACCGGGCGGTGCGCACGGCCGGGCTGGCGATGGGCTTCGCCGAGAAGGCCGTCAGCCTGTTCTACGAGATGAAGCTGCATCGGGAGATGTCGCAGGTCTGGGCCGAGCGCTGCCGCGCCCAGATCCTCGCGACGCTGACCATCCTGGAGGCGGAGCGCAGCCAGCACAGTGCAGGCGGTGCGTTCGCCGGGCGTGTCGGGCACGCCGATATCGCGCTTGCGGTGGCCTGGCGCTTCCTGATGGAGGCCCATCCTGGTATGGCCTCGCCCAGCGACTACCCGACACTTGCCGACGAGGCCGCAAGGTTGGAAGCGCTGCCGGTCTTTCAGGCGATCGCGCAGCCCTTCGTTCCTCCGGCCTGAGCGGCTGCAGCATCATACCGGTTATCGTGTCCAGTCTGATGCTGCAGCGCTTTGTCGTTGCATCGGCTTTTCCGAAAACCGGTATCCACTTTTCAGGCCGATGCCCTACGCAGCGCGGCTGACGCCTTCCATGCGTACCCGGCCATCGGACCCTTCCGTCCATGCCGCGATGCCGCCATCGGGCAGGCGCTTGGCCTTCACCAGGAAATCGTCGCCTGCGATCAGTGGCGCGACGCCGCGGTAATCCAGCCTGATCGGTTCGCCGCCCGACAGCGTCGCGATGATGTTGAGCAGCAGCGTCGCCTGGATCGGCCCATGTACGACGAGGCCGTCATAGCCTTCCTCACCCGTCACATAGGGATAGTCGTAATGGATGCGATGGCTGTTGAAGGTGATGGCGGAGTAGCGGAACAGGAAGACCGGTGAGCTCGCGACCTGCCAGACCAGATCGGCCGGTCGCGGGTCCTCCGGTGCGGGCGCAGGGGAGGCGGGCGCGCCCGGCTTGGCGGCTTCGCGGTAGACGATGTTGTGGCGCTCGCGAAGCGCGACGCCGCGTGGCGTAATAAGCTCGTGGTCGACGGCGACGAAGCAGAGCGGCCCCGTGCGACCCTGCTTGTAGGAGATGTCGCCGATCACCGAGCGGCGCGTGACCTCGTCGCCCGTCTGCAGCGGCGCAAGGGTCTCGATCGTTCCGCCAGCCCACATCCGGCGCGGTAGCGGCACGGGCGGCAGGAATTCGCCCTTGGCGGCATGGCCGTCAGTGCCGATCGCGCCCATCGGGGCGATCGGCTGGGCCAGGCACCAGTGCAGGGCAAGCGGCGCCTCACCCTCGGCATAGGGCGCCAGGTGCGGCGCGAAGGTCGCCTCGAAGCTCCGCACCAGACGCGGTGTGACGAGGTCGGCGGCTGCTTCAGTCCTGCCGGTCCAGCGCTTGAGGGCGTCAAGATCGATGCTCATCTCAGTAGGACCTCGGCATGCCCAACACATGTTCGGCGAGATAGGACAGGATCAGGTTCGTCGAGATCGGCGCGACCTGGTAGAGCCGTGTCTCCCTGAACTTGCGCTCGATGTCATACTCCTCGGCAAAGCCGAAGCCGCCATGCGTCTGCACGCAGGCATTGGCCGCCTCGAACGAGGCGTCGGCCGCCAGCATCTTCGCCATATTGGCTTCGGCCCCGCAATCCTTGCCCTGCTCGTAGAGCCGCACCGCCTCGCGCACCATCAGCTCGGCGGCGCGCATGTTGGCGTAGGCCTTCGCGATCGGGAACTGGACACCCTGGTTCTGGCCGATCGGGCGGCCGAAGACCTGCCGCTCCCTGGCATAGTTCGAGGCTTTCTCGATGAACCATTTCGCATCGCCGACGCATTCGGCGGCGATCAGGATGCGCTCGGCATTCATGCCGGACAGGATGTAGCGAAAGCCCTTGCCCTCCTCGCCGATCAGGTTTTCGGCAGGCACGCGGACATTGTCGAAGAACACCTCGGTCGTGGCATGGTTCATCATCGTCCGGATCGGCCGGATGGTGAGGCCGGCTTTCAGCGCTTCGCGCATGTCGAGGATGAAGACCGAGAGCCCCTCGGTGCGCTTGGCGACCTGCTCGCGCGGCGTCGTGCGGGCCAGAAGCAGCATCAGGTCGGACTGCGCTGCCCGGCTCGTCCAGATCTTCTGCCCGTTGACGACATAGTGGTCGCCCTCGCGCCGGGCGAAAGTGCGCAGCGAGGTGGTGTCGGTGCCGCTCGTCGGCTCGGTGACGCCGAAAGCCTGCAACCGAAGGGCGCCGGACGCGATCCTGGGGAGATAGTTGCGCTTCTGCTCGGCAGAACCATGCCGGAGCAGCGTGCCCATGATGTACATCTGGGCGTGGCAGGCGCCGCCATTGCAGCCCTGCCGCTGGATCTCCTCCATGATCACGGTCGCGGCCGAGAGTGGCAGGCCGGCCCCGCCATACTCCTCCGGGATCAGGGCCGAGAGGAACCCGCTTTCGGTCAGCGCGGTGACGAACTCGGCGGGATAGGCCATCTCGCGATCGAGCTTGCGCCAGTATTCGCCGGGGAAATCGGCACAGAGTTTTGCGACGGCGTCGCGGATCTCGGTGTGATCGAGGTCTTGCATGGCGTGCTGCTTGTCTCAGGCGGATTGGGCGGCGGCCGTCACGGCGAATTCGGCGCGCAGAGCGGCTTCATGCTCGCCGAGCTCCGGCACGCGCCGCATCTGCGCGCGCTGGCCGTCGACGATGGCGGGAGGGGCCAGGACCTCGATCGGACCCGCCGGCGTCTCGACCGTCAGCGTCGTCGCGGCCGGGTGGGTGATCAGGTCGCCGACGCTCGAGACCGTGCCATAGGCGATTGCGGCCTGATCGAGCGCGGCGGTGACGGCCGCAAAGGGCCGTGCGATCAGGATCGCCTGGATCGCGGCATCGAGCGCGGCCCGTTCCCTGACGCGGAGCACATTGCTGGCGAAGCGCGGGTCGTTGGCCAGGGCCTCGTCCTGAAGCACCTCGCGCGCCAGGACCTGCCATTCGCGCTCGCTCTGCACCGCCAGAAGCACGTTGCCATCGGCGAGCTCGAAGACGCCATAGGGCGCGATCGAGGGATGGGCGAGGCCGAGGCGTGGCGGCTCGATGCCGCCATAGCGCCGGGTCAGATAGGGCACGTTCATCAGGTCGGCGATGGTGTCGAACAGCGAGAGCGCGATCTGCGAGCCTTCGCCGGTGCGGGCACGCCGGAGCAGAGCCTCGAGAATCGCGGCATAGGCGGCGTTCCCGGTGGCGATATCGGCGATGGAGACGCCGATCCGCGTTGGTCCGGAGCTTTCGTTGCCGGTGATCGAGGACAAGCCGGCCTCCGCCTGGATCAGCAGGTCATAGGCCTTGCGCGTGTAATGCGGCGTGCCGGGCGCATAGCCCGAGACATCGCAGGTGATCAGGCGCGGATGGCGCTTGCGCAGCTCGGCGCTGCCGATGCCGAGGCGGCCGGTCGCGCCCGGAGCGAGGTTCTGGATGAAGACATCGGCCTTGGCCAGCATCGCCTCGACCATGGCGAGGTCGTCGGGCTGCTTCAGGTCGACGCGGCAGGATTCCTTGCCGCGGTTGATCCAGACGAAATAGGAGGACAGGCCATTGGCGTAGTCGTCATAGCCGCGCGAGAAATCGCCCTCCGCCCGTTCGAGCTTGATGACGCGCGCCCCCGCATCGGCCAGCCGGCAGGTCGCCACTGGCACGGCGACGGCCTGTTCCAGCGCCACGACCAAGATTCCTTCGAGAGCATTCGTCATCACGTTAAGCCAGTTGGTCTTGTCCTGCGGGCGAAACGGACCTTTCGAGCCACGCAAGTCAAATAGAGTTTTGCGATGGCATCCATAGCGCGGCGAACCGAGCGCGTCCGGCGGACGGACTATAGAAAATCGCTATGGCCTTCATCGCTTTATTCTTCTTGTCGGCCTCTTTCGCCTATGCGCCCCTTTCGGCCCCGGGAGACGCGCCGCCGCAAGAGCGCGCCCCAGTGCAATGAGGGAGATGCACCATGGTGAGGATGAAATGGGCGGCGGCGCTTGCCGCTGCTGCGATGCTGGGCGCGCCGGCGCTGGCGCAGGACAAGCCGAAGGAGCTCGTGGTCGGCATCGCGACCTTCCTCTCCGGCCCGGCCTCCGTCTTCGGTGTGCCGGGCAAGAACGCGGCCGATCTCTTGATCGAGGAGCTCAACGCCAAGGGCGGCGTTCTCGGCGTGCCGGTGAAGCCGGTCTATGTCGACGAGGGCGCCGGCACGAACCAGCTGCTCTCGGAATACCGCCGCGTCGTGCAGGAACAGGGCGCGCAGGTGATGTTCGGCGCGATTTCGAGCGGCAGCTGCAACGCGCTCGCCCCCGTCGCGGAGGACCTCAAGGTCGTCAACGTAATGTGGGATTGCGGCACGCAGACCATCTTCGAGGAGGGCAAGTGGAAATACTCGGTGCGCACCCAGGCTCATGCCGGCGCCGAGATGATGTCGACCCTGCTCTACCTGATGAAGGCCAAGCCGGACTTCAAGACGATCGCGGTCGTCAACCAGGACTATGCCTGGGGGCGCGAATCCTGGGCCCTGTTCCAGGCCGGGCTGAAGGCGCTGAAGCCCGATGTGAAGGTCGTTGCCGAACTCTTCCCGAAATTCGGGGCTCCCGACTTCTCGACCGAGATCACGCGCCTCTCCGCCCTGCGGCCCGATGTCGTGCTCTCGACCTCCTGGGGCGGCGATCTCGACACCTTCGTCCAGCAGGCGGCGGCGCGCGGCCTGCTCAAGCAGTCGACCTTCGTGCTGCCGCTCGCGGAGAGCTCGCTGGAGCGCCTCGGCAATGTCCTGCCCGAGGGCGTGATCATCGGCGGGCGCGGCGACCATTACTGGCTGCACCCCAAGCACAAGAACTCGCCGGAGATGCTGTCCTTCGTGAAGAAGTACAAGGACAAGACCGGTGTCTACCCGATCTATCCGACCTTCCACATGGCGCAGGCCGTGATCGGGCTCGCCAAGGCCTATGAGAAGGCAGGCCAGGCCGCGGGCGGAAAATGGCCGAGCAAGGAGCAGGTGATCGCGGCCTTCGAAGGGCTCGAGTTCAAGAGCCTGACCGGGACGATCTCGATCCGTTCGGACCATCAGGGGCTCGAGGACCAGTTGCTCGGCACCACCAAGCGCGTGCCGGACTATCCCTTCGCCGTCTACGACAAGATGGCGCTCTATCCCGGCAAACTGGTGACGACGCCGCTCGGCGAGAAGTCGCTGGAATGGTTCGCCAAGGTCAAGCCGGAGCTGGTGACCGACACGTCGATCGAGACCTTCGATTACGCGAAGTGAGGCGAATGGCGGGCTGTCCCGGTTCGAGCCGGATCAGCCCGTTCACCCCCTCCAGACTGCTGCCGTCACTCCGGGCGGGCCGGAACCATCGTCGATCACTGACCCCGCGATGGATGCCGGCCTTGGCGCTTCGCCGCAGCCGGGATGACGCTTCAACCCTGTGGCGCAAGGACGAAAAGCCGGTTCATGCCTCCTGAAATGCTTTTTCTCGCGGCGCTCGACGGCCTCGCCTATGGCTCGCTGATCTTCCTGGTCGCGGTCGGGCTGTCGCTGATCTTTGGCGTGCTCGGCGTGCTCAACGTGGCGCATGGCAGCTTCTATGCGATCGGCGCCTATGTCGCGGCCGCCGGCGTGCTGGCGATGACAGGCATGGGCTTGCCGGCCTGGCTGGCCTTTCCCTTCTTCATCGTCGCAGCCGTGCTGGTCGGCGTCGTCGTCGGCGGGCTGGTCGAGACACTGCTGCTGCGGCGGATCTACGGCAAGGAGGAGGTGCTGCAGCTGCTCGTCACCTTCGCCGTCTTCATGATCCTCGAGGATGCGCAGAAGGTCGTCTTCGGGGTGCAGCCCTATTTCGCCAATGCGCCGATGAACTGGCTCGGCACCATCGAGGTCTTCGGCATCTTCTACACCCAGTACCAGCTCATCCTGATCCCGGTCGTGGCGCTTCTCGTGCTGGTGGGCTTGCGCCTCTTCCTGCGCCGCACCGCCTTCGGCCGTGCCATCGTGGCCGTGACGCAGGATCGCGAAGCGGCAACCGCGATGGGGATCGACGCGACGCGGGTCTACCTGATCACCTTCATCATCGGGGCCTCGCTTGCCGCGCTTGGCGGCGCGCTCTCCTCGGCCACGACCTCGCTCACCCCCGGCATCGGCTCGGGCATGATCGTGCTTTCCTTCGCGGTCGCGGCCACCGCCGGGCTCGGCCGCATCGAGGGCGCGGCGGTCGCGGCCCTGCTGATCGGGCTCGGCCGCTCGGTCGCCGTCTATTTCGCGCCCGAATTCGACGTGCTGATCCCCTATCTGATCATGGTCGCGGTGCTGCTGATCAAGCCCGAGGGCCTGTTCACCACCGTACAGACGAGGAAGGTGTGATGGCCCGCCAGCTCATCATCGGCGCGGGCCTGCTCGCTGCGCTCATCATCTTCCCGCTGCTCTCGCCCTGGTCGACGGTCATCCTGACCGTCGCGCTGTGCGAGGGGTTGGCGGCGCTCGGCATCCTCGTGCTGCTGCGGGCCGGGCAGGTCTCCTTCGGCCATGGGCTCTATTTCGCCTTCAGCGCCTATGTCGTCGCCTTCATGGCGGCGGCCCGCTTCGGCCATGAGGTGCTGATCCTCGTGCCGGTCGCAACCGCGGCCTCCGGGCTGCTTGCGGCCCTGGTCGGGCTCTTCGTCGTGCGCTACCGGGCGATCTTCTTCGGCATGCTGAACCTTGCCATCTCGATGGTGTTCTTCTCGCTGCTGGAGAAGCTGTTCTCGATCACGGGCGGTGCCGATGGCAAGCGCGTCCCGCGCCCCACGCTCGCCGGCATCAGCCTCGAGCGCGGCGAGTTCGAGCTCTGGATCTTCTACATCACGCTGGGCCTGGCGGTTCTCGCAGCGCTCGGCGTCGCGCGCTATCTCCTTTCGCCCGGCGGCAAGGCCCTGGAGGCGATCAAGTCGAACGAGACGCGGCTCGAATATCTCGGCGTCTCCAGCCGCAAGGTGCTCTTCGGCGCCTATGTGCTGTCGGGCCTGCTGGCCGGGCTCGGCGGGGCGGTCATCGCGCTCGTCTCCGGCCATGTCACGCCGGAACTGGCCTATTGGGTCCGTTCGGGCGAGTTCGTCTTCATCGCCATCCTGGGCGGGGTGGGCGGCGTCGTCGGCCCCTTCCTCGGGGCGTTGATGTTCCAGATCATCCGGGGCTATGCGGCGGTCTATGCGCCCGAGACCTGGCATGCGGTGCTCGGCGTGATGCTTCTCGTCATTATCTTCTTCGCGCCGAACGGGCTCTATGGCCTGATGACCGGCCGCAAGCCGGCGGGGACGGGCCAATGAGCGCACTCATCCTCGAAGCCCGGGACCTCGAGCTGCGCTTCGGCGGCGTGCAGGCCGCGAATGGCGCGAGCCTCAAGGTCCACGCCAATGAGCGCATCGCGATCATCGGACCCAACGGCGCCGGCAAGACCACCTTCATCAATCTCTGCACCGGCTATCTCAAGCCGCAGGCGGGGTGGGTGTTCTTCGCGGGAAGCGACATCACGGCGCTCTCGCCGCGCGCCATCACCCGGCTCGGCGTCGGTCGTTCCTTCCAGATCCCGCAGCTCTTCCTCGAGAACACGGTGATCGAGAACCTCTTGCTGGCGCTCAGCGCCCGGGAGGGGACATGGTCGCCCTTCCTCAGGCTCGACCGTCATCCGAAGACCGAGGAGATGTGGGCGCTGCTCGACATCGTCGGGTTGAAGGAGGCCGGCCGCCGCATCGTGCGCGAGCTGCCGGAGGGCATGCGCAAGCTCATCGACATCGCGGTCGCGCTCGCGCTCGAACCGAAGCTGATCTTCATGGACGAGCCGACCAGCGGCGTTTCCAGCCACGAGAAATTCCAGGTGATGGATACGCTCACCCGTGCGCTCGATGCCCGCGCCACCACCGCCATCTTCGTCGAGCACGACATGGATGTGGTCGCGCGCTACGCCAGCCGCGTCGCCGTCTGGGCCGGTGGGCGCATTGCCCATGAGGGCACGCCCGACGAGATCCTGAACCATCCCGAGGTCCGCGAGACCGTCATCGGCGTGGGAGTCTGATCATGCTGGAGATCAAGGGCCTGACTGCCGAGATCGAGGGCGTGCAGGTGCTGCGCAAGGTCGATCTGTCCCTCGCCGAGGGCGCGACGGTGGCGCTGATCGGCCGCAATGGCGCGGGCAAGACCAGCCTGCTGCGTGCCATCATGGGCTTCATGAAGGTGACTGCCGGGGAGATCTTCTTCGACGGCAGGCCGTTGCTGCAGGTCAAGCCGCATGAGCGCCCGCGCCTTGGCATCGGCTACGCCCCGGAAGACCGCCGCCTGTTCTCGACCTTCACCATCGAGGAGAATATCCGCCTGCCGGCCGAGGTGATGAAGGTGCGCGAGGCCGAGATCGCCAGGCGCCTGGAAGGCGTCTACCAGGTGCTGCCGGAACTCGCCGATCTGCGCCACCGGCCGGCCGCCGGCCTCTCCGGCGGGCAGGGCAAGATGGCTGCGCTGGCGCGCGCACTGATGGTCGGCACGCGCATCATTCTGCTGGATGAGCCGTTCCAGGGGCTCGCCCCCGTGCTCGCCAATCGTTATGCCGCTGCCTTGCGCGCCCTGCGCGACAGCCATCCCGACATCGCCTTGCTCATCACCGAATCCAATCCCAGCCTGCTCCGGACCTTCGCCGAGCGCAGCTATGCGATCGAGCGCGGCGAGGTGACCGAGATTGCCGGCGGTCTGGCGGCGAGTTCGCTGGAAGCCGCAGGCCTGCATTGACTTCGGAAGGACACCCTATGACGCAGCATTTCATCAATGGCCGCCATGTCGACGGCCGGACAGGCGAAACCATGGCGGTGCTTGCGCCCGCGACCGGCGAGGAATTCACCCGCATCGCCTGCGGCACGGCCGAGGATATCGACGATGCGGTGAAGGCTGCGCAAGCCGCCTATGAGGGTGCCTGGGGCAAGCTGACGGCGGCAGAGCGGGGCCGGCTGATTGCGAAGCTCGCGCTCAAGGTGCAGGACCATTTCGACGAACTGGCCAGGATCGAGGCGCAGGATACCGGCAAGCCGATGGCGCAGGCCAGGGCCGATATCGAGGCGACGGCGCGCTATTTCGAATTCTATGGCGGCGCGGCGGACAAGGTGCATGGCCATGTCATCCCCTTCATGAACGGGTACAGCGTCAGCGTCGTGCACGAGCCGCACGGCGTCACCGGCCATATCCTGCCCTGGAACTATCCGGCGCAGATGTTCGGCCGTTCGCTGACGGCGTCGCTCGCCATGGGCAATGCGGTGGTGCTCAAGCCCGCGGAGGAGGCCTGCCAGACGGCGCTCAGACTGGCCGTTCTCGCTTCCGAGGTCGGCTTTCCCGATGGCGCGATCAATATCGTCACCGGGCGCGGCCATGAGGCGGGCGCCGCACTCTCGGCCCATCCCGGCATCGGCTTCATGTCGTTCACCGGCTCGCCCGAGGTCGGCAAGATGGTGCAGAAGGCCTGCGCCGAGAACCTGATCGGCTGCACGCTGGAACTCGGCGGCAAGTCCCCGCAGATCGTCTTCGACGATGCCGATTTCGACGCGGCGGTTCCGATCGTCTGCAAGGCCATCGTGCAGAACACCGGGCAGACCTGCTCCGCCGGCAGCCGCGTGCTGGTCCAGAAAAACGTCTATGACGCGTTCGTCGGCGCCGTCGCCAGGCAGTTCTCCATGCTGCGGGCCGGCACGCCGGAAATGGATCTCGATTGCGGGCCGGTGATCAACGCCAGGCAGCAGGGCCGGGTGCAGAACTTCATTGACCAGGCCCGCGAGCAGGGCATCCCGGTCCTCGCCGAGGGGCAGATCGCGCAGGGCGTGCCGAATGGCGGCTTCTACGTCACGCCGACCCTGTTCGGTCCGGTGCCGCGGGGCAACCGCCTGGAGCAGGAGGAGGTCTTCGGGCCGGTGCTCTCGGCGTTCCCGTTCGAGGACGAGAGCGACGCCATCCGGCTTGCCAATTCGACCGCCTATGGACTCGTGGCCGGCATCTGGACCGGCAATGGCGGGCGCCAGCAGCGTGTCGCCAAGAGCGTCCGCGCCGGGCAGGTCTTCATCAATGGTTATGGCGCCGGAGGCGGCATCGAGCTGCCCTTCGGCGGCACCGGCAAGAGCGGCCATGGCCGCGAGAAGGGCTTCATGGCGCTGGAAGAGTTCGCGGTGACCAAGACGATCGTCCACAAGCACGGCTGACTCTTTCACGGTGAAGCGCGGGAACCTCGCCGAAAACCCTCTCCGATAGTTATCGGGAGGGAATCGCGCCCCACCTTCTCCCCTTGCGGGAGAAGGTGGCCCGAAGGGTCGGATGAGGGGGGCGCGGTGCCCTTGCCGGTTATCGCCCCGCAAGCCTCAAACCTTCCAACGTCGCGCGACCCCTCACCCCAACCCTCTCCCGCAAGGGGAGAGGGGGCACGTCGCGCTGAATCCCGCGTCGGTCGGCACGGCCGCATTCGGGCCGCTCTACGATCATGCCGGGTTCGCGGCGCTGGCAGTGGTCGCTGCCGCCTTGATGCTCGCGGCCACGCTTGCGGCTGCGCTGGCGCGGCGCGCGCCGACGCCCCCCAAGGCATGAGCCTCGAGGCGGATGCCTACATCAGGATCACATGGCGGATCGTGCGGCCTTCGGCCAGCGCGTCAAAACCCTCGTTGATCTCGTCGAGCCCGCTCGTGCTGGTCAGCAGCTTGTCGACCGGCAGCTTGCCGCGCAGGTAGAGGTCGATGAAGCGCGGGATGTCGCGGCCGGGGATGCAGCTCCCGACATAGGAGCCCTTCAGGGTCCGCTCCTCGCCGACCAGCTTGACCGGAGCGAGCGCGAGCGTGTGCGCCGGGTTGGCAAGGCCGGCCGTGGTCGTCGTGCCGCCGCGCCGGGTGATCTGGTAGGCGAGGTCGAGCGCCTTGACCGAGCCGGCCATCTCCAGCCCGTGGTCGACGCCGCCCTTGGTCGCCGCGCGGATCGCCTCGACGACGCCGGTATCGCCGGCATTGAAGGTGTCGGTAGCGCCCAACTCGCGGGCGATCCGGAGCTTGTCCTCGGAGAGATCGACCGCGATCACGCGGGCGGCGCCGCAGGCGACAGCGCCGAGCAGCGCGCTCAGCCCGACGCCGCCAAGGCCGACGACGGCGACGCTCTCGCCGGCGCGGACCTTTGCCGTGTTCACCGCGGCGCCAACCCCGGTCAGCACCGCGCAACCGAACAGCGCCGCGATCTCGTGCGGGATATCGGCCTCGATCTTCACCAGCGAGTAGCGCGAGATCACCGCATGCTCGGCAAAGGCCGAGACGCCGACATGGTGGTTCACCGCCCGGCCATGGGCCGAGAGCCTGCGCCCGCCGCCGAGCAGCTCGCCTGCGCCATTGGCCGCGTTGCCGGGCTCGCACAGGGCAGGGCGACCCTCGCTGCACGGCGCGCAATGGCCGCAGGAGGGGACGAAGACCATGATGACGCGGTCGCCCTTCTTGAGGTCGTTCACGCCGGGGCCGGGCTCGACGACCTCGCCGGCCGCCTCATGGCCGAGCACCATCGGCACCGGGCGGGGCCGGTTGCCGTCGATCACCGAGAGGTCGGAATGGCAGAGTCCGGCGGCCCGCACGCGGACCAGGACCTCGCCCGGACCGGGCGGAGCGAGCTCGACCTCTTCGATCGCAAGCGGCCTGGAGCGCGCATAGGGCGCGGCGACGGGGCTGGCATTCAGGACGGCGGCGCGGATCTTCACGGGCGTTTCCTCGGGCAGGCTGAGTTCTATGGCCGGTGTGAAGGTCGGGCGCGATGCGACCCCTGTCAAAGAGGAAATCGCGATCAGCCGTATAAGGCCGGGCGATCGCCGTCCTCACCGAGCGTCGCCGTCCAGGTTTCGTCGGCCACCAGCCCGCGCAGGATCTCCCAGGACAGCTGGCCGATGGCGCGCGCCGCAGCCGGCATCGGGCGCTCGGTCGAGTAGGCGAGATAGACCTTGCGGTGCAGCGCCGGCCTGTCGATCCTCCAGGTCTGGAAGATGCCGGCCCTGGCCTGCGGGCTGACGGCCATGCGGGGCAGGATGCCGTAGCCCAGCCCACGCTCCGCCAGCCGCTTGATCTGCGAATAGGATTCGATCTCGATCGCCGGGTTGATGGCGGCGTGGACGCCAAGCGCGGCCTCGTCGATCTGGTCGCGCAACCCGTGCCCCTGGCCCGGCAGGATCAGATCGAGTTTGGCCGCCTCGGTCAGGCTGACGGTGCCCCCGGCCGGCGCCGCGACGGCATTCAGCGAAGGCGCTCCGAACAGGCAGAGCTCCTCCGTCAGGACATGGTGGATGCCGAGGCCCTTGGGGTCGGAGGTTGAGTAAATCACCGCGAGGTCGACCTCGCCGCGGCGCAGCCAGTCGAGTACGAAGCCGCTCATCGCCTCGGCGATGCGGATGCGCACGGCGGGGTAGCGGTCCCGCGCCGCCTCGATCAGCGGCACGCTGAACTGTTCGCTGACGGTGCCTGGCAGGCCGATGCGGACCTCGCCGCCGGGCGCGGCCGATACGCCGCGCACGGAGTCGCGCAGCTCGGCGAATTCGGCGAGGATGGAGCGAGCCCGCGCGAGCAGGCGCTCGCCTGCTTCGGTCGGGATGACGCCGCGCGTGCCGCGATGCAGGAGCGGCACGCCGAGCTCATCCTCCATATGGCGCAGATGCTGGCTGAGTGCCGGCTGGGCGACGCGCAGCTTGGTCGCAGCCTTCGAGAACGAGCCCTGCTCGACGATCGCGGTGAAATAGCGGAGCTGGCGCAGATCCATCGCGGCTTCATCTCTCCCGGCGGCCCATGAATGATCGCCGCATGGTGGTAGCGTCCGCGGCGTGCGAAGGCCAGAGACCCCCGGCACGGCCATGCAACGGCTGAACGGCAACGCGCCGCGGGGCGCAGCGAAACGCCGTGAAATCAGCGTCTTGTCGCACCCTCTCTGAAGCACTCTTGCCGGGGGCGCCCAAGCTTTCGGTTATGCGCGCCAGAGCGAAGGCTTATTGGCCGTCACGCAACGGCACGTGCATCCTCGCAGGTGGCGTGAGGACGGGAGGCCCTCTTCAAGGAGCGCCTCATCCGGAACGCCCAGCAGCAGCAACCGGCGCAAGACGCCGGATGGTCACGTTCAGGAGGAATGCCATGTCCAGGGATCTGATCTTGCCGAGCCGTGCCAGCCGTCGCGGCTTCCTCAGCGGCGCTGTCGCGCTTGCGGCGGGGGCGACCATGCCGATCGGCGCCACGTCCTTCGCCAAGGCGCCGCTCTCCAACAATCAGGCGCCCTATTTCTACCGCTTCATGCTCGGCCCTTCCGAGGTGACGGTCATCTCCGACGGGCCGCTGCCGCTCGGGGACCCCGGCACGAATTTCGTCGGCGTCGCCAAGGACGAGGTCTACAGGATGCTGGAGACGAACTTCCTGCCGAAGGACAATGTCGTCCTCGAGCAGAACGTTCCGGTGGTGAATTTTGGCGATCGGCTGGTGATGTTCGACACCGGCATGGGCTTTTCGAAGGCCTTCGGCCCGACGACCGGGCGCCTGCAGAAGAGCCTGCAGGAGGCCGGCATCAAGCCCGGGGATATCGACGCCATCGTCTGCAGCCATGCCCATATCGACCATATCGGCGGCATCTGCACGGCGGACGGCAAGGCCAATTTCCCCAATGCGCAGATCTATATCAGCCAGATCGATTTCGATTTCTGGACGGATGAAAGCAAGCTCGGCTCGCCTCTCAAGGCCTTCGTCGAACACGCGCGCGCCAATCTTCTGCCGGTGCGCGACCGCATCGTCTTCTTCCGGGATGGTCAGGAATTCCTGCCGGGCATCCAGGCGATCGCGGCGCCGGGCCACACCGCCGGCCATCACATCTTCATGGTGTCCTCGGGCGGAAAGACCTTCGCATTCCTTGGCGATCTGACCCACCACGCGGTGCTGCTGCTCGAGAAGCCGCTGATGGAATTCGCCTATGACAGCGACCCCAAACAGGCCGCACAGTCGCGCGTGAAGCTGCTCGGCATGCTGGCGGCCAACAAGACACCCGTAATGTCCTATCACTTTGCCTGGCCGGGTTTCGGTAATCTGGCCAAGGCGGGCGATGGCTACTGTTATTTTGCCGCACCTATGGACATGCTGCGTGGGTGAGTGAGCTGCGCTGCGGTGCTCCTCCCCCTGCGGCGCCTCACCGGGGCCGGGGTCTGCACGAATGCTTCGGCCTTCGCGCAGGCTCCGGCCTTCCCTTGCCGGGCCTTTCAGTCTCGCAGGGGGCGGGGCACCGTCACCGGGCGTGCCTCGCGGGCCTGGGCGGCAAGGCGCATCGGTGCATTGACCGCGCCAAAACCGGAATAGCCGCCGCGACGCTCGACGATCTCGAAGAAGAAGCGCTGGGCGAAGACGTGACTGTAGACCTGCAGGAACTCGGCCTCGCCGTCGCGGTCGTAGAGGATGTGGTGCTCGCGCAGCCGGTCGATGACGTCGGGCTCCAGTCCGTGCCGGGCCTCCAGGTCGTCGTAATAGTTCGCGGGGATGTCGAGGAAGGACAGCCCTGCCGCGCGCATCGCCGTGACGGCGGCAAAGATGTCGGGTGCGCTGAAGGCGATATGTTGCACGCCAGAGCCGAAATGCTCGGAGACGAAGCGCGAGGAGAGCGTCCGTGTCGCCTGCGAACCGTTGAGCACGAAGCGGACGGCACCGTCTCTGCTGATGATCGGCCGGCTCGCGACCAGTCCGGCGGGATCCGCGACATCGGTTTGCTGGATGCGCTCCAGTTCGAAGAGCGAGGTATAGAACAGCAGCCAGGACAGCATCTCCTCGTAGTCCATCGACTGCGAGATATGGTCGACGCTGTCCAGGAGGGCAGGTGAGGGCGCGCGCTCATCTGCCGTTGCGATGAACTCCTTCTCCCAGACATGGCCGAGCTCGCCCTTGGGCTCGGTGAAGTAGATCAGCGCGCCGCCGACTCCACGGATCGCCGGAATATGCATCTCGCCCGGCGCGATCGGCTGCTCGAAGGCTGCGATTTTGAGCTGCTTCGCCCGCGCCATGGCCTGCGCCACATCCGCCACCCGCAGGCCGATCGCACAGACGCCGGGCCCGTGCATGATCGCATGCGACTGGGCAAAGCCGTCCTTCTCGGTGTTGAGCACGAGATTGATGCCGCCCTGGCTCCAGCGCGTTACCGCTTTGCTGACATGGTGCCCGGTCTGCCGGAAGCCGAGCGCGGTGAAGAGTTCCGCCAGGCTGTGGGCCGTCTCCTCGTCGAGCGCGAACTCGATGAACTCGACGGCAAGGCAGGGCGCGCGCGGTGGCAGCTCCGGCGCGACCTGGTCGGCGAGCTGGATCAGCGAGCGCACGCCGTCGGTCGCGAGCCGCCGGGCCGAGCCGGCGCGAAACTGGTCGTTGAAGACCTCGAGTGAGAGCGGCCCGGAATAGCCCGTCGCCTCGACGGCCCTGACGAAATTCGCCACCGGCAGATCGCCCTGTCCGGGGAAGCAGCGGAAATGCCGGCTCCAGCTCAGCACATCCATGTCCAGCGCGGGCGCATCGGCGAGCTGGACGAGGAAGATGCGGTCTCCGGGGATCGTCGTGATCGGCCCCAGGGGCGAGCGCCGCGCAAGCGTGTGGAACGAGTCGAGGATCAGGCCGATGCGCGGATGGTCGGCCCGGCGCACGATCTCCCAGGCGTCGCGGTAGTCGTTGATATGCCGGCCCCAGGCCAGCGCCTCGAACCCGACCTTGACGCCATGTTTCTCCGCCAGGGCTCCGAGCTCTCGCAGATCGGCCGCTGCACGGTCGATGCCGGCCTCGGCCTGCGGCGAGACATTGGAGCAGATCAGCATCAGCTCGGCGCCGAGCTCGTTCATGATCGCGAATTTGCGCTCGGCCCGGGCGAAGGCGCGGGCGCGCTGCGGCTCCGGCATGCCCTCGAAATCGCGGAAGGGCTGGAAGGCGGCGATGCCCAGGCCGAGATCGGCGATCATCCGGCCGACATCGCGCGGGCTGCCGTCGAAGGTCAGGAAGTCATTCTCGAAGACCTCAACCGCATCGAACCCGGCGCCGGCGATGGCTTGCAGCTTCTCGGCAAGATCGCCGCTGAGCGAGACGGTGGCGATCGAGGTCGGTTTCATGCTGCACCTGTCCCGGACAAGACCCGCAGCGGAGCGGGCTTGACGGTTGCCCCGGTTCGGGCTGCCTCTGCAACGGCCTCGACGACCGCCAGCGTGCGGGCGGCATCGGCTGCGCCGGTCAGCGGCGCTTCGCTGCCGCGGATGACGGCGCAGAAGTGCCTGAGTTGTTCGGCCAGCGGTTCGACAGGCTCGACGCCACGGCTCTCGTGCTGGAGCGGCTCCCACCAGCCGGCCTTGTCCCGGTAGTGCCAGAAATCGAGCTTCGGCAAGGCCAGCGAGCCTTCGCTGCCGGCGATCAGGTAACAATGGCCCTCGCGCTGCGGATAGGCCTTGTTCTCGCCCGAACTGAGCTCCCAGCTCCAGGGCGAGGGCGTTACGTCCGAGACGGTCGCGGTCCCGAGTGCACCATTGCTGAAGCGGAAGATCAGGGCGGCGCTGTCCTCGACGGCAAAGCCGCGTGTCGCGTTGGAGGTGATGGCCTGCACGCTGTCGATCTCGCCGCAGATGAAGCGGAGATTGTCGATATCGTGGATCAGGTTGATCAGCACCGGCCCGCCGCCCGGTTCGCGCCGCCAGGCGACGTCGAAATAGTCGTCCGGCTTCTTGATCAGGAACAGCGCATTGACGGCGACCAGCCGGCCGATGCCGCCTTCGCCGACGATCCTTCGCGCCGCCTTGACGATCGGGTTGTGGCGGCGGTGATGGCCGGCAAGCACGGCGACGCCCGTGCGCGCCTGGGCATCGACGAGCTGTTGCGCCGCAGCGACGCTCTCGGCGAGCGGCTTCTCGACCAGCACCGGCACGCCGGCCTCGAGGCAGTCGATCGCGCCCGGGACATGCAGCGCATTGGGCGTCGCGATGATGGCGCCGTCCGGCTTCATCGCTGCCAGCATCTCCTGCTGCGACGGGAACCAGCGCAGATTCCGCTCGGCCGCGATGGCCTTTGCCGCCTCGGTCGGGTCGCAGATGGCGGCCAGTGCGCAATCCGGCGAGGCCTCGATGCGCAGGAGATGGGCGCGGCCGATCAGGCCGGCGCCGACGAGCGCGATCTGGAGAGGTTTGCTCATGCGGCCTCCGTCATTGCGCCGCCGAGGAAGAGCTGGCCGACGCGCGGATCGGCGAGGATATCGGCAGCCGGTCCCTGCATCCTGGTCTGGCCCAGCTCCAGCACAAGCCCCTCATCGGAGATCTCCAGCGCCGAGCGGGCATTCTGCTCGACCATCAGGATGGTGACGCCGCCCGTGCGCAGATTCTGCAGAATGCCGAAAGTCTCCTGCACCATCATCGGCGACAGCCCGATCGAGGGCTCGTCGATCAGCACGAGCTTGGGGTCGAGCAGCAATCCGCGCACGATCTCGAGCTGTTTCTGCTCGCCGCCCGAGAGGGTGGACGCCTGCTGGTCGGCCTTGCGGCGCAGCGCCGGAAAGCGATCGAGCGCGGCTTCCAGCCGCTTCGGCATATCGGTGATGCGCGAGCCCGCCGCGACTGCGCCGAGCTCGATATTATGGCGCACGGAGAGCTCGGGGAAGATGTTGCGCCCCTGCGGCACATAGCAGATGCCGGCCTCCAGGAGCTTGCGCTGGTTCCAGTGGGTGATTTCGGTGCCGTCCAGCCGGATATGGCCCTCGCGGACCTTGAGCAGGCCGAAGATCGCCTTGAAGACGGTCGACTTGCCGGCGCCGTTGGGGCCGATCACCGTGGTGATGGCGGCGCGCCGGACCTTGAAGCTCGTGCCGTTCAGGATGGTCATGGCGCCATAGCCGCCGACCACGCCGTCGAGTTCGAGGATATGGGCGTCCATTCCAGTCGCTCCTCAATGGCCGAGATAGGCTTCGATGACCTGTGGATTGGCCCTGACTTCGGCAGGCGTTCCCTCGGCCAGGACCTTGCCTTCCGCCAGCACGAGCACGCGGGTGCAGAGCGACATGACGAAGTCCATGTTGTGCTCGATCACCACGAAGGTCGCGCCCTGCTCGGCATTGATGGCGCGCAGGCGCTCCTTGAGGTCGCCGAGCATGGTCAGGTTGACGCCGCCCGCCGGCTCATCGAGCAGCACGAGGCGGGGCCCCGCCATGAAGGCCATCGCGGCATCGAGCAGCTTCTGCTGGCCATAGGAGAGCCCGCCCGCCTTGGCGTCGACGAGATGGCCGAGTTTGAAGAAACCGATCATCCGGTCGGCCTTCTCCGTCAGCCCGGCATCGCGCCGCCCGAAGAAGCGCGTGAGCATCGTGCCCTCATGTTCCTGGCCGGCGAGGATCAGGTTCTCGCGCACCGAGAGCTCGGGGAAGACCTGGAGCAGTTGGAATGTGCGGCTGACGCCGAGGCGGTTGAGGTCGGAGGGGCGCATGCCGGTGACCTCCTTGCCGTCGAGTTTCACCGTGCCCTCGGTCGGGTCGAGCTGGCCCAGGATGCAGTTGAACAGGGTCGACTTGCCGCAGCCATTCGGCCCGATGATGCCGAGGATCTCGCCCTCCTTGACGGAGAAGGAGACACCGTTCACCGCCTTGATGCCGCCGAAGGCCTTGTGGATGTTCGAGACTTCGAGGACCGGGCTCATGAGCGGCCTCCGGTGTTGGCGGCCACGCTCTTGCCGATCTTGCCCTTGCCGGTGAGCTTCGCCCAGCCGCGTTCGAGCAGGCCGCTCACGCCCTGCGGGCAGGCGATCAGCAGCAGCATGACGATGGTCGCGAAGATGATCAGGTAGAGCGACCCGACGACGCGCAGCCATTCCGGCAGCACCACGCCGAGCAGCGCGCCGATGAACGGGCCGAGCAGGTAGCCGGCGCCGCCCGCGACCACCATCAGCAGCAAGAAGAAGCTCTGCGACAGCGAGAAGGGCGAGGGGTCGATGAATTCGACCAGCGGAGCGTAGAGCGCGCCGGCAAAGCCGGCATAGGCCGAGCCGATGGCGAAGGCGAGCAGCGTGTACATGCGCGTGTCGATGCCGAGGCTGGCGGCCCGGATCGGGTTCTCGCGCAGCGCCGTGAAGGCGCGGCCCCAGGGCGAGCGGATCATCCACCATAGCGCGATCGCCAGGATCAGGGTGACGATGACGACGAAACGGTGGAAGGCGAGCGCGCCGTCGAGCTTGAGCCCGAAAAAGCTGGGGCGCGGGATGTTCGAGAGCCCGAAGACGCCGCCGGTCAGCCATTGCTCGTTGCGCAGGATCAGCCAGATCAGCGTGGAGAAGGCGAGCGTGACGAAGGCGAGGTAATGCGCCTTGACCCGCAGCGCCGGGAAACCGAGCACTAGCCCGACCGCGAAGGTCAGCAGGCCCGAGGTCGCAAAGGAGGCGTACCAGTTCAGCCCGACCTTGGTGGTCAGCAGCGCCGTCGCATAGGCGCCGAGCCCCATGAAGGCGGCCTGTGCCAAAGACTTCAGGCCGGCATAGCCGAGCGTCAGGTTGAGGCCCATCACGGCAATGCTCATCACCAGCCAGAGCGAGAGCACATAGGTACCATAGCGGCCCATGCCGGCCGGGGCGAACCAGAGGATGACGGCGCCGAGCATCAGCGTGATCAGGGTGCCGTCGGCGAAGGCGGCAAGGGACGGCACTCTTGAAAGGCGGCCGCGCTGCTGCGGCAGGCTTGCCTCGGTCGCGGGCGCGGTCATACGCGGCGCTCCTCTTTGCGGCCCATCAGGCCTTCCGGCTTGAGCAGGATGATGACGACGAGAAGAACGAGCGGCACGGCCAGGCGATAGGAGGATGAGATATAGGCCGCCGCCATGCTGTCGACGATGCCGACCACGAGTCCGCCGACCAGCGCGCCGCGCACCTGGTTGAAGCCTCCGACGATGGCGGCGATGAAGGCGAACAGGCCGATGACCTCGCCGTTCGAGAATTTTGCCAGATAGATCGGTGAGATCAGCACCGAGGCGACGACGGCAAGCGCGGCGTTGATCACGAAGGTCAGCAGCACCATGCGCTCGACCGGGATGCCGAGAATGCGCGCGACGGTCGGGTTCTGGGCCGTGGCCTGCATCTGTCGGCCAAGCCGCGTGCCGCCGACGAACCATTGCAGCAGGCCGATCACGGCGAAGGCGACGACGATGATGGCGACATGCTGCAGCGAGATCGAGGCGCCGAAGACCGAGATCGTCTGGGTCGGCACGAAGGAGGGGAAGTTCTGAGCCTCCGCCGAGAAGCCGTCCTTGGCGCCTTCCTTCATGATGATCGAGAGCGCCATCGTGGCGATGGCAAGCGGCAGCACGCCGTGCCGGATCATCGGATCGACCACCGCGACCTTGAACCCGACGCCGAAGATCAGGATGAAGGCGGCGATGCCGATCAGTGCGCCCAGCCAGATCGGCGCGCCGAACAGCTTGATGGCGAGCAGGACCAGCACCGCCGGCAGCATGACGAACTCCCCCTGGGCGAAATTGATCGTCTGCGAGGTCTGCCAGACCAGCGTGAAGCCGATCGCGGCCAGCGCGTAGATCGCGCCTGTGGCGATGCCGGCGATGAGATAGGCGATGAATTCAGCCATGGCGCGTCCTCGTCCTGTTGGCGCTGCCTGTGTTGCGACCTGCCGTCGTCCCCCTGGCGCTGGCGGCCGCAGGCCGCATGGAGCCGCAAGCCAGTTCCGGCGCGTTGCGTCCGCTTCTGGATCCCGGGCGTCCGTTCGGTCGCCCGGGATGACGTGGCGAGGTGTTTTCGTCGTAAGGCCTGGTCTTACGGCTTGATCTTGGGCAGGGTCGCGTTGATCACCTGCTTGCCGTTGATCACCTCAGCGAGGAAGCTCTCGCGGTCGAGGTCGCCATTGCTCTCAATGGTGGTTTCCATCAGGATTCCCGGCTCGTCCGAAGGCTTGATCGTCGCGCCGCGCAGCGTATCGGCGAGGCCCTTCTTGTCGAACTTGTTCTGCTTCTCGGTCGCCCACTTGATCATGTAGACGGCCATGTAGCCCTTCAGGCCGTTATGGTCGGAGGCATAGTTGTACTTGGCCTGGTACTTCTTGCCGAATTCCTGGAAGGCCGGGATCGGCGCGTCGATCGAGAGGCCGACATGGCCCTTGACGCCGTTGGCAGCGTCGCCCGCGAGCTCGATGACCTTGGCGCCGAGCAGCGTCGTCTCGCCGACCATCGGCTTGCTGATGCCCTGCTGCTTGGCGGCGCGCAGGAAGCGGGCGCTCTCTTCCTCGTTGAGATAGACGAAGATCGCGTCGGCATTCGAGTTCTTGATCTTGATGGCGTCGGCGGCGAAATCGGCCTGGCCCTGTTCGGTCGCGACATCGGCCGCCACCTTGATGCCGGCCTTCTCGAGCTCGGGTAGGATGGCGTCGCGCCCGCCCTTGCCGAAGTCGTTATTGACCCAGACGACGGCGACCGAACCCGCCTTGACCGTGTTCTTCAGGTAGTTCGCGATCTTCGGCATCGCCGCAGCCTGGCTGAGCGAGGTGCGGAACAGGTACTGGTTGCCCTGCTTGGTCAGGCCGGCAGCCTCGCCGCCGACGAACTGGGCGATCTCTGCACGCTGGGAAATCTGCATCGAGGCGCCGATCGGGCCGGAGAAGACCGGGCCGAGCACGGCATAGGTGCCCTCGTCGATGGCGCGCTGCACCGCGGCGCGGGTGTTCCCCGGGTTGGTCTGCGTGTCGTAATGGACGATCTCGATCTGCTTGCCGAGGATGCCGCCCTTGGCATTGATGTCGGCGACGGCGAGATCGATGCCGTTCTTCCAGTTGGTGCCGGCGGTCGCGCCCGCACCCGAGAGCTCGACGACGTCGACGAGCTTGACCTTGTCCTGCGCCAGCGCCGGGGTTGCGAGCCCTGCGCCGAGGGCCGCGGCGATGATCCATTTGAATGTCATGATGTTTCCTCCAGTTGTCCGGTTTCTTGTCTCCGCCCGGTCTCGCCGGGGCGTCGCTCAGGCAGCGCGATCGATCGTCGCGCGCGCCGCCATGACCCTGTCGAAGGCCTCGGCCTTCGCGTTATCCGAAGGCTCTGCGCCGATGATCTCGATCAGGTGGCACCGCGCTTCGAAACGGGCGGCCCGTGCGGCCACCGCGTGCATCGCCAGTGACACAGAATGCGCGATCGGCGAGCCGAGCAGCACACGCGTGGTCCTGTTGGCGACGGCGATTGCCGGCATGTCCGATCCCTCTTGGCTCGCCCGTCATGGTCGCAGGCGTTGCCATACGTCACATAAACCGATTTAGGCTAGTAACGCGATAACCAATTCAATCGCATTACCTAACCTGATGTTATCTTTTCCACTGCCTTGACTGAGGCGCGCAGGCGGGATGAGACCACCGCGTTCATCTCCTCGCGCAGCAGGGTGACGAAGGTTTCGGCATAGAGCGAAGGCGCCTTGTCGTTCTTGATCGCAACATAGGTCTGGAAGCGGGTCGGCTCCTCGATCGGGATCGCGGTGATGCCCTGCATCGAGCCATGCGCGACGGTGAACTGGTCGATGATGGCGATGCCGAGCCCGGCCCGCACGAGCGAGCAGACGGTGGTGCCGAAGCGGGCCTTGATCCGCATGTCATAGGCCAGGCCCTGCCGGCTGAAGATCTCGCTCATGACCCGGCCATAGGGATCGTTGGGATCGATGCCGATCAGTTCGTGCTGCACGATCTCGCGCGCCGACAGGCAGGCGCGGCCGGCAAGCTCATGGCTGTCGGGGACGATGCAGAGCAGTTCGCCCACCGCCAGGGGGACGAAATCGATACCGGGATGGTCGAGCTTGTAGCTCATCGCCGCGATCTCGCCCTTGCCGAGCAGCAGATAGTCGAGCGCCTCCTCGATCTTCAGGATGTTGATGTCGATGCGCAGGTCCGGATGCTTGCGCCGCAGCCGCTCGATCGCACGAGGCACCATGACATGGCAGATGCTCGGCACGGAGCCGAGCTTGAGCTCGATCTCGCCGCCGCGCTCGATGCGGGCGAGCGTGTAATGCAGGTCGTCGACCTTCTTGTAGACCCCGTTGATCTGCTCGAAGATATCGTTGGCCTCAGGGGTCGGAATGTAGCGCCCATGCCGGCGCTCGAACAGTTTCAACCGCAGCGTGCGTTCGGTATGCTTCATCAGGCGGCTGATGCCCGGCGCCGAGACGCTGAGCAGCTTGGCCGCCCCGGCAATCGTGCCGGTGATCATGATGGCGCGGATCACCTCGATCTGGCGCAAGGTCAGCATGACCAGCGTATCCTTCCCCATCCTGTTTTGCGACAAGCGGAGGCGAGGGCCGGATGACTGTCAAGCGGGCCGAAAGGGGAGCAGATCGTGGAAGTCGAGATCAGGCGGGTAACCGCGGCGGATATGGCCCTGTTCGACCGCGTCGACGAGGATGTTTTCGACGAGCCGGTCGATCCGGCAAGGCTCAGCGCCTATCTCGCCTCGCCGGGCCATCTCATGCTTGTCGGGCTTCGCCAGGACGTGGTGGTGGCGCAGGTCGCTGCCGTGATCCATCGCCATCCCGACAAGAAGACGGAACTCTATATCGACGAGGTCGCCGTTGCCCCCGCGCTGCAGCGCCAGGGACTGGCGCGGCGGATGCTTGACGACATGTTCGCCTGGGGCCGCGAACTCGGTTGCGAGGAGGTCTGGGTCGGAACCGAGCTGGACAACGAGCCGGCGCGCGCGCTTTACGAACGGCCGTTCGGATCGGGCGGCGTCTTCGTCATGTATGCCTGCGTGCTCTAGGCTTGGCGCCTGTCACTCGCGCTATCGCTCTGGCACCGCAATCGGGTTTTCGGTGTCTCGCCAAGGGGACGACGATGGCCGACGACAAGACCGCGATGAAACTCGGCGAGGACGAACTGCGCGAGATCGCGCTCTATGCCGCAAGCTGTGCCAGGCAGGCTCTGTCGCTCTTCGAAGCGAGATACCCTGCCGATCATCGTCCGCGAGACGCGATCGAGGGTGCGGAGGCATTCGGTCATGGAGGCAGGCGGACCGCTTTGTTGCGCTCGCAGGCCTGGGCGGCGCATGCCGCCGCTCGCGAGGCGCAGGACCCTCCCGCTGCCGATGCCGCCCGGGCCGCCAGTCTCGCGGCCGCGGCCGCGTATCTGCACCCCAAGGCCACTCCGCACCAGGTCAGGCACATCCTCGGCTCGGCGGCTCATCAGGCACGGGCCCTCGAAATCGCAGCGGGAGATGACGAGACCGTCGGCAATGAGCAGCTTCGCTGGGCTCTGAAACACGCGCCTCCGGCCGTTCGCGACGTCTTGCGGCGCATGCCCAACGTGCCTACCGGTCGAAGCCGCATGGGAGATTTCCTCCGTCAGCTCGACACCGGACTTCGGGGCTAGTGGCCGGCTCTTCTGCGAGTTCGCGCAAGGGTCGCACCCCCGTCTTCAGAGACCGGAACCCGGGCCGGGGCGCTCGAGACGACGCCGTGCCGGGGAGCGCGCTTCAGTCCGCGCCCGGCAGCTTTCGGGTCAGTTCGGCCTGGGTTTGCAGGAGCGGCAAGGTCTTGGTGGCAAAACCCTTCAGTTCGGTATCCGTGCCAGCCTGGGCGTAGCCGGAAAACAGCGCCATCGCCTCGTCCTGGGCTTGCTTCTGCGCGGCGACATAGGCGCGGTCGAACTCAGGCCCCTGCTTGTCGCCGAGCTCGCGCAGGATGTCCTGATGGGCCTGGTCGGGCCGTTCCGGCAGGGCGATGCCAGAGCGCTTCGCCACGATCTGGCGCAAGCCGGTGCCTGCGATCGTGCGGTCGTTCACGGCCTGATGCGCAAAGGCCTTGATCTCGGGCGAGGAACTCTTCTGCAAGGCGAGCGTGCCGAGCTCGACGGCCATCATGTTCGAGACTGCGGCTCGTCTGACGAATTCATCGGCCTGGAGCGCTTCCTGTGCAGGAGCACGGGAAACGCAAAACGCCAGTGCCACCAGGGCAAGCAGGACTGCTCTCATCAATTCCTCGCAGCTGTGCGGCCCCCCAATGAGGGATAACCTGCAATCCGCGCCGAGGTTCCGGATATCGGGGTTAGAGGACGTCGCTGACACGCAGCCGTGTCGAGTCCATGTGCCGGCCGATGACGTCCGCCAGTGCGTCCGCGTCGCGCTTCTTCAGCGCGACGATCATCTCCTCATGCTCCGCCACGGCCCCGGCCCATTTCACCGGGCCCTCATTGCCGATGAAGCGCAGCCGTTTGATCCGCGCCTGCAGGGTCTCGTGCATCTCCATCAGCACGGCATTGCCGGAAGCGGCCACGATGGCGCTGTGGATCGCCTGGTTGAGCTTGAAATATTCGAGCCGGTTCTTGGTCTCATATAGCTCCAGCATCTGCCTGTGCAGTGCGTGGATCGCCTCGATCGTCTCGTCGCTGGCCAGCTGACAGGCCATCCGGCCTCCGAGTTGCTCGAGCGTCTTCAGCACCTGCAGGATCTGGGCGAGATCCTTGTCGGTGAAGCGGCGCACGATCGCGCCCTTGGCGGGCAGGATCTCGACCAGCCCCTCGCTTGCCAGCGTCTTGATCGCCTCGCGCAAGGGGGTGCGCGAGACGCCGAGCTGGGCCCCGACCTGCCCTTCGTTGATCCGCTGGCCGGGGGCGAGCCGGCCTTCGATGATCATGTCACGCAGGCGCTCCAGGACCTCGTCATGCAAGGTGCGCCGGGTGATGCGCGGATAGATATCCGGCGTGGCCCGGGTGATGTCGGCTTCGTTTGTCATCGCCGTCCCTCGTTTTCATCGTTACGGCATGGGGTCGTCAGCCTGTCAACGCGCCGCAGCTGCGCGCTCCACCGGGCTTTCGGCGAAGATCTCGTCCTGCCTGCGCCGGGTCTGGAGCAGGACCGAGCCCTGATCGATCTCGACATCGCCGAGTTTGATCGCGGCTCCGGCCGCCACGGGGCGAACCAGCTTGCGGTTGGCAACCAGGTAGAACGGGGCAGGGCGGTCATCGGCGAGCGCCGCGGCCGGACGCATTTCGGCGCCGACGCTGTCGATGCTGTGGTGATGGCCGCCCATGGTGAGCACGGTACCGGCCGGCAGGTCCCGCTCCGCAACGGCAACCAGGTCCCAGCGCGGACGATAATCCTCGCCATAGCCGGACCGGCCGAGCCCGGCCGCATCGAGAATGCTGGTCGCGGCCTCGATGCCGAGCAGGTGTCGCGGCAGGTACAGCATCGCGGTCTTGGCAGTGCGGCTGACCACATGGCCCTTGCCGGCAAGCATGTCCCAGGTGGCATCGTCCTCGCAGCGCACGACGATGAAGACGCCGCCGGCGAAGCTCGCTTCCTCCGCCAGACGGAGATGATGGAAGACATCGACTCGGCGTGTGCCCGCGCTCAGGCCACCCTGGCGGCGTTCGGCGAAGAGGTCGGCGATTTCGGGAATGCGGGCCGGCGGGGCATGGAAGCCGGGCGTATCGGGGCCAAGCCCGGTCGCATTGGCGACAAGCGTCATTTCGCAGAGATCGGGAACGGCCCTGAGCGGGAAGGCGCTGCCCAGGATGCGGGCACGCTCGGCGGCATTGCCGACGATCGAACGCGAACCGGGCAGCCAATGCTCGCGCAACTCAGGGAGCGAATGCGTCACCCCGTTGCAGGTCACCGCACCGGTCCCGGCATCGAGAACGAAATCATATTCGCTCGACTTGCCGGCGGCGATGATCTCCAGCCCGAGCAACTCGGCCCAGGTGACGAGGGCGATCAGCAGGCTCGGCTGGTCGCCGTCCACCGGCGTGACGACGACGCCCTTGTCCTGCGCCATGCGGGCGAGACCGGGGCCGACGACGCTGTCAGCTTCCTTCGAGACAAGCGCGACATGGCGCCCGGCTTCGATCGCCGCCAGGCTGTGGCGGGTTGCGGCTTCCGGGCTGCCGGTCGCCTCGATCAGCAGGTGGAAGGGCAGGTCGATGACGGTCTCCAGACGCCCGGCGGCAATATGGCGACCGGCCGCCCAGGCCGCCTTGGCTTCCGCCGGTGTTTCGCAGGCGACGATTTCGGAGGCGGGAATGCCGGCGGCCGCCATGGCACGGGCCGCGCCTTCCGCGGTCATGTCCACAGCGATGCGCGCATTGACCAGCCTGATCCGCCTTGCCTGGCCCAGGAAGCTCTGGCCGAAGCCGCCGCTGCCGACCAGGCAGGTCTCGATCGGGGTCTTGATGCCGTTGTAGAGCGAATGAAAATTCATGGGCAGATCCTCCGGGGCGCCGCGTCGCGACTCTGAACCGGCCGCCACTTTGCGCTCAGCCTATAGCAAGATGGATATGCTGCATACAGCATACTTGTAGCGTTTAGAGGGCTATGCTAGGTCGATGGCCAAGTCTGGCCCTGATCACATCCGGCCATGTGGGAGAATGAGAGCGATGGACATGCGCGCAAACGGATCACTGCCGACGATAGCCGTCGCGATGGGGGATCCGTCCGGCATCAGCCCCGAATTGCTGGCGCGCATCCTGCTCGAGCCCGATCTGCGCTCGTCTGCCCGCTATGTCGTCTTCGGCGACAAGCGCCTGCTCGATCTCGGCGCTGCGGACGCCAAGGTCGATCCGGACGTGCTGGTCATTCGCGAGGGCGAAGAGATTCCGGCCCAGTCGGCGAAGCCGGTCTTCATCGATCTCGCCAATCACGATCCGGCCGCCCTCGAGCGTGGCAAAGCGACGCTCGCCGGCGGCCAGGCGGCGACCGATAATTTCCGTCGGGCGCTCCGCTTCGCTGGGGAAGGCAAGGCCGATGCCGTGTTCTTCACGCCCTTCAACAAGGCTGCGATGCGCTTCGCCTATCCCGGCTATGACGACGAGATCCGCTTCGTGCGCGATGCCATCGGCTATGAGGGCGATGCCAGCGAGTTCAACATTCTCGACGGGCTGTGGAACGCCCGTGTCACCTCGCATATCCCGCTGTCCGAGGTCGCGGCTGCGATCAGCCAGGAGCGCATCCTCAAGGCGCTGACGCTGGCCGACGGCAATCTGCGCGCTGCCGGCTTCAACCCGCCGCGCATTGCCGTGGCCGGCATCAATCCGCATGCCGGCGATGGCGGCAATTTCGGCCGTGACGAGATCGAGACGATCGAGCCTGCCGTGAAGCAGGCCAAGGCCCGGGGCTTCACCGTCGAGGGGCCTTTCCCCTCCGACACCGTCTTCCTGCGCGCCAGGAACGGTGATTTCGATGCCGTGCTGACGATGTATCACGACCAGGGCCAGATCGCGATGAAGTTGATCGGCTTCGACCGTGGCGTCACGCTGATCGGCGGCTTCCCGTTCCCGATCTGCACGCCGGCGCACGGCACCGCCTATGAGATCGCAGGCAAGGGCATCGCCAATCTCGGCGCGACCCGTGCGGCGCTCAGCCTCGCCATCAAGATGGCGAATGAAGGAAGGGCCGCACGCAAGGCGGCTTGAGTTCACCGCGGCCGGGCAGCCGTTTCATGAGCCGCCCGGCATCTAATCACGAAGGGAGAAACGAATGAAAAAGACGAGCATTGCGGTTGGTATTGCGGTCGCGTTCAGCCTGGCCGGTGCAACCGCCGCGCAGGCCTGGCAGCCCACCAAGCCGGTGGAATTCGTGGTCACCTCGGGCGCCGGCGGCGGCACCGACAATTTTGCCCGCGTCATCCAGTCGATCATCACCAAGCACAAGCTCTTCGACCAGCCGATCGTGGTGGTGAACAAGGGTGGCGGCAGCGGCGCTGAAGGCTACATCCATGGCCGCGCCGGCAAGGGCGACCCCCATCGCGTCATCTTCGGCACCAATAACGCCTATCTGCTGCCTTACGTCGCCAAGCTCGGCTACAAGCTCTCGGATCTGACGCCGGTCTCGGCGCTGGCGCTGGACGAGTTCATCCTCTGGGTCAACGGCCAGGCTCCCTATGCCGATGCCAAGAGCTATATCGATGCGGTCAAGGCCAAGCCCGGCTCGCTCAAGATGGGCGGCAGCCAGTCGAAGGACACCGACCAGACGCTGACCTCGATGATCCAGGAAGCCGCTGGCGTGAAGTGGATCTACGTGCCGTTCCAGGGCGGCAGCGCAGCCGCCGTGCAGCTCGCCGGTGGTCACATCGACTCCAACGTCAACAACCCCAACGAGAATATCGGCCAGTGGAAGGCCGGCCAGGTGAAGCCGCTCTGCGTGTTCAGCCCGGTGCGTCTCGCCAAGGGCGAGGCGGTCTTCGAGGGCAAGGGCTGGGGCGATATCCCGACCTGCAAGGAGGCTGGCCTCCCGCTCGAGACATTCCAGATGCCGCGCACCGTCTGGCTGCCGGCCGAAGTTCCCGCCGATGCGGTCGCTTACTACGCCGACATCATGGAAAAGGTCAGCAAGACGCCGGAGTGGCAGGAATTCATCACCCGCACCTCGCAGACCGGCCGCTTCATGAAGGGCAAGGAATTCGCCGATTTCGTCGCCAAGGACGAAGCCGCGAACAAGAAGACCTTCGAAGCCGAAGGCTGGGTCGTCAAGTAAGACGGTTCCCTGCCGCCGGCCGGCCCACGGGCCGGCCGGCGGCAGGTCGTTTCCTGACCCGGCGCCTTCGACAGGACCGGGACAGGCGCGTTGAATGTGAAGAGACGGCCTGAAGCCGTTCGCTGGAGGAGGCTGCGATGATCACCCGCTTCTGGGCTGAATCCGCGATGGCCGTGGTCACGATGATCTTCGGGCTCGGCATCGTCTATGGTGCACTGGACTTCGGCGTCGGCTGGGATTCGTCCGGGCCACAGCCGGGCGCCTTCCCCTTCTATACCGGTCTGCTTGTTGCCGCCGCGAGCCTCGGCACCTTGGTGCTGACGCTGAGCAAGCGCTTTACCGGATGCGGCAATCTGCAGGACGTCTTTCTCGATCGCGAGCAGGGCAAGCGCGTTGCCGCCTTCTTCCTGCCGATGCTGGCCTTCGCCGTGCTGAGCGTCACGCTCGGCATGTATGTCGCGACCATCCTCTATCTCGTCTTCACCATGCGCTTCCAGGGTCGCTACAGCTGGTTCGCCTCGCTCGGCACCGCCTTCGTGACGGCCGTGCTGTTCTATCTCGCGCTCGAAAAGTTCTTCCAGATCGGCCTGCTCAAGGGGCCGCTCGAGTCTTTCCTCGGCCTGTGATCATCTCCCTTTCCGGATCGGTGCCGCCTCATGGATAATGTCGCCTCCCTGATGCACGGCTTCTCGGTCGCGCTCACCACTCACCACATCCTGCTGATGATGGCGGGCGTCCTGCTCGGCATCCTGGTTGGTGTCCTGCCCGGCCTCGGCGCGCCCAACGGCGTGTCGCTGATGCTGCCGCTGACCTTCTCCATGGATCCGGTCTCCGCGATCATCCTGCTGACCTCGCTCTACTGGGGCGCGCTTTTCGGTGGCTCGACCACCTCGATCCTGTTCAACATCCCGGGCGAACCATCCTCCGTCGCAACCACATTCGACGGTCACCCGATGGCCAAGCAGGGCAGGGCGACCGAAGCCTTGTCATTCGCGTTCCTCTCCGCCGGCTTCGGCGCGATGGCGGGCGTCATCCTGATCACGCTGCTCTCCGGCTGGGTTGCCAAATTCGCGCTGAAATTCTCCTCGCCCGAGTATTTCGCGGTCTATTTCATGACCTTTGCGAGCTTCATCGGCCTTGGTGGCGCCACCCCCTTGAAGGCCATCGTCTCGATGGGTGTCGGCTTTGCGCTCGCCTCGGTTGGTATGGACTCGGTCTCCGGCAGCGTCCGGCTGACCTATGATCTCGACGTGCTGCTCGCCGGCGTCAGCTTTCTCATCGCCGTCATCGGGCTGTTCGGCATCGGCGAATTGCTGCTGACCATGGAGGAGGGCCTGAAGTTCGACGGTGTCCACGCCAAGGTCAGGATGACCGACGTTCTGAAGACCGCAGCCAAGCTGCCGCGCTACTGGCTGGCGCTGCTGCGCTCCAGCGTCATCGGCATCTGGATGGGGATCACGCCTGGAGGCCCGACCGCGGCCTCCTTCATGAGCTATGCCATGGCCAAGCGCTCCTCGCGCAATCCCGAGAAGTTCGGCAAGGGCGAGCCCGAGGGCGTGATCGCGCCCGAGACCGCCGACCACGCGGCCGGTTCGGCCGCGATGCTGCCGATGCTGGCGCTTGGCATTCCCGGCTCGGCGACGGCCGCCGTGATGATGGGCGGCTTGATGATCTGGGGGCTCAATCCCGGCCCGATGCTCTTCGTCGAGCGCCCGGATTTCGTCTGGGGCCTGATCGCCTCGATGTATCTCGGCAATGTCGTCGCGGTCATCGTCGTGCTGGCGACCGTGCCGCTCTTCGCCTCGATCCTGCGCATCCCGTTCTCGATCGTCGGGCCGCTGATCGTGATCATCTGCTTCATCGGTGCCTTCACCGTTGCCAGCAAGGAATTCGACATCTGGCTGGCGCTGATCTTCGGGATCGTCGGCTACCTCTTCAAGAAGCTCGATTATCCGATCGCGCCGCTGGTGCTCGCCATGGTCATCGGCGACAAGGCCGAGGATGCCTTCCGGCAATCGATGATCTTCTCGCAAGGGTCGCTCTCGATCTTCTGGTCGAACCCGCTGGTCTCGACCCTGATGTCGATCGGTGTCCTGCTCCTGGTCATGCCGCTGCTCGGCTCAGGCCTGCGTCGTCTCAGGGGCGGCCGCGCCACGCGCCCGGCCTGACCGTTGCCTCGATCCTCCATCTCCCAGCGAAAACAGAGTCCGACCATGACCGAACCCTATAAGGGCATTCTGCCGATCGCTCCGACGATCTTCCACGACAATGGCGACCTCGACATCGAGGGCAACAGGCGCGTCATGGACCTGATGGTCGATCAGGGCGTCGACGGCATCTGTATCCTGGCCAATTTCTCCGAGCAGTTCCTGCTCACCGACGAGGAGCGCGACCAGGTCATGCGCCTCTCGATCGAGCAGGTCGCCGGCCGCGTGCCGGTGATCGTCACGACCTCGCATTTCTCGACCCGGATCGCGGCGCAGCGCGCCAAGGCCGCGGCGGATGCCGGCGCGAAGATGCTGATGATGATGCCGCCCTATCACGGTGCGCTGCTCAAGGCTGACGAGCAGGGCATGATCGAGCATTTCAAGCATGTCACCGATGCCTGCGGCCTTCCGGTCATCCTGCAGGACGCGCCGCTCTCCGGCGTCACCATGACGGTTCCCTTCATGGTGCGGCTGGCGAAGGAGGTCCCGCTCGTCCGCTATTTCAAGATCGAGGTTCCCGGCACGGCGAACAAGCTGCGCGCCCTGATCGAGGCGGGCGGCGAGGCGGTCGTCGGCCCGTTCGATGGCGAGGAGGCGATCACGCTGATGGCCGATCTCGATGCCGGCGCGACCGGCACGATGACCAGTGCCATGATCCCCGACCTGATCAAGCCGATCCTGACCGCGCATGCCTCGGGCGATCGTAAGACGGCGGCGGCGCTCTATCGCGACGTGCTGCCGATCATCAATTACGAGAACCGCCAATGCGGCCTGCGCTCGGCCAAGGCGGTGATGAAGGAGGGCGGCGTGATCAGGAGCGAAGCCGTCCGCCACCCGCTGACCCCGCTGCACCCGAAGACCCGCGAGGGCCTGATCGAGTTGGCGCGCGAACTCGACCCGCTGGCGCTGCGCTGGGGGAAATGAGGCGGCGCGCCGCGGCTGGCGCCCGCCGGGAGAGGATCAGCGTCGGGTCAATAGGACCCGATGCCGCCGGACGGCGGCGGCAGGTTGCCGCGACGGTCTCTCGTGATGAATTCCGGTGTCACCTGGAACGCCCGGGACAGCCAGGTGATATAGGCCGACAGCAACTGCTCGATGGCACGCATGGGTTGCCTCCACATTTGCAGGAGCAACCCTAGCATGAAACGCAGCGTCTTGCCCGGGATTTCGGACGAAGGCGCCTATGCCTTCGTCCAGACCGCGAGCTCGTAGCCGTCCGGATCGGCGAAGTGAAAACGCCGCCCGCCGGGGAAATCGAAGGCCGGCTTGACGATGCGCCCGCCTGCGGCTTCGACCTGCGCCTGTGACGCGGGAAGATCATCGGCATAGAGGATGACCAGCGGGCCGCCCGGTTGCGGCGTGCCCTGGGTGGTGAACCCGCCTTCGAGACGGCCGTCAGTGAAGGCGCAGTATTCCGGCCCGTAATCGGTCATCGTCCAGCCGAAGGCCTTCTCGTAGAAGGCGCGCGCCCGGCCGAGATCGGAAACGACGAACTCGACATAGTCGATGCGCCGGTCATTGGACGATGGGCTCATGACGTTCTCCTTCGATTCATGTTCGTCTGATCTGATGGAGCAGCCTCCGGTCATGATCCGGCAGGAGGTGAAGGATCAGGGGCGCTGCTGAGGCGCATCTTGTTCAAGGGCGCCGTGCTGCTGTAGCAGCTTGGCAATCACCGGGCCTCCTGTGCACCATGCACATCCACAGGCTCAGACCGACAGGGGCGAGACGCATGCCGACGACGACCGAAACCTCCTTGCGTGAAGCCTTCGTCCGGGCGCGCCGCAGCCGCAGCCTTGTCGACATCGAGACGCTTCCCGTTCCGGCCGATCTCGAAGCGGCTCTGGCGGTCCAGGCCGATGTCAGCAGCGACATGGGCTATGCGCATCTCGGCTGGAAGGTCTCGATCACGGATGGGCGCGGGCTCGTCGGACTGATGCCCGGGCCGTTCCTGAAGCCTGGCGATACCTATCGCTCGGTGCCCGGAGCCGAGCTGAGGCTCGAGGTCGAGCTCGCCATCCGACTCGGGCGCGACATGCCGCGCCGTCCTGGCAACCCCTATAGCCGGGCCGAACTTCTGGAGCATTGCCACAGCGCCTTCGTCGGCATCGAGATCATCGAAAGCCGTATCGCCGACTGGACCCATGTGCCGTTCCCGCTCTGGTTGGCCGATGCGATGGGCCATGGCGGCTATCTGATCGGCCAGGACGTTCCCTTCGAGGTCTTCGACGAGGTCGCCGATCTCACGTGCACGGTCGAGCTCGACGGTGACGTGCTCTATGACAAGCCTGCCCACCACGCCAATGGCGACCCGCTGACCCCGGTGCTGGCCTGGGCCAATCGTGAGACCGAGAGTGCGCTTGGCGGCCTCGTGGCCGGCCAGATCATCACCACCGGCAGCCTTTGCGGCGGTGTTCTGGCGCCCAATCTCGGGCCGGTCATCGTCAGGCTCGATCCGCTGGCTGCGATTTCCTTCGCGCTCGCCTGACGTCGGGACCGGCGGGCAGGACGAGGCAGCTTGCAATCCAGCCCGCTTTCGCCGCGCGGCCCGAGGCAATTATCGCGGGCTGCAGGCGTGCCAGGGACAGCTTTGACGAGCAGAATTGTGGTCATGACGAGGCATGACCACAAAATCATCTCATTCTATTGGTCTTGATAGTGTTGCGTTGGAGGAATGATGCGAGGTTTGCGGCGTAGGGTGCGCGGGGTTGCAGGCGGAGGCGGTTACGCTTTCGCCGCTATGCTTGCCATCCAGCCGGTGCCCGCCGAGGCTTTCGACCTCTCCTCGCTCGACATATTCGGCTTGTTCGGCTCCTCGGATAAGCCGCCTGCGGTCAGCAACGCGACGCTGCCCTATCAACTCGAGTTCGACGTCAGCGGGGCCACCGATGCCAAGGCCCTGACGCAGACGCTGCGCGACGCCTCGCTGCTTTACCGGCTCAGGCAGGATGCGCCGCCCGATGGCGAGACCCTGGCCCGGCGCATGGTCGCCGATCTCAACCCGCTGATCGATGCCCTCTGGTCGCAGGGCTATTTCAATGCGGATGTGACGATCGCGGTCGACGGTAACGGTCTGCGCCTCGGCAACGAGCCTGGCCCGGCGCTGGTGCGCGCGCTTGAAGCCTATCGCAACCGGGCCCCGGCGCCGGTCACCGTGCGGGTTGTGACCGGCCCGCTCTTCAGCCTGCGCAATGTCGAGGTCGTCGAGCAGGGCAAGGGCGGGGGCGGTGCCATTGCCGATCCCCACAAGGTCGCGCGCCTGAAATCGGGCGACCCCGCGACTTCGGCCGCCTTGCGTTCGGCGCAGTCATCCCTGGTCGATCACCTGCGCAACCAGTCGCGCCCGCTCGCCAGGGTGGTCGCGCTACGCCCGGTCGTCGATCATGCGGCGAAGATCATGGATGTGACCTATGTCGTCGAGCCCGGGCCGGTCGCCGGTTTCGGCGATGTCGGGATCGAGGGCACGGTCGATGTCCCGCCGCATGTCGTTCGCTCCTTCATCTATCTGGAGCCGGGCGACCCCTATTCGCCCAAGGCGCTGGCCGACACGCGCAAATCGATCACCTCGATTCCTGCCATCGGCTCCGCCCGTATCCGCGAGGCCGACCGGCTCGACGCCAATGGCAACCTGCCGATCTTCGTCGACATCACGGAGCGGCCGAAGCGGCTGATCGGCTTTTCCAGCCGCTTTTCCACCATCGATGGTCCGGCGGTCAGGACCTATTGGGAGCACCGCAACCTGCTCGGCGGTGCCGAGCGGCTCAGGCTCGAGGGCGATCTCTTTCTCGCCCCGCGGATCAACGGCACCACGATCCAGAGATTTGGCGATTTCGAGCAGTCCGACCTTGGCGGGCGCTTTGCGTTCAGCTTCATGAAGCCGGCGCTGAACGGAACCCGCTACGACCTGCTGGTCGACGGCGTCGCGACGCGCGAGCGCGTCGGCACCAATCGCTATGGCGGCTATACCGCCCGCTACGCCAATGTCACCAGCAGCATTCGCCGGCGTTTCAGCGACACCTTCTCGGTCCAGGCCGGCCTGGAGGTCGAGCGCGGCCAGACCAGCGATGTGCTTGGTCAGATCACCTACACCCTTGTCGGAATCCCGCTTTCTGTCCGATACGACACGACCGACAGCCTGCTCGATCCGACGCGCGGTGTCCGCCTCACCGCCTCCGTGGCGGCATATCCGACCTTCATGGGATCGACGGTCGGCATCGTCCAGACCAAGGGCGCGATCTCCGGCTATTACGCGCTCGATGAGGAGGCCCGTTATGTGCTGGCTGGGCGCATCGGCTTCGGCTCCGTGGCCGGCGCGGCGCTCGACGAGATCCCGTCGACGCGGCGCTTCTACGCAGGCGGCGGCGGTTCGGTGCGCGGCTACGCCTATCGTACGCTGTCGCCCCTTGGCCCCTACAACCAGCTGATCGGCGGACGCAGCCTGTTCGAAGCCTCGGTCGAGGCGCGGATCAAGATCACCAACACCATCGGCATCGTGCCGTTCTTCGATGTCGGCACGGCCTTCGAAGAGAGTTTCCCGGCCTTCAATCAGACGCTGCGGATGTCGGCTGGTCTCGGGTTGCGCTATTATACGCCGATCGGCCCGATCCGCTTCGACGTCGCTGCGCCGCTGAATCCGCGCAAGGGCGACAAGCCGGTCGCGGTCTATATCAGCATCGGGCAGGCCTTCTGATGGGCAACCGGCTCACCCTTTCGCGCCTGGCGCTTCTGGCCCTGCTGCTGGTGGTGGGGCTGGTCGTCTCGGCCCGCTTCGGCGGTTTCGCTCAGAACGCGCAGAATGATCGCGGGGTTCTGGCCGACCTGATCTCGCGCGCCCTGTCGACACCGAACAGCCAGGTCTCGATTGGGGCGGTCGATGGCGCGCTGTCCTCCGACGCGACGATCCGTGATGTGGTTCTCTCCGATCGCGACGGCGCCTGGCTGAGGGTCGACCGCGTACGGCTGATCTGGACCCGCACGGCCCTGCTGCTCGGCAGGCTCGAGGTCGACCGGCTCGAGATCGGCACGCTCGAGATCTTGCGCAAGCCGATTGCCGACCCGGCGGCAGCGCCGACCAGCGACCAGCCGCTTCTGCCGGAGCTGCCGGTCAAGGTGAACATCACCGCCTTCCAGCTCAATGAGTTGTCGCTGGGCGCCCCGATCGTCGGCGTTCCGGCCCGCCTGGGCGCAACCGGAGCAGCATCGCTTGGCGCTCCATCCGAAGGGCTTTCGCTGCGTCTCGAGGCGCGCCGGCTCGACGCGCCGGGCGAGTTCACGCTCAGGCTCGGTTTCGTGCCGCAGACTACGCGCCTGCAGATCGCCGCCAAGGTCGACGAGCCGCAGGGCGGCCTGATCGCGCGTGTCGCCAATCTCCCGGACCAGCCGCCGGTCAAGCTCGACCTCAATGGCGATGGCCCGCTCGACGCCTTCCGCTCGACCCTGACCTTCACGGCCGGCCCGACCATTGGGGCGCAGGGCTCGGCCAATCTCTCGCGCGTCGGTACTGGCCGTGACCTGGCCCTGGCCCTCGATGCCCGTATCGAAGGGCTGATGCCGGCGCCGGCCGCACCGGTCTTTGCCGGCTCGACCCGTCTCGAGGGCACGGTCGGCTTCGTCGATGACGGTGCCGTCGACCTGCGCAACATTGCGCTCGTTTCGGCGCTGGCGCGCCTCGATGTCGTCGGCCGCTACGGGGCCGACAAGAATCTCGATATTCGCGTCACGGCCGCAGCCGTGCCCAATGCCAATGGCCGCACCGTTGCCGCCGGCACCGAGATCGGCAAGCTCGCCCTGGATGCCACCGTCAATGGCCCGGTGAACGGGCCGCGCGTCGTCGCCTCGCTTGAGGCGCAGGATCTGCGCCTGCCGACCGGTCGTCTTGGCAAGCTCGTGGCGCGGTTCACCGCGACGCCGAACGGATCGATCGGCAATGCCGACACGCGCATCGCGCTAGTCTCGGACGGCGAGGCGACGGGCGTGGCGCTGGCCGATCCCAGGTTCGCCCGCGTCGTCGGCGACCGCATCGTCTTCACGCTGCGCGGAACAGGGCGGGGCGAGGGGAGTGCCGATTTCGAGACGTTGCGGCTCGCGATGTCCGGCGTGGAACTCGACTACAAGGGACAGCTCGGCAAGGCCCGCATCCTGGGGCAGGCGCGCGCAGTCCTGCCCGATCTCTCGCGCCTCAGCGGGCTTGCCGGCCGCAAGCTTTCAGGCAAGGCACAGCTCGGCGCCGATCTCGATGCGGTGCCGCGCCAGAACATCTATTCCGCGAGCCTCGATGGCCGTGGCGATCAGATCGGGACCGGAGAGGCGGCGCTCGACCGGCTGCTCGCCGGCAATCTGACGCTGGCCGGGCGCGTCGGCACACTCGCTGACGGCGGCGTGAATGTCAGTGGTCTTCGTCTCGCCGGGCAGCATGTCGCCCTCACGGCCGATGGCGGCATCGGCCGCGAACGCTCGGATCTGCGGGCTGCCATCACCCTGCCTGACCTGAAGCGAGCCGATCCACGCCTCTCCGGCAAGGGCGAGGTCACGGCACAGCTTACCGGACCGCAGGACAAGCTCGATGCCTCGGCACGGATCGCGGTGACGAATGCGAGCGCGCTCGGTCGTCCGATCCCGCGGCTGTCGATCGATGCCGTGATCCGCGACCTGCAGGGCGCGCTCGAGACGCGGGCGACGCTCGCGGGTGAGATCGAGGGCAAGCCCGCGACCGGCACGCTGCAATTTGCACGCCTGCCCGACGATGCCTGGGACCTGTCGAAGCTCGATCTCGCCATCGGCTCGGTGAAGCTGACCGGCGCGGTCACGCTCGACCAGGCCAGGCGCGCAGCCGGCCGGCTGACGCTCGCCGCGCGCAATCTCGACGATCTCTCGGCTCTGGCCCTCACCAGGCTCGGCGGACAGCTCGATGCGGACCTCACGCTCGCTCTTGTCGAGGGGCGGCAGAACCTGGACCTGAAAGCCAAGGGCACGCGCATCAATGCCGCCGGGGTTTCGCTCGACAAGCTCGATGCCAGCGTCGGTGCTACGGATCTCCATGGCCGCCCGGCGATCGACGCTGCGATCGCCATCGATCGCGCGGTGATCTCTGGCGAGGCGATCAACGCGATCCGCTTCGATTCGAAGGGCGGGCCGGATGCGAGCGCCTTCACCCTCAGCGCCAATGCCCGGGGCTTCACGCTCAATGGCGCTGGCCAGCTTGTTCCCGGCGATCCGCTGCGGCTCGACATCGCCTCCTTCGATGCCCGGCGCGAGGGCAAACGCATCACGCTGGCCAACCCCGCTTCGCTGAGTTTCCCCACTGGCGGTGTCGAGATCTCGAAGCTGGTGCTCGCCATCGACGCCGGCCGGCTCAGCCTTGATGGCCGGGCGGGCGAGACGCTCGATCTGCGCGTGAATGCGAAGGACATCCCGCTTTCGGCGGTCAAGCTGGTGGCCCCGAAGCTCGATCTGTCCGGCACCTTGAACGCCGAGGCGCAGATTTCCGGCAAGCCGGATGATCTCGCCGGTCCCTGGCAGATCCGGATCGCGCGGCTGGTGACGCCCGAAACCCGGAGCGCCGGCCTGCCTCCGGTCGAGATCAGCGGCAACGGTCAATTCGCCGGCCGGCAGACCAGCGTCGAAGCGACGCTGACGGCCGGCCGCGGCGCGAATCTCGCGGTTCGCGGCACGGCGCCCCTGAGCGCAAGCGGCGCGCTCGCTCTCACCATTCAGGGCAAGCTCGACGCTGCTCTCGCCAATGCGCTGCTCGCGGCGCAGGGGCAGCGGCTGACCGGCACAGTGACGCTCGACCTGCGGGCCGGTGGCACGGCGGCAGCGCCCGAACTGAACGGCGTTGCGACCCTCGCCAATGGCAGTTTCACCGACGCTCTCCAGGGCGTGCGGTTGACCGGGATCGAGGCGCGCATTGCTGCCAATGGCGACAATCTGCGGATTGAACGCGCGGTTGCCCGCGCGGCCAATGGCGGCACGTTGTCGGCGTCAGGCCAGGTCCGCGTCGACCCCGCCGCCGGTTTCCCGGGAGAGATCAAAATCGAGGGACGCCGTGCCCAGCTTGTCTCGAACGGCATCGTGACATCGGTCGCCGACCTCAATCTCGCGATCGGCGGTCCCCTGGCGCAGCGCCCGCGCGTCGATGGGCGTGTCGATATCATCTCGCTTGACGTCGCGGTGCCGGATCGGTTGCCGGCTTCCTTGCGTCCCGTCGACGGAATTCGTCACGTCAATGCGAAGGGCGCTGCGGCGGTGCGGATTGCCGCGCAACGCAAGGCGGCGCGTAGCGCCGGCAAAGGCGGACGAGCGGCACCTGCCTTCGATGCCGCACTCGCCGTCACCATCTCCGCGCCGAACCGCGTCTTCATCCGTGGACGCGGGATCGACGCTGAGCTTGGCGGCGAGCTGCGCGTCGGCGGCACGCTTTCGGCCCCCGTGCTCGATGGCGGCTTCGATCTCAGGCGCGGCCGCTTGTCGGTCGCGAGCCAGCGGCTCGATTTCAGTCGCGGCCGCCTGACCTTCACGGGTGGCGTGATTCCGGAGCTCGATTTCGTCGCCGAGACCCGCGCCTCGGACGTGACCGCGCGAATCCTCGTCACCGGGCCGGCGGACCAGCCCGCCTTCGCCTTCACCTCCCAGCCCGAGCTGCCGCAGGACGAGGTGCTGTCGCGTCTGCTCTTTGCCCGTGCCTCCGGCTCGCTCTCGCCGTTCCAGGCCCTGCAGCTGGCGCAGACGGCCGCGCAATTCGCGGGGACCGGCGGCGACGATGCCTTCGAGAAGCTGCGCAAGTCGCTCGGCGTCGACAATCTCGACATCCAGATGGGGGCCGGCGGACCCACCGTCGGTGTCTCCCGCTATATCGGCGACAACGTCTCGATCGGAATCAAGGCCGGCGCCAAGCCCGAGGATAGCGGCGTCTCGATCGGCATCGATGTAACGAAGCGGCTTCGCATCCAGGCCGAGACCGGCGCGGATGGCAGTGCTGCCGTCGGCGTCGGCGCCGAGTGGGAATACTGACTGGCGCCAGCGCGCCGTTCCCGATGGCTGTGGCTTGAGTCGCCCATTCCGATTCGAACAGGCCGTGATTCTGCCGCCTTTTGCCTGCAGGACATGCCCAGCCGGGGCGCGCGGTTAACGGCGGGTAAATTTCGACCCTCAAAGCGTGGCGCGCCTGCAACACCGGGTTTCAAAGCACCCCCTCGGACCTCGCGGCGGCGTGATCTCGGTTGATCGGCCACCCGGCATTCGTATGGTGAAGGTGCGTCGGGACGTTCCCGGTCGCTGTTTTTCGTCTTCGCCTCTGAATGGTTCAGGGACGTGGGCGAAAGACCGGGATAGGCGGGTTCGCCGGTTTGGTCTCCTGGGGCCGATCGTCAAGAACACGCCGAAGCCCGAGGGTCTCGAAACTCTTTTGGAGGTTACCAATGAAGCTCGTTAAGAGCCTCCTCCTCGGTTCTGCCGCCGGCTTCGCCGCGGTCGCCGGGGCTCAGGCCGCCGATCTTCCCTCGCGGAAGGCCGCTCCGGTCGAATACGTTCGCGTCTGCACCGCCTATGGCAGCGGCTTCTTCTACATCCCCGGCACCGATAGCTGCCTGCGCATCGGCGGCCGTCTCCGCGCTGAGTACACCTTCGGCGAGCGTTGGGGCGACCTGCAGGACTCGTACGGCACCCGCGCTCGTGGTCGTCTGAACATCGACCTGCGCACCGCCACCGCTTACGGCACCCTGCGCACCTTCATCCGTTATGACGTCACGGTTTCGACCGGCCCGTACGGCTACGGCGCGCTGAACGGCGGCGCGATCTTCGCCAACGGCGCTGCCGGCGCCAACAGCAACTCGACTGGCATCAGCCTCGATAAGGGCTTCATCCAGTTCGGACCGATCACCGCTGGTCGCGCGCAGTCGTTCTTCGACTTCTACGCCAACGACCTCGGCTTCAGCTCGCTCCGCGGCTCGGACAACAGCCCGAACCTGTTGGCCTACACCGCGACCTTCGGCTCGGGCTTCTCGGCCACGATCTCGCTCGAAGACCGCCTGGCCGGCCGTAACGCGGTCGTCCGCAACGCCGTCCTCTTCAACGGCGCTGCTCCGGTCCTCGAGGGCAGCCAGTATCCGGACCTCGTCGGTGCGTTGAACGTGACCCAGGGCTGGGGCTCCGCTCAGCTGTCGGGTGCCATCGGTCAGCGTAACGTTGCCAGCTTCCCGGTTGGCGCTATCGGCAACACCACGATCATCCGTGGCGGCGACGAGACCGCTTGGGCCATCCAGGGCGGTCTGAAGTTCAACCTGCCGATGCTCGCCGCTGGCGACGTCCTGTGGTTGCAGGCAGCTTACGCTGAGGGCATGGGCTCCTACCTCGGCTACGGCGGCACCTATGGCTACGGCCGCCTCGGCTCGCTCGCCGCTGCGGACATCGTCATCGACCAGACCACCGGTCGCTCGAAGCTGACCAAGGGCTTCGCCATCACTGCTGGCCTGAAGCACTACTGGACCCCGACCATCCGTTCGGAAGTCTATGGTTCGTACTCCGAGCTCGACATGGGCGCTGCGGTCCAGAACGGCCTCGGCACGCTCCAGAGCGGTCCGGTCAAGCTTGACCCGAAGGAGTTCATCATCGGCACCAACCTCGTCTGGACCCCGGTTTCGGGCCTGGATATCGGCGTGGAAGTTCTCTACTCCAAGGTTGAGCTGAAGAACCGCATCGGTCAGGTCAACAACTTCGGCGTTCGCAACAACAACCTGCTGATCAAGTCGGACGACGCCCTCACCGGCCGTCTGCGCATCCAGCGCGACTTCTGATCGGTTCTCCGATCCTAGTCGGAAAGCCCCGGGGAAACCCGGGGCTTTTTTCGTTTGGATATCGGGGGTTAGGCCCGTTCACTCACTTGACAGGGGCGGGCGAACCGTCCTGACTTGGCGCCCTGGGGACGGTGATCGGTAAGGGCCTGACAAGTCTGTGCCGACGCGGGGAGCGGGAATGGCGCAGCCGGCAAACTGGTTATGGGGGCTCGTGCCGCTGGCGCTGCTCTGGAGCGCCAGCAACCTCTATCTCGATGATGCGATTCAGGACGATGTCAGTCGCCGTGCCATCGCGGTGGCGACGCAGGTCGCCGGCGAGGCGCCCGGCGCAAGGCCGGTCATGGCGCTCGTTGCCGGACGCGATGTGCTGATCGTGGGCGAGGCGCTCTCGGCCGATGGCGCTGCCAAGGCCATGGTGCAGTTGCGCGGCGAATTCGGCATACGCCGGGCGCTCGGGGGCCTGTCCCAGGTCGTCGCGCAGAAACCCTATAGCTGGTCGGCGACGCGCGAGCGCGATGCGGTGACGCTGAGCGGCTTCGTTCCCGATGAGGCGACGGCAACCGCCAATGTTGCCGCGGCGAGTGCGGCCGTCCCGGGATTGCGCGTCGACGATCGCCAGATGCTCGCTTTTGGCGCGCCTGCCGGATTTGCCGCGGTGACGCAGAAGATGCTCGGTGAGCTGGCCGGACTCTCGAGCGGCAAGGTGGCGCTGGACGACACGCGCTTCTGCATCGAGGGCAGGGCGACGACGCCGGAGCGCTTCATTGCGTTGCGCGAACGCACTGCATCCCTGGGGCAGGGTGGGTTCACCGCAGTCGAGTGCAGCCTCGAGCCGCCGACGATCGCGCCTTATCGCTGGTCTGTCGAGAAGAGCGCGGATGGCGGGCTGAGCATCACCGGCTTCTACCCGTCGGATGAGGCGAGGCAGCAGATTTCAGCGGCCCTGCGGCGGAGCTTTCCCGAGCCCACTCGGATCGACGATCAAAGCAAGCCGGCCCTTGGCGAGCCGGGCGCTTTCCTGGTCAAGGTCACGCGCGCCATTGGCGATCTTGCCCGGCTCCGCAGCGGCAAGGCCGAGCTCGATGCCGGCAGCTACAGGCTGTCCGGCGACGGGCCCGAGGATTTCGAATCCTGTCAGGCCTTGCAACTGCTGATCGCACAGACAGACGGGCCGGATTCGGTTGCCCAGGCCAACATCATCTGCCCGCCGGCGCCCCCGCCCATGCCAGCCCTGCCGGAGATTCCGCCGCTCTTTGTTCCGGCGGAACCTCCGGCGCCTTCGGAGCCTTCAACGCCTGCAACGCCTCCTGCGCCTCAGCGCGGTGAGTTGCCATCGCCCGGCAGCTCCCACGCCAGTGCCGGTGAGGTGAGGGCGCCCATCCCGGTACTCGCTGTGCCCGAGCGCACGGTCCCGCTGCAATGGCGGGCGGAGAAGACCGAGCAGGGCGTCGTGCTGAGCGGCCTCGTTCCCGATGAGGCGGCGAGACAGGGAGTGCTGCAATCGGCCGACCGCGGGGCGGTTGCGGGTCGCATCGCTGATCGCATGACGGGTGAACCGAAGCTGCGTGAAGCTCCGGATTTCGGCACGGCGACCAGCTTCCTGCTGGATCTGCTCGGCAGGATGAGCAACGGCGTGGTTTCCATCGAGGGCACGCAGGCTTCGCTCTCGGGGGCCGTTGCCGACGAAGGGGCCTGGCGCGAAATCGAGGCCGCGCTCCGGCAGCAACCTTTGCCGGGAGGCCTCACGGGCGCGCCGGATCTGGCGGGCCTTGGCCTGCGCCCCTTCGGTCTGACGATTTCGGCGGATCGCTCGGGCGTCGGCCTATCCGGCTATTTGCCTGATGAGCAGACGCGCTCGGCGCTTCTGGCGTTGCTGGACGGCTCACCCTTGCAGGGCAAGATCGTGGACGAGACGCGCATCGTGCCCGGAGCGCCTGCCGGTTTCGGCGGCGCAGCTCGCGTCGCCGTGACCGATCTGCTCAGGCTGGATCTCGGCACCGCGCGCCTGGTCGATGGCAAGGTCGAGCTGCAGGGGTTGACCTGCCGCGAGCTGATCAAGGGCGAGGTCGAGACCAGCGCCGCGAGCGGGCTGCCTGCCGGCTTTTCAGGCCAGGCGGAGATCGGCTTGCGCCAGACCGGCTGCGTCACGGAACCGCCCAACACCTGCCAGAACGACCTCGATGCCTTGACCAAGCGCCAGTCCGTGCTGTTCGGCCAGGGCACAGCTGTGGTCGTGCTCGATGCGACCACGGAACGGGCCATGGCGGAAGCATCCGCGATCCTCAAGCAATGCCCGGATGTGCGCGTCACGGTCGAGGGGCATGCCAATCTCGATGGCGAGCGGCGCGGGTTCGACAATGTCGATCTTTCGAACCGGCGCGCTCGGCGCGTGCTTGATGAGTTGGTCATACGCGGCATCAGCGCTGCCCGGCTCGAGCCGAAGGGCTTTGGCGCGCAGCGACCGCTCGTTCCCCATGACGAGCCGGAGGCGAAGGCCATGAATCGTCGCGTCCAGTTCACGGTCGAGAAGTAGGGATCGCTGGCATGCTCTACCTGGCCACCCAGTTCGCCTGGTTCCTGCTCGCGGCCTTCGGCATCGGCCTAGCCATGGGCTGGATCACCTGCACAGGCGGGAAGGTCCGTTTCTGGACCAGTCCGATCACCCTGCTCGTGGGCGTCTGGGCCGTGGTCGCCGCGCTCACCTGGCTGCAGGTGGTGAATGGTGTTGCCGCGCTCTGGCTGGAGACCGCGCTCCTCTACGTCGCGGCCTATCTGGCAGGCTGCTGTCTCGCCTGCTTTGTCCGTACGATCTTCGCTCATCGCGATTCAGTTCTCGCCATTGCCGGCGCCAATGCCGGTTCGATCCCTGAGACGCCGTCGGTGTCTGCCGCCACTGTGGCCAAGCCGGGATTGGCGCAGTCGGCCCCGCTGCTGGACAAGGTAGCGGGCGAGGATCAGATCCCCGGCAGGCGGCCGTCCGGCCTTGCCGCGGCGCGCGGCGGGAAGGCCGACGATCTCAAACTAATCAAGGGCATCGGCCAGCAGAACGAAGGCAGGCTGCACAGCCTCGGGATCTGGCATTTCGAGCAGATCGCCGCCTGGACCCCCGAGAACATCGAGTGGATCGGCCATTATCTCGCCTTTCCCGGCCGGATCGAGCGTGAGGACTGGGTCGCCCAGGCGCATTCGCTCGCAGCCGGCATCGAGACCGCGTTTTCGACACGGGCCCGCGCCGGTGAGGTCGAGGCCTCGCGTGACGATGGTACGCAGGGGCAGGGCAATGTCGCCGACAGCTCCGAAGACGGAGCCGACGGCAAGCGGCGGTAAATCCTCGATTTCAGTCGACTCCCGCGTGTTGCGACCGCCGGGGATTGGGCCGGCCCAAGACTCAGGCGGCGCGCTTCTCCGCCTTGCCGATCAGCTTGCCGATGCGCCGCACCATGTCTTTCGATCCGAGCAGGGGCGCATGGCCCTGTCCCGGTGCGACGAAGATCTCGCAATCGGGATGGCGCTCCCCCATCTCGCGCAGCGTCTCCTCCGAGAGAAGATCGGAATTGGCGCCACGGATCGCCAGAATCGGCACGGCATTCAGTCCGGCGAAATAGGTCCAGAGCACGGGCAGCGGCGCCTCGAGGTCGAGTTCCTCCAGGATCTTCATCAGATTGGGGTCGTAATCGGTGACGAGATGTCCATCGCGCTCGGTCCAGGTCCGTCGCGCCATTATCTCCCATTCCCTTTCGCCGAAAGCCGGGAATTGCTGGTCAGACAGGCGCTTGAGGATTTCGGCGCCTTCGACAAAGCTGCGCGGGCTCGGCAGCTTGCCGACATAGCCGCGGATCCGCAGCAATCCGCGCGCATCGATTACCGGGCCGACATCGTTCAGGACGACGCCCTTGATCATGGTCGGGCGCGCCGCCGCCAGCGCCATCGTCAGCAGGCCGCCGCGCGAGGTTCCGACGAACACGGCGGCCTCGATGCCGGCCGCCGTGAGCAGCTGCATCATGTCGTCGAGCTCGACGCGAATATCGTAATTGGCCCAGTTCCTGTCATAGGCGGAGCGCCCGCGCCCGCGGTAATCGAGCGCCAGGACGCGCCGGGGTTTGGCCTCGTCCCCTGCCAGCGCCATCGCCAGTTCGTGGAAGTCGGCGGCCGTTCGCGCCAGCCCCGGCAGGCAGACCACCGGCAGGGCGTGCGAGGCGAGGGGGCCGTAATCGCGGGCGTGGAGCTTCAGGCCGTCGCGGGCACTGATAAAGAAGGAGCGGAAACCGCTATCAGAATCCATTCGCCCTCCGGCGGCGCTGCAAGAGGCTGGACTAAAGCATCTTCAGGCGAAATGGGCACTGGTCCCAGTCAAGAAAATCCGCCGGAACGGAGCAGGCGAGGGGGCTCCGGCCGTGAAGGGCCGGAGCCCCCGCCTAATCCCGCGTCCAGGTCCGCTTCAGGTCGTAATCGATCAGATAGGCGGTACGCTGGTTCAGCCTCTGCCGGTAGACCTGCAGGTTCTCCATCACACGCTGGACGTAGTTGCGGGTCTCGTAGATCGAGATGCGTTCGACCCAGTCGACGGCATCGACATCGCTCTTGCGAGGGTCGCCATAGGCGTCGATCCAGCGCTTCACATTGCCGGAGCCGGCATTATAGGCCGCGAAGCTCAGGATATAGGAGCCGCGCCATTCCCGGATCAGGTCGTTGAGATGGGCGGCGCCCATCTGCGCCGAATAAAGCGCATCGCTGCCGAGCCGCGGAAGGTCGAACGGCATATTGGCGCGCCGTGCCGTTTCCCGGGCCGTCGCCGGCATCATCTGCATCAGCCCGCGCGCACCGGCATGCGAGACCGCATTGGGATCGAACGCGCTCTCCTGCCGGGCGATGGCGTGGACGATCGCCCGCTCCATTGGGTCGCCCAGCACCGGGAAGTCCGGCACGCCGGAGGTGGGGAACGCGGCGGTGTCGAGCGGGAAGCCGCGCTGCAGGGCGGTCTTGCCGATCGTCAGCAGGGTCCTGACATCGCCCTCACGGCTGGCGATCGCGGCCACGGCTTCCAGCGCGGTCGTCGTATGCAGGCGCTGCGACAGATCGACCAGCATGGTGGCTGCAAGATCGCGCGCGCCGATCTGGTAGAGCAGGCGCACACCCTGATGACCGGGCAAATGCTCGAGCGCCGCCGATTCCGTCGTGCGGATCGGCAGGTCCGGCAGGCCGAGCTTGGCCCGGGCAAGCTGACCGTAATAGGCGACGGAATGAGCCGCCGCGCGCTCATAAGCTTCCTGGGCGCGCTCGTTCAGCCCGATCGCTTCGGCCGCGCGGCCTTGCCAATAGGCGACGCGCGCGACCGAGACCGGCGTTTCCGCCCATTTGGCTGCCTCGTCGAAATGGGCGAGAGCCAGGCCGGGCTGATCCCGAAACCGCAGCGCGATCCAGCCTGCGTGCCATTCCGCGTCGATGCGCTCGGCGGCGCCTTCGGCGCCATGACCGGCTGCGACCTCATAGGCCTTGGCGGCATCGCCCTCGTCGAGAAGCTTGCGCGCGATCAGGCGCCGCTCCGTCCACCATTCGTCGCCATCGCCGAGCAGGGCCGGGTCGCGCGGCACCTTGGCGAGAATCTGCGCGGCTTCGCCGGCCTTGTTGGCGCGTCGGGCCTGCTGCACCTGCAGAAAGGTGAAGGAGAGATCGTTGCGGAGCGACGCCGGCACGGCCGCTATCAGTGCGGGCGCGATCGTGCCCTTGGACTGCGCGCTGGCGAGCCGCGCCTTGGCGAGCAGGACATAATCGGTGGAGACGCGCGCGGCATTGCGCAGCGCCGCCGCATTGTTCTCCTCAAAGAGATAGCGTTCCGTGCGCAGGCGATGGTCGGTCACTGTGAGCCGGTCGCCGAAGCTGTTCAGGACGATCGCTTCCAGCGGCGCGCCGAGATGGTCGCGCCGCCAGGTCTCGCGGATCAGCGCCATCGCATCGTCGGGCTTGCCGTCAGCTTTCAGGGCCATGGCCAGCGCCACGCGGCCGACCGGGCTGATCGGGCGCTGCGCATGGAAGAAGGCCCGGATCACGGCCACGCTCTTCTTCTCGGCAATCAGCGCGGCCTCGGCGCGGCGGCGGAACAATGTCGTTGCCGGATAGTTCGGATAGGTCTCGAGAAAGGCGTTGATGCGGGAAAAGCCCACCGTGCTGCCACCGAAGCGGATCGCGGCCCATTCGAGCATGGCGCGCGTCGCGCGGTCGTCGAAGGCCGAGGCGAGGGCATCGCCCTCGGTCACCGCACCACGGCGATAGGCCTCGACCGCAGTCTTGAGAGCGCCCTGATCGGCTGGCGCGTCGGCGCGCAACTGCTCGTCGGGCGAGCGCAGGAGCGTCGCCGTCGTCGCAGGATCGGCAATGGCCGCAACACGGTCCTTCTGCAGGACGTGGTCGGCGTCGTTGGTCGCTTGGGCACTCGCAGTCACAAGGAGTGCAGGCACGGCCCATGAAAGGAGCCGTCGAGAGGCAGGCAGCCGTACCATGGTGGATTTCCCCGGGATGGCGCTTGGACTTCGATGGTCGGCGAAGGGTCTTGATGGACCGTTAACTAACGTGCAAGCGATTTTTGACGGGCTTTCGCCTTTGCGCATGCGGTGGGAGGCGGTATGTCTGTCGCCCGCTACACACGGATTTTGTTCTTAGGACGGCTCGATCATGACCAAGCATGCGCCTATCACCGGCTCGCTCACAGCCTTGGTGACCCCGTTCAAGGGCGGCAGGATCGACGAGGATGGCCTGCGCGCGCTGATCGCCTGGCAGATTGAAAGCGGCAGCCATGGCTTCGTGCCCGTGGGCACCACCGGCGAGAGCCCGACGCTCAGCCATGACGAGCACAAGCGGGTCATCGAGATCTGCCTCGATGCGGTAAAGGGTCGCGTTCCCGTCATCGCCGGAGCCGGCTCGAACAACACGGCCGAGGCGATCGACCTCGCGATCCATGCCGAGAAGGCCGGTGCGCCGGCGCTGCTGGTGGTCACGCCCTATTACAACAAGCCGACCCAGGAGGGCATGTACCAGCACTTCAAGGCGGTGAACGACGCGGTCGGCATCCCGATCATCATCTACAACATCCCGCCGCGCTCGGTGGTCGACATGTCGGTCGAGACCATGGCGCGGCTCTACGAGCTGAAGAACATCGCGGGCGTCAAGGACGCGACCGCCAATCTCGCCCGCGTCTCGCAGCAGCGCCACGCCATGGGGCCGGAGTTCATCCAGCTCTCGGGCGAGGACATGACGGCGCTGGCCTATATGGCGGCCGGCGGCCATGGCTGCATCTCGGTTGTCGCCAATGTTGCGCCGCGCCTCTGCTCCGAATTGATGGTGGCCGCGCTCAAGGGCGATTTCGCTGGTGCGCTGAAGGTCCAGGACCGGCTCGTGCCGCTGCACGACGCGGTGTTCAAGGAGCCGGGCCTTGCCGGCGCCAAGCATGGGCTCAAGCTGCTCGGCCGGATCGAGGAGGAGGTTCGCCTGCCGCTGATGCCGGTGACGCCCCCGACCGGCAAGGTTATCCGCGAGGCCATGGTTCACGCCGGGCTGTTGAATGCCTAGATAGAGAGTTGCGTTCGCCCGGGGTGCTCGGCGAACCGCCCCGGAGCCGCTGATGTACGAACCGAGCCATTTCAAGGTTGAAGACCGGGACGCGTTGCACGGCGTCATTCGCGCGTATCCGCTCGCCATAGTGGCGGCCGGCGCCGACGGCCTTCTCGCCGCCCCCGAGCCGTTCATTGCGGCGCAGGCCCGCGGCATTGTCGGCATCGAAATCGAGATCGCCTCGATCATCGGCAAGTTCAAGCTCAGCCAGAACCGGCAGGACGCCGACAGGCTGGGAGTTCTCAACGGCCTGAGTGCTGACTCCGAAACGGTGTCGCAGGCCATGGCGGGTCTCGTGAAGACCTATGGATTTGGTCACCCGGCATGAGCAAGCCTGATCCCGAGCGCTATCGCCTCGCGGCCGATAACCGCAAGGCGCGTTACAATTACGAGATCATCGAGACGCTCGAGGCCGGCATCGCGTTGCAGGGCACGGAGATCAAGTCCCTGCGCGGTGGCAAGGCGACGATCGGGGAGAGCTATGCCGGGCCGATGGGGACCGAACTCTATCTGTTCAACGCCCATATCCCGGAATATCTCGAAGCCAACCGCTTCAACCATGATGTCCGCCGGCCGCGGAAGCTGCTGCTGCATCGTCGTCAGATCAACAAGCTGATGGGCGCGATCCAGCGCGACGGCTTCACGGTGATCCCGCTCAAGGTCTATTTCAACGACAAGGGCCGCGCGAAGGTCGAACTCGGGCTTGGCCGCGGCAAGAAGCTGCATGACAAGCGCGAGACCGAAAAGACCCGCGACTGGAACCGCGACAAGGCGCGGATCATGAAAACCGGCGGCTGAACCGACAGGGCTTTCCGAAAGGGCGATCGTCACGGAAAAAGGGCCGCGCGAGCGGCCCTTTTTCCTTCTCAGGGCGTCCATCCAAAAACAGAAGGTTAGATCATCGCCTTCTTGAAATTGGCGTTGGCCTTGTCCCAGTTCACCGTCTTCCACCACGCCGCCAGATAGTCGGCGCGGCGGCTCTGGTGCTTGAGATAATAGGCGTGTTCCCAGACATCGACACCGACGACCGCCTTGGCGCCGAGTTCGAGCGGGGTGTCCTGATTGGCGGTGCTGACGATCGCGAGCTTCTTGTCCTTGCCGACGACCAGCCAGGCCCAGCCGGAGCCGAAGCGGCCCAGGGCGGCGGCGTTGAGCTTGGTCGCCATATCGCTCACCGAACCGAGCGAGGCCTCGACCGCGCTCTTGAGTTCGGGTGAGGGCTGCTCCGCGCCGCCCGGCGTCATCAGTTCCCAGAAGAACGTATGGTTCCAGTGGCCGCCGACATTGTTGCGGACGCCGGTGCGAACGTTCTCGGGAACCGCGCTGAGATCGGCCAGCACGGTCTCGATTGGCGTCGTCCTCAGGTCCGCCCATTGATTGGCCAGCGCGTTGGCGTTGTTCACATAGGCCTGATGATGGGCGGTGTGATGGATGCGCATGGTGGCGGCGTCGATATTGGGCTCCAGCGCCTCATAGGCATAGCCGAGCGGCGGCAACGTGAAGGCGGGTGCAGCCGCCGGTGCGGCGGGAGCAGGCGTAGCCTGCGCCAGGACGAGGGCGGGCTTGGCGATGACGAAAACGCCCGCGGAGCTCCCCGCGAGCCCGGCGAGAAAATGACGGCGATGCATGATGAGGCCTCCCAGTCCCGTTGTTGCCATAGCCGGCCCGGCCGAATCACATGACGGCCTGGGGCCTCGCTCCAACGGTCGTATCACAGCCCCTGACCACACGTCAGTGGCGTGCCGAAATCAGCCTTCGACCGGTTCGTCGCCCTGGCGGATGCCATAACGGCGTTCCAGTCCGGGATGGCCGGGCGTGCCCGCAGCGCCACTGCGCGGCGCGCGCTCCGAGGGGTCGCGCCCGATTTTCGCCATGAGATGCGAAAGGTCGAGGAACTCGTCGCATTGGCGGCGCAACTCATCTGAGACCATGGGGGGATTGGTCGTGATGGTCGAGACCACCGAGACCTTTACACCCTTGCGTTGCACGGCTTCAACCAGTGGGCGAAAGTCACCATCGCCCGAGAACAAGTAGATCTGGTCAAGATGCGGCGCTAGTTCGAGCATTTCAATGGCGAGCTCGATGTCCATATTGCCTTTGACCCGGCGGCGACCGGTCGCATCGGTGAATTCTTTGGCCGCCTTGGTGATGACCCGGTAGCCGTTATAGTCGAGCCAGTCGACCAGTGGTCTGATCGACGAGTACTCTTCGCTTTCGACCAACGTAGTGAAGTAAAAGGCCCGGATGAGGTTGCCTCGTGCCTGGAATTCCTTCAACAGTCGACGGTAATCCATGTCGAAGCCAAGCTGCTTCGATGTGGCATAGAGGTTTGCCCCATCGATAAAAAGCGCGATGCGCGGCTCCGCCATGGGAACGACTCCAGTAAAAATCGAATCAAATACGTCAGATCGAAAGGATAGCGGTCAGGCAATGTCGAAAGATCGGCGAATTCTGATCAGCCAAGCACTAATTATGTGGCCACTTGCTGGAGTCTTGCAAGTGCGCTTGCTCAGGCTGGTCAGTTTCCTTGAGCCCCGCAGGGCCCTTCAGCTGGCGAGCCCCCGGCTGCCGGGCTTGACCGCCGGGATGGCGGCGAGCTCGGGCGGCAGCGCGTCAGGAGCATAAGCCGGGATATCGAGAGCGACGAGGCTGACCAGTCTGACGCCGAGATCGGCCTTGCCGGCGGAACGGTCGACCAGGCAAGCGGCGCCGAGAATCTGGCCAGGTTCACCAGCGATCGAGGCCAGGCATTCGCGCGAGGAGAGGCCGGTGGTGACGATGTCCTCGACCATCACCACGCGCGCACCGGCGGGGATGGCGAAGCCGCGGCGCAGCTTGAACTGTCCGTCCTCGCGTTCGACGAACACCGCCTTGGCCTTGAGGTGCCGTGCTGTCTCGTAGCCCGGCACGATGCCGCCGACCGCGGGCGAGACGACATAGTCGACCTTTCCGAATGTGGCTTCGATCTTGGCGGCAAGCGCCTTGCAGAGCCGCTCGGTGCGGACCGGGTCCTGGAAGATGAACATCTTCTGCAGGAAGACCGGGCTACGCAGGCCGGAAGACAGGATGAAATGACCTTCAAGCAATGCGCCGGCATCGCGGAATTCGGCCAGGACCTCGTCGTCGGTCATCGGTGCGCCTCGCAGATGGAGTTGATCCCATTGCCTGCGACGGGCACAGGCGAGTGCTTTTGCGCCGGAATGGCCTGCGTTTCAAGCGTGGGCCCGAGCGGAGCTGTGGAAGGCCGCCAGCGCATCGGCCGGAATATCGTATCCGGTCCGATGATCTGACCGCCTCCGATTGCATGGGCTTGCCCGAAAGCCGCAATCCGTTTTTCGGGCCGATGCTTTAGCCGACCACGCGCTCGATCCGGCTGATCACCCGTTTCTCCCGCAGCTCGCTGATGATGGCGCTGAGATGTTTCAGGTCCCAGACCGTGAGATCGATGGTGACATCGGTGAAGTCCGGCGTCGGCCGCACCATCGTCACCGCATCGATATTGCCGTCATGCTCGGCGATGGTGGTGGTGATCTGCGCCAGCGAGCCGGGCTCGTTGATCGAGTTGAGGGCGATGCGCGCCGGAAAGCGCTGGGGCGTCTTGTCGTCGAGGTCCCAGCGCACGTCGAGCCAGCGATCGGGCTCGTTGTCGAAGGCCGCCAGCGAAGGCGACTGGATCGGATAGATCGTCACGCCTTCGCCAGGCGTCAGGATTCCGACGATGCGATCGCCCGGCACGGCACCGCCATTCGGCGCGAAGCGCACCGGCAGATCGCCGCCGAGGCCGCGGATCGGGATGGCATTGTCGCCCGGCGTCTCGCCGGGCAGCTTGAACTTGAGATTGTCGCCCTTGCGCAGCTCGAACCAGCCCTTGCCGTTGCTTTCGCCACGGGCTTCGGGCGTGGACCGCTTCTCCGGCTCGAGATCGGGATAGACCGCCTTGACGACGTCGCCCGAGAACATCTCGCCGCGCCCGACAGCGGCGAACACGTCGTCGACGGCGGTGCGGGCCAGCCGCTTGAGCGCCGCTTTGAGCTTTTCGTCGGTGAAGACACGCTCGGCGCGCATGAAGGCGCGTTCGAGGATCTGGCGGCCAAGGCCGGCATATTGCTTGCGCACGGCCGCGCGCGTCGCCCTTCGGATCGCGGCGCGCGCCTTGCCGGTGACGACGAGCGATTCCCAGGCCGCGGGGGGCACCTGCCCGTCGGCGCGGGTGATCTCGACCTCGTCGCCATTCTGCAGCTCGGTGAGCAGCGGCGCGATGCGGCCATTGATCTTGGCACCGACCGCGGTGTTGCCGACATCGGTATGGACCGCATAGGCGAAGTCGATCGGGGTCGCCCCGCGCGGCAGGGCGATCAGCCGGCCCTTGGGCGTGAAGCAGAAGACCTGGTCGTGGAAGAGTTCGAGCTTGGTGTGCTCCAGGAACTCTTCCGGATTGTCGCCCTCTGCGAGCAGGTCGACGGTGCGCCGCAGCCACTGATAGGCCCGGCTTTCATCGGCCGCACCGGAGAGCTCGGTGGTCCGTCCGTCCTTGTAATGGGCATGGGCCGCGATGCCGTACTCGGCGATGCGGTCCATCTTGTCTGTGCGGATCTGCAGTTCGACGCGGCTATGGCCCGGGCCGACCACCGTGGTGTGGATCGAGCGATAGTCGTTCTGCTTTGGCGTCGAGATGTAGTCCTTGTAGCGCCCCGGAACCATCGGCCAGGTCGTGTGGACGATCCCGAGCACGCGGTAGCAATCCTCCAGCTGGTCGACGATGACCCGGAAGCCGAAAATATCCGAAAGCTGCTCGAAGGAGACCGACTTGCGCTCCATCTTGCGCCAGATCGAGTAGGGGCGCTTGCGTCGTCCGGCGACCTCCGCCTGGATGCCGCGCGCGGCCAGCTTCTCCTTGAGATCGATCTCGATCGCGCTGATCACGGAGCCTTCGCGCTCGGTCACCTCTTCCAGGCGCTTGGTGATGGTGGAGTGGGCTTCCGGCTTGATATGGCGGAAGGCCAGTTCTTCCAGCTCCTCGCGCAGTTCCTGCATGCCCATCCGCCCGGCGAGCGGGGCATAGATCTCGGCCGTCTCCTCGGCGACGCGCAGCCGCTTCTCGGGCGGGACGAAATGCAGGGTGCGCATGTTGTGCAGCCGGTCGGCGAGCTTGACCAGGAGCACCCGGACATCTTCGGCGATGGCCAGCAGCAGCTTGCGGAAATTCTCGCCCTGGGCCGCCTTCTTCGAGACGAGGTCGAGTTTCTTGATCTTGGTCAGGCCGTCGACGAGCCGGCGGATATCCGGCCCGAACATACTCTCGATCTCTTCGAGAGTGGCTGCCGTATCCTCGACGGTGTCGTGCAGGACGGCGGCGACGATCGTCGCATCGTCCAGCTTGAGATCGGTCAGGATCGCCGCGACTTCGAGGGGATGCGCGAAGAAGGGGTCGCCCGAGGCGCGCTTCTGTGTGCCATGCGCGCGCATGGCATAGACATACGCTCGGTTGAGCAGGTCTTCGTCGGTATTCGGATTATAGCTCCTGACCCGGTCAACGAGCTCGTATTGCCGCATCATGCCCATGCGGGCCCCTGTAACGCCTGCCAAGAATTGCAAAGGTTCAATATCGGCACGGCGTTCCGGCGGGGCAAGGCGATTCTATGCAGGGTAGGCATGAAAAAGCCCGGCAATGCCGGGCTTTAGCGTAGACTGGTGAACGCTTTGATCAGTCTTCGTCGTCGGCGCTCTCGGTCGGCGGCACGAGGCCGTCGAGGCCGCGCAGTAGATCTTCCTCGCTCATGCGATCGAACTGGACTTCCGAATCGGGCGTCGCTGCGCTGGACGGGCCGCTGGTCAGGAGCGGCACGGTCTCGGCCTCAGGCTCGTCGACCTCGACATGCTTCTGTAGCGAGTGGATCAGCTCTTCCTTCAAATCTTCGGGAGTGAGCTTCTCTTCGGCGATTTCGCGCAGCGCCACGACGGGGTTCTTGTCGTTGTCGCGGGGAACCAGAATCTGCGTGCCCGAAGCGATCATGCGGGCGCGGTGGCTGGCCAGCAGAACCAGCTCGAAGCGGTTCTCGACCTTGTCGATGCAGTCCTCAACGGTAACGCGAGCCATTGAACGGCTCCTTCTGATCTTGGCGATGCAGGGAAAGATTGATGTGAGCCGGCCATACAGGCAAAGCCGGGCGGATGCAAGATTTTGCTGCGCGCGCTTACCAGCTCTCGCCCTGCATCCGGCTGACCAGCTCGTCGAGCCTGGGCTCACGATGGGCCAGGCCGTCGAGGATCGATCCCCCCGCCATCGCCGGCAGCTCATGCGGCGCAAGCTCGGCAAAGCGCATGCGCATCGGCGTCGCCACGCCCGCGCCGAAGGCGATCGCCTCGCGATTGCCGATGGCCGAGAGGAAGCCGATTGTGCTCGCCGAGGCGTCGGCAATGGCCGAGCGGATGATCTGCTGGTCGCGGTCATTGGCGAGCCGCATCGCAAAAATGGTCGAGCATTGCGACAGGATCGTGGGATCGAGCTCGCCCGGGCGCTGGGTCACGACGCCGAGATAGGCGCCGTACTTGCGGCCTTCCTTGGCGATGCGGGCGATGGCTTGCCGGGTCGGTGTGAAGCCGAGCGACTGATCCGCCGGCACATAGCGATGGGCCTCCTCGCAGAGCAGCAGCACCTCGTAGCCGCCATGGCTGAACATGGCGAGGTCGAAGGCGATGCGCGCCAGCACGGATGCGACGGCGTTGACGACATCGGCCGGCAGCCCGGCGAGCTGGAACACGCAGATCGGCCGGCCATGCTGCGGAATCCGGAAGATCTGGCCGATCACCTGGCCCATGCCTTCGACCATGTTCGCGCGCGCGAACATGAACTGGTAGCTCGGGTCGCCATAGAGCGCTTCGAGGCGGACCTTCAGCGATCGCAGCGCGGCCCGCGGATAACGGATCTCATGGAGCCCCATCAACTCGTCCAGGACGGCGAGCGCGTCGACCATCCTGTAGGGCAGGGGGGCGTCGCCGCTGGAGGCTGCGCCCCCGGCCGCCGACCGCCGCGCCGTCGGATCGAGCGGCCGCTTCAGCAGCGAGGCGCCGAGGTCGCGTGCGAAATCCTGGGCTGCGGGCTTGCGATAGCGGGCGCGGGCCGCGGCGATGACCTCGCGCAGGATGTCGATCTCGTCGAGATCGGGACGGCCGCGAAAGACGACATCGGCAAATTCTTCGAGGCGGAACATCCAGAAGGGCAGGTCGAGGCTTTGCGCATCGGTGACCACGGCCTTGTCGGGAAAGGCGTGGGCGTATTCGTTGTGCGGATCGAGGATCAGCACCCGCAGATGCGGCTTGGCGGCAATCGCCTTGCGCAGCAGCAGCGAGACGGCGCTGGACTTGCCGACGCCGGTCGTGCCGACCAGCGCGAAATGGCGCGACAGCAGATCGTCGATGCAGACCGTCGCCGGAATGGCGGCATCCTGCGTCAGGTGTCCGATGGCGACGCCGGCCCTGGCGCCGAGGTCATGCACCAGAGCAAGATCATGGGCCCGGATACGGTGCGCGATCGCGCCGACTGGCGGATAGGTGGTGATGCCGGTCTGGAAAGTGGTGCGTCCGCCCTCGGTTTCCAGCACCTCGCCGAGCAGTTCCACTTCGATATGGACGGGATTGTCGGCCAGTTCGTCCCAGAATTCCCTGACGGCCTTGATCTCATAGACCATGCCGACGATCCGGCTGCGGCCGAGATTGATCGAGATCATCCGCCCGATCGTCCAGGCCTCGGGCGTTGCCGTGCCGGCGCGTGGGATGATGGTGCCGATCGTCGCACGCGCGCCATTGCATGACAGAACGCGGCCGATCGACCGGTCGGCCACCTGGCCGGCGGTGCGACGGTCCGGAATGATATCGTTTTCGAACTGGCCCTGATTGACGGAAATCTGCACGGCCCTGGGTCTCTCGATCTGATCTGGGTCAGGCATGAAAGGAGCGTGCGCGCTTAAGATTGGTTTCCAAGCCGCGGCAGCTTGGCGGCGCGGTTAGCAAATCACGAAGAAGCCTGGGAAAGCTCTCGCGATATCCATCAGCGAACGTGGTCTTGCCGATCAATTTCCGTGCCTTGAGCCGGACCGGGCCAGGCGGTATGCACGCTGGCAACGGGCGAGGGGACTTGTGATGACAAATGGCCGGTTGCGACTGGGCGTGAACATCGATCACGTTGCTACGGTGCGCAATGCGCGTGGCGGAGCCCTGCCCGATCCCATCCGCGCCGCGCATCTTGCGGTCGAGGCCGGAGCCGACGGCATCACGGCGCATCTGCGCGAAGACCGGCGCCACATCCGCGATGCCGACATCGAGCGGCTGATGGCCGAACTCACCGTGCCCCTGAATTTCGAGATGGCAGCCACGGCGGAGATGATCGCGCTGGCTGAGCGCCTGAAGCCGCATGCGGCCTGCCTCGTACCCGAGAAACGCGAGGAGCGCACGACCGAAGGCGGGCTCGATGTCGTCGGGCAGGAGCGTGCTTTGGCGCCAGCGATCGCGCAGCTCAACGCGGCGGGCTCCAGGGTGTCGCTCTTCATCGAGCCGGATGCTGCTCCGATCAGGATGGCGGCCAAGCTCGGCGCGCCGGTGGTCGAGCTGCATACCGGAACCTGGTGCCATGCCGTCATCGACGGCAAGCGGGACAAGGCCGATGCCGAGTTCCGCCGTCTTGCCGAAGGGGCTGCGCTTGCGGCCTCGCTTGGACTCGAAGTTCATGCCGGCCATGGGCTCGATTACGACACCGCGCGCGAATTGGCGGTCGTTCCCGATTTCGTCGAGTTCAATATTGGCCACTTCCTGGTCGGCGAGGCGCTCTTCATCGGCTTGGAGCAGGCGATCGTGCAGATGCGTGCAGCCATGGACGAAGGGCGCGCGGCCAAGTAGACCGGCTGCATGATCCTCGGCATCGGCTCCGACCTCTGCGATATCCGCCGCATCGAGCAATCGCTGGAGCGGTTCGGCGAGCGCTTCACCCATCGCATCTTTACCGAGGGCGAGCGGGCCAAGTCGGACCGCCGCGCCACCCGGGCGGCCTCCTATGCCCGCCGCTTCGCCGCCAAGGAGGCCTGCTCCAAGGCGCTCGGCACCGGTCTGAGTCGCGGCGTGTTCTGGCGCGATATGGAGGTGGTGAACCTGCCCGGCGGCCAGCCGACGATGCGGTTGACCGGCGGCGCCGCCGAGCGCCTCGCAGCGATGCTGCCGCTAGGGCATGAAGCCTTCGTCCATGTCTCGCTGACCGATGATCCGCCAATGGCGCAGGCTTTCGTCGTGATCGAGGCGCGACCGCTTCTTCCCTGACAGGGAGTACGGGCATGTCTGGTGGTGTCGGCGACGCGGAACGCGAGGAGCGTGCCCGCGCGAGCTTCAGAGGGCAGGTCGAGGCCTGCCGCAGGCTTGGATCCCCCTTCACGGCCCTGTTCTGCGAGGTGATGGCGGAGCGGCTCGATCAAACCAGTGGTTTTGGCCGGCGCGCGCTTGGCTGGCCGGGCGACCCCGTTGCCGACGCGCTGCCCTTGCGGGCAGCCGGTGCCTTCAACGCCTTGGCGCGCTCCGGAACGATGCCGTCACTGCAGGCGCTCTACCCGCCGGCTCTTGCCCGCGCGGACGCATTGTGGAGCGGCCTTGCCGCAGCCATCGACGCCCATGATGCGGATCTTGCCGCCTATCTCGACAGCGCCCCGCAGACTAATGAGGTGAAGCGCTGCGCCGTGCTGCTCGGGGGCGCCTTGATCGTTGCCCGCGATACCGGCTTGCCGCTTGATCTGATCGAGATCGGCGCGAGCGCCGGGCTCAATCTCGGTTTCGAGCGTTATCGCTACGCATTTGGTGCCGCCAGCTGGGGGCGCGACGATGCGCCGGTCACCATCCGCAGCGAATGGCGCGGCAGGCTGCCTCCGCTCGATGCCGCGCTTCGCGTTGCGGCGCGGCGTGCCTGCGACCTCAATCCGCTCGACCCATCGCAACCGGCCGATCGCGCCCGCGTCCTCTCCTATATCTGGCCGGATCAGGCCGACCGCCTGCACACGACCGAAGCAGCCTTCGATGCGGCGTCTGCTGCCTCGTGGCGCGTTGAGCGAGCCGATGCTGCCGCCTGGGTCGAGGCGCGGCTGGCCGAGGCGGCCGCGCCGGGCAGCGCCCGCATGCTGATGCACACGATCATGTGGCAATATCTGCCCGAGCCGACCAAGCAGCGCATCGTTGCGGCCATGGCTGCGGCGGGCGCTGCCGCGACCGCCGAGCGCCCGCTGGCCTGGCTGCGCATGGAGCCGGACGGCAAGCCTGGCCATGCCGCGGTCGCCCTGACGCAATGGCCGGGGGCAGTGGAGCGTGAACTCGGGCGCGCCGATTATCACGGCCGCTGGGTCGAGTGGCACTGAGGCGGGTTAGAGCGTCGGCCCGAAAAGTGGATTGCGGTTTTCGGGACAAAGCCGATGCAAACACAAAGGGTTAGATCATCGGACCGGACGCGGTTTCCTGTCCGATGATCTAGATCGACAACGCAAAACGGGCCGGAGCTGCGCGCACCCGACCCGTTCGAGCCATAGGAAGCGAGGCGCCGGACCGAGCCGGCGCCATCTTGACGGCTATTCGGCCGTGTCGGACTTCAGCCAGCGATAGAGCACGCCGCCAAGAGCGCCGCCGATCAGCGGAGCGACCCAGAACAGCCAGAGCTGCTGCAGCGCCCAGCCGCCGACGAACAGGGCAGGGCCGGTGCTGCGCGCCGGATTGACCGAAGTATTCGTCACGGGAATGCTGACCAGGTGGATGAGAGCGAGGCCGAGCCCGATGGCGAGCGGTGCGAAGCCTGCCGGCGCCTTGCCATGGGTCGCGCCCATGATGATGAAGATGAACATCATCGTCATGACGACTTCCATCAGGAAGCCTGAGAACAGGCTGTACTGGCCCGGCGAATGTTCGCCATAGCCGTTCGAGGCAAAGCCCTTGGCGAGATCGAAGCCAGGCGCGCCCTTGGCGATCATGTAGAGAATGAAGGCGCCGGCGATCGCACCGATCACCTGCGCGACGATATAGGGGAGGACCTGTCCGGTGGGGAAACGCCCGCCGGCCGCGAGCCCGACGGTGACCGCCGGATTGAGATGGCAACCCGAAATATGGCCGATGGCATAGGCCATGGTGACGACCGTCAGGCCGAACGCAAGTGAGACGCCGAGCAGCCCGATACCGACCTGCGGGAAACCTGCAGCGATGACCGCGCTGCCGCAGCCGGCGAAGGTTAGCCAGAATGTGCCGATGGCTTCAGCCGCATATTTCTTCGAGCTCATACTGATTCCCCCAGAGGTTGTGACCAGCTATCAGTGAACCTGGGCTCGGAATGCGTCAATTACGCTACTGCGGGGCCGCCCTTCACCTGCGGCAGGGGGCGATCTTCGCCGGCTGCTGCTTGGCCTGGGGCAATGTCGGGGCGGCGCGATTGCGTCGCCTCAATTGCGGCAGGTCCGGACCTGCGGGCAGCCGGGGAAATTCGCGATGACAGAACCAATGTTGCGTTGCGATGCCGGGCGGCCCTGTTCGCGCCATCTTGTGCGAGGATATCGCGTTGTCCCCGGCCGTACATTCCGCTATGCCGCGCCTCGGAACTGATGAAGGAGCGCCCCGGGTGGCCAACGACGCCGAAATCAAGAGCAAGACGGCCAAGGACGAGGGCGGCATCCTTGAGACGATCAAGGTCGTCGTCCAGGCGCTTCTCATCGCGCTTGTCATCCGGACGCTGTTGTTCCAGCCCTTCAACATTCCGTCGGGCTCGCTGATCCCGACATTGCTGATCGGCGACTATCTCTTCGTCTCCAAATACACCTACGGCTATTCCAAGCACTCGATCCCGTTCAGCCCGCCGCTGTTCAAGGGGCGGGTCTGGGCTGCCGAGCCGAAGCGCGGCGACATCGCCGTCTTCAAGCTGCCGAGCGACAATTCCACCGATTACATCAAGCGCGTCATCGGCCTGCCGGGCGACCGCGTCCAGATGATCGACGGCATCCTCCACATCAACAACCAGCCGGTGAAGCGCGAGCGCATCGCCGACTTCGAAACCACCGACAACTGGGGCCGCAGCACCAAGGTCATCCAGTATCGCGAGACGCTGCCCGAGGGCGTCAGCCACAACATCATCGAGCGCGAGGGCGACACCGGCACCTTCGACAACACGCCGGTCTTCCGCGTGCCCGAAGGCCATTTCTTCATGATGGGCGACAACCGCGACAACTCGCTGGATTCGCGCGACCGCAGCGTCGGCTACGTGCCTTTCGAGAACTTCGTCGGCCGCGCCGAGATCATCTTCTTCTCCATCGACGACGGCGCCTCCGCCTGGCGTGTCTGGGAATGGCCCTGGACCGTGCGCTGGAACCGCCTGTTCAGCACGATCAAGTGACGAAGCCGCAAGTGACGAAGCCGGGGGACAGCGGGCGTAAGACGCCCGACCTCGCTCGGCTCGAGGCGAAGCTTGGCCATGTCTTCGCCAATCGCGCCCTGCTTGAAACCGCCCTGACCCATATGAGCGCCGAGAGCTCGCGGCTCGGCAGCTATCAGCGGCTCGAGTTCCTGGGCGATCGCGTCCTGGGATTGAGCGTCGCCGACATGCTCTTCGAGCGCTATCCGCAGGCCGAGGAGGGCGACATGTCGCGCCGCCTGGCCGATCTCGTGCGCAAGGAGACCTGCGCCGAAGTCGCGCTGGGCTGGGATCTCGGCAGCTACCTGAAGCTCGGCGACGGCGAGATCCTGGGCGGCGCCCGCAAGAACAAGGCGATCCTGGCCGATGCCTGCGAGTCGATCATCGGTGCGGTCTTCATCGATGGCGGCTATGCTGCAGCCAGAGGACTGGTCGAGCGCGCTTTTGGCGAGCGCCTGCTGAAGCCGGTGCGCCCGTTGCGTGATGCGAAGACCGCCTTGCAGGAATGGGCGCAGGGCAAGGGCTACCAGACGCCGACCTATACCGAGCGCGGCCGCTCGGGCCCGGACCATGCCCCGCTCTTCCGGGTTGCGGCCCGGATCGCGGGATTGATCGACGCCGAAGCCGAAGGGCGCTCCAAGCGCCTCGCCGAACAAGCTGCTGCCGAGGCGTTCCTGCGCCGCGAGGGGCTCTGGAACGAAACCATGGGAGATGACAATGGCTGAGGCCGACAAGCCCACACGCTGCGGCTTCGTTGCGCTGATCGGCGCGCCCAATGCCGGCAAGTCGACGCTGCTGAACAAGCTCGTCGGCGCCAAGATCTCGATCGTCTCGCGCAAGGTGCAGACGACGCGGACCCAGGTGCGCGGCATCGCGCTCGCCGGCGCGGCGCAGGTCATCTTCGTCGACACGCCCGGCATCTTCGCACCCAAGCGCCGGCTCGACCGCGCCATGGTGACGAGCGCCTGGGGCGGCGCGACCGATGCCGACCTGATCGGCGTGCTGATCGATGTCGAGCGCTTCGACAATGAGGAGAACACGAGGCTGCTCGAAAAGCTCGCCGAGCTGAAGCAGCCCAAGTTCCTGGTCCTCAACAAGATCGACACGATCGAGAAGGAGAAGCTGCTCGCCATCACGACGCAGCTGAACGAGCGGGGCAAGTTCGAGACCACCTTCATGGTCGCGGCGCTGACCGGCTATGGCGTCAAGGACATTCTCGACTGGCTCGAGACGCGCCTGCCGCTCGGCCCCTGGCTCTATCCGGAGGACCAGATCTCGGATGCGCCGCTGCGCTTCCTCGCCGCCGAGATCACGCGCGAGAAGATCTTCGAGCGCCTGCACGACGAATTGCCCTATCGCTCGACGGTCGAGACCGAACAATGGCAGCAGCGGCCCGATGGCTCGGTGCGCATCGAGCAGACGATCTATGTCGAGCGCGAGGGCCAGCGGAAGATCGTGCTTGGCGAGGGCGGCCAGACCATCAAGGCGATTGGCCAGAAGGCCCGCGTCGAGATCGCCGAGGCAGCCGAGGCCAAGGTCCATCTCTTCCTCTTCGTCAAGGTTCGCGAGAACTGGAGCGACGATCCGGAGCGCTATCGCGAGATGGGGCTGGAATTCCCCAAAGGCTGAACCGGCCAAGGCTCGACTGGCAAGGGCTGAACCGTTCAGCGCTGAACCGGCCCGCGAAATGCAGCCGCCAACTCCCTGACGAAGGCGTTGGCGCGCGGCGTCGCGACATTGCTGCGCAGCACGACCTCGGATGAGCCGAGCACCGGCAGGCCCCAGTCTGTGCCGACATCGACGGCGCCGAGCGGCGCGATGCGCGCGGCGAGCGGGGTGACGCCGAGCCCGCCCTGCACGGCCGCCAGTACCGCGGCCATGCCTCCACCGACAAAGGCCTCCCGCCAGCTGAGCCCGGCGCCACTAACGGCCTCGATGGCGTGACGCCTGAGCGCGCATTCCGTCATCAGGCTGACGAGCGGCAGCGGCCGCGAGGAATCGCGCGTCAGCGTTGGCGCGGCGAACCAGCCAAAGGCGTCGCGGCGCAGCACCTCGCCCGTTCGCCCCTGTCCGATCCGCAGCATCACGGCGACATCGAGCTCGCCGCGTTCGAAGGCCGTCTCGAGCAGGCTCGAGCGTTCGATCCGCAGGCTGATCACCAGCGTCGGGTCATGGCCGAACAGACGCGCCAGCAGGGCCGGCGCATCGGCGCCAACCGCCTGCTCGCTGATCCCAACTGAGATGCGCTCCGGGGCCTCGGTGAAGGCCGCACGCGCCCGTTCATGCGCGGCGAGCAGCTCGCGCGCCGCCGGTACGAAACGCTCGCCCTCGGCGGTGAGCCTGACGAGACGTGGGTGGCGCTGGAGCAGGGCCCGGCCGAGAACCTCCTCGAGACGCTTGACCCGGGTGCTGACCAGCGACTGGGTCGTGCCCAGCGCCTCGGCGGCCCGCGTGAAGCTGCGCAGATCGGCCGCACCGAGAAAGGCGGCGACCGCATCGATATCGAGGGTGGCGACGATCATAAATCAAGAATCCATATGATTGATATCTACAATAATACACTACAACGATGGCTCGGAGAGCGCTAGCTTGCCCTGGACAGCGAGGCGAACGCCCTCGCGCGAACCGGAGATCCACCATGCCCCTGATCCGCATTTCCATGAGGCGCGGCCGTCCCGCCTCCGAGCCCGCCGCCATCGTCGACGGCGTCTATCGGGCGATGCGCGAGACCTTCGAGGTGCCGGAGGATGATCTGTTCGCGGTGATCCACCAGCACGATCCCGACGAGTTCATCTTCAACGCCCGCTATTTCGGGTTCGAGCGCAGCGCGGGGCTCGTCATCATCCAGATCACCTGCAACAACAGCCGCGGCGTCACCCAGAAGAAGGCGCTGTTTGCCAAGATCGCCGAGAACCTGCGCCGGGAGCCGGGACTGAGGCCCGACGACGTCTTCATCAACCTGATCGAGACCGCGCGCGAGAACTGGTCCTTCGGCGGCGGCATCGCCCAGTATGTCTGAGGTTGGCTGCCTGCCAGTCCGGACCGGCGCCGCTGACGCGCGCTGTCGGGAGGGGAGGCCTGCGGAAATTGACCCGGCCGGGTGCGCCGCCTAACTCCTTGTCATGGAGTGGAGCGACGACGGCACCATCATCGGCGTCCGGCAGCACGGCGAGAATGCCGTGATCCTGGAGGTGCTGACGCGTCTGCATGGCCGCCATCTCGGGCTCGTGCGCGGAGGGCGCTCGGCCCGGGCGCAGCCGGTGCTGCAGCCCGGCAATGCGGTCTCGCTGACCTGGCGGGCCCGGCTCGACGAGCATCTCGGCGAATACAAGGTCGAGCTCATCACCTCGCATGCGGCGCGGCTGATGGCGGCGCCCGTCGCCCTCTATGGGCTGGGGGTGATCTCGGCCCTGCTGCGGCTGCTGCCGGAGCGTGATCCTCATCCGGCCCTGCATGAGGGGCTGGCGGTGCTGATCGAACATCTCGACGAGCTGACCCTGGCGCCGGCCCTTGTCGTGCGGTTCGAGGTCGCGATGCTGGCCGAACTCGGCTTCGGGCTGGATCTGACGCGCTGCGCCGTCACCGGCTCGCCCGATGACCTCACCCATGTCTCGCCGAAATCGGGCAAGGCGGTCAGCCGCAAGGTGGCCGAGCCCTATCAGGATCGTCTGCTGGCGCTGCCGCGCTTCCTCAGCGAAGGGCAGGGCGGGCGGCAACCCTCGGCCGCCGACATCGCGGCGGGCTTCGCCCTGACCGGCTTCTTCCTGCGCCGCCACCTGCTTGAGCCGCGCGGATTGCTCGAGTCGCCGGAGCGGGCGCGGCTGCTGGAGCTGGTCGCACGAATTCACTGATTTCTGGCGCGTTTGCGGGTATGACGCTTTGCGCGGCTTGCATCGGGCCGGCATCGTCATAGGAAGTGATTCGCGGCCGGCGTTTCCCGGCGGCTGCAACGTAGATCGAGGTTGAGTGACACATGGGAAAGCCGGTCGAGCCGCCACCGGAGGACGAGACCGAGCGCATCGATCTGAAATCGGCGCTCGAAGAGCGCTATCTCGCCTATGCGCTGTCCACCATCATGCACCGTGCCCTGCCGGATGCGCGTGACGGCCTGAAGCCCGTCCACCGCCGTATCCTGCATGCGATGCGGCTGCTGCGCCTCGACCCCGGCCAGGTGCACAAGAAATGCGCCCGCATCGTCGGCGACGTCATCGGTAAGTTCCACCCGCATGGCGACCAGTCGGTCTATGACGCGCTGGTGCGCCTCGCCCAGGATTTCGCCCAGCGTTACCCGCTCGTCGACGGCCAGGGCAACTTTGGCAATATCGACGGCGATAACGCCGCCGCCTACCGCTATACCGAAGCGCGCATGACCGAGGTCGCGCGCCTCCTGCTCGACGGGATCGAGGAGGACGCGGTCGATTTCCGCGAGACCTATAATGGCGAGGACGAGGAGCCGATCGTCCTGCCGGCGGCGTTCCCCAACCTGCTGGCCAATGGCTCGCAGGGCATCGCGGTCGGCATGGCGACCTCGATCCCGCCGCACAACGCGGCCGAACTCTGCGACGCCGCGCTCTATCTGATCCAGCATCCGGAGACCTCCTCCGAGCAGCTCATGACCTTCGTGCCCGGGCCGGATTTCCCGACCGGCGGCATCATCGTCGAGACCCGGGCCTCGATGGCCGAGACCTATCGCACCGGGCGCGGCGCCTTCCGCACCCGGGCGCGCTGGCATGTCGAGGACCAGGGCCGCGGCACCTGGCTCGCAGTGGTCACCGAGATCCCCTACATGGTCTCGAAGGGCCGGCTGATCGAGAAGATCGCCGAGCTGCTGAACGACCGGAAGCTGCCGCTGGTCGGGGATCTGCGCGACGAGTCGGCGGAGGACATCCGCGTCGTCATCGAGCCGCGCAGCCGGGCCGTCGACGCCAATCTGATGATGGAATCGCTGTTCAAGCTCACCGAGCTCGAATCGCGCATTTCGATGAACATGAACGTGCTGACCGGCGGGCTGGTGCCGCGGGTGCTCGGCCTCAACGAGGCCCTGCGCGCCTGGCTCGACCATCGCCGCGAAGTGCTGCTGCGCCGTTCGCGCTTCCGCCTCGGCCAGATCGAGAAGCGGCTCGAGATCCTGCGCGGCCTGCTGATCGTCTATCTCGACCTCGACCGCGTCATCAAGATCATCCGCGAGGAGGACGAGCCCAAGGTCGAGCTGATGCGCTATTTCGAGCTCAGCGAGGTCCAGGCCAATGCGATCCTCGACACGCGCCTGCGCGCCCTGCGCAAGCTCGAGGAGATGCAGCTCAAGACCGAGCTCGACGAACTGACCACCGAGAAGGGCCAGATCGAGGGGCTGCTCGCCTCCGAGGCGACGCAGTGGAAGACCATCTCCTGGGACATCCGCGAGGTGAAGAAGCTCTTCGGCCCGGAAACCGCGATCGGCAAGCGCCGCACCGATTTCGCGGATATGCCGGAGACGACCGATATCGACCTGACGCAGGCCATGGTCGAGCGCGAGCCGATCACGGTCGTCGTCTCCAAGAAGGGCTGGATCAGGGCGCTGAAAGGCCATGTCCAGGACCTCTCGACGCTGTCCTTCAAGGGTGATGACGCGCTGCAGCTCGGCTTCCACACCGAGACCACGGCGAAGCTCCTGGTGCTGGCTTCGAACGGCAAGGTCTTCACGCTGGAGGCTTCCAAGCTGCCGGGCGGCCGCGGCTTCGGCGATCCCATCCGCCTGATGATCGAGCTGGAGGAGACGGCCGACATCGTCTCCGCCTTCCCCTACCGGCCGGGCCTCAAGCTCCTGATGGTGACGACGGATGGGCGCGGCTTCGTCGCCCCCAGCGACGATGTCGTGGCCAATACCCGCAAGGGTCGCCAGGTGCTCAACGTCACCGAGCCGGTCAAGGCGCTGCTCGCCGTTCCGGCGGAGGGCGACCATGTCGCGATCATCGGCGAGAACCGCAAGCTGCTCTGCTTCCCGCTCTCCGAGGTCGCGGAGATGGGGCGCGGCAAGGGCGTGCGCCTGCAGCGCTACAAGGATGGCGGCGTCTCCGACGCCAAGACCTTCAAGCTGGCCGAGGGCCTGACCTGGCTCGACACCTCGAACCGGACCTGGACGGTCGGGGCGGCCGAGTTGCTCGAGTGGCTCGGCCACCGTGCGGAATCGGGCCGCCTGCCGCCCAAGGGCTTTCCGAAGAACAACAAGTTCGGCGGCTGAAGCTGTGCCTTGCCCGGGCTTGATGCCCGGGCATCTGCCCGTTTGGCTGCGGCGGCAAATGCAGACGAGGCCATGCAAAGGCGCGCGTTCGCCTGCGCTCTTGTCCGTGTTTCACGGCTGTAAAAAGTAACGTTTTATCAACCTGTTGACCAGGCGCCTTGAATCAACGCGGCAGGGCGTTGAATCAGTTTCTCAGGTCTGTGAATCAATCTCTCAGCCAGGCGGGCAGTCCCGGCCAGGGCGCCGGGAGGAGGGACCTATCTGATCGCCTGGCCGACCACGCCGACCTCGAGGCCGAGCGTCAGGTTGTTGGTCACCGCCCATTCGACTCCGGCACGGGCCTCCGGCCTGACCGCGATCTCGCTGCGGTTGAACGGCGAACTGAAGGGCGTCGCGCCATAGCGCCAGGTCTCGTTGCCGGCAGCGAGCCCGACCTTGGTGTAGAGCAGCACGTTCTCGGTTGCGAACACGCCGGCCTTGAGCTGGAAGGCGCCGACGACATCGCGCGTCCAGGCCGCCGTGTTGAAGCTCGGCGTGCCGTAGCCGCCGATCGCAGGGGCGTATTCGAGCGCGCCGATGACGCCGTAGAGGAAGTCGCCATCGCGCCACATCTTGCCGCCTTCGAGCCCGATCGTCGGGCCGGCCGATGTGCCCAGTCCCTTGGCGCTGGTCACCTGGAAGCCCGTGGAGATGCGGGCATAGGAGCCTTCCCACTTGACACCGCCGGGCGCCAGCGTCGGCTCCGACCAGGCGAAGGACGGCACGGCGGCAAAGCCCGTGAAGGGCAGATAGGCTTGCGCCTGTGAGGCACCAGAGCTGAGCGCAAGCGCGCAGAGCGCGCCGGAAAGGATCGGTAGTCTCACGTCGAAGGCATCCTCTCGGCAAACCCCTATGCGTAAGCCTAGCAGAAGGTCGCGTGAATGTCGCGGATTTGTGGCGGAAGCGGCCCCCAGGCCGCTCGTCCCTGGATCGTCGGACCGGATATCGTATCCGGTCCGATGATGCAGCCTTCTATCTTTGCATCGGCTTTGCCCCGAAAACCGCAATCCACTTTCGGGCCGATGCTTCAGCCGATCTTCGTCTTCAGCTTGAGGAAACGCAGCGTCCGCTCGGCGGTGGCGATGTCGAGGCCGGCATAGTTCTTCAGGTCGCCCTCGGCATCGCGCGCGCCGAAGAGCAGCCGCCGCGAGCGCAGTTCCAGCACGGATTTGAAGGCCGCAATGCCGAGATTCAGCGAGCGGCAGGTCACGGCGATGCCGCTGACATCGCGCTGCAGCAGGACGCGAAGCGCCTGCTCGTTGGTGATGCCCGAGGCCTGCGCGATCACCTCGGCAAGGTGATAGGCCCGGTCCTCCTCGGCCAGCATGCTCACGATCTCGTCGAGCTCGCGCTTGCCTGCGCCGAGATCGGCGAGCAGGAGCTTCACCTCCAGCCGCTGCTGGCGTGCACGGCGGGCAAGCGTCGCGGCCTCGTCGGCGGGCTTGGACCACAGCCCGGAGCCGCCGCTGAGCCCCTCGACGATCTCCAGGACGCGGCTGGCCCGGTTCGGTGTCAGGTCGGAACGCCTGGCCAGCGCGCCACCGATCTCAGCATCCTTGCCGCCGCGTTCCAGCAGCGTGTCAAAACCCTTGTCGGAGAAATGCGCGCCTTCATTGGCGCTGACCGTGTGCAGCACAGTGCGGTCGCCGCGCTGGACGAGAATGTCGGTAACGCTTTCCGAGAGGCGGGCGCGTTCGGCAATCGCCGCGAGATGGTGCTGCGACTGGCTCACCGCGATTGCAGCGAGGTCGGTGTCGGTCAGCACCGGGGAGAGCTTCAGCACGAGGCGTGCGACCTCGGAATCGGCGTCGCCGGCAAGCGTGACCGCCACCTCATGCGGCAGGCTCGGCACCGCCGCGACATGGCCGGCATAGGCCTTGCGCGCCTCGTCCTCGAGATGCGGCAGCGAGCGCAGTGCGATCTCGCCGTAATGCGCCTTGGAGGGCTCGGTCGGATCCTGGTCGAGCAGAAAAAGGTCCGTGACGGCATTGAGCAGCTGCCGGCGTGCCTCCGAGGACATCTCGGAGGGCATCCGTGTCAAAGAACTCAGCATTGGCCCCCCAGATACGCGTCAGGCAAGTATCCGCAACCTGCGCCGGTCCGGTTTGATTTAGTCTTAAATCCGTCGCGGATTTTCGCGGGAAGCGAGGATTTTCTTCTGCGTGTTCAACGGGCCGGCACGCCGCGAATGCATGCCGGCCCGCGATGCCGCTATCGCGCGGTCCTCGGCCAGAGGCAGCGGTCGACCACCAGCATGACGATCAGCGACGCGCCGACGAGCGGAAAGACCAGCCCGCCGACCGCCAGGATGGCGAAGACGCCGTAGAGCGTCCGGCGCTCGGGCGGCAGGGGCGGCACGCCGAGCGACCCGGCCGGACGCCGCTTCCACCACATCACCCCGGCCGAGACCGAAAGCAGGATGATCGCGAGGCAGACGGCCAGCATGAAGAGCTGGTTCGCCAGGCCGAATTCCTGACCCATATGGACGTTGATGCCCCATTCCAGCCATTTCCCGAGCGGGCCGTAATCCGCGAAGGACATGTCGAGCAGGGGCGCGCCGCTATACTGGTCGAGATGGATGACGCGCTGCTGCGACAGGTCGTTTGGGTAGACAGAACCGGTGAAGACGCCGTTGGGACCGGCCGGCAGGTTGATGGCGTAGCCGCGCGCCAGGCCAAGCGCGTCGAACCTCGCCACGGCCGTGTCGAGGCTGATCGGCGCTGCCGCCGTCGCGATCGATTTCGGCACGCGCGCCTGTTCCAGCGACCATGAGGTCGGCCCGGCATGGTGCAGATGCTCATCCGACATCGGCAGGTTGACGCGGATGCCGGCCGGATAGCCGAAATTATGCCCGTTGGCCCAGCGATTGACCTGGTCGCCCCAGAGCACGGACCAGGGCATGCCGGTGATCGCCAGGAAGACGATGAAGACGCCGGCGAAGGCGCCGGTGACGGCATGCAGGTCGCGCCAGAAGACGCGCTTGCCGGCATCGCCACGCAGCGAGACCACGCCGCCCTTGCGGCCGCGCGGCCACCACAGATAGAGCCCGGTCCCGACCAGCAGGATCGACCAGCCGCCGGCGATCTCGATCACGCCATTCGCGACCGGCCCGAAATAGGCGAGGCTGTGGATCTGTCGCACGACCCACATCACCGTGCCCTTGTCGGGAATCTCGCCAAGCACACGCCCGTCATAGGGGGCGACATGCACGACCTTGCGCGCGCCAGTGGCGTCCCGGACGGTGACTTCCGCGGCTGACGATGCTGTTGCCGCGGGTACAAATTTCACGGCCTTGCCGGGAAAGGCCGCAAGCGCGTTGGCGACCAGTGTTGTCGCAGGGGCGGGGGCGGTCGATCGCATCTCCACCCGCTTGAGATCGCGATGAACCAGGCCGTCGATCTCGGTTCGGAAGAGATAGAGCCCGCCGGTGACCGCGAGCAGGATGAGGAAGGGCAGCGTCAACAGCCCGGCATAGAAATGCCAGCGCCAGACGGCGCGGTAGAGGGAGGCGGCGCGTGTATCCGCGCGCGCAGGCGCTGCCTGCGTCGATGAAACGATGGTCATGAGAGTGTCCTGTCCTGAAGGGGAAGTCTGGTTTCAGGCCAGGGCAGGCGGCGCGCGCGCTCCAAGCGGGTAGACGCTGCGGCCGGAATCGATGCGCGGTGCGGGCGGGTAGGTGACGTCTCTTGCGACACTGATGCTGCGGCGGAGCGGCAGCGCCGCGGCAGCGACAGGAGGGGCGCCACTGCTACCCGCAAGGCAACCGAGCGCGCAGCAGGTCTTGGATTGCTCCGGGCTCGCGGGCGCCGTCGGTTCGGACGATCCGCCGGGGGCACAAAGGACATGCCGCGGAAAGGGCGAGGGAGCGGCCGAGAGCCCCGCGCCGATCGACATCAGGACCGCGTTGAGAATCAGCGCATAGGCGCAGAGCACGGCAACGATGCCGCGCCCCCATCTCGCCCCTGTCGCCGTCGCGCCCATGCCTGCAGCGCTACGGCGCGGCAGGCCGGCGGTCAATAACCCAAGGGAATGAAGCGCCTGCGCCCCGTGGTCACGCCGCCGGCAGGCAGGCGGGGCCGAGCGGTTCGAAGCTCTTGCCGGAGCAATGCGCGCCTTCATGGGCGCTAACCATGTGCAGCACCGTGCGGTCGCCGCGCTGGACGAGAATGTCGGTGACGCTTTCCGAGAGACGGGTGCGCTCGGCGATCGCCGCGAGATGGTGCTGCGACGGGCTCACTGGGATCGTGGCGAGGTCGGTGTCGGTCAGCCCCGAGGGAGCTTCAGCCCGAGGCGGGGCACCGCAGCGGCATGGCCGGCATAGGCCTTGCGCGCCTCGTCCTCGAGATGCGGCAGCGAACGCAGCGCGATCTCGCCTAATGCGCCTTCAAGGGCTCAAGTCTCAAGTCCGTCGCGGATTTTTCCGGATAGCGAAGAATTTTCTCCGGTGCGACCGACGGTGCGGCATGCTGCGGATGCATGCCGGCCCGGGACCCTGCTATCCAGCGGCCTTTGGTCAGAGGCAGCTGTTGACGATCAGTATGCGCGCTGGCTCGCTCAATGGTTCAGTCGGGAAGCGCTTGCCTACCGATCAATGTCATCCAGTATGCCGGCGCAATCCCTGCCGGAGAGGGCAAATGTACAAACACATTCTGATCGCCACAGACGACTCCGAACTTGCTCGCAAGGGTCTTGAACATGGCTTGGCGCTCGCCAAACCGCTCGGAGCTAAAGTCACGGTTCTGACCGTTTCAGAACCTCTGCGGCCGGAGATCTCGCACGCAGCCCGCCAGCAGATTGATGCGTTCATGAAGGAACGCATAGCCTCCATTGAGCAAAGCGCTTCCGAACAGGGCGTCACGGTAACTCTGGAACACGAGACCGATGTTTCTCCAGCTGCGGCAATCGTGCGATTGGCCAAGCTCAACGGCTGTGATCTCGTCGTGATGTCTACTCATGCCCGGCGTGGCGTGCAGAGGGTCGTGCTCGGGAGCCAGACGTTGGAGGTGCTGGCAAGTACGACTATCCCTGTTCTGGTGATCCGGTAGTCGATTCTCCCTGATGTTGCCCCGTTTCCGGCGGTTTTGGAGCTCTTTCGGGGTCGATGTGTAACAGTATACGCTGAGAATCATACACTATATCAGCGGTTTAAACCCTGCCGGCAGCTTAGGCAGTGCCATGGCGCCCCATCGGGCACGAACCGCCCACGCTCCCTCGTCACGCCGCGGGCAGGCAGGCGGGGCCGAGCGGTTCGAAGCTCTTATAGGTCAGGATGAACTCCTGGTGGCCGAGCTCCTCCGATTTGGTGCTCCCGCCCTTGGCCAAGGAAATGACGAGATCGCGGATCTCGCGGCCGACCTCGTCGAGCCCGGCGCGGCCCTCGAGGATCCGCCCGGCATCGACATCCATGTCGTCCGCCATCCGGCGATAGGTTTCCGGATTCGCGCAGATCTTGACCACCGGCGAGATCGCCGAGCCGACGACCGAGCCGCGGCCCGTGACGAAGAGCACGCAATGGGCGCCGCAGGCGATCAGCTCCGCGATCTCGGCATTGTCGTTGATGTTCGGGAAGCCGAACCGCACCTCGCCATCGGGCACGACATCGAGCAAATAGAGCCCGCCATGGGGCGGGATGTCGCCGGGCTTGATCAGGCCCGAGATCGGCGAGGCCCCGGATTTGGCATAGGCGCCCATCGACTTCTCCTCGATGGTCGACAATCCGCCCTCGGCATTGCCGGCGGCGAAGGAGCCATAGCCGAGCGTCGCGTAATAGCGGGCTGCCTTGGCGACCGATTTTTCCAGTTCCTCGCCGAGTTCCGGCGTCACGGCGCGCGCCGCCATGATATGTTCGCAGCCGATCAGTTCGCCGGTTTCCTCGAAGATGCAGGCGGCGCCCTCGGAAATCAGCAGGTCGAAGGCGCGCCCCGCCGCAGGGTTACCGGTGATGCCCGAGGTGCCGTCCGAGCCGCCGCAGACGGTGCCGACGACGAGCTCACTGAGCGCCATCGGCACGGTCTCCTGCTCGTCGAGACGCGCACGCTCGGCCTCGACCCAGGCGCGGCCCTCCTTGATCGAGCTGCGCGTGCCGCCGGTGCCCTGGATGATGATGGTCTTCACCGGCCGGCCCGAGGCGCGCACGACGCGCTCGAGCGCATATTTGTTGAAGCTCTCGCAGCCGAGCGAGATCAGCAGCACGGCCCCGACATTGGGGTGGGTGCAGAGCCGCTCCATCATCTTTTCGGCATAGCCATTGGGATAGCAGCCGGGAAAGCCGATGACATGGACGCCGTTCTCGCGCCAGGGCAGGGCGATCTCGCGCGCGACGTGATGCGCGCATTCGACGAGATAGGCGACGGCGATCGTGTTGCGGATGCCCTTGCGTCCGTCGGACCGGAGATAGCCGCGCATGTCGTTCATGGGACGGCTCCCGCCTTGCGCTCGTCTTCGAGATGATAGGTCGGGGTGTAGTCGCTCTTCATGTTCTGAACATGGACATGCTGGCCGGGCGCGATCGCTTCGGTCGCGACGCCGATGGGGGCCCCGTATTTCAGGATTTTTTCGCCGGTGACGATCGGCTTTCGCGCGACCTTGTGGGCGAGCGCGATATCACGGTCGAGCACGGCCGGCCCTGCGCCGGTTTCGACGGTCTCGCCGGCGGCGAGCCGCATCCGCGCGACAAAGACGTTGTCGCGCGGATCGAGCAGGATGAGCCGGGGATCGTGCTGAGCCATGGGCTTAACTCCTTGGAGGAGCCGGCCGCGTCAGTCCGCGCGACCGGGCAGGCAGCCCGCAAGCGATCAGAACTTGCCGAACTGGAGATAGGCTTCCTGCGGGTCCGTGCCGGCGAGGATCGCGGTGCGGACCTTGTTCTCGGCCGAGATCGCCGTCTCCGCCTTCTCGAGCACCTCCTCGATCACTTCGACGGGAATGCGCACGATGCCGTCGCGGTCGCCGAGGATGTAGTCGCCGGGCCGGATCCAGACCGAGCCGATCTTGATCGGCTCGTCGATCGTCTTCGGCATCCAGAATCCGACGATGTCGCGTGGCGTATAGGCGCGGAAATAGGCCTGGAAGCCCATGTCGACCATGAACTCGGTATCGCGCGACAGGCCGTCGATGACGCAGCCGCGCACGCCCTTGTTCTTGAGCGTCTCGGCCGAAAGCTCGCCCATCAGCGCGACCTCGTCGGTATTGGGCTGGCAGACCCAGACATGGCCGGGCTTGGCGCGCGAGAGCAGGCCGGTCCAGCCGAGCAGGGTCTCATGCGCGTCGAAATCGGGATCGGTCTTGCCCTCGACGGTGAAGGCCGGGCCGGCGAGCTTCTGGCCGGGCAGGAGGGGCCTCAGATCGGACGGGAGCGTGAACTCCTTCAGCCCCATCGCGCGCATGACATCGTGGATGATGCCGGTATAGCAGCGTTCCAGCCGCTCGGTCAGTTGATCGCTCAAGGCTTCCTCCGTATCAGGGCTTCGTCGCGCCGGGACGCGCTGCCATTGCGGCCAAGGTGCCGGCCGGGAGCAGGGGCCGCAAGCGCGTTTTTCGCGCCTCGACGATGCGTTTCAAACGGTTTAGGTGTTCGAGTCGACCCGTTCCCAGCCCTGGGGCGAGAGGCGCTCCTGCGGCAGGAAGCGGGCCTTGTAGGCCATCTTGGGCGAGCCATCGACCCAATAGCCGAGATAGACATAGGGCAGGCCGAGCTTGCGGGCCCGCTCGATATGGTCGAGCACCATGAAGGTGCCGAGCGAGCGCTGCTCCAGCATCGGGTCGAACACGGAATAGACCATGGAAAGCCCGTCATTCAGGCGGTCGGTCAGGGCCATGGCGAAGAGATCGCCGACGCCGCGCCCGGTGAAGCCGCTATCGGGGCCGCGCCGGCGGTACTCGATCAGGTTGGTCTCGACATGCGTGTCCTCGATCATCATCGCGAAATCGAGGGCCGACATCGAGGCCATGCCGCCATCGGGATGGCGTTCGTCGAGATAGCTGCGGAACAGAGAGTAGTGCTCGGAGCGCGGCTCCGGTGGCAGGTCCTCGCCGATCAGGTCGCAATTGCGGGCGAGCACGCGGCGGAAACCGCGTGACGGCCGGAAGTCGTCGACGCAGACGCGGACGGAGACGCAGGAGCGGCAGGTCTCGCAGGCGGGCCGATAGGCGATGCTCTGCGAGCGCCGGAAGCCGCCTTGCGAGAGCACGTCGTTGAGGTCGCGCGCTCGTCCGCCGACAAGGTGGGTAAACACCTTGCGTTCCTCCCGCCCGGGCAGATACGGGCAGGAGGTCGGTGACGTCAGATAGAATTGCGGGGCATCCCGCAACGGGCGCGTCACGTTCGTATCGCTCCGGAAACGACCTGAACCACGAGTGTAGCAGCAGCGCAGCCGGCAACAAGAGTTGCGATGACGATCAGGCGCGAACGACGACCAGTCCCGTCAGGATGTCGTGGCCGAGCCTGCGGTCATCGCGCACCAAACCGCAGAGAATATCGAGCACCCAGAGCGCGACCGTGCCTGCGGCGACATAGAACAGCAGGGCGTGGACGGCGGCTGCGAGCCCGTCGGGACGGCCGCCATTGACGGTCTCGACCCTGAGGCCCGCCATGCGCATGCCCCAGGTTGCCTGTTTCCGGCCGCCGATGGTCAGCGCCGCATAGCCGAGCGCAGTCGCCACCGTCGCGATCGGCAGGAGCAGCCAGGTCGCGCCGAAGGTGACGAGGCCGAGGAAGATCAGGAGCGCGACCACGAGCCAGCCCAGAATGAACAGGGCGATGATGTCGCCGATCCAGGCGAACAGGCGCGACCCCAGCACGCCGCTGACATTCTGCAGCGGGCGCTGCTCGATCGGCGTGATTGCGGGTTGCTGATAGCTGCGTTCGCTCATCGAAGGTCGAGATCCTTTGTTCCGGGGGGCGCATCCGGTGGTGGTGCGCTCCGCCGCCATAATGTTTGATCAGCGGTCTTGTTCCGCAAGGCCACGCGGAAAGATACGGCGCGGCTGGAAGCCGTTGGACCGCAGCGCATCCTCGATGGCGCGCGTATGGCTCTCGCCGCGCGTCTCGACGGTGACGTCGAGCGTCACGCCCTTGGCCGGCACGTCGAGGAAGAGCCTGCCATGGCTGACCTCGAGGATGTTGGCGCCGTGGTCGCCGAGCAGGCTCGCGACCTTGCCGAGCAGGCCCGGCCGGTCGCTGGCGGTGAGGCGGAAGGCGGCGATGCGGTCCTCGCGCTCCAGCTCGCGCACCATGATCGCGGCGAGCAGCCTGGTGTCGATATTGCCGCCGCAGAGCACGAGGCCGACCTTTTTGCCGCGATAGCGCTCCGGCTCCTTCAGCATTGCGGCGAGCCCCGCGGCGCCGGCGCCCTCGGCCAGCGAATGCTGCAGGCTGGCATAGGCATTGACCGCGCGCTCGATCAGGTCCTCGCCGACCAGGACGATGTCGGAGACCAGGCTGGAGACGATCGGCAAGGTCAGCTCGCCGACCGTCTTCACCGCGATGCCTTCGGCCAGGGTCGCGCCACCGATCGGCCGGTCCTCGGCATTCACGGCGTTGTAGAAGGAGGGATAGAGCTCGGCCTCGACGCCGATCAGCTCGATCTCCGGCTTCAGAGCCTTGGCCGCAATCGCGTTGCCGGCCATCAGCCCGCCGCCTCCGAGCGGAATGATCAGCACGTCGAGATCGGGCGCGTCGGCCAGCATTTCGCGCGCGATCGTGCCCTGGCCCGCCATCACGGCGGCATCGTCATAGGGATGCACGAAGACCAGGGTCTCGGCCTGCGCCAGCTCGCGGGCGCGCACGGCCGATTCGTAGAGCGTTTCGCCGTAGAGCACGACGCGGGCGCCATGGGCCCTTGTGTTCTCGACCTTCACCAGCGGGGTCGTCTCCGGCATCACGATGGTCGCCGGGATGCCGAAGCGGCGTGCGTGATAGGCGACGGCCTGTGCATGGTTGCCGGCGGACATGGCGATGACGCCGCGGGCCCTCTCGGCTTCCGTAAGGCCAAGCAGCTTGTTGACCGCGCCGCGCTCCTTGAAGGAGGCCGTCGCCTGCATGTTCTCGTGCTTGACCAGCACGGTCGCGCCGGTGAGCTCGGACAGGCGCGGCGCCGGCACCAGCGGCGTGCGCAGCACATGCCCCTCGATACGCTGTGCGGCCGCTTCGATATCGGCGGGAGTGATCGAAAAAGGCTCGCTCATGCGTGGAGTTCCGTTCAGACCTGACGAGGCGCAATCGCGCCCTCGCCGAAGAAACCGCCGGGGCGCAGGATCAGCACCACGGCGAGCAAGCTATAGACGGCGATGTCGCGCTGTTCGATAGGCATGGTTGATGACCATATGACCTCGAAGAGCGCAATGCTGAGGCCGCCAAGGCAGGCGCCGGCGACCGAGCCGATGCCGCCCAGGATCGCGGCGACGAGCGCCTTCAGCCCGAGCGTGAAGCCGCCGGCAAAGCCCATGCCGCCATAGATCGCGGTGACGATGACGCCGGCCGCGCCGCAGGCCGCGCAGGCGAGGATCAGCGCCCGGTCATGCACGGCACGCGCGTTGACGCCGAAAAGCGCCGCGGTGCCGGAATCGTCCGAGACCGCGCGCCAGGCCCGGCCGAAGGCGGAATAGCGGATCAGCAGCACGAGCCCGAGCGCGGCACCGAGGCCGCCGGCCGCAAGCGCCAGTCCGACCGGGGTTGCGGTGACGATGAAGCTGCCGGAGCGGGCCAGCGGCCAGGGCTCGTTGTAGACCGGCGGCAGCCAGCGCAGATCGGGCCCCTGCGCCAGCCGCAGATATTCAGACAGCGCAATCGCGAGCCCGATCGTCGCGATCAGCATCTGCTGGCCGCTGGCGCGCTCGAGATGGCGCAGCACGAACCGCCCCATGGCGAAGCCGTGAAAGGCCGCGACCAGCATGGCCACGACGAAGGCGACCAGCAGCCCCGAGACCGGCGTCGAGATCGCCGTCGAGACGAGCAGCGCCACGCCGATCACGGCTGAGAGCGCGCCGAGCGCGGCGAATTCGCCAAAGCTCAGGATGATGCGCCCGGTCAGGCCATAGATCAGCGCATAGGCCGAGGCGAGCAGGGCGTAGATCGCGGCCGAGGGCAGGGCGCTCAAGCCCTGCTGCAGGGCATAGGCGAGGCCGGGCGGGAGCTGCGGCAGGCCGTCGATGCGGGCCGAGCCCGGATCGACCGGCGGTTCCTCGCGGTTCTCGAGGTAGAAGCGCCGGAGCAGGTAGAAGCTGGCATCGTTCATCGGCCGTCCGTCGACCGCGACACCGAGCAACGCGCCGCGCTGCAGACCCGCGCCCTCGCCGGCGAAGAGGCAATCGATCATGCGCTGGCGCGCCGGGCCGCCGCCGGTCTCGACATGGTAGAGGATGCGCAAGGTATTGGCGCGCGGGCCATTGGTCGCGCGGTCGATGGTGATCCGCGCGTCCGGCGCGTTGAGCGCCGGGATCGCCTGGCGGCAAAGCCGCGTCTGGTCCGTATCGAAGCGTTCGCTGCAGCCGGTCAGCAGCAAGGCAATGAGAATCGGGAGGAGCGCGCGCATTGCGCGGAGGCTAGCGCCAGTTGCGACGCGTTGATACTCGATGCGTCGCGCAATTCAGCGCTTTGCCGGTCGCCCGTGACGTGAGGCGGTGCGCTCCGAGGCGCACGCATTTCAGCCAGCCGCTTTCAGCCGCAAACCTTCAGCTTCTCGGCGACGCGCGGCGCGAAATAGCTCAGCACCCCGTCGGCGCCGGCGCGCTTGAAGGCGATCAGGCTCTCCATCATGGCCTTGTCGCCATCGATCCAGCCATTCAGGGCGGCGGCCTGGATCATCGCGTACTCGCCGGAGACCTGATAGGCGAAGGTCGGCACCCGGAAATGGTCCTTCACGCGGGCGATCACGTCGAGATAGGGCATGCCGGGCTTGATCATCACCATGTCGGCGCCCTCTTCGAGATCGAGCGCCACCTCTGCAATGGCCTCGTCCGAATTGGCGGGGTCCATCTGATAGGTGCGCTTGTCGCCGATCAGCGTCGCATTGGTACCGATCGCATCGCGGAAGGGACCGTAGAAGGCCGATGCGTATTTTGCCGCATAGGCCATGATCTGGACGTCCTCGAAGCCGGCCTCGTCGAGTTCGACCCGGATGGCGCCGACGCGGCCGTCCATCATGTCGGAGGGGGCGATGACGTCAGCGCCGGCATCGGCCAGCGCCAGCGCCTGCTGTGTCAGGATACGCACGCTCGCATCGTTCAGGACGCGCTCGCCCGCCATGACGCCGTCATGCCCATGCGAGGTGTAGGGATCGAGCGCGGCGTCGCAGATGATGCCGATCTGGGGCACCTCGGCCTTGATGGCGCGCACGGCGCGGCACATCAGGTTGCGCGTGTTCAGCGCTTCGGACGCCGTCGCGTCGCGCAACGACTTCTCGACATAGGGAAAGGGCGCGATCGCCGGAATGCCGAGGCTGGCGGCATGGGCGCTCTGGCGCACCGCCTCCTCGATATTCAGCCGGTCGACGCCCGGCATCCACTCGACAGCGGAGCGGGCCTCGCTCGAATCCACCAGGAAGATCGGCCAGATCAGGTCGTTCGCAGTCAGGACCGCCTCGCGCACCAGCCGGCGCGACCATTCGGCCTTGCGGTTGCGCCGCATCCGGCGGGTCAGGTCGAGCGAATCCTTGCTGCGCAGAGCAGTGGCCGGCAGATCATCCTGCCGCGCGACGGGCGCCGGAAACGGCCTTACAACCCGAGATGCCATAAAATCCTCCGCCGCCTGGGCGCGTTGGCTTGTCCTTTGCCGGATGCTTAGCACATCGGAACCGTTCCAAAATAGAGGTGGATGGTCGCAACCATGCGCTCATGGCCAAGCGGCGCCGCGCGTTGACAAGCGCCCGAGCCCCGGCCCAGAACCGGACCCTGTTATCAGGGATCAGCACGGCATGTCGCAGGAACCAGAGATCATTTGCGAAATCCGGGGCGCGGCGGGTGTCGTCATCCTCAACCGTCCCAAGGCGCTGAATGCGCTGAGCCTGGTCATGGTCCGCGAACTGGCACGCGCGCTCGATGCCTGGGAGCATGACCCGCAGGTGACGCGCATCGTGGTGATGGGCGCAGGCGAGAAGGCCTTTTGCGCGGGTGGTGACATTCGTTCGCTGCATGATCTCGGCCGCGCCGGCCGTCAGGGCGAGATGCTCGCCTTCTGGGGCGAGGAATACATCCTCAATCACCGTATCAAGCACTATCCCAAGCCTTATATCGCGCTGATCGACGGCATCGTCATGGGCGGCGGCGTCGGCATTTCGCTGCATGGCAGCCATCGCATCGCCGGCGACCGCTACCTCTTCGCCATGCCCGAGGTCGGTATCGGCTTCTTCCCGGATGTCGGCGCGACCTATGCCCTGCCGCGCCTGGAGGGCGCAGCCGGCATCTATCTCGCCCTGACGGGCGACCGTGTCGGCGCAGCGGACGCCCTGGCGCTGGGTCTTGCGACCCATGCCGTACCGAGCAGCCGGATGGCGGAACTCGCCGATGCCCTGACCGGCCGCGGCGCCGTCGACGAGATCCTGGCCGGATACACCCAGGATCCCGGCCCGCAAAAGCTCGCCACCGAGCGCGCGACCATCGCCGAGTGCTTTGGCGCTTCCGAACTGGACGGCATCAGGGCGCGGTTGAAGCTGAAGGCCGAATCCGGGGATGCCTTCGCCGGCAAAACCCTGCAGACGCTTGCCGTCAAATCCCCGACCAGCATTGCCATCGCCTTCGAGCAGATGCGCCGCGGGGCGGGGCTCGATTTCGCCGAGGCGATGCGCACCGAGTACCGCATCGTCTCGCGCATTGCCGAGGGCCATGACTTCTACGAAGGCGTGCGGGCGGTGGTGATCGACAAGGATCATGCCCCGCGCTGGCAGCCGGCCACGCTCGATGAGGTCGATCCGCAGGCGATCGCGCACTACTTCGCTTCGCTTGGCGCGAACGAACTCGTCCTGGAGCATTGAGCGATGGGAATGGGGAGGGGAGATGCCGAGCCCCTGCGCGGGCAGCGCGTCATCGGCTCGGCCGGCCTCGAGGAGAAGAAGAGCAAGCTGACCCGCTGGCGGCGCGTGCTGGTCTGGCTGCTCCGCCTGCTGTCGCTCGCCTGGATGGCCAAGGGGCTGATGGCCTGGGCCGTGATTTTCGGCATCGGCATGGAGGGGCAGACGCCGTTCGAGTCGCAGCTGCTGAGCTATCAGGCGATCACGGTCTATTTCGCGGTGATCGATCTCGTCGCCGCGGTCGGGCTCTGGCTGACCAGCACCTGGGGCGGGGTGCTCTGGCTCCTGGCCGCGGTCAGCCAGTTGCTGCTCGGCTTCTTCTTCCCGCGGCTGCTGCCGGTGACGCCCTATCTGATCGCGACCTATGTCGGGTTGATGGCCGCCTATTTCCTCGCCACCTGGGCGGCGGAAAACGAGGAGACCTGAGACCGGCCGGTGCGGGCCTGCCGTGCGCGCGACACGCGGCCCGGGCCCCGGCAATGGCGCTGCAGAGGCGGGCACTCGGGCCTTGGCGCGGAGAGCCCCGTTTGGCCCGAAAGCCCCTCGATTGCGTGGAGTCATGGTAATAAACGCTTTAGCTTAAGCGTTTCTGGCTTCACTTACGATTCACCCAAAGGGGTAAATCTCCGATTCATCCTGATATTTAAACTCGTTTTCATCGGTCCGGCCTATGGTGTTTTCAGAAGCGGACCGGGAGATAAATCCTGGCCGGCATGCAACAGGCGGGATATACCATGACAACGAGCGTAAAGACTTTGGCTCCTGTGAAGTCGGAAGAAGTTCAACTCAAGGTGAAGCCTCTTTACCTTGAGTCCCTCACCCTGGTTGAGCGGCTGCATCGCCGCCTGCTCGATGTCATCAAGGATGAATTCGAGCGCCGCAACCGTGACGACGTCAACAGCGTCCAGGCGCTGTTGCTCTACAATATCGGCGATGCCGAGCTCAGCGCCAGCGAGCTCCGGACGCGCGGTTACTATCTCGGCTCGAACGTGTCCTACAACGTCAAGAAGCTGGTCGAGCTCGGCTACCTGCACCATGCCCGGTCGCGCATCGACCGCCGCTCGGTCCGCATCAGCCTGACCGAGAAGGGCCACGAGGTGCACAATCTCGTGAAGGGCGTCTACGACAAGCATGTCCAGACGGTCGAGCAGATCGGTGGCATCGCGGCCGATGACTTCGAGCGCATGAACAACGCGCTGCTGCGTCTCGAGCGCTTCTGGACCGACCAGATCCGCTACAAGCTCTGATTTCTGGCCTGAACCGCCAGACAATCGGCGCTGACCTGACCTGAACTTGCAAACTCCCGCCCTCGCTGCGGGAGTCTTTCGGGCCGCTATTGCTCGGGTCTGCTGCTGTTGCAGTTTCGCGACGCAGGGCGCCCATGCTGCATTCCCTGCTTCCCCTTCGTCGCCAATGCCCTAAAAACGCCGCGCTCATCACGAGACGTTAACTGTGGTATTGGATCGTCGCTCGCAACCGGGCCGCCGTCCATGGCGGAGCCGGTCTTGTTGTTTGCGGCGCTTAGGCGCGGTCTTGCTCCTTGAGGACGAGGGAAGAGGGATACGATGTCGAATTTCAGCCTGACCCGCCGCGAAACCGTGCTGGCACTGCTTTCGGGTGCAGCAACGGCCGCGACCGCGCCAGCCTGGGCTCAGCAGGCGGAGTGGCGCCAGAGCTATGATTCAGGCGCTCGCAATGCTGTTGCCCGGTCCTCGACCCCGACCTTGTCTTCCGAGACGCTGCAGGCGACGGAGCAAGCGATCGTCGCCTATCGCGACCTTGCCGCCCGCGGCGGCTGGACCCCGATCCAGCTGACTGACAAGCTTGGCGTCGGCTCGCGCGGCCCCGGCGTGGTCGCGCTGCGCCAGCGCCTGATCATCACCGGCGATCTCGATTCTGCTGCCGGCACCAGCAATATCTATGACTCCTATGTCGAAGCCGGAGTGCGCCGCTTCCAGTCGCGCGTCGGGCTCTCGACGACCGGCGCCATCAATCGCGCCACCCTGACCGCCCTGAACGTGCCGATCGAGCGGCGCATCCGCCAGCTCGAGACCAATGTGGTGCGCCTGCGCTCCTGGTCGGGCAATCTCGGCAACCGCTATGTCGTCGCCAATATCCCGGCAGCCTCGGTCGAGACGGTCGAGAATGGCCATGTCGCGACACGCCATGCAGCCGGTGTCGGCAAGGCCGACCGGCAGTCGCCGCTGCTGCAGACCAAGATCCCCGAGGTCAATTTCAACCCGACCTGGACCGTGCCGGCTTCGATCATCCGCAAGGATCTGATCCCGAAGATGCGCAAGGAGCCGAACTACCTCACCGAGAACAAGATCCGCATCATCGGCCCTGCCGGCGAGATCGCGCCCGACCGCGTGAACTGGAATTCGGACGAGGCGACCCGCTACACCTTCCGCCAGGATCCCGGCGGCGAGTTCAATTCGCTTGGCTTCGTGCGCATCAATATCCCGAGCCCTCACGGCGTCTACATGCATGACACGCCGGCCAAGGGCATTTTCGGCGACGATTTCCGTTTCGTCTCCTCGGGCTGCATCCGCGTCCAGAACGTGCGCGACTATATCGCCTGGCTGCTCAAGGAGACGCCCGGCTGGGATCGCGCCAAGATCGACGAGGTGATCCAGTCCGGCGAACGCATCAACGCCCGGATCAGCAATCCCGTGCCGTGCTACTGGGTCTATATCACCGCCTGGGCGACACCCGATGGCGGCGTCCAGTTCCGCGACGACATCTACAACAAGGATGGCCTGGGCCCGGCGCCGGTTGCGGCGCTGCAGGAAGACCAGAACATCTGAGAGCAAGCGCTCTCTCATCCTGAAACGGCCCGCCAGTTCTGGCGGGCCGTTTTCATTTGCGCGCTGCGGCAGCCGCGGCCCTCAGGCTGCTTTCGCGGTCTCCCGCAGTACGGCAACGACGCAGTCGGTGAAGGCCCTGGTCCCGAGCGTTCCGCCGAGGTCGCGCGTGCGCTGCTCCGGCAGGCGGATCGTGCGGTCGAGCGCGGCCTCGATCGCCTGGCCGGCACGCAGCAGCGCCGGGTCCTGCCTGCGCTCCCCCAGCCAGTTCAGCAGCATCGCGGCCGAGCCGATCAGCGAACAGGGATTGGCGAGGTCGCGGCCGGCGATGTCGGGAGCCGAGCCATGCTGCGCCTGGGCCACCGCATGGTCCTGCCCCGCATTGAGCGACGCGGCCAGCCCGAGGCTGCCCGAAATCTCCGAGGCCTGGTCGGAGAGGATGTCGCCGAACATGTTGGTCGTCACGATGACGTCGAACACCCCGGCATCGCGGACGAGCAGCGCCGCCATCGCGTCGATGATCTTCTCCTCATAGGCGACGTCGGGATAGCGTTCGGCGACCGAACGCACGCATTCCAGGAACAGCCCGTCGGAGATCCGCAGCACATTCGCCTTGTGCACGGCCGTGACCTTGCGCCGGCGCTGGCGGGCAAGGGCAAAGGCGCTCTCGGCGATGCGCAGCGAGGCCTGTCGCGTCACCTTTCGGAAGGAGAGAGCCAGGTCCGGCGTCGGCATCATCTCGCCGGGACCGAGATGCATTGAGCGGTCGGAATAGAAGCCCTCGGTGTTCTCGCGCACCACGACGAGGTCGAGCGGCTTGCCGCCGCGCGGCTCAAAACCCTCGCGCGAACGGGCAGGGCGGATATTGGCGTAGAGGTCGAGCCGCTTGCGCAACTGGCCGGAGGGGTTGAGCCCGCCCTTCTCGGCCGGCGGGTAGTCATTATGGGAGACGGGCCCCAAAATGACGCCGTCGGCCTGACGTGCGGCTTCGAACACGCTCTCCGGGAAGGTCGAGCCGACCGTGCCGAGCGCGGCAAAGCCGATCTCGGCATGCTCATAGCTGAGCGCGAAGCCGAACAGCTGGCTCGCCTCGTCGAGCACGCGACGGGTGGCGGCGCTGATCTCGGGGCCGATGCCGTCTCCGTCCAGGACGAGAAGCCGCAAGGGGGCATTTTTCGGTGATGTATCGGTCATTGCAGGGCTGCGTCCGGAACAGGGATGGAGCTGCCCGGCCGGCGCGCCGCCGCGCGGGCCGGGCAGCAGGGATCATTCGACCTTGATGTTCGCTTGCGCGACCACCTTCGCCCATTTCTCACGCTCCGCCTTGACGAAGGACGTGAACTCCTGCGGCGTGTTGCCGATCGGCTGCGCGCCTTCCAGTTCGAGGTTCCGGCGCACTTCGGGCAGGTTGATGATGGTCGCGACCTCGCTGCGCAGCCGGTCGATGATCGGCTGCGGCGTGCCCTTGCGGACGAAGACGCCATACCAGCCGCTGGCCTCGTAGCCGGGCACCCCGGCCTCGGCGAGCGTCGGCACCGTGGGCAGAGCAGGGGCGCGCTCCGCGGTGGTGACGGCCAGCGCCCGCAAGGTGCCGCCATGCACATGGCCGATCGCCGAAGGCAGGGTCGCGAACATCATCGGGATATGGCCGCCGATCAGGTCGTTGAGGGCGGGGCCGGCGCCGCGATAGGCGGCATGTTTCAGGTTTGTCTGCGCCATCAGCTCGAACAGCGCGGTCGCGATATGGTTGGCCGAGCCGTGGCCGGCCGTGCCGTAGGTCAGGCCTTCCGGCTGCGCCTTCGAGCGCGCGATCAGCTCCGCGACCGAGTTGGCCTTGACCGACGGATGCACCAGCAGGAGCAGCGGCGCCTTGGCGATCAGGGTGACGGGCTCGAGCACCTCGGCCGGATCGTATTTGAGATTCTTGAACAGGGTCGGGTTCACGGCCATCGGGCCGATATTGCTGATCAGCACGGTATAGCCATCGGCCGGCGCCTGCGCCGCGGCCGTCGTGCCGAGATTGCCGCCCGCGCCGGCGCGGTTCTCGACCACGACGCCGACGCCGAGGCGCGACTGCAGCTTCTCGGCCACGGCCCGTGCGATCACGTCCGTGCCGCCGCCCGCGGCATAGGGCACCACCATGGTGATCGGCCGGCTCGGCCAGTCCTGGGCCTGGGCGGCGCCGAACATGCCCAGCATCGCTCCGAGCATCGCGCCCAGCCGCAGTCCCGCAACTCTCCGCATCGTCAATTCCTCCCGTCGATCGTTGCCCGTCGGTCTCTCGCCGACGGTTTCTCAATTTCGGTATACCGAATTATACTGAGATGAATTGATACGAGGCAAGCGTTGATTTCGGCGCTGGCTCACGCGATCACGCGTGACCGGCGGAGCGCGCGCCGGACGAAGCGAGGAGATGGTCTTGGGTGATTTTGCCGACATGCAGCCCGCGCCCTCGCTGGCAGGCCAGGCCTATGCGCGCTTGCGCGACGCGATCGCCAGTGGGGAGCTTCGTCCCGGAGCCAGGCTGCGCGAGGAGGATCTGGCGAAGCATATGCAGATGAGCCGCACGCCGCTGCGCGAGGCGGTGCGCCGGCTCGAGGCGGAAGGCTTCTTCACGCGCGAATCGCGCAGTCTCGTCGTCGCCTCGCTCGATCATCAGGCGGTGTCGGAACTCTATGCGATGCGCGAGGTGCTCGAGGGCACGGCGGCTGCCTTCGCCGCGCGCCATGCCGCAGAGGTCGAAATCGAGGCGCTGCGCGATCTCCATACGCTGGAGGCCGGGTTGCTGGCGCAGCCGCAGGATCTGGCGCGCCACAACGAGCGCTTCCATTCCGCGCTCTACGGCGCAGCGCATAATCGCTATCTGCTCAAGACCCTGAACGCCTTGCGTGACGCCCGCGCGCTGCTCGGCCCCTCGACCCTGCTGGACCCCGTCCGCGCCGCGCAGGCCCATGCCGAACACGAGGCCCTGGTCGTGGCTGTCGAGCGCCGTGACCCGGTTGCGGCTGATGCAGCCGCCCGCAGCCATATCCGCTCGGCCCAGCGCGAACGGCTGAGGCGGCTGGTGACCGGCGATTAGGCCCGCTCTCCTCGGAGGAGGGGGATGGCGCTGTTCAGGCCCCGCGCTTGCCGCCGGTCGGGCCTGCCGAAGCCAGCTTCAGCACGAGCGCTCCAGCCAGCGCCGAGAGCAGCGAGCCCATCAGCACGCCGATCTTGGTGGCGTCGCCGAGTTCGGGATTTTCCGGGAAGGCCAGCGCTCCGATGAACAGGCTCATCGTGAAGCCGATGCCGCAGAGCAGTGCGACGCCATAGAGCTGCAGGTAGTTCGCCTTGGCCGGCATGGTGCCGAGCCCGGTCTTCACCGCCACCCAGGCGAAGCCGAAGACGCCGATCTGCTTGCCGATGAACAGGCCAAGCGCGATGCCGAGCGGAATCGGCGCGAGCAGGCTCGACGGCGACATGCCTGCAAAGGACACGCCTGCATTGGCGAAGCCGAAGATCGGCACGATCACGAAGGACACCCAGGGGTGCAGCTTGTGCTCGAGCATGTGCAGCGGGGAATGCTCCGGCTCGTCGCTGCCGCTGCCGTCACCGATCGGGATCGTCAGCGCCAGGATGACGCCCGCCAGCGTCGCGTGCACGCCCGATTTCAGCTGGAAGAACCAGAGCAGCGCGCCGATGGCGAGATAGAGCCAGATTCGCGTCACGTTCATCCGGTTGAGAACGATCAGGACGGCAAGGCACAAGCCCGCCATGCCGAGCATCGGCAGCGAGATCTCGCTGGTATAGAACAGGGCGATGATCAGGACGGCGCCGAGATCGTCGAGGATCGCAAGCGCGGTCAGGAAGACCTTGAGCGAGACCGGCACGCGCGGCCCGAGCAGGGCGAGCACGCCGAGCGCGAAGGCGATATCGGTTGCTGCCGGGATCGCCCAGCCGCGCATCGCGACCGGGTCTCCGCGCGTCAGCGCCAGGTAGATCAGGGCGGGCGCGATCATGCCGCCGAGCGCCGCGATGCCGGGCAGGGCGCGGCGCGACCAGGTCGAGAGCTGCCCCTCGATGAATTCGCGTTTGATCTCCAGCCCGACGAGCAGGAAGAAGATCGCCATCAGCCCGTCATTGACCCAGTGCAGGACGCTGAGCCCGCCGACATAGCTGCCGAGCAGCTTGAAATAGGCGGGCGCTGCCGGCGAATTGGCGATCAGCAGGGCTATCGCAGCCACGCCCATGAGCAGGAGGCCGCCGGCCGCTTCGCTCGCCAGCAAGGCCTTCAACGGCGAGCGCCTGGCAGGTGGAGCATTCCCGGCGATGTCTTGCGTCACGTTCAAATCCTTGCTGGCTGCTGTTGCCGCCCTTTGTGCAGGCGACGCGCGCTCATGTCACCCCGCATCGGCCCTTGGAATGGCAGCCCCCACCGTGCTACGGAGCGCGCGATAGCGGGCTCGGCCGCGAGATTCCGCAACAGCCAGAACTGCGTGGCTGCCGCATGGCCTTTGCCGGCCCCTGCGGCAATCCGAAGCGCCGATGGAGCACCCCATGAGTCGTGACGCCGCTGCCGAGAAGCATCTCTCGAACTCATTCTTCGGCGCTTCGCTCGCCGATTCCGATCCGGAGATCTCGCGTGCCATCGGCCTCGAGCTCGGTCGCCAGCGCGACGAGATCGAACTGATCGCCTCGGAGAACATCGTGTCGCGCGCCGTGCTCGAGGCGCAGGGCTCGGTGATGACCAACAAATACGCGGAAGGCTATCCGGGCCGCCGCTATTACGGCGGCTGCCAGTTCGTCGACATCGCCGAGAAGCTGGCGATCGAGCGCGCCTGCCGCCTGTTCGACTGCCAGTTCGCCAATGTCCAGCCGAATTCCGGCAGCCAGGCCAATCAGGCCGTGTTCATGGCGCTGATGCAGCCCGGCGACACCTTCATGGGCCTCGATCTCGCTGCCGGCGGCCATCTCACCCATGGCGCCCCAGTCAACCAGTCCGGCAAGTGGTTCAAGGTCGTGCCCTACGGCGTCTGCGTCGTCGACCAGACCATCGATTATGATGCGATGGAGCGCCTCGCCGTCGAGCACAAGCCCAAGGTCATCGTCGCCGGTGGCTCGGCCTATGCCCGTCACTGGGATTTCGCCCGTTTCCGCGAGATCGCCGACAAGGTCGGCGCCTATTTCATGGTCGACATCGCGCATTTCGCCGGCCTGGTGGCGGGCGGCGCCCATCCCTCGCCGTTCCCGCACGCCCATGTCGTCACCACCACCACGCACAAGACCCTGCGCGGTCCGCGCGGCGGCATGATCCTGACCAATGACGAGGCGCTGGCGAAGAAGATCAACTCGGCGATCTTCCCCGGCATCCAGGGCGGCCCCCTGATGCATGTCATCGCCGCCAAGGCGGTCTCGTTCCACGAGGCGCTGCAGCCGGAGTTCAAGATCTACGCCCGCGCCGTCGTCGAGAACGCCAAGGCGCTGGCCGAGACGCTGAAGACCAAGGGCTTCGACCTCGTCACCGGCGGCACCGACAACCACCTGATGCTGGTCGACCTGCGCTCCAAGAAGATTACCGGAAAGGCTGCGGAAGCAGCGCTTGGTCGCGCCCATATCACCTGCAACAAGAACGGCATTCCCTTCGATCCGGAGAAGCCGATGGTCACCTCCGGCATCCGCCTGGGCACGCCGGCTGCGACCTCGCGCGGCTTCGGTGTCGCCGAGTTCCAGCGTGTCGGCGAGCTGATCGCCGAGGTGCTGGACGGGCTCGCCGCGCATGGCGAGGAGGGCAATGCCGCCGTCGAGCAGGCGGTGAAGGCCAAGGCCCACGAGCTGACGGCACGTTTCCCGATCTATTGAAGGCAAGGCGACCCCGTCGCCTGAAGGAGAAGAGCCGCGATGCGTTGTCCCTATTGCGGCTCCCTCGAGACCCAGGTGAAGGACTCGCGTCCCACCGACGATCACGCCTCGATCCGCCGCCGCCGCGTCTGCCCTGACTGCGGCGGCCGCTTCACCACCTTCGAGCGCGTGCAGCTGCGCGAGCTCACCGTGGTGAAGCGCTCCGGCCGGCGCACCCTCTTCGACCGCGACAAGCTGCAGACCTCGATCGAGGTCGCCTTGCGCAAGCGCCCGGTCGCGCCGGAGCGCGTCGAGCGCATGGTCAACGGCATCGTCCGCCAGCTCGAGAGTTCGGGCGAGGGCGAGGTTTCGAGCTCGACCATCGGCGAACTGGTGATGGAGGGGCTGAAATCCCTCGACGATGTCGCCTATGTCCGCTTCGCTTCGGTCTACAAGAATTTCCGCGAGGCCCGCGATTTCGAGGAGCTGCTCGGCCAGCTCAGCGGCGACGAGATCGAGGCTGCCGGCGTGGTCCCGCCTATTCGTGGCGATGACTGAGCAGAGCGCGCTCGACCGCGCCTTCATGCAGCAGACCCTCGCCTATGGCGCGCGCGGGCTGGGCACCACCGGCACGAACCCTTGCGTCGGCGCGCTGATCACGCAGGACACGCCGGACGGCCCCGTCGTGATCGCACGCGGCCACACCCAGATCGGTGGCCGGCCCCATGGCGAGGCCCATGCCTTCGACCGGGCAGGCGCTGCCGCGACGGGCGGCACGCTCTATGTCACGCTCGAACCCTGCTCCCACCGCACCATCCGCGCCGCGACGCCTTGCGTCGAGCGGACCATTCGGGCCGGCGTGAGGCGGGTCGTGGTGGCGATGGCCGATCCGAATCCGCGCTTTCGCGGGCTCGGCTTCGCGCTGCTGCGCAGCGCCGGCATCAGCGTCACCACCGGCGTTCTCGAAGACGAGGCCAGGCACAGCCATCGCGGCTACGTCCTGCGCATCACCGAGGGGCGGCCGATGGTGACCTTCAAGGTGGCACGCACCGCCGATGGCTATGCGGGCAGCGCGGCAGGCGGCCCCATCGCGGTGTCCTGCCAGGCTGCGAATGGCTGGGTCCATCTCCAGCGGGCGCATCACGACGTGATCATGCTCGGCATCGGTTCGGTGCTCGCCGATAATCCGATGCTGACGGTCCGCCTGCCGGGAATGGCGCACCGCTCGCCGATCAGGGTCATTCTCGATTCGCATCTGCGCCTGCCGCCGGGCTCCCGGCTGGTGCAGTCGGCAGGCGAGGTTCCGGTCTGGGTGATCGCGGCGGAAACGGCCCCTGTTGCGAACGAGGCCGAGCTGGTCGCGGCCGGTGTCGAGGTCATGCGCGTCTCCGCCGGACCGGACGGTCATCTTGATCTCCGCGAGGCGTTGCAGCTGCTCGGCGCGCGCGGCATCAACCGGGTCTTTTCGGAAGGCGGCCCGACGATCGGCGAGAAGCTGGCCTTGGCGGGCCTGACCGATGAGGTCATCGTTTCGACCTCGCCGCGTACGCTGGGTTCGCCCGGAATCGTCGCCGTCCGTCCGGCCCTTGCCGGATTGCTGGCCGACCCCGATCTGTACCGGCTTGCGGAGAGTGGCCTGATCGGCCACGACCGTTTCGAGCGCTATGAGAGGATTGCCTGATGTTCACCGGCATCGTCACCGCCATTGGCACGATCGTGGAGGCCCAGAACAAGGGGCCGAGCCTGAAGCGGCTTGCGATTGCGAGCCCGTACGAGGCTGCGGGAATCGAGATCGGCGCCTCGATCTGCTGCGCCGGCATCTGCCTGACGGTGACGGCTCTGAAGCCCCGTGAAGACGGCGAGGCGGGCTGCATCTTCCAGGTCGAGGCCGCTGCCGAGACCTTGTCCAAGACCCTCGCCGGGGAGTGGGAGGCGGGCACGAAGGTCAATCTCGAACGCTCGCTGAAAATGGGCGACGAGCTGGGCGGCCATCTGGTGACCGGTCATGTCGACGGCGTCGGTACGATCCTGAAGATCGAGCCGATCGCGGCCGATCCCGACGAACCCTGGGGCGCAACCGCGCGCTTCCATATCCGCGCGCCGCAGGGTTTGCCGCGTTTCATCGCGACCAAGGGCTCGATTTGCCTCGATGGCACCTCGCTCACGGTCAACAGCGTCGAGGACGATGTCTTCACCGTCCTGCTGATTCCGCACTCCTTCAGCGTCACCACCTGGGGCGAGCGCAAGCAGGGGGACCGCATTCATGTCGAGGTCGATCTGATGGCGCGGTATGCCGCGCGGCTTGCGGAGGCGAGCCCGGGGGGGTAACCAGCCGACTTGAAATCCAACAAGGATAAGAACGATGGCCGGACCCCGGCAGATCTCGGCCGATAAGGCCGCAACTCCCGCCGCTCCCCTGGACGGCGCACGCGTGCTCGTCGTCGAGGCGCGCTTCTATGACAAGCTGGCTGACGAGCTGCTCGAAGGCGCGCTCGCGGTGCTCGACAAGGCCGAGTGCCGCGTCGACGTCGTGACCGTGCCCGGCGCGCTCGAAATCCCGACCGCGATCGTCATCGGCCTGCGGGCCGCCGACGAGGCAATCGACCCCTATGAGGCGGTTGTCGCGCTCGGCACCGTCATCCGTGGCGAGACCGGCCATTACGACATCGTCGCCGGCGAAAGCTCGCGCGCGCTGATGGATGTCTCGGTTGCCTATGCCATGCCGCTCGGCAACGGCATCCTGACCGTCGAGAACGATACCCAGGCCTGGGCCCGCGCCAATCGCGCCGACATGGACAAGGGCGGCGGCGCAGCCGAAGCGGCGCTCGCCGTACTGCGTTACAAGCGCTCGCTCGCGGACAAATCCTCATGAGCCGCGCGGAACTGCGTCGCGGTGCACGGCTCTCCGTCGTGCAGGCGCTCTATGAGATGGAGATCGGCGGACGCGGCGTCATCGAGGCGATGGCCGAGTTCGAGGCGTTCTGGATCGGCAAGGAGGTCGAGGATATCGAGCTTCCCAAGGCCGAGATCGCCTTCTTCCGGGACCTGCTCGGCGGCGTCGTCCGCGAACAGCGTCTGATCGACCGCTCGGTCGACGATGTTCTTGCCGCGGGCTGGCCGCTCAAGCGCGTCGAGGCCGTGGTGCGCGCCATCCTGCGCGGCGGTGCCTATGAACTCGCCTTCCGCAAGGATGTGCCGGCTCGCGCCGTGATCTCCGAATATGTCGCGGTCGCCCGTGCCTTCTACGAAGGCGAGGAGATCGGCATGATCAACGCCGTGCTCGACAAGATGGCCCGCGACTTCCGCGCCGACGAATTCGACACGCCGGCCGCCTGACGCGCTGATGGCCGGCGCTCCCCACCGACCCGGCGAGTTCGAACTGATTGCGCGCTATTTCGCGCCGATCGCCGGTGCGGGCGGCCTCGGCCTGCGTGACGATGCCGGGCTGCTGCGCCCGGCGCGCGGCTTCGAGCTTGTGGTCACGACGGACGCGCTGGTCGCAGGCGTGCACTTCCTGCCCGACGATCCACCGGCCTCGATCGCCCGCAAGGCGCTCGCGGTCAATCTGTCGGACCTGGCGGCCAAGGGGGCATCTCCCTTGGGCTTCGTGCTCTCGCTGGTCCTGCCCAGGGGCTGGACCGAGCCCTGGCTCGCCGGCTTCGCCCAGGGGCTGGGGGAGATCGCGGCCGAGAGCGCCTGTCCGCTCGTCGGCGGCGATACCGTCTCGACGCCGGGGCCCCTGACGCTCTCGATCACCGCCTTCGGCAGCGTTCCGGCCGGTCGCATGGTGCTGCGCTCAGGCGCCAAGCCAGGCGATCTCGTCCTCGTCTCCGGCACGATCGGCGACGGCGCGCTCGGGCTCAAGGTCCATGCGCCGGCCAAGCCGGACTGGGTCGCCGGCCTCAGCGAGGTCGATCGCGCCTATCTTGCCGGCCGCTACCTGCATCCGCGCCCGCGCCTGGCGCTTGCGGCTGCCCTGCAAGCCCATGCCTCGGCCGCCATGGATGTCTCGGACGGGCTCGTCGGCGACCTCGCCAAGCTGGTTGTGGCGTCCGGTATCGGGGCCGAGATCGACCTCGATACCGTTCCGCTCTCGGCCCCGGCCCGCGCCGCGATCATGGCTGACCCCGCTCTGGCGGAACTGGCCTGGACCGGCGGAGACGACTACGAAATTCTCTGCACGGCCTCAGAAAGGGAATTTCCTGCTATGGCTGCTGCGGCCGAGGCGACGGGTCTTGGACTCGCCTGCATCGGCCGGGTCACGTCCGAGCCGGGCGTGGTGCGTTATCTCGAACGGGGCAGGGCGCGCAGCTTCGCGCAAGGCTCCTTCGCCCATTTCTGAGGGCCGCTCGCTCAGGCCGCCCGGTATGTGAACGACGGCCCCAGCGATGAACCAGCATGTTTCCGTGGCCGAGGGCGATGCCCTGGCGAAGCGCAATGCCCTCGTCCTCGCCTGCGCCCAGGCGTTCGGCGGCGCGAACCCGGCGATCGTGGTCTCGCTCGGCGGCATCGTCGGCTCGCAACTGGTCACCGACAAGACCTTCGCGACCGTGCCGGTCAGTCTGATGCAGCTCGGCATCGCTTGCGGCGTCATCCCCGCCGCGATGCTGATGCGCCGGCTCGGCCGCCGCAACGGCTATCTCATCGGGGCGCTGACCGGCGTCATCGCCTCCAGCATCGCCGCCGCCGGTACCGGCAGCCGGATATTCTGGCTGTTCTGCCTCGGCACCTTCATGTGCGGCCTCTACGGCGCCTTCGTGCAGAGCTACCGCTTCGCGGCGGCTGACACTGCAAGCGAGAGCTTCAAGCCGCGCGCCATCTCCTGGGTCATGATCGGCGGGCTTGCCGCGGGTGTCATCGGCCCGCAATCGGTCTACTGGACCCGCGACCTGACGCCGGACGCGCCCTTCGCCGCCAGCTTCATGGCGCAGGGGCTGCTCGCGCTGCTGGCGATCGGCGTCGTCATGATGCTGCGTGCACCGCCGGTTGCGGCCGTGCGTTCGAGCGGCGGCCGGCCGCTTTCCGAGATCATGCGCCAGCCCAAATTCATCGCCTCGGTCACGGCTGCACTGGTCTCCTATGGCCTGATGAGCTTCGTGATGACGGCTGCGCCGCTGGCCATGGTCGGCTGCGGCCACAGCATCGGCGATGCCGCGCTCGGCATTCAGTGGCACGTGCTCTCGATGTTCGGGCCGAGCTTCTTCACCGGCCGGCTGATCGCCCGCTTCGGCAAGGAGAAGGTTACGGCGGCCGGCCTGTTGCTGCTGGCCTGCGCCGCCGTCGTCGGCCTGAACGGGCTCAGCGTCGCGCATTTCTGGATCGCGCTGGTCCTGCTCGGCATCGGCTGGAATTTCGGCTTCATCGGCGCGACGGCGCTGGTCACCGACTGCTATCGCCCGGAGGAGCGCGTCAAGGTCCAGGCCGCCAACGACTTCCTTGTCTTCGGCTCGGTCGCGATCGCCTCCTTCTCGGCTGGCGGGCTGCTGAACACCGGCGGCTGGCAGAGCGTCAACTGGCTGGTCTTCCCGCCGGTGGCCGTCGCGCTGGCGCTGGTCGCCTGGCAGGCCACGCAGAAGCGCGTCCAGCTGGCCTGAGGGCCGGCCCGGCGCGTGGCCGGTCGCAAGGCTCCGCAGAACAAGCTTCATCCCCCAGGACCCGGCAGGAGATACGATGCGCCCGCACCAGTTGCCCGTCACGACAGGCCGGTTTCCGCCCGGCGCCATTGGCCATAATCGCGGTGTGGTGCGGCCGAACTATGCGTTCATGCCGCCCGAAGGCGTGCTGATCAGCCGGCTGCCGCATTTCAGCGGGACGATCGTGCGGATCCTGGCGGCGCCGGTGCTGGGTGCCCAGTTCGCGCAGTACCTGCTCGAGATCGCACCCGGCGGTGGCACGCCCGAGGCCTTTCGCGAGGAGGGCATCCAGCATTTCTATTATGTGCTCTCCGGCCAGGGCCGGTTCGTCATGGCGGATGCGCCGGCGCTTGACCTGCGGCCGGGCCACTTCGCCTATGTCCCGCCCGGCACCGCCTTCGCGCTGAGCAATACCGGTTCCGAGCCCCTGCGCGTGCTCGGGCTGCGCAAGCGCTTCGAGGCGATCGGCCTGCCGGCGCCCGAGCCGATCCTGTCGCATCGCGACGAGATCCCGGTCACCAACCATACCGGGGCGGAAGGGCGCGGCTTCCAGTTCCTGCTGCCCTGGGGCGACATGCGCTTCGATTTCGAGATGAACCTGATGTGGTTCAAGCCCGGCGCGCATTTCCCGGATGTCGAGACCCATGTCATGGAGCACGGGCTCTATATGCTGGAAGGGCAGGGGCTCTATTTCCTCGGCACCGAATGGCACGAGATCTGGGCCGGCGATTTCATCTGGATGGGCGGCTACTGCCCGCAGCAATTCTACCCGACCGGCTTTGCCGATGCGGCCTATCTGCTTTACAAGAACGTCAACCGGGACGTGGCGCTCTGACGCCCGCATAGACCTCCCGAACGGCCGGCCGCGCCTCGAAGCGGGCCGGCTCGCCCTGACATCTGCGTAAAATTGTCAGCCTCCGCGTTTGCGATTCTGTCGAAAGCTTGGCAGAAAGTTGGCCGGTACTGGCGATGCGCGACGCGGGCGCGATTCCCTCGACCCGTATTCTTCGTCTCCGGACCCAAGAAACCGAATGAATTCGGGGTCTGAAGCCCCGTTGGACGGAAGCTCGAGGTCAGGAATCCCGAATGTCAGCCTTGCTCATCATCATAGTTTTGAGTGCGCTATCGATAGCCTACGGCATCTGGGCCTATGGCGATGTCATGAAGCGCGACGCCGGCAACCAGCGCATGCAGGAAATCTCCGGCGCGGTTGCCGAGGGCGCGCAGGCCTATCTGAAGCGTCAATACGTTACGATTGCCATGGTCGGCGCGGTGCTTTTCGTGGTCCTGACCTATCTGCTCGGCCAATGGGTCGGCATCGGCTTCCTGATCGGCGCCGTCCTCTCCGGCGCGGCCGGCTTCATCGGCATGAACGTCTCGGTCCGTGCCAATGTCCGCACCGCGCAGGCGGCGATGAAGTCGCTCGGTGACGGGCTCGATGTCGCCTTCAAGGCGGGCGCGGTCACCGGCATGCTGGTCGCCGGCCTCGCCCTGCTCGGCGTCGCCGTCTATTACGGCGTCCTGACCTCGTTCCTCGGCTTCTCCCCATCGAGCCGCACCGTCATCGACTCGCTCGTGGCGCTGGGCTTCGGTGCCTCGCTGATCTCGATTTTCGCCCGCCTCGGCGGCGGTATCTTCACCAAGGGCGCGGACGTTGGCGCCGATCTCGTCGGCAAGGTCGAAGCCGGCATTCCCGAGGATGATCCGCGCAACCCCGCGACCATCGCCGACAATGTCGGTGACAATGTCGGCGACTGCGCCGGCATGGCCGCCGACCTGTTCGAGACCTATGCCGTGACGCTGGTTGCCACCATGGTGCTCTCGGCGATCTTCTTCGCCGGCCAGCCGGTGCTCGGCACGATGATGCTCTATCCGATGGCGATCGGCGCGGCCTGCATCGTGACGTCGATCATCGGCACCTTCTTCGTCAAGCTCGGCGCCAACCAGTCGATCATGGGCGCGCTCTACAAGGGCTTCATCGCCGCCGGCGTGCTGTCGGTCGGCGCGATCGCCATCGTCAACTGGCTGATGTTCGGCAGCTTCTCCACCACGTTCACGACGGGGCAGGGCGTCAGCTTCACCTCCGCCAACCTGTTCGGCTGCGCGCTGGTCGGCCTCGCGGTGACGCTCTTCATCGTCGTCATCACCGAATACTACACCGGCACCGGCAAGCGCCCGGTGGTCTCGATCGCCCAGGCCTCGGTCACCGGCCATGGCACCAACGTCATCCAGGGCCTCGCGGTCTCGCTGGAATCGACCGCGGCGCCGACCATCGTGATCATCGCCGGCATCATCGTCTCCTACACGCTGGCCGGCCTGTTCGGCATCGCAATCGCCACCACTGCCATGCTGGCGCTGGCCGGCGTCGTCGTCGCGCTCGATGCCTTCGGCCCGGTCACCGACAATGCCGGCGGCATCGCCGAGATGGCGGGCCTGCCCAAGGAGGTGCGCCACTCCACCGATGCGCTCGATGCGGTCGGCAACACCACCAAGGCCGTCACCAAGGGCTATGCGATCGGCTCCGCCGGCCTCGGCGCCCTGGTGCTGTTTGCAGCCTATACCTCGGACCTGAACTTCTTCATCGCCGAGGCCAACAAGGCGGGCTCGACCAGCTTCCAGTACTTCAAGGGCGTCACGGTCGATTTCAGCCTGTCCAACCCCTTCGTCGTCGTCGGCCTGCTGCTCGGCGGCCTCATTCCCTTCCTCTTCGGCGGCATGGGCATGACCGCGGTCGGCCGCGCCGCCGGCTCCGTCGTCGAGGAGGTGCGTCGCCAGTTCAAGGAGAAGCCCGGCATCATGCTGGGTACGGACAGGCCGGATTACGGCCGCGCCGTCGACATGCTGACCAAGGCCGCGATCAAGGAGATGATCGTGCCCTCGCTGCTGCCGGTCCTGGCGCCGATCGTCACCTTCTTCGCCATCAACGCCATTGCCGGCCGCAACCAGGCCTTCGCCTCGGTCGGTGCCATGCTGATGGGCGTCATCGTCACCGGCATCTTCGTCGCCATCTCGATGACCTCGGGCGGCGGCGCCTGGGACAACGCCAAGAAGAGCTTCGAGGACGGCTTCGTCGACAAGGACGGCGTGCGCCACATGAAGGGCTCCGAGGCGCACAAGGCCTCGGTGACCGGCGACACCGTCGGCGACCCCTACAAGGACACCGCCGGCCCGGCGGTGAACCCCGCGATCAAGATCACCAACATCATCGCGCTGCTGCTGCTGGCGATCCTGGCGCATTCCTGAGCCGGTCGGCACGGTACGGAGACACAACCCCGCGGAGCAATCCGCGGGGTTCTTCTTTGATCGCTCAAGGGCTTTCCCTTGATGTTGCAGCAGCTTGGCGGCCCGTCTTGAATCACGATGGCGACTACTTGAATCAGGATCTGAAGCTACGGCCGGGACCGTAGCGTTCCTGCAAGCTCCGGGCGGCCCGCGATGGCATGGTCTCTCCAACAGAAGGAGAGCCACCATGACGATCCAGGCCGCTGCTGCACCCGCCGAGGTCAGGTCCGGGCAGGTCAAGTCCGGGCACGCCGTCGAGCTTGCCCTGCTGCTCCTGCTCGCCACCCTCTGGGGCGGCTCCTACACCTTCATCAAGATCGGCGTGGAGACGATTCCGCCGCTGACCCTGATTGCCGGGCGTACCCTGATCGCAGGCGTGATCCTGTTGGCGGTCATCCGCTGCTGCGGCCTGAGGCTGCCCCGCGACCTCGAGAGCTGGCGCAAGTTCCTGTTCCAGGCCTGCCTGAACAGCGTCGTTCCCTTTACCCTGATCGCCTGGGCCGAGCGCAGCGTCGATGCTGGCCTTGCCGCGATCCTGAATGCGACGACCCCGGTCTTCGTCTTCCTGATCACGCTGGCGCTGACGCGGAGCCGCGTGGTCGACCTGCGCAAGGGCTTCGGCGTCGCAGCCGGGCTTGCCGGTATCACCCTGGTGGTCGGCATGCAGGCGCTGGGCGGGTTCGGTAGCGAACTGGTCGCGCAGCTCGCCATCGTGCTTGCCACGGTCTGCTATGCCTGCGCCGCCTTGTTCGGCCGCAACTTCACCGGCTTCGATCCGCTCATCCCCGCCGCCGGTTCGCTGATCTGCGGGGCAGCCCTGCTCACGCCGGTCGCGTTGGTCGTCGACCGGCCCTGGACGCTGAGCCCCTCGCAGGATTCGCTCTTCGCATTGCTGGCGCTGGCGGCGGTCTCGACCGCGCTCGCCTTCGCCATCTATTTCCGGCTGATCCGGACGCTTGGTCCCGTCGGCACCACGGCGGTGTCCTATCTGCGCGTGCCGGTCGGCGTCGCCATCGGCATCGTCTTCCTCGGCGAGCGCCTGAGCCCGACGGCCTGGGTGGGGCTCACCCTGGTCATCCTGGGCGTGATCGCGATGACGCTGCCCGAGCGCAAGCCGGCGCAGCCGGCTTAGATCGCCGTGCGTCCATTCGGACGCAGGAGCGGCGATCCAGCTCTTTGGTCAAGCATCGGATTTTTCCGAAAACCGGATTCCACCTTTCGGTCCGATGCTCTGGCGAATGCCGCAACCCAAAGAAAAACCCCTGCGGCGTGGGCCGCAGGGGTTTCTCGTGTTCGGTCATCCGGTCGGGTCGGCTCAGTTGCTGGCCCCGCCCAGGCCTCCGAGCGGCGAGAACTTGGTGACGCCGCGGAAGAGGTTGCGCAGGAAGCTCTGCTCCTCGCCGCCGGTGACGGTGGTGCGGCTGATGAAGTCGAAGATCACGCCGTCCTGGAGGCCGTACTGGGCGATGCGCTCGACCTTGAAGGACTTGTTGAAATAGATCACCAGCACCTTCTGGTCGATGACGCTGGGTTCCTGGAACTGGAAGCGCCGGCGCACTGTCTGGCTGATATAGTAGAAGGTCCGGTTCCCGACGGTCGAGGTCGTCGAGGGCGTGCCCAGTATGGTCAGCACCTGCTGCACGTCCATGCCGGTCTTGATCTGCGCGACCAGGCGCTCGTCCATGACGAAGCCGCGGGTGTATTGTTCGTTCAGCCCCGCCGATGTCGGCAGGACGAATCCGCCCCGATCTGCTCCGCATCCGGCTAGAGCGAGTGACGAGGTCGCGAGAAGGCCGAAGAGGGCCGCGCGGCGGGTCATGTCGATCATGCGGGAGAATCCAGGAGCAGAGTGGGCAAGGAGGTATCCGAAGCCGCTTGTCAAACGGGTAGAGGTTGGCGTAACGCCCGAGAATGGCTTTGGCAAGGCAGTGGCGGCGAGCGGAGATGCGCTGGTGATCTTCGGCTTGTTCGGAAAACGCGCAAAAAGGCTCGCGCCGGTCGAGGCGCTGCTGGCCCGCGTGGCTGACGCGTCGCGCCAGCCCGGTCTCTATATCGGCGGCGGCATCCCCGACACGTTCGAAGGGCGCTTCGAATCGCTGACGCTGCATGCCTTCTTGATTCTGCGGCGCCTGCGCGAACTTCCGGCGCCGGCTAGCGATCTGGCGCAGGATTTCGTCGATGCCTGCTTCGCCTATCTTGAGCTCGGCTTCCGCCAGGGCGGGATCAGCGACATCGCCGTGCCCAAGCGCATGAAGAAGATCGGGCAGAGCTTCTACGGCCGCATCAAGGCCTATGAGAGCGCTCTCGCTGCGCCTGAGCCGGGCGCGCTGGCCGAGGCCCTGCGCCGCAATGTCAGCCCGGGCGAGGGGGCGACAGCCCTGGCCGATTATGTCGGTAAGGCGCAGGAACGTCTGTCGCAGCTCGATCTTGACGCAATTTTGGGGCAGGAGACTCTCTTTCCTGCATTCCCGGTTCACGAAAGTACGCCCAGTGTCTGATTCCGCTCGTGCCTTGCCGCTGAGCCAGCCCGTCCGCGTCGAGACGATCAAGCCGCGTGGCACCCATATCGTGGTCAGGCCCGAGGGCCCTGCGCTCGTCGGGCTCGCCCGTGCGCTCGACCTGCCTTCGATCGAAGCGCTCGAGGCGCGCTATGAACTCGCCCGCAATGGCGAGCGCGTGAAGCTGGAGGGCGAGATTGCGGCGCAGCTGCATCAGACCTGCATCATCACGCTCGAGGCCTTCCCGGTCAGCATCAAGCTGCCCGTGAAACTCGATTTCGCGCCGGAGGCCGAGGTTCTCGCCGCCGCCCGCCGCGAGGAGGAGGACGAGAAGAAGGGCGAGATCGACATCGAGGTCATGCTCAACGAGGAGGACCCGCCGGAGCCGATCATCGACGGCATGATCGACCTTGGCGCGATCACCCTCGAGTTCCTGGCGCTCGGGCTCGATCCCTATCCGCGCAAGCCGGGGGTGAGTTTCGAAGCGCAGGTCGACGACCCGGCGCTTGCATCGCCCTTCGCGGCCCTGGCCAAACTGAAACGCGGCGAATGACGGCTTTACCGGCACGCGCAGTGGCTTGCGGCGGCTCGCCAAGTCGCTATTGTCCGCCGCCGCCCTATTTTGCGCCACAGCGGCCGAGCCCCTCGGGAACAATCAGCACCCAATGAAACGACCAGTTACAATCGCGCTCGATGCGATGGGCGGGGACCATGGCCCTGCCGTCGTCGTGCCAGGCGCGGCGCTGACCCTCGAGCGGCGGCCCGACGCGCGCTTCGTCATCTTCGGCGATCAGGCCCAGGTCCTGCCGCTTCTGGAGGCCCACCCGAAGCTCAAGGCGGTGACTACCTTCCACCACACCGAAGTGTCGGTGAAGATGGACGACAAGCCGAGCCAGGCCCTGCGCTATGGCCGCTACAAGTCCTCGATGTGGCGGGCCATCGACGCGACCAAGACCGGAGAGGCCGATGTCACGGTCTCGGCCGGCAATACCGGCGCCCTGATGGCGATGTCGAAATTCTGCCTGAAGTCGATGCCGCAGGTCGACCGCCCGGCGATCGCGGCGCTCTGGCCGACGGTGCGCGGCGAGAGCGTGGTGCTCGATGTCGGCGCGACGATCGGCGCCGATGCGCGCCATCTCGTCGATCTCGCGGTGATGGGCGCGGCCATGGCCCGCGTCGTCTTCGATCTCGACCGGCCGACCGTCGGCCTGCTCAATGTCGGCGTCGAGGAGATCAAGGGCGTCGAGGCCGTCAAGGAGGCCGGTCGCATCCTGCGCGAAGGCAACCTGCCGCATCTCGACTATCGCGGCTTCGTCGAGGGCGACGACCTCGGCAAGGGCACGGTGGACGTCGTGGTGACCGAGGGCTTCACCGGCAACATCGCCCTGAAGACGGCCGAGGGCACCGCCCGGCAGATCGGCGAGTATCTGCGCGCCGCGATGAGCCGGTCGCTGATGGCCAAGATCGGCTATCTCTTCGCACGTGGCGCATTTGCCGCGTTGAAGGACAAGATGGATCCGCGCAAGGTCAATGGCGGCGTCTTCCTCGGGCTCGAAGGCATCGTCATCAAGAGCCATGGCGGGACGGACGCGATCGGTTTCGCCAGCGCGACCGAACTGGCTTATGAGATGGCGCGCGATGACCTGATGGCCAAGCTGCGCGAGATGGTGGCTGCCTCGGTGGAGCCGGAGACGGCGCCTCAGGCCGCTGCCGTCGAATAGGGATCTCTGACTTGTCCATTCTGCGATCTGTGGTTTGCGGATGCGGCTCCTATCTGCCGGAGCGCATCGTCACCAATGCCGAGCTTGCCGAGCGCGTCGACACGACCGACGAGTGGATCGTCCAGCGCACCGGTATCCGCCAGCGCCATATTGCGGCCGATGACGAGCCGACCTCGGTCGTCGGCCTCAAGGCGGCTCAGGCGGCCCTGGCCGATGCCCGCATGGATGCCTCCGAGATCGACCTGATCATCGTCGCGACCGCGACGCCGGACCATACCTTTCCGGCGACCGCGACCCAGATCCAGGCAGCGCTGGGCATCACCGAAGGCGCGGCCTTCGACCTGCAGGCGGTCTGCTCCGGTTTCGTCTTCGGTCTCGCGACCGCGGATAATTTCATCAAGACGGGCAGCGCCCGCGCCGCGCTCGTGATCGGCGCCGAGACCTTCTCCCGGATTCTCGACTGGGAAGACCGCACCACCTGCGTCCTGTTCGGCGATGGCGCCGGTGCCGTCGTGCTCAAGGCGGAGCAGGGGGAGGGCACGCTGGCCGACCGCGGTGTCCTGACAACGCATATCCGCTCCGACGGGCGCTACAAAAACAAGCTCTATGTCGATGGCGGCGCAGGCTCGACCAAGACGGTCGGTTTCCTGCGCATGGAGGGCAAGGAGGTGTTCCGCCACGCGGTGCAGAACCTCGCCGACACCGTCCGCCACACCTTCGCCGCGACCGGGCTCAGCGGCAACGACATCGACTGGTTCGTGCCGCACCAGGCCAACCGGCGCATCATCGACGCCACCGCCGACAAGCTCGGCATCGCGCATGACCGCGTCGTGGTGACCGTCGACAGGCACGGCAACACCTCGGCCGCCTCGATTCCGCTGGCTCTGGCGGAGGCCCATCACGACGGGCGAATCCAGCCCGGCCAGCTCGTCCTGATCGAGGCGATGGGCGGCGGCTTCACCTGGGGGTCGGCCTTGATCCGCTGGTGAGCATTTCAGCTGAGAACGCTGGCACTTAGGACAGTTTCTCTTCCCTTTTTTTGCCATTTCGACCGAGGGCGCTACTAAACGGCGCTCGAGGATTGACCGGACCGTCCGGGACGCATAGCGTCCGGCGTCCGTAATGGCGCAAGGCTGGTGACGAGGTCACCGGCCCATGAACGCCTTGGAGGCTATGAATGGCGGGGCAAACGGTCACTCGCGCCGATTTGTGCGAGGCTGTGTATCAGAAGATCGGTCTGTCGCGGACAGAGTCGTCGAAACTTGTCGAAGCGGTGCTCGACGAGATCTGCGATGCGGTCGCGCGCGGCGAGAATGTGAAATTATCGTCCTTTGGCTCGTTCGTCGTGCGAGACAAAGGCGAGCGAATCGGGCGTAATCCGAAAACGGGCGTTGAGGTCCCCATCGAGCCGCGTCGCGTGATGGTGTTCAAGCCTTCGAATGTGATGAAGGCGCGCATCAACGGGCAGGCGGGCGAGGGCGACGAGGAGTGAGTCTGGAGTTCCACACCGGCAACGTAGAGGCCGAATTGGACACCAAGAGCCCAGATGCCTTCCGGACAATCAGCGAGGTCGCAGACGACCTCGACATCCCCCAGCATGTCCTGCGTTTCTGGGAAACGCGCTTTACCCAGATCAAGCCGCTCAAGCGCGGTGGCGGCCGGCGCTATTATCGGCCGGACGATGTCGCCCTCCTGAAGGGCATTCGCCGGCTGCTTTACGGCGAGGGCTATACCATCAAGGGCTTGCAGCGGATCCTGAAGGATCAGGGGCCGCGCCATGTCCAGGCCATTGGCCGGGGCGGGCCGATCGGCGGGCAGGCTCCCGCCGCGGTTGCCGCACCCGTGCCGGCGCCGCGTCGGCCCGCGCCGGCGAACGCACCAGAAGGCTCCGACGATGAATTGCCCTGGCAGCTCGATATGGAGCCGGCGCAGCCGGAGGAGCCCGATCACCGGGCCGAGTTCGGCGAGGATCTTGTCCTGCTGAGAGCCGCGCTCGTCGAAATGACGGAATGCCAGCGCGTCCTGCGCGGCGTGCTGCAGCCGGAGCTCGGCGGCGACGCGGGCTGAGAGGCCCGCATCGCGATTGGCTGTCTTCCCAGAGATCAGGAAACCGGCGTGGCTCGTGCCGCGCGCAGGCGGCGGCTGAAGCGCGAGCTGCGCGTGCGGCTTTCGATCCTCGAGGTCGGCACCAGCGTGGCGACGACGGGATTGGGATAGTGCTCCAGCGTCGAGCCCGTCGCGGCGTCGACGCCCATTCCGACGATGCCTCCGACGATGACGTTTCCAGCGAAACCGGCAGCCCCGGCCCCGGCGACCCGGGTCGCGACCGGAACCTGGGCGTCGTGGAAGCCGGGCTTGCTGTAGCTGACCGTGAACTCCGATTTGCGGCTGACCTCGATCGTGCAGGGCGTCGAGGGGCAGCTATGCCCGGTCGAGGTGCGCGCGTCCGCGCCCGGCGGAATGCTGTCGATCGTAACCTGGCTTGTCGTACCTCGTGTGACGGTGGCGCAGCCGCCCAACGCCGCGGCGACCGCAATCAAGCCCACGCATTTCCCCAGATTCATCTTTGCTTGGCCCCTTGTTGCCCCCACCGGCAATGCCGGTGCAATGCCCGTATTCAGCGCCCGAACGGGGCGCCATGCCGCGAGCGGGACGCCAGGGGCCGGCACGCGCATTATCCACAAGACTAACGTAGGGGTATGTCTGTCGGGCTCCCGCGAAGGAGCTGGCCATGAGAGCCGCGCAAGGGTCGGCGGTGGCGCGCTCCTTCCCAACCGGCAGAGGCGCGGCCTAGTTTGGGCTAAGGGCGGCGTCTCCTGCCGCGTCCCGGGGCGCGGACGACCTCGCCTTGTGCCGACTGGTCCCTTCTCATGCGGAGCGCGCTGCCATGGCCTGGCTCTATCTCTTCGTCGCAGGCCTGTTCGAGGTCGGCTGGGCGATCGGCCTCAAATACACGCAGGGCTTCACCCGCCTCGTTCCGACCCTGCTGACGCTCGCCAGCATGGTCGTCAGCCTCGGCCTGCTCGGTCTGGCGCTGAAGACGCTGCCGGTCGGCACAGCCTATGCGGTCTGGACGGGCATCGGCACGATCGGGACGGCGGCGCTCGGCATCGTGCTGCTCGGCGAGCCGGCAGGCGCCCTGCGGCTTGCCTGCATCTCGCTCATCGTGGCAGGGATCGTCGGGCTGAAGCTGGTCTCCTGACCAGCGTCACGTTCTGGCCAGCGTCACCGTCCGACCGGTGTCATCTGCGGAAGGCGTCAGGCCAGTTGCCGCTTCTTTCGAGCAGCACGATCAGCAGGACCACGGCGAGGGTGATCGCCAATGTGATCAGCTTGGCGTTCCAGGGCGCGCCGCGGCCGATCAGCCAGATCAGGCTGAGCCCGATCGCGAGGGGGATAAGCATCTCCATGACGAGAGCCTAGCGCCGGCTGCGCCGTAAGGGAACCCGACTGTGCTCCTGAACGCGGCTCAGCCGCCGCGCGCCGCGACGGCCCGCTCGCCTTCGATCAGCGGCTTCATCCGGCCGATCTCGGCCGCCATGAAATCGAGGAACAGCCGCACGCGCGGCGAGTGCCTGAGATCGGGATGGGTCAAGAGCCAGAGATCGGCCGCGAATTCGGGATCGGGCGCCGCCAGGCGGACGAGGGCCGGCTTGGTGTCGGCAATGAAGCAGGGCAGGAAGCCGATGCCGATGCCCGCCTCGACGGCCTCGGCCAGGCCGAGCACCGTGTTGACCTTGTAGACGATGCGCTCCGGCGGCACGTAATCCTGCAGGAAGCGGACGGCCTTCAGCCAGGCGAACTGGTCGCCGAGCGAAATCCAGTTCTGGTCCCGGAGCGTCTCCATGCTGGTATCGGCATCGGGCGGGAAACGGCTCGCCAGCCCGTAGAGCGCCCAGGCGATGCGGGCGCCGCGCCGGCCGACCAGGGTCTCGGGCGGATTATCGGTCGCCCTGATCGCGACATCGGCGTCGCGCTTGGAAAGGTTGAGCGCCTGGTTGCTGAGCAGGATGTCGAGGCGGATCTCGGGGCATTGCTGCAGGAAGGCGGCGAAGACCGGGGTCAGCAGGTCGACCAGCAGCGTGTCGTTGGTGGTGACGCGCAATTCGCCAGCGGGCTGGATTTCCTGCCCGGCGAGTTTGCGGGTGAAGGCGGTGATGTCCTCGTCCAGCCGCCCGGCGAGCTGCACCATCTCCTCGCCGGCGGGCGTCGGCACATAGCCGCTGCGGTGCCGCTCGAACAGTTTCAGGCCGAGCCCGTCCTCGATCTGGCCGAGGCGGCGGAACACCGTGGAATGGTTCAGGCCGATCAGGCTGGCGGCGGCCGGCAGGGCGCGGGCTTCGGCGATCGCCTTGATCAGCCGGAAATCGTCCCAGGCGAGGGTCTTGCTCGTGCCGCTCATCCGCTTTTCGTCCTTTCATGCGTCCGCCGCGGTCATGGCGCCAGAGCATCGGCCCGGGGAATTGGATACCGGTTTTCGGAAGAAGCCGATGCAAGAACAATGCGCTACAGCATCCGGCCGGATGCCCGGTCGGATGCTGTAAGCCATGCGGCGGCGATCGGAAAGGCGTGGCGCGGGCCCTTGGGCCGCGCTCACCGATAGTCGACTGCGCTCAGGCGGTGGCGACCGCAGCGCGTGGGCTGAACCGCACCGGGCGCAGCGCCAGCGCGCCGTCGCCGATCAGGCCGTGGGCCAGCGCCGTCAGCGCCAGGAAGGCGGGATATTCCCAGCCGCCATTGGCAGCGGTGAAGAGCCAGCCATTCGGAGCATGCACCATCAGGGCACCCAGCAGGACCGGCAGCAGCGCCAGCGAGACGAGACGGCCGTAGAAGCCGGTCAGGATGGCGACGCCGCCAATGAACTCGGCCAGGATGATCGGCCAGGCGAGGAAGCCGGGCAAGCCGACCTGGCCCAGAAAGCCGGCGAAACCTGCGGGAGTGAACACGGCGAGCTTGAGATAGGCATGGGCGATGAACATCAGGCCGAGCGCGACACGCAGGCCGAGGGCGCCGTAGGGGGCGAGGCGATTGTCGATCATGATTGCATCTCCAGAAGCAGGGGACCGGGTTGGTCTCGGCACCGAAAATGCCCTCTCTCCGGCGCAATGCAAATTGTTAGATGCCAAGATATTCATTGCTTCTATGCAATGATATCGCGCTGGCGCTTTGCCTGCCGCACTCCGATCTTTGGCCGGAACGAGGCGCCCCGCCTCAAGCCCTTTCGGAGGTCAGGCCATGCAGATCAACGGCATCCACCATGTCACCGCCATTTCCGGCCCGGCGCGCCGCAACCTTGATTTCTACGGACGCGTGCTGGGGCTGCGCCTGGTCAAGAAGACCGTCAATTTCGACGATCCGAGCAGCTATCATCTCTACTACGGCGACGAGGGCGGCTCGCCCGGCACGATCCTGACCTTCTTTCCCTGGGAGCATGCGGCTCCGGGCCGGCTCGGCGTCGGCGAGACCCAGGAAACCGCCTTCCGCGTACCGGAGGGGGCGATCGGTTACTGGACGCATCGCTTCGTCGAGCTTGGCGTCGCCCATGAGGCGCCGCAGAAGCGCTTCGGCGAAACCGTGCTGCCCTTCCGCGATCCGGACGGGATGCGGCTTGCCCTGATCGGCCTGCCCGGCATTGCCGCCGAGCCGGCCTGGACGGGCGGCGCGATTCCGGCCGAGCATGCGATCCGCGGCTTCCACTCCGTCAGCCTGCTGCTCGAGGATGCGGCGCCGACCGGTGCGATCCTCAGTGACATCTTCGGCTTTGCCGAGATCGCGAGGGAAGGCAGCGTGACCCGCTTCCGGACTGAGGGCGCGGCATGCGGCGGGATTGTCGACCTGCGCACCGCCGGCGGCTTCCTGCCGGCACGCCAGGGCGCCGGCTCGGTGCACCATATCGCCTTCCGGGCGGCGGGTGATGCCGAGCAGGAAGCGATGGTGCGCCGCCTCAAGGAGAACCATGGCATCCGCGCCACGGAACAGCGCGACCGGAACTATTTCCGCTCCGTCTATTTCCGCGAGCCCGGCCGGGTCCTGTTCGAGATCGCCACCGACGTGCCGGGCTTCGGCATCGACGAGGCGAGCGACAGCCTCGGCCAGGCGCTGAAACTGCCGCCGCAATACGAGGCACAGCGCAGCCGCATCGAGGCCGTGCTGCCGGAACTCGCCTGACGAGACCTGACCAAACAAGACGCCCTGCCTCATCGCGCTGACGGGGCAGGGCCGTTCCCTGCCGTTATTGAGGAGTGACCCCATGCTGGACGCCGTCGCGACCACACCCTTCATCCATGCCCTCGAGCCGGGCAGCGATACCGCCCGCAAGCCCCTGCTGCTGCTCCATGGCACCGGCGGCAACGAGCATGACCTGCTGCCGCTCGGTCGCATGGTCGCGCCCGGCGCCGCCTTGCTCTCGCCGCGCGGCCAGGTGCTGGAAGGCACCATGCCCCGTTTCTTCCGCAGGCTCGCCGAAGGCGTCTTCGACGAGGCCGATCTGCGCCGCCGCACCCATGAGCTGGCGGATTTCATCGAGGATGCGCGCCGGCGTTATGATCTTGCCGCGCCGATTGCCGTCGGCTTCTCGAACGGGGCGAATATCGCGGCGAGCCTGCTGTTGCTGCGCCCAGAGGTGCTGGCCGGGGCGGCGCTGCTGCGGGCGATGTCGCCCTTCAAGGAGCCGCCGCAGGCCGATCTCACCGGCAAGCGCGTGCTGATGCTGTCGGGAGCGCAGGACCCGATCATTCCGGCCGCCGACGCCGGCAGGCTTGCCGCGACCCTGTCGGGCAATGGTGCGACGGTCGAGCACCGCATCCTGCCGGCAGGCCACGGCCTGTCGCAGGCCGATATCGGGCTGCTCACCGCCTGGCTCGACCAGGCCTGAACGCCCCACGAATCGGCGCACCGCATTGGGGGCGCCGTTCCGGCACAAACAAAAACCCCGGATCCATCGCAACGCCCTGCGGCGTTCGGTGGATCCGGGGTCGAATCTCGTAACTTCCGGGCGTCCGGATGACGGCCCCGCTGCCGTTCGGGGCAGTCCTAGGGCGCTGTCGCCTTTGGCTTGCTGCGTGCAGCCGGCTTGGGCTCGGGCGGAGGCTCAGTTGCTTCCTTCGCCAGCCGCTGCGCCCGCAAGGCCTCGATCTTCTTGCGTGCCGCAGCCTCTTCGGCTGCGATTCGCCCGCTGGCCTTCTGCCTTTCGCGCGGGGCCTCCTGCACGCTGTGTACGTCATGCCAGACGCGTGGCCGACGGTCGTCACCTGCCATCTTCTTCTCCCACCGCAGTTTTCCCCTGGCCGTGAGTGTACGCCCGATTGTGGCGGGATACGAGCGCGCGATTGCCGGGAGCAGGCGAGGGCTCAGCGCTCGACGCGGGTCGAGAGAATGATCGACGACATCGTCCGCTCGACACCGTCGAGCGCGCCGATCCGGTCGATCAGCTCGTCGAGCTCGCCGATCGACGGCGCGATCACGATCGCGATCATGTCGAAATGACCGCTGACCGAGTGCAGGGTCCGGACCTCCGGAATGCGGCGCAGTTCCGCCTCGACCTTGGGAGCGAGCTTGGTCAGTGCGGTGATCAGGACATGGGCCTTGACCTGCCCGCGCTCATGCTCGTCGGAGAGCCGCGCGGTGTAGCCGGTGATGACGCCGCGGCGTTCCAGCCGCTCGATCCGGCTTTGCACCGTGGTGCGCGAGAGGCCGAGCTGGCGGCCGAGCTCGGCCACCGGCGCCCGGGCGTTCTCGGTCAGCAGGATGAGGAGCTGTCTGTCTGTGCGGTCGATCGGCATAATGCTGAGTACTTACGGCAGATCGCCGTAAAATCCCATATGAATCGTCGTGATGGTCGCTTCTATTCGACGAAATCGTCAGCCAGCATAGGACATCAACGAACGCACGGAGCGCCACAATGAAGGAAATCGTCGTTATTGGCGCGGGTAAGATCGGCCAGACCATCGCCGACATGCTCGGCAGCAGCGGGGATTACCGCGTCACGGTCGCCGACCGCTCCGAGGCGCAACTCGCCGGCATCCGCACCAGCGCCACGGTTTCGACCCGCAAGGTCGATATCGCCGACAAGGAGGCGCTGACCGCCCTGCTCGAAGGCCGTTTCGCCGTGCTGAGCGCAGCCCCCTTCGATCTGACGACGCGGATCGCCGAAGTCGCGGCCCCGCTTGGCGTCCACTATCTCGACCTGACCGAGGATGTCGCCAGCACGAGGCGCGTCAAGGAACTCGCCAAGACGGCGAAGGCAGCCCTCATTCCGCAATGCGGCCTGGCGCCGGGCTTCATCTCGATCGTCGCCGCCGATCTGGCGCGTGATTTCGACACGCTCGACAGCCTCAGGCTGCGCGTCGGCGCCCTGCCGCAATACCCCTCCAATGCGCTCAACTACAACCTGACCTGGAGCACGGACGGGGTCATCAACGAGTATTGCGAACCCTGCGAAGCGGTCGTCAACGGCGAGCTGACCCTCGTCCCGGCGATGGAAGAGCGCGAGGAATTCTCGCTCGACGGCGTCACCTATGAGGCGTTCAACACCTCTGGCGGCCTCGGCACGCTCTGCGAGACGCTGGCCGGCAAGGTCCGGACGCTGAACTACCGCACGATTCGCTATCCCGGCCATTGCGCGATCATGAAGGCGCTGCTCCAGGACCTGCGCCTGGCCGATCGCCGCGACGTGCTGAAGGACATCTTCGAGAACGCCCTGCCGAGCACCCTGCAGGACGTCGTGGTGATCTTCGTCACCGTCAGCGGCATGAAAGATGGCCGCCTGCTGCAGCAGACCTATGCCAACAAGGTCTACAGCGCGACCGTCGGCGGCGTGACGCGCAGCGCCATCCAGATCACCACCGCTTCGGGCATCTGCGCGGTGCTGGACATGCTGGCGCAGGGCAAGCTGCCGCAGCAGGGATTTGTCCGCCAGGAAGAGATCACGCTCGATTCCTTCCTCGCCAACCGCTTCGGCAAGGCCTATGCGCGGGCCGAGGACGGCACCCCGGGCAAGGGCGAAATCGAGCGCAGCCGCGCGGCCTAGAGCATCCTGCGAAGAAGCGGCACCGGTTTTTCGCATGACTATGAGGTTCGATCACGTTTTCTGCGTCTGGGCGATTTCGTCCAGACGCAGCGCGGCCTAAGGCCGCGCTTGCGACGAACGGCAGGCGCTCCACGCAGGGAGCGCATGCTGTATACACATCTGGCATAGACCCGAACGACCGTTAAAAAGAGTCGAAAAGGGTCCGGGAGGGACACGAGGATTATGGCACGACGCGTTCTGGTCGCAGAGTTCATGCATGAGACGAACACATTCAGTGTTCAGCTCACCGGAGAAGAGGTCTTTCGCAACGCCGGCCTCTATCTCGACAACGAGATTCCCCCGGCTTTCAGCGGCACGCGGACATCGCTCGGCGCAGCCTTCGAGGCGGCCGAGAAGTTCGGCTGGAGCCTGACCCACCCCATCGTCGCCCATGCCAACCCTTCAGGCCGCGTCACCGATGCGGCCTTCGAGCTATGCGCAGGCAAGATCGTCGCGGCCTGTGCCGGCGTCGACGGTGTGCTGCTGCATCTCCACGGCGCCATGGCGACGGAAAGCTCCGATGACGGCGAGGGCGAGCTGCTCTCCCGCATCCGCGCCAAGGTCGGCCCCTCCGTTCCGGTCGTCGCGGTGCTCGATCTGCACGCGACGCTGACAGAGCTGATGGCCGACAGCGCCAATGCGCTGATCTCCTACCGGACCTATCCGCATATCGACCAATATGAGCGGACCTGGCAGGCGGCCGAGCTGCTGCAGAAGGCGATGGATGGCGAGATCACGCCGACCGCCGCCGTTGCCCGCCGGCCCATCCTCTACGCTCTCGATGGCGGGCGCACGACCTCGCCCCCGTTCAAGGAGCTGCTGCGCCGCGGCGACGAGCTCGAGGCGAAGGGCGAGGCGCTGGTCGTCAGCGTCCAGGCCGGCTTCTCCTCGGCCGACGTCCACGATATCGGCCCCTCCGTCGTCGTCACCGCCAATGACCGCAACAAGGCCCAGGCCATCGCCGAAGAGCTGATGGATTATGCCTGGGAGCAGCGGCATTTCTCCTCGATCCATTTCACGCCCGTGGCCGAGGCCATGGTGAAGGCGAAGAATGGTGAGGGCCAGAACGGCGAGGGTAAGGCCGGCAAGCCGCTGGTGATCTCCGATTATTCCGACAATCCCGGCGCCGGCGCCTATGGCGACGCCACGAACCTGCTGCGCGCGGTCCTGGCCACCGGCCTGGAGAATGTCGCTTTCCACGCGATCTGCGACGGCGAGGCTGCGCTGCAGGCGCAGGCTGCCGGCGTCGGCAACACCGTGACGCTGATGCTCGGCGGCAAGGTCGATCCGAACATGGGCGGCGGCCCGCTCGAGGTCACCGGCCGGGTCGTCTCGATCACCGACGGCCATTTCATCGCTTATGGCCCGATGGGCGGCGGTGCCTGGCGCAGCTACGGGCTCAGCGTCATGCTGCGCATCGGCGGCGTCGAGCTCATCATCATCACCCATAACGGCCAGGCGACCGACCTCGCGCAGTTCACCTCGCTCGGCGTCGACCCGACGCGGAAATCGACGGTGATCGTCAAGTCGATGCAGCATTTCCGGGCCGCCTTCGAGCCGATCGCCCGCGAAGTGGTCGAGGTCGATACCGGCGCGCTGGCGACGCGCAATTTCAAGGAGCGCCCCTACAAGAGCGTTCGCCGGCCGATCTTCCCGCTCGACGACATCTAGCGCCTAAAGCATCGGCCCGAAAAGTGGATTGCGGTTTTCGGGAAAACCGATGCGAACACAGAAGGTTAGATCATCGAACCGGATAGGAAATCCGGTCCGATGATCGAGCCGGGGGCTTTGGCCTCCGGCGTGACGTTCGGACTAAAGCCCTGACATGAATTCGGAGTTTCCATGACGCTCTCCGCTCAAACCCCGGCTCACCGCGCCCGGCCGCAGGCCGATCTCGTCCTCAGGAACGGCCCGATCTGGTGCGGCCGCGAGGACGGCATCGTCGAGGCCCTGGCGATCTGGCAGGGCAGGGTGCTCGCCACCGGCAGCGATGCCGAGATCGCCGCCTTGATCGGCCCCGGGACCAAGGTGATCGATCTCGAGGGCCGGCTCGCCACGCCCGGCCTGAACGATTCCCACCTGCATCTCGTCTCGCTCGGCATGACCATGGACTGGGTCGATGCCCGCCCGGCGGTCGCGCCCGATCTTGCCTCCCTGCTCGATGCCATCGCCAAGCGTGCCGCCGGCACCAAGCCCGGCGACTGGATCCTGTCGCGCGGCTACGACCAGACCAAGCTCGATACCGGCCGGCATCCCTATCGCGAGGAACTCGACCGCGCCGCGCCGAACAATCCGGTCATGCTGATCCGGACCTGCGGCCATGTCTCGATCTGCAATTCGATGGCGCTGGAGCTCGCGGGCATCGACGAGGCCTCGCCGACCCCGCCCGGCGGCCTGATCGAACAGCAGAACGGTCGGCTCACCGGCATGCTGGCGGAAAACGCCCGCGCGCCGGTCTGGGCCGCGATCCCGCGCCCGACCGAGGAAGACCTCGTCACCGGCATCGAACGCGGCGGCAATTACCTGCTCTCGCTCGGCATCACCAGCTGCATGGATGCGGCGGTCGGCCAGCGCGGCGCCTTCGGCGAGATTTCGGCCTATCACCGCGCCAAGCGCGACGGCCGCCTGCCGGTGCGGACCTGGCTGACCCTGCTCGGCGACGAAGGCCGCTCGGTCGTGCCGCAATGCTACGAGGCCGGGCTGATCTCCGGCACCGGCGACGACATGCTGATGGTCGGCGCGGTCAAGCTCTTCCTCGACGGCTCGGCCGGCGGCCGCACCGCCTGGATGAACGCGCCCTATCTCGGCGAGGACAAGACCACCGGCGTGCAGATGTGCTCGAACGCCGATGTCGAGCGCCAGGTCATGGACGCCCATGTGAAGGGCTACCAGCTCGCCTGCCACGCCATTGGCGATGCGGCGATCGAGCAGCTGATCACGGCCTATGAGAAGGCGCTTGCCGCCCATCCCGATCCGGACCGCCGCCACCGCATCGAGCATTGCGGCTTCTCGACGCCCGAGCAGCATGAGCGCATGGTCGCGGCCGGCATCTATCCCTGCCCGCAGCAGGTCTTCATCTACGATTTCGGCGATGCCTATGTGAAGGTGCTCGGGCCGGAGCGGGCGCTGTCGAGCTACCCCTTGCGGACCTGGTTCGATCTCGGCCTGAAGCCGGCGACGGGCAGCGACGCGCCGGTCTGCGACCCCAATCCGTTCCCGAACTTCTACACCATGCTGACCCGCAAGACCTGGCGCGGCACGGTGATGGATGAGGCCCAGTGCGTCTCGATCGACGAGGCGCTGCAGGCCTATACCGAATTCGGCGCCTTCTCGCAGAAGCAGGAGGCCGTGAAGGGCCGGCTCGTGCCGGGCTATCTCGCCGACGTTGCCGTGTTCTCACGCAACCTTTTGACCGCAGCGCCCGAAGAGATCCTGAAGGACACGCGCTGCGATCTCACCATCCTGAACGGCAAGGTCGTGTTCGACCGCGCTGCGCAGAATGCCTGACCGGATAATTGCTCGGGGACAGCCGGCTAGACGACGGAGACAGACCGGAAAAACCAAGTAAGGTTCCGTACGGGACTGACCGGCGCCGCCCTTGAAAAGGGGGGCGCCACCAAAAAAATCAACGGGAAATTTGGGAGGATTTGACGTGTTGAAACGACTGGCTTTGACCACTGCCCTGACGCTGACGATGGCGTTCTCGGCCCAGGCGCAGGAACCGCGCCGCGGCGGCACGATCCGCTTCACGGCGCCCTATGCCGCATCCTTCGTCAGCAATGACAGCCATGTCTCGAACCAGATCCAGGACGAGATCTACGGCAACGCGCTGCACCGCGCGCTCTACAAGTGGGACTCGACCAACAACAAGCCGGTGCTGGAGCTCGCCAAGAGCGTGACCGCCTCCGCCGATGGCACGGTCCACACCTTCAAGCTGCGCGACGACGCGCTCTTCCATAACGGCCGCAAGATGACGGCTGACGACCTCATCTGGACCTACACCCGGCTGATGGACCCCACGAAGAACTATCCCGGCGCGGCCTATGTCCGGCGGGTCAAGGGCGCCCAGGAGTTCCAGAAGGGCGAGGCCAAGGAAATCTCGGGCCTGAAGAAGATCGATGATTTCACGCTCGAGATCACGCTGATCGAGAAGGCCGATCCCGGCTTCCTGTTCCGGACAGCCACGACCTCGATCTACCCGGCCAAGGAAGCGCAGGAGCCTGACTTCTTCAACAAGCCGATCGGCCTTGGCCCGTTCAAGTTCGTCGAGCATGTTCCGGGCTCGCGCATGGTGCTGGAGCGCTGGGAGAAGTTCTACCAGGCCGGCAAGCCCTATGCCGACAAGGTCGTGATCTCGCCGATGGGTGAGGCGGCTGCCCGCGACATCGCCTTCCGCAACAAGGAGATCGACGTCTCCATCCTGGGGCCGACGCAATATGTCGCCTACCAGGCCGATCCGAACCTGAAGAAGGGCATCCTCGAGGTCGCGGAAGTCTTCACCCGCAACATGGGCATGAACCCGAACTTCAAGCCCTTCTCCGACAAGCGCGTGCGCCAGGCGATCAACCATGCGATCGACGCCGACCTGATCATCAAGCGCCTCGTCCGTGACAAGGCCTATCGCGCCACCGGCTGGCTGCCGCTCTCCTCGCCGGCCTATGACAAGGACATGAAGCCCTACGACTTCAATCCCGAGAAGGCGAAGAAGCTCCTGACCGAGGCCGGTTATCCCGATGGCTTCGAGTTCGAGTGGACTGCCAGCCCGAACGAGAGCTGGGGCGTTCCGATCGTCGAGGCCGTGATCCCGATGCTGGCCAAGGTCGGCGTCAAGGTGAAGATCAAGCCGGTCGAAGGCTCGGCGCTCGGCGGCATCGTCTCGAAGGGGGATTTCCAGGCCTATATCTGGTCGAACACTTCTGGTCCCGATCCGCTGACCCAGATGAAGTGCTTCTACTCGCAGACGCCCCAGAGCGCCTGCAACTACACCACCTACAAGAACCCGGCCGTCGACAAGCTGATCGAGGAAGCCGGCGCGACGGACGATGTGGCCAAGCGCATCGACCTGCTGAAGAAGGCGAACGGCATCGTCTATGAAGACGCCCCGGTCTGGTTCTTCAACTACAACAAGGCGGTCATGGCCTATCAGCCCTGGCTGAAGGGCCTGCAGCCCAACGCGACGGAACTCGCTCTGCAGTACTACGAGGATCTCTGGGTCGACGCGTCGTCCCCGGCCGCGAAGTAATCTCTAGAGCGCATCCAAGCCCGACGCCCGGCGGCCTTCGCTGCCGGGCGTCCGTGGCCAGGAGTTCTGCATGCTGTCTTATGTCTTTCGGCGCCTGCTGCAGGCGATCCCGATTCTGCTCGCTGTCGCGGCGCTGATCTTCCTGCTGTTCAGCGTCATTCCGGGCAGCTTCGCCTCCAGCCAGATGGCTGACGGGCGCACCGTCATGGACGCGGAAGCCGTCGCCCGCATGAACCAGCAGTTCGGGCTCGACCAGCCCGTCGCGACGCGGTTCGTGAAATATATCGGGCAATTGGTGACGCTCGATCTCGGCACCTCGTTCCGCACCCGCCAGCCGGTCTGGCACCTGATTGCCGAACGTCTCTGGCCGACGCTCCAACTCGCCTTCGCCTCGATGCTGTTTGCAATCGCGATCGGCGTCCCCTTAGGCTTCCTGGCGGCGCTGCGGCCGGGCAGCTGGATCGACATGGTCTCGATGGTGGCGGCCGTCTCCGGCCTCTCCCTGCCGAAATTCTGGCTCGGCCTGATGCTGATGTATCTCTTCGCGCTGACCTTGGGCTGGCTGCCGAGCTTCGGCTATGGCGACGGCGCGCTGAAGAACCTGATCCTGCCCTCGATCGCTCTTGGCGTCGCGCCGCTCGCCCTGCTGGCGCGCACCACGCGCGCCTCCGTGCTCGAGATCATGAACGCCGATTTCGTCCGCACCGCCCGGTCCAAGGGCATGAGCGAGCGCCGCGTCGTGCAATGGCACCTGGCGCGCAATGCGCTCGTCATCGTGCTCACCACGGTCGGCCTGCAGTTCGGCTCGGTGATCGGCCAGGCCGTCGTGGTCGAAAAGCTCTTCGCCTGGCCGGGCCTCGGCTCGCTGCTCGTCGACAGCGTCTCGCTGCGCGATATCCCGGTGGTGCAGGGCTGCATCCTGGTGATCGTGCTGTTCTTCCTGCTGGTCAACATGCTCGTGGACGTTCTCGCCGCGATCATCGACCCCCGCATCAGATACACCTGAGGGTGCCGATGAAATTCAGAGCCAATCTCGTGATCGGGGGCGTGCTGTTCGCGGCCGTCGTCGTCGCCGGTACGTTTGCCCCCTTCCTCGCCCATACCGACCCGGTCATGGACGCCAACCTGATGAATGCCGAGGTTCCGCCCGGCAGCGAGTTCTGGTTCGGCACCGATGCGCAGGGCCGCGACATCTACAGCCGCGTGCTGCATGGCGCCCGCATCTCGCTGACGGTCGGCATCGTCTCGCAGCTGATCAACACGGTGATCGGCGTCGCGCTCGGCTTGTCGGCCGGCTATTGGGGCGGCTGGTGGGACGATCTGGTCAGCGGCCTGACCAACATGATGCTGGCGATCCCCTCGCTGATCTTCGCGCTGGCGATCATGGCGATCCTGAGCCCCGGCCTGACCAGCCTCCTGATCGCGCTCGGCCTGACCAACTGGTCCTATACCTGCCGGCTCTCGCGCGCCTCGACGCTCTCGCTCAAGAACCAGGGCTATGTCCAGGCCGCCAAGGTGCTGGGCTACAGCGATATCCGCATCATGGTGACGCAGATCCTGCCCAATATCCTGGGGCCGATCATCGTCATCGGCACGCTCGGCATGGGCGGTGCGGTTCTGGCCGAGGCCGCGCTCTCCTTCCTCGGGCTCGGCATCCGTCCGCCCTTCCCGAGCTGGGGCAGCATGCTCTCGGATGCGCGCGACCAGATCACCACCGCGCCCTGGATCTCGGTCTTCCCGGGCCTGGCGATCTTCGTCACCGTGCTCGGGCTGAACCTGCTCGGTGACGGCCTGCGCGACATCCTCGATCCGCAGTCACGGGCGCGACGCGCATGAATGGGACGGGCATGAGTGGCGAGGCGCTTCTCGAAGTCGAGAACCTGCGGCTCGACCTGATCGTCGGTGCGAGGCGCTTCCCGGCGGTGAAGGATGTCTCCTTCACCATCGGGCGCGGCGAGACGCTTGGCCTCGTCGGCGAGTCCGGCTGCGGCAAGAGCATCACCGCGCTCTCGCTGATCGGCCTGCTCAGGCACCCGCTCGCGATCGGCGGCGGCAAGATCCGCTTCAAGGGCCGCGAGATCCAGAGCCTCTCGGCGGGCGAGATGCGCAAGCTGCGCGGCAACGCCATCTCGATGATCTTCCAGGAACCGATGACGGCGCTGAACCCGCTCTCGCCGGTCGGGCGCCAGATCGCCGAGATGTTCGTACTGCACAAGGGCGCGACCTGGCACGAGGCTGAAGCCAAGGCGGTCGAGGCCCTGGCCAATGTCCGCGTCCCGGCGCCGGACCGGCGCGTCAAGGATTTTCCGCACCAGCTCTCGGGCGGCATGCGCCAGCGCGTGATGATCGCGATCGCGCTCGCCTGCCGGCCGGACCTGCTCTTGGCCGACGAGCCGACGACGGCGCTCGACGTCACCGTCCAGGCCGAAATCCTCGACCTGATCCGCGACCTCTCGGCGGCGCAGGGCACGGCGGTTCTGATGATCAGCCATGATCTCGGCCTGATCGCCAATATGTGCGCCCGCGTCGGCGTGATGTATGCCGGCCGCCTCGTCGAGCAGCGCCCGGCCCAGGAAGTCTTCCGGACGCCGAGCCACCCCTATACCAGGGGCCTCGTCGCCTCCTTGCCGCTGTTGGGCGCGCGCGCCCGCCATGGCCGCCACAAGCTCAAGGAGATCACCGGCGTCGTGCCGGCGGTGACGGCTTTTCCTGACGGGTGCCGCTTCAACCCGCGCTGCTATGCCAGGACCGAGATCTGCGTGGCGCAGGATCCCGGAGTGACGCCGTTGCCGCAGGACGGCCTGGTGAGGTGCCATCATCATGAGTGACACGGGCGACCAGACCATCCTCAAGGTCGAGGACCTCGAGGTGAAGTTCGATCTCGGCGGCGGGCTGTTCGGTGGCAAGCGCCGCACCGTCCATGCCGTCGACGGTGTCGATCTCGTGTTGCGCAAGGGCGAATGCCTTGGGCTCGTCGGGGAATCCGGCTGCGGAAAATCGACGCTGGCGCTCTCGATCCTCGGCCTGCAGGCGCCGACGCGCGGCCGCGTCATTCTCGACGGGCAGGACATCGCCGCGCCCGGCGTCGACCGCAAGGCCCGCGCCCGCATCGCGCAGATGGTGTTCCAGGACCCGTATTCCTCGCTGAACCCGCGCCAGTCGGTGCGGCGGACGCTGGAAACGCCGCTGCGCATGCATGGCGTCACGACGAAGAGCGAGGTCGACGACCGCATCGCCGAGATCATGCGCCATGTCGGCCTGCGGGCGGAGCAGGCCGAGCGCTATCCGCATGAATTCTCCGGCGGCCAGCGCCAGCGCATCGGCATCGCCCGCGCACTGATCCTGAAGCCGAAGATCGTGGTGCTGGACGAGCCGGTCTCGGCGCTCGACGTCTCGATCCGGGCGCAGATCATCAACCTGCTGCTCGAGCTCAAGGACACGCTCTCGCTCTCCTACATCATGATCAGCCATGATCTCGGGGTCGTCGAGCATATGAGCGACCGCGTCGCGGTGATGTATCTCGGCCGGATCGTCGAGACCGGCGACTGGCACACGATCTTCACGCAGCCGCGCCACCCCTATACCCGCGCGCTGATCGCCGCGATCCCCGATCCGTTCAACCACGGGCTGGCGGTAAAAATGTCGGGCGAGGTGCCGAACCCGCTCGAGCCGCCCTCCGGCTGCCGCTTCCACCCGCGCTGCCCGGAGATGCGGGAGGGCTGCCGCGCCCAGCCGACGCCGCCGCTGGCCTCGATCGGTGGCGCGCACGCCGTCCCGCACGAGGTCCGCTGCATCAGGGCCGCAGAACTCGTCTGAGCGGCCCTAAAGCATCGGCCCGAAAAGTGGATTGCGGTTTTCGGGACAAAGCCGATGCGAACAACCGCTACGGCATTGTTGATCATCCGAAGGACATAAGAACCATGGCGAAACCCATGCCGAACCATTCCGCGCCTCAGGCGACTGCGGGCCTCGATGACGGGCCGCTCGAGAGCATCCGTTTCACCGGCCTCAACGCCGGCCCAAAGCTGATCGTGCTCGGCGCCGTCCATGGCAACGAGACCTGCGGCCCCAACGCCATCCGCCGCGTCATCGAGGAGTGCCGCTCCGGCAAGCTGGTCATTCGCCGCGGCGAGGTCACCTTCCTGCCGGTCGCCAATCCCAAGGCCTACCGGCTGAAGACCCGCGAGGGCGACCGCAACCTCAACCGCGACATGCGCGAGAAGCCGCTGCCGGCGAATTACGAGGACCGGATCGGCAACCATATCTGCGCGCTGCTGCGCCAGCATGAGGTCCTGCTCGATGTCCATTCCTTCCGGGGCGAGGGCGAGCCCTTCGTCTTCTTCGGACCCGAGGACAACCGGGGCGAGCTCGAGCCGTTCAGCCAGGCGCAGGCCGAGGGCGCCTTTGCCGCCTGCCTCGGCGTGCCGGTGGTGATCCATGGCTGGCTCGACAATTACGTCCGGCTGATCGCGGCGCGCGAGGAATTGAACCTGCCGCGCCTCTCGGTCACCGAGGGCTATGGCACGACCGAATATATGCGCTTTGCCGGCGGCTATGGCGTGACGCTCGAATGCGGCTCGCATGACGACCCGGCCTCGATCGAGATCGGCTATGCCGCGATCCTGAACGCGCTCGCCCATCTCGGCCTGATCGATGCCCCGGCGCCTTCAACCGCTGGCCGGACCGTCATCCACATCACGCAGGTGATCATCTGCGAGGCTGAAGGCGACAAGGTCGAGGGCGACTGGAAGACCGGTGACGCGCTCGCCAAGGGCCAGGTGATCGCGCGCCGCGCCAATGGCGAGGCCGTGACGGCGCCGGAGGACGGCTACATCATCTTCCCGAGCACGACGGCCAAGCCCGGCGAAGGCATCTGCTATTTCGGGGTGAAGAGCACGAGAACGCTCTGATGCTATCGGCCGGGCAGGGGGCGCCGCCTTCTGCCCGGCCTCAGAAGCAGGTGAAGGAATAGGTTTTCTGGGTCTGCAGCAGGCGGTCGGTCAGGCCGCCCGGCGGATCGGAATTGTCGTTGAAGTCGAAACCGTATGGACAGATCGTCGACGCATAGCGGTTCGCGAAGGAATCCATGCGCAGCACCACCGAGGCGCGCGGCTCGTCGAATTCGCGCTTGGTGTGGATCTTCAGGAGATGGCTGTAGAGGCCGAGTTTCTCGACCGAGTACTTGATCGGCCCGGTCGGGGCATTGATGCCGTCGGGAATATCGATCAGCACGGAATTGGCGCAGCCCGACAGGGCCGCCCCCAGCGCCAGCGCGAGCAAGGCCTGACTTCTCATGGCGACTCAAGCCCCCGCGACCCGACAGCGACAAACTCAGCATAGTCCGGTGCAACTGTCGATTTTCAAAGCGGCTTCAGGGGATATACGACGCGGCCCTTGATACGGCCGGGAGCCGTTGCAGTCTTGCCACGCGCATCGGCACGTGCCCGCTTCTGGTCGGCCTCACCCGCGTGGCAGCCTCGCTGCGAGATCAGTCGATGATTTCGTCGGCCAGGGCGATCAAGGCATCGGGTATGATCAGACCGATCTGCCTTGCCGTCCTGAGGTTGAGCACGAGTTCGAACTCGGAGGATCGTTCAACCGGCAGCTCGGAGGGCTTGGCTCCCTTGAGGATGCGAGCGGCATAATAGGCCAGCCTCTTGAAGCTCTCCTCGAGGCGAGGACCGAAGGTCAGGAGCCCGCCACTGCGGGCAAACGTGCTCCAGCCGGATAGGGCCGGGATCCGGTGCGCCGAGGCGAACGCGGCAATCTGCTTCTGGCTCTGCAGCATGACGCTGTCAGGCAGCACCACGAGCGCGTCCGGCGGATGCCCGGCGAGGCTTGCAAGCAGGTCGCCGACCTCCTGGACATTGCGCGTCGGAACCCACCGAAGCTCCATCCCGAGCTGGCGTGCCATGGCCTGGGACGCGGCGATTTCGAGCGCGGCGCCGGGATGGACGGGGTCGCCCATGAGGACGACCCTTTTGGCCTGTGGCGCGGCCATCCGCAGCAGATCGAGCCGCTTCTCGTTCAACTCGATCGCCATGAAGCTGACACCGGTCAGGTTCCGGCTCGGGCGGGCCAGGCTGTCGGTGAGTTCAGCCGTGACGGGGTCGCCGCTGAAGCCATAGACGACGGGGATCTCGGTCAGCCCTCGCAGGCCGAAAATGGCCGTGCCTTGAGCGATGATCACATCGGGTCTGAGGCCGATGAGCTCGTCGACGACGGCCGACAGCCGTTCCGGATTCCCGTCGGCCGAGTGCGCGAGGACTTCGATATTCCGGCCCTCGATATAGCCTTCCGCCGCGAGGCCGCTTCGGAAGGCGCCAAGATAGCTCTCGACCTGAGCCAGCGGAAACAGGGAAATCCAGCCGATCCGGGCGGGCCTACGCCCCGTTTGCGCATGGGCGGAATTGCCGGGAAGAACGAGGCCGACCAACAGAACAAGGCCGGCCAGGAGGACGGGGCTGAAAGCGAGACGCCAGCTTGGCTTCATCGGTCACTCCACAGGTCTCAGCCTTGAGCAGGAGCAGGCCTCTCGTCGACGGATAGGCCGGACACGAGCGGCTCCCCATCATACGCATCAATGCGCCGTTTGGTAGCAAACCCTGCCGGGGGCCGCGGTTGCGGCGCGCCGCCGGAATGGCCAGGGGGACCCGTCGCGCCGCGCTCATTCACCCGCGTCGCGATAGCGCTGGTCGAACCGTCGCTCGTCGCTGTGCTGCGACCAGTCCTCCTCGGGGATCGGCTTCCAGAACAGCACGCGGATGAACAGCATCATCAGCGCCCCCAGGAGGATCAGGGCGACCAGCGCGGCGATCAGATATTCCAGGATGGTCGGTGCCATCGGTCAGCCTCCAAGCGGCAATGCGTGGGTGATGTCGGTGCGCAGCGGCGCGGGCCGGCCGGTGGCCTCAGCATTCGCGCCGGTCAGGGCGATGATCCGGAACGGCCCGCCGGCGGCGAGCCGGGTCGCTTCCGAGCAGGCGAGTGCGCCAAGGCGCGCGATCTGCCCCTGGTCGAAGCCGGCGCCGCGCAGCGCCGCATCGCTGCATTCGCCCTGGTCGCCGGTGATCTCGATGATCGCCACGGCCATCCGGCGGATGCTGTTTGTGTCCGCGAGCGAACGGGCCTGCGCCCAGTTGCTGCGGAGATCGTCCAGCGCCTCGGCAAAGCCTGGCCCACGGCCATGGATGCAGTGGCCGGCCGCGATGCCCTGGGGGTAGAGCACGCCGCGCACGGCGGACTCATCCGGGTGCTCGGTGCTGACCGAGAGATCGGCCCAGGCCGCCGGCCCGGCTTCCCCCGCAATGGCGCGCAAGGCGCCCCTGATGGCGAGCGGTGTCATCTGCGAATCCTCGGAAGGAATGGGTTTGGAAAGGCTCGTCATGGCCATGGCGCTCACTCCGCGGCCTCGAGGCGCCGGGCGCGGCTGAAATCGGCATAAGCCGCGGCGCGGTCATCGGGGCTGGTCGCCTCGATCATCGCGTCATGCAGCTGGCTGAATTTTCGCAGCGCCTGGATCGCGATCCATTCCTGCGCCATGCCCCAGCGCCAGTCCTGCGAGCGCACCGTCTTGCCGTCGCTGGTCATCGCCTGGAGATCGAAGTAGCTGGCCTCCGCATCGGTGGCGACCACCAGCTCGTAAAACCCCTCCGACCGGTCATCATGGCCGAGTTCCAGCGTCTCGATGCTGATGGGGAAGCTGCGGGCCATCTCAGGCCCCGACCAGCGCAGCCGCGGGGCTGGCGCAGCGCGGCGAAGAATGATCCGCCGGCCGCCCGATGCGGGCCCCTTCGCCGTCCATGCTGTCGAAGCCGATCCCGCTCATTCCCGTCATCCCCGCCTCTCCGTTTGATGCAGGGATGATAACTTAAATTATCATCGTGTCAATAATGAAAGTTATCGAATCCACTGGGGCGAGCCGTCGAAACCGACTCGACTTGTCCGCCCCCCTCTGGCTTAAATGAGAACGAAACAGGAACGAAAGGGATTTGTGATGAGCCTGGCCTATTCGGGAAGTGGTGAGCGGCCCGAACTGTCTTACGTCGCGTCGCTGGACATCCAATGCGAGGATTGCGGGCGCACGAAGCGGATGTGGCCGGGCGCGATCCAGGAGGTGATCGGGCAGGGGACGCGCACCCTGATGGGCCTGCACAACCGGCTGTCCTGCTCGGTCTGCCGCGAGCGCGGCGGCCTCGGCAAGAACATCACCCTCGTGCCGATTTTCAGGAGGAGCGCATGACGATTCCAGCGAACCGGCTGCAGGCCATCCAGGATCGGGACATGTCCGGCGGCGCCCTGGCGCGCCCTACAACAGGATCGTTAGATACTGTTGTATGTGATTGTGATTGTGATTGGCATACCTGCAGCACATCCCCCGGCAATGCCGCAGCACATGCTGCAGCATATGCAGCAGCATCCCTGCGATTGATCAGGCACCCGTCGCGTTCGCTGCTTGAGAACAGAGCGGCGGCGGGGGCGTTGCCGGACATCCGATGCGAGGATTGCGGGCGCACGAAGCGGATGTGGCCGGGCGCAATCCAGGAGGTGATCGGGCAGGGGACGCGCACTCTGATGGCCCAGCACAACCGGCTCGTCCGCTCGGTCTGCCGCGAGCGCGGCGGGCTCGGCAAGAACATCAACCTCGTGCCGATTTTCAGGAGGAGCGCATGACTATTCCAGCGAACCGACTGCAGGCCATCCACGATCGGGACATGTCCGGCGGCGCCCTGGCGCGCCCTACAACAGGATCGTTAGATACTGTTGTATGTGATTGTGATTGTGATTGGCATACCTGCAGCACATCCCCCGGTAATGCTGTTGCATATGCTGCAGCATATGCAGCAGCAGCCCTGCGATTGATCGGACCTCCGTCGCGTTCGCTGTGGGAGATCAGGGCGGCGGCGGGGGCGTTGCCGGGCATCCGATGCGAGGATTGCGGGCGCACGAAGCGGATCTGGCCAGGCGCGATCCAGGAGGTGATCGGGCAGGGGGCGCGCACCCTGATGCGCCCCGACAACCGGCTCTCCTGCTCCTGCCGCGAGTGCGGCGGGCTCGGCACGACCATCACCCTCATGCCGGCCGTCAGGAGGAGCGCATGAACCGCCATTGGAGCGACGGGCTCGAGCAGGCCACGCAGTTCGTCATCTTCCCGCCACTCGGCCGGGAGGCGGAGTTCGGCGCGGCCAGGCCGCGCCTGCTCGCCCATCTCAAGGCGCGCTTCCCCGATTACAGCTTCGGCCTCACCGCGATCGCCATGGATGACGAGATCAGCATCCTGCCGGTCTGTGGAACCGTGGGCGACGATGCCAGCGGCAGGCTGAAGAAGCCCCCGGGGCTGGCGAGGATGCTGGAGATCAAGGCGGCGGTGGGGGCGTTTGATCCGGGGCGGGCGGATTTAGGGGGCGCGGGCAGCGGGGAGGATCGATTTATCTGAGACTCTTGAGATACGGTGTCTAGTGGTCGGAGTTGGCCCGTTACCGACACTCTGAACGTCCGCTTCCGGGCATCTGAATGTGTCGACAAAATCCCCTGCGTCTCGGTTAAACTGCGCAAGAATCGCCCTGCCGATCAGGTTGGGGAACCCGTCCGCGCGAATTCGCTGAAGGGTATCTTTTAAGCTTGCATCTCGAGTGTTCTGAAGTACCGCGATCACGCTGCCCTCATTCGCTTAGCTGTTCAATAGCGCGCCGCCCTTCGGGGCGCTGCTCGCGCTTGCGCGCGGTTGCAGAGCCGTCAAACATGAATGTCGTATCCACGCGAGAGTCCGCCATGATCCGTGCCGCTGCAGTTTTCCTAGCGCTTTGCGTCGCCTCCGCTCCGGCGGCGCGAGCCAGCACCCCCGAACTTGAGACAGCGGTGTACCGCTCGATCATCTGGGGCTCGCAGCTCTACACAATCGACCAGCGCCGTCAGCTGGCCTCCGCCCTGACAGCGTACTGGTCGAATTTTCGCGAGCGGATTCCGCGCCTAACCCCACGTGAACAGGATTGGGCAAAGGGCGAGGCAGAGGCGCCTGATTTGGCGCGCGTCAGCAAGTTTATGGAGACGCGCGAAGGAGGCCTCTACATGGCGTTTGATCAAGTCAGCCGCTGCCATGGCGCAGCATCAACCCTCGAAAGCGCAATAAACAGTCCACGCCCGGGAGAAGCACTTGCCTGGCTCGCGATGCTGCGGTGCTATCGCTATGCCGACGATCTGCGAATCTATCTTAATAGAGCCGGCCTAATCGCGCAGCCACGAGATGATCTGGAATTCAAGATGGGCGCGACCGGTATCATCCAGACCGCGATAGTGGGCGTTGTCGAGTCTGTCGTAATCAGCAACCGATAAGCCCGTCAGCGGTCGCCCTATCACGGCGCAAACACCCTCGGGCCGCTCGAGGCTCTTGCGATGCTCACGGGCGCTGCACCACGCGAGGAGGATGCGAACAGCAAATGAGCACTGAGAAGACGGGCCTGGCCAGTGCAAAGCCTGTTCGCGCGCGCGAATTCAGATTTCTCGGCTCCGATGCAAGCGACAGTTCCGCAAGGTCAGGGCGGCGAGAATGAGTGTCGCGCACCGGGACCGCGCTCACTACCTGTTCGAATTGGCGAGATCGCCACGGCCGCGTGGCCAACAAAAACCGAACGGGAGGCAACATGGCGCGCTATCTGGCTTCGTACGACGCGAACGATTTTCAGGCTGAGTTCAAGGCCGCCCTTCAAGCCGATAGGTGGTTCTCCACCTTCAGAGCAAACGGCTTCGTCTATCGCTTCCCCGAGACGACTTTGACCCGCAACTGCGACACGGTGGCTGAGGCAAGAGCTTCATTCCGAGCCGCAGAGAACAAGGTGAAGCGTGATCACCCCGGCTTTGCGGTGACGCGCGAAATCATCTGCCGAGCGGAGGAATTTCACTACGACGACAAAGCCAAAAAGTCGGCGCCGAAAGAGTGACTGTTACCCGGCATGGGGCGCGGGCTGGATCATCCGCGCCTTCGCCTCGCACTCGGTGAGCCAGGCCGTAAGCGTCGAGCGGCGGGTGCACACCTTGCCGCCGAGGCGAAAGGTTGGAAGGCCGCTAACCTCGATCAGGTGATAGACCTGCCGAGGCTTCAGTCGAAGGTGCTGGGCTATCGAGGGGACGCCGTAAAGCAGGTCCGCATCTACTTCGCTCATGTTGCATTCCTTGTTGCGTCGATGTTGCGTGGAGTTGCCGAACACCAGCGCTCGATGGGCGTAACCCATTGTAAGATTTGAACACGCTCGGAAGGCATGGCGCCAAAGAAAAGCCGCCCGAAAGGCGGCTTTTCACTAGCGTTATCAATAGCTTACGCGGTAATCGAATTATAATATGTCCTTATGTCTAGCCTTTGGGAGAGGGTTTTCTGCTTGAGCAAAAAGAAGATACCCGATCTCGATGCCTATCATGGTGCTATCGTTCGGGTGGCCACTGCGCGCAGCCATTCCGACGCCAAACATGTGAGCCTGGTGTTCGCCAGCGTCGAATTGGTCACAGAAGGCCGGCCGGAGCCGGATAGTATGGCCGTCGATGCAAAAGGTGTCCCGCAAGTCTATCGTGCTAGGGAAAGCGGGATCGATCTCGCTTTTCGGCGGGTTGCGATGGATGCCGTCAGTGCGGTCGCCTGGTATCGGTCACTAAATGAAAATCCGACACTTCCGATTCCACGGCTTGACGGCGATCGGGGGCGGTATGACGGCACTGCAATCTCGACATCAGCACTGACTGATGAGCCGATATGGCCAGGGCTCTCGACCCCTCTCGCCGATCCATCCTTGTTCGGCTCCGCTGATGACTTCTACCCCACCCCCTTTGTTGGCTCCGGGGCACATCCGGCGCGCGTCCATCGCCAACTCGCGACACAGACGCCGCTCCTTGACCGCGTAATAAACGATCCCGGCGCGCGCGCGTGGCTCCGTCGGCGCATCCACTTCGACATCGATCGACATGACGAGCTGATCGGGGGCGCGGTGCTCGTTGTTCCTGACCCGGACGTGCGAGCAGTACGCACTTTCATGGCGCGTGATGTGGACGGGCACGAGCATCTTGTCGGTGAAGTTCTCCCCCGTCGCGGTCGTTCTCTGAATGGTCTCACCCTCACACTCTTCGAGGAGCGGTTCGGAGCCATGCATCTGTTCAAGAACCTCAACGTCGACGACACGCTCATGATCGTCCGGGCCGACGGTCAGTTGGAGCATACAGGTCATGCGCTTTCGCATGTCGAACGCGGTCTCGTCGATCAGCAGAAGGCGCTCCCTTACCTGCGCACGATAGGGATCGACATGGGGGTGGTCAGCCGGCGCTTTAAGGTGGAGACGCAGGAAGGGCGCCGCAAAGACGCGGCGAAAGTTTCGCACGACGTCAACGAGGTGACGCGCGCCAGCAATAGCGTCGTTGGCCTCGAGCCCGATGCTTCCACCTCCAGAAATGCCATCTCCCGCTTTTACGCAAGCTCAAGTAGACGCCAGAAGCAGCGTGTCGCGCGGCAACAAGAGCTGCAGTGGTTTGACAAACGTGATGCTGCACTAGGTTTCATCCGAGAGCGAATCGGCCGCGCTCGCGAGACGATCTTGATCGTTGATCCCTATGCGGACGGAAAAGACCTATTTGACTTTGGGCACTTCATTACACGGCGCGATATCAAGCTGCGCTTGCTGACATCGCGCCTGCCATTCGACGACGAGGAGGTCATGCGAACCGGATTCAGGGACGCGTTAAGGAGCTTTGCAGAACGCGGGGTGCCCGCTCCCGAGATCAGGATTTTGCGCGGCGCAAAGAACCCGCCGATTCACGACCGCTTCCTTGTCATCGATGGCGACGTCTGGCTTTCAGGCAATTCGCTCAATGCTATTGGAGAACGGGCAAGCGTCATGCTGAAGTTGCCAGATCCAACTGGTGTCAGCGAGCGTTTGGAGCGTCTGTTTGATGAAGCCCTGCCGGTGTCAGCCGAGGAGGGCGGCCGATGACCCCACTTCCGCCCGTCCTGCCGATTAAGAGCGCTCCTCCGCCACGGCCGGTATATCACCTCGTACCGAAGCTGCGATGGCCGAGCTTTGACATTAGTTGTTCAATGGCCGACTTGGATCGGTTCCCCTCCTACCATGAGGAAATCAACCGATATGCGGCCGGTGAATTCGGCGCCTGGTCCGATGGGTTCAAATCCGCCGTCCGCAACGCCAGTTCCCGCATCTGGCTAGTCGACGGCTTCCTCCTGAAAATCGACGGATTCGCCAAAGGTAGTTTCATTGGCGTCTTCGATCGCGTTCTGCGCCAAACATCGGCGCAGGACATCCGCCTGCTCACTTCCAACAAGGATGGACATAAGGAGCAGGTCAAGCATCTGCTCGCACTTCAGGACGCGCGCCGTGCGCCCCCTCGAAACGAGCCTTTCACGATCGAGGTTCGGATGCTGCGAGGAGGGCGAACCGGTACTCGACTGCCGCATGATCGCTTCGCGGTGATTGACGAAGAACTCTGGCATTGGGGTGCAAATGTCGGCGGTACGCATCATGAAATCAACGCTTTTAGCCACGGATGGTCGGCGAACGACACCTTGGCGTTTGAATACTTCGAGCGCCTTTGGAATGCGGCGGAGGTATCGGCGTGAAATGGCCTGAAGAGGAGCAGCGCGAGGATGACTACCCTGGCCAGTATTGGAGGGCAGCGGGACTAACAATTGAGCATTATCAGGCAGCGTCTTGGCGCAGAACAGCCATTGCGAACGCCCGAAAACTCATTGAGAGCTGCTTAAGGGCAGCCAAGGATACCGGCCAGAGTCCCCAGCCGCCCGATGGCGAGCAGCTTCGCGAATGGCTGGACGAGCATAAACTTTCAAACCTTGCGGATGCGCTCCAAGAGAACGACAGCCATAACGGCGTCTCGATCAGCAATCTGCTTCTGGTTGAGGCCGCCGGCATATTGTTCTGCAATCGCCCAACTATTTTGAACTGGCAGATGGTCGGTCGGCTGATCGGGAGAGATCCTGCCGCGCGGAGGATTCTCGTCGATCTGGTTGAGCGTCGCATGTCGGAGCGATCCGGTCTTCGCGAAGACATTCGAAAGGTTGCCCGCAGAATCGTCGAGCGCTTCAAGCAGGCGCCAAGCGGGCACGCGCATCGCTCCGATGGAGCAACTGTCGCCGAGATGCAACGGCGATGGAAAGCGAAGCCTGACCTTCACGAAATCTGGTTTGGTCTGCGCCCACTCGGCTACATCATGCCATTTCGCAGTGACTGGCATATTTTTGATCTTCTCTTTGAGACCGACATTGGCTTCGCTGCCGAGCAGATCGAAGCGTACGGCCAGCCCTATCAACCTGCTCTCATCCTGCAGTTCGGCGCCCTTGATCCAAACCGCCGATTTGCCGACTGGCTACGCTTGGCGAACTGCGCGTTGCCTGCCTTTGAAGTCGATGGCACCTGGAATGGACGGGTATTGCTGCCCTTGGTGCTTCTCGCAGCCCAGGATGCATTGCGCGGCGGACAAGGCTACCGCAGCGACGATGAACATGAAACCGAGCGAAACGACACTCGATTGTCAGAGTTGGCAAAAGCGACCGCCGAAGCTCTTTGGGCAAGATCAGATGGCGAGGCGGCCACGCTTCGCTGGGGGAGCTGGTTGTTCCGCTCAACGATGTCAACGCTCGACGCCGAACGATTGCCTTTTCCCCATGACCTTAGGAGCCGTGCGCGACCCATCTGGCTAGTAATCGAAGCTCTTTTGCATTCTCCGACATCAGCAGCATGGGTTAACCTCCGACCGACAGATGTAGCGGCCGAGGATGAATTGTGCCTGGAGGCCATGCGCATCCTTGCGGCGCGCGAACATGGTCACCGTGTTCCAGGGCGGGATTTGCTGTTCCAGATGCTGCCGGATGAGCCGGAGGACTTCTTGGAAGGCGAGGGTGGCAGACGCAGAAGAGAGCTGCCGTCTCTGTTCGTGATCTGGGGTAATCGCGCTGACGCCATAGGTGCGCGCGTGATCGCCGCTGCCCTCTTCGATGGGGAAGTTGCCGCTACCTTCGCAGAGCTATGGCGACGCACATTGACGCTCCGCGAGATTGCCGAACATGGCCACGCCTTCCGGTCGGACGACCATGCGTTCGACGATTATGCGAGGCGAGCATCGGATACGATCCGCTTTGTAATGGCGCTTGGGATCAGCCTGATCGACTACGTTCTGGACGAACGACAGCCGGTCACATTCGACGACCGGCGAGCTACAGTTTTGGCTCTTTTCTCGACGCTTCACGACGCCACACGCGAAATGCTCGCGATCGATCCTATTGGCCGACGCACTCTGGTGAACGTGCATGACCATTTATGCGTCCGCAGATTCGTCTACGAACAAGTATCTGTCGAGGGCAGAGGCGCAGGATCGCCGTTGACGAAGACCGATCAGCCAACAATCGGGGATCTCCTATATGAGAGATGCAGCGTCGGCCGGTCGTTCTTTGAGAGCCTGCAAATGTTGCGGGCGAACGGCGCCCAGGTCGAGCACATTGAGAGCGCACTAGAGAGCGTCGGCGTCCGTCTCGACCATCTTGTCGCACAGGCGCACCGCCTGAATGAGATTGAGCACAATCGGGCTATCGACCTCACTGGCTTCGCGGTTGGTCCACGGAGAGATAGAAGCTGACATAGGGCGATGTTATCGTATGCGACCTTAGGGATTGTCACCGCGCAAGTATTGGAGGTTCGCCGACCCTGCAATCTTCAATGAAGAACGCCATCGGTACACTTGAAAGGTGCTGTTCTGAGCTTGACATCAAAAGCAGGCGGTTGATCGTGTTGTCCTGAATGCCTCCGGGTGGCAAGACGCAGGATATGCGGCCCTCTTTTGTGACGCCGCCTGACTTTTTGATAGCGGCTTGGGCTGCCGCATGAATATTGGGAAACCGAGCAGAAAACTGCGCTTCTCGGTTGGGTTTTGCTCCGCGATCTTCCAGGCGCGAGAGATAGCTGAACAAATCCCGAAACAAATCCGAATATCCCCCGCAGGTCTTAATCAACGCGTGTTCGAAGACATCCGTAACATTCTGCGGGAAAGAGAATTTTTCAGACTTTAACTGTTCCGAAAACCTGGCGAGCCCGGGTGTCGCTGCTGCCACCCGGCGACGGATAGCCCTCATCACTTCATTCCAGCGGGAAGGGCTGTCCGTAACGATGCAGGCGCCCGTCGCCTGGGCCAAGTACATCGTCATCTCGAAATTTGGCGCGAGGCTGAACATGTTCATCTGGCCGCCATCTTCGCCTTCCAATGAACCGTCCTGAAGCACAGCGAGAGGATCGAGCTCTCGCTTGCGCTCGGCGAAGCGCATTGTGGCCTCAACTTCGTGGTCGCTTATTTCTGGATTGAGCTTACGGATTTGCCTGCGCAGCGCATCCGGAGGCATCAGCATCATGCTGCGCAGGGCGTCCTCTTCCATCTGTTTTTTCAGGCGAGGCTCCTTATCCGGATTCAACGGCATAAAGGTCGCTCGCGCTTCAGCCATGCTCAACATCTGCTCGCGGAGATGGAAATCGAAATCACAGGGATCGGGGATGAGATTGACCAAGCCGAGTTGCACGAGTGGCATGATTGTCATGAAGAACATGATGCTCCTCAGAACATCCTGCCGATAGTGCTTCGGATGTTCGGTAGGCCGGTACTTCTCTGCCACGATCCCCGAGTGGATGAACGGGTGTGCGACGATCAACTCGCCGAAATACAGCGGGGCCGCCAACGCAAAGTCGATGATCGACGAGGGATGGATAGAGCCGGTGTAGACCGCGCGAGGGACCCCGTCCGGCTTCGGCAATAGCGCGAGCAAATCGGTCTCTAGCGGCCACAAGGCCTCGTACAGGAAATAAATGTCCTTGATCTTCTCATCGGTGAGCTCGCGCCGGACTTGAACCCAGTCTTTTTCCCCGTCGAGCCCTAGGATCCGTACGATCCCGTTTTGCAGCATGATGTTCCGCTCCCGGATGCTGCGCTCATTCCAAGAGGGGCGCAGCGCTTCGGGTTTGGCTTGACAACAAGCCTTGAAGAGTTTCCCCGATCCGCACCCGCAGGCGTCTCCTGGGCGCTGCTGCTTCGGCGCCGTCTTGATCAGGAAGTCACGCGGCTTTTCCGTCCTGCCAAATTCATCTTGATAGTGGACATGTCCACTCTCGTATTGCGCGAACATTTCGCCGCCGAAGTGGAAAAGCTCGTTCTTTGGCGGAAGAAGCGTTTTCCTGAGTTCGGCCCAAGGCTGGGAGACCGTCTTTTCCGGGTACAGCCACTCCTTGCGGCCGCCGCCGATATAGCGCCGCGCGCGCGATTTAAGAACGAAGTTGACGTGCGAGACTTCCTGAGCGGTCAGCTTCCTAGTGCGAATGAACGCGTCGATCCGGGTCATGGACTGCCGGTAATTTCGCGCGAAGGTCCGCTTTTCGAGCGGGCCAGTGCTCGGATCCTTTGCGTACTCGAGGTTCGAGAGGATCAGGCACAGATCGCGGTTCAGCGGGAAAATGGTTTGAGACGCCCTCAGCGCAATGCCGGGATCGAGCGGATACGCGCCCATCGCGTGTGTTGGGGGAATGGCATGGTTGTAGATCGTCACCGGGTGGTCGCTGAAGATGAACTTCACGTCGGAGTTTTCAGCGGAGACGATTTCGCGCACGCCCCCGACCCAGATCGTGCAGTGCATCATGCGGATACCCTGCATCTCGTACATCAACTCGTTCTGCGAGAGCTTGGGATATTGAGCCCTGAGCCAGTCCAGGCCCTTCGGCGTTCGGATTTTCTGGATGTCGAGGTACTCGAAAAACGTCTGGAAATGATTGTGCCACTCGCCCACGTCGGTGCCAGCAAATGCGCGAACCGCCTGAGAGCCCCTGCCGTCGATGTTACCGAAAAGGCGCCGCTCGATCTCGTCGTTGACCGACGTTCCAAAGAATGTCGAATACAGATCCCTTTGAACGAACGCCTTCGAAGTCGGCGTATCGTTCCACGCACCGTTTTGAGTGATCACGCGCCCATCCGGCAGGATCTTGCGGTCCGGCGTCATGTCCACAAAGGCAAGGGACGAGCGGCCTGGCTCGAAGAACCCCTCCTGGTACCATTGCGGGACATAATGATTATTTCTCGTCTTGGACATCGCCACTCTCGCAATACCACAAATCGATCATACCGACGCCGGTCCGGCATCAAGCCAATATCGCTGCTGAAATTCATGGACGCTTTGCTGCTCTTCCACGAAAATTTGGAGACTCCCGGATCTGGGCAACCATGACCGCAAGTGCTTCCCAATTGCAGGCTAGCGCAGGAATGTCTTTGGCCTGATTGTGGAGGCAACCGCGTTCGCTACTAAGCGCAAAATAAGGGGGGCGACTATGCGTCAGGTGGTGATTTATATCTCAAGCCTATTTCTTTGGATCGGGCTTGCTTCTGGCCAGGAGGCAAAGGCCTGGGGCAAGCTGGGACACTTAACTGTGTGCGATCTCGCATACCGCAACTTCACTGACCACACGCGCGATGAGTTGAAGCGGCTATTTCAGGTGCGTCAGGGCGGAATTTTTGTGAAAGGCCGCGGCAAGTTGGCCGACCGCCACTACACGTCCTACAACCTTGGCTGCCTTGAAGAGGACGAGATGCCTCGACGGCACAAGGACGATCACTTCATCAATGTGAGCCGTGATACGAAATCGATCGTAAGCGGTGCCTGCCCCGCTGGTGCCGACTGCATCCTCTCAGGAATCGGCCGAGATTTTGCCATTCTGAAGGACGCTACGAAACCAAATGAGGAGCGTGTGTTTGCGCTGATGGCGCTGGGGCACTGGATCGGGGACATACACCAGCCACTTCATGTGTCATTCGCAGACGATCGCGGCGGCAATGGGATCGATGCGAAGGTCATCGGTAGGTGCGGCACCTCCAGGCAGTCCGTCGATAATCTGCACGCCATTTGGGACAATTGCCTGCTTGAAGCAGGGCTGTTCGAACGCGTTCGCAAACGGGTTGATTTCAAGAAGAGCTGGACGAGAAACACGATCACGTATCGGGCGGTTGATACCTTGCAGGCCAACACCTCGCTCGCCGAGGAGAAGCAACTGGTCGGGATGGACCCTTGGAAGTGGGCCGACGAATCCTTCGAGATCACACTGCAGCCAGCGGTCCGATATTGCACTATGATTGCTGGCACCTGCCGCTACTCTGAAGTCCTCGCAGAATTGCCTGCCCGTGGTGGAAAGAAGCGCGCCGAAACATTCGATCAGGCATATCTTGCAGCCTTCGAGCGAACGGCGATGGAACGCATCAAGGCGGCCGGATTTAGATTGGCGCATCTGGTCAATTTAGCCCTTGACCCGAGTTACACCGAACCGGTGCGCGACAATCTCCAAAAGCCGTAACAGGTGCCGTGCGCTAGCCGATGTGTGGTAGTGCCGGCCCGCAGCTTACGAAAGACCAATCGTAGCTGGATTTTGCAACGGCGGTAGGCCTGCCACGGGTCATAGTGGGCACTTGATCCGCCTAGCCGGGAGTGCTCGCTTTCTGGCGCCGGGGCCAATGTCCCCAACTGGCGCGCGTCTTGAGTTCCGCGTCATAGCGCGCAATGCTTGGTTCTCCGCTGGAACGCGCATCGCGATCTAAGGCATTTGGCACTCAAACGACCCGCTTGGGTGGAAAGGGGGCTATCTGCTTTCGGGCACCCCAACCAACAGACGGGACACTGGAAGTTTTCCAGTTCTGACAGACTTGCCAGCCTGCGCCGTTAGTTCCAAAGTTCTTGTTGATTTGGCCATGACAGTCACACTCAGCCAGCTCAGAGACCGCGCACGGGTGATGGAAGCGCGCCGGCAACATTTCGAAGATATGGCCGTCCGGCAGAACGGCACCCTCAAGCGTGACGACATTTGGCGACATGAGTACGCCTCGTTCCCCTACCTTCTTGGTGCTCCGGACGAACGGCTGGGCTCGCGCTTCAAGGACGTATTCATCAACCAAACTGAGTTGAGTTCGGATGCCAAGATCGGGCTCCTTCCGTTCGGGGACGAGCATGCGTTCATGGCGAAGTTCACCCACCTTCTAGACGAGTACGGTCTGAGGACGGGTGGCCCCCCAACGGAGGTGATCGCTGCCGCAAAGTCTCCTGTGCTCAAATATTTCGAGAACGGCGAGCCGATAGCCACGAAGATATTCCGGGGTTACGTAGCTCCAACCACGCCTTTCACTGTCAAGTATGGGCGACACGAGTTCCTAGAACCGATGCTGCGCACGGGACGTCTACGCATTTGCCCTGCCTCATATTACAACGATGTCTCTCATAATGCCGCGATTAAAGACGACGAGATCCACCGTACCTTCTTCATCCCCACCTTCCACGAGCGGCTCAAGGGGATTCACCACACGGTGGTTCAAGGACACCGTATCGAGTACGGAGACGGCGATCTTGTCATACCAGTCGAGGCACCGGACTATTTTCTCGTGAGCCTGTGCGACAGCATCTACTACCGCATGCCCACCGATTTCGACGCGGATTCTGCCCTGATCATCCGCGATCCGAGCAGGTTCGCACAGCGCGTTATTTCGAGTTTTCTTGCGAGATACCCCGACTGGAAGCCTCATTACGGCCCTGTCACCTACTACGATCCGTATCGAGATTTTATAAAAGTGCGGGTCCACCAGATGTCGAAGCATTTCGGATATGCCTACCAACGCGAAGTAAGGATCGTGATGGAAGCGCGGCACACGCCACGCCGAACCCTACACCCTGAATTTCTCGACATTGGACCTATGCAGGATTACGCCGAGCTCCTCTCGGCATAGCCTACCGTAAGGGGCGCTTGCTGGACGGCACTTTAGTCCACCCGGAGTCAGCAACAGGTCGAGAGCCGCCACCTACCTCACGAGTGCGGAAGATCCGCTTTCTGGCTGCCCGCCAATGTCAGCGTATGGCGCGAAGCTGCAGCCAGCGTTGGCGGCCCCAAAAGGGCCGCGCGGCTATTCCCCCAGCCGAAGCGCACCCCCAATCCCTGAAACCAAACCAATTCGAATATCGATATACGCGCCGTCCCTGTGCCCATAATATCGGCGGGAGAGCAGAGTCGGCTCGTCAGCGAGCGGGGTGTCGGCGTGAAGACAGGTCTATCCCGCAGAACCTTCATCCAGGCCGCAGCGGCCGGTGTCGCCATCAGGATTTCGCTGCTGCCCTCGGCCACCCAGGCGGAGCTGATCGAGACGCCGCCGCATCCCGGCGCCGATTGGCTCGCCGGCGGCAAGCCGAAATACCGGCTCGACGCCATCGCCAAGGTCACCGGCGGCAAGACCTTTACGCGCGACTACCGCGCCCGCGACCTCGCAGGCTGGCCGAAGCAGCAGGCGCATGCCTTCATGCTGCATGCGACGCGGGTCGACCGCGTCTTCGATGGCGTCGATCTCAGCCTGCTCGGCGAGGACCTCCGGCCGGATCGGCTGGTGCTGCACGAGGACCTCGTCGCGGACGGCGTCGCGATCCCGGTGCCCGGCTTCTATGGCGACGTCTTCTTCGTCCCGAAGGGTGAGACCGCGCGCCTGCTCGGCCAGCCGGTCGCGCTGCTGATCTATCACGATTTTGCCCGCTATGACGCGGCCAAGCGCAGGCTGCGCTTCAACGACACGGTCGTGCGCTACGGCGCGGAGGGCCCCTCGACCACGCCCGGCCCCTATGGCGCGGCGCGCTATGTCCGGATCGATGGCGGTACTCCTGAGGCCGAGGACCGCTATTCCGCGCTCAAGGACACGACGATCCGCACCGGTTTCAAGGGCGAGGAGCCGCAATGGCCCGCCGCTGGGGACGGCGACGCCATGGCGCGCGGCATGGCGGCAGCAGTCGAGATCGAGCGCGAGATCGCCACTGCCGGTGACGACGTGCTGGTGCTGCGGCGCAGCTTTACCAGCCAGTCGGCCGATGCCTCGGCCATGGAGGCCGATAACGGCAATGTCTGGTACGAGCGCGCGACCGGTATCCTGCATGCCCTGATCGCCACGCAGTCCCCGCACGAGGTCGCCGAGATGGCGGCCCATATGGTGTCGAAGTCGACATTCCCGCTGAAGAGCATCGATCTCAAGATCGGCTACACCGTCGGCTACGGCACCAAGGACCACGCGATCTTCCCGTTCTACTGCGTGCTCGCCGGACTTTACGCAGAGGGCCGGCCGGTCCGGCTGGCCAATGACCGTTACGAGCAGTTCCAGACCGCGCTGAAGCGCCATGCCTTCCAGATGGAGAAGGTCATGGTCATCGACCGCAAGACCGGACAATTCCGGGCGATGACCGGGCGCTATCGCAATGATGGCGGCGGGCGCGAGAATTTTTCGGTCTCGGTCGGCACGGTCGGTGCGACGGCGGCGCAGTCGATCTATTACCTGCCGAAGAGCGATTTCTCCGCGGCGATCCTGTCCTCGCGCGCCGTCGATGCCGGCTCGATGCGCGGCTACGGCACCCTGCAGACCATGGCGGCGACCGAGATGATGGTCGACGAGGCCGCCGAAGCGCTCGGCCTCGATGCCATGGAGTTCCGGCGGCGCAATGCGCTGAAATCGGGCATGAAGAACTCGCAGGGCGCGATCCCCTCAGGCGCGCTGCGTCATGACGAGATCCTGGCGCGGGCGGAAAAGCACCCGCTCTGGGCCGGGCGACGAGAGCGCAAGGCCGCCTTCGAGGCTGCCAATCCCGGCAAGAAATACGGCGTCGGCTACGGCCATGTGCACAAGGATTACGGCACCGGCGCCGAAGCGGCGCTCTGCGCGCTCGCATTCGACGCGAGCGGCCGCCTTAAGCTCTCGCATGTCGCGCACGAGATCGGCACGGGCGCCACGACCTCGCAGGCGGTGATGGCCGCCGGCATCCTCGGCCGGCAACCCGACGAGACCGAATTCGGCAAGGTGCGCTGGCCGCAGATGCCGCTCGAGACCAGCGACGAGCCCTATACGCTCTCCCAGGAGGAGGAAGACCGGCGTATAGTGAACCCGCGCTGGACGCCGAGTTTCACCTCGCCGATGAGCGCCTCCAACAGCGTCTATTATCTCGGCCATGCGACGCGCGAGGCGGCCCGCGCGCTTATCGATCTCGCGCTCTGGCCGGCGGCGCGCTCGCTCTGGTCGCGCGGCATCGGTGGCGGCCAGATGGCGCCCGAAGTGGTGCGCCGCGAGGATCTGCGCATCATCCGCGGCACGATCAATGCTGCCGCCATGCAGCCTCTGTCCTTTGCCGAGGTCGCGGCCGAGGCGCACCGGCTCGGCCTCGTCACCGGCGTCACGGTGCACAGTTTCAACCGCTGGCAATGGGCCGAGGCGGAGTTCGAAGTACCGGGCACTGGGCGCCGCCGCTTCGCCATCGATGCGCTGGCGGTTCAATACGGCGAAGGGGCGCCGGCCGAGCGCAAGGCCCTGATGACGGAGGCAGGCTGGCACTTCGTCGACCGGGCCTCGGTCTCCTACCCGCCGACGCAGCGCAACAATGCCGGCGTCACCTATTACGCGCCGATGGCGACGCTCGCCGAGATCGCCGTCGACACCGGCAGCGGCGAGGTCAGCCTGCTGTCGCATCACTCCATCCTCGAATGCGGCAACCAGATCGTGCCGGAGCTGGTCTCCGGCCAGATCCAGGGCGGGCTCGCCATGGGCATCGGCCACGCCCTGAAGGAATATCTGCCGCTCTACGAGGACGGGCCGGGCAACGGCACCTGGAACTGGAACCGCTACGAGCTGCCGACCTCCAGGGATGTCGCGGTCTGGTCGCAGACCGCCGAAATCCTGCCGCCGCTGTCGGAGACCGATCCGCCCAAGGGTATGGCCGAGGTGGTGATGATCGCGGTCGTGCCGGCGATCGTGAACGCGGTCGCCCACGCCATCGGCAAGCGCTTCTACAGCCTGCCGATCACGCCCGAGAAGATCCGAGAGGCGCTGGCATGACCATCGCGACCCGCACGCTCTCCCTGACCATCAACGACGAGGCCGTCGGTCCGATCGACGTGCCGGAGACGATGATGATGCAGGATTTCCTCTACGAGTATCTCAACCTGACCGGCTCGCGCATGGGCTGCGGCCAGGGCATCTGCCATGCCTGCACCGTGATCGTCGAGAAGGGCGACGGCTCGCTCGAGGAGATGCGCACCTGCATCACCGGCGCCCACTGGTTCACTGGCCGCAAGGTGAGGACGGTGGAGGGTCAGGCCAGGCGCGACGCCAAGGGCGCGATCACGCAGCTCTCGCCGGTCCAGCAGGCCTTCATCGAGCATTTCTCCTTCCAGTGCGGCTACTGCACCCCCGGCTTCGTCATCGGCGCAACGGTGCTGCTCGACCAGTTGAAGCGCAACCCGGTCCGGCGCGAGGCGCTGGAGCAGGTGATCGGCGAGGCGCTCGACCGGCATATCTGCCGCTGCACCGGCTATGTCCGCTATTTCGAGGCGGTGCGCGATCTCGTCCTCAGGACACCCGGCTTGGTGAAGGCGTAGCGCGCATGGCGAGGAAGCTGCTTCTGGCCGTGCTGACGGTCGCCTTCATCGGTGCGCTCGCGGCGGGAGCCGTCTTCCTCGGCCTGCTGGAGCGCAGCGTCGTTTCCCGGGATATCGAGCAGCCGCTGACGGCGGAGCAGATGAAAGCGCTCGTCAAGCGCGGCGCCTATGTCGCCGTCGCCGCCGATTGCTATGCCTGCCATGTCACCAAGGGCGGCGCGCCCTGGGCCGGCGGGCTGCCATTCGAGACGCCGTTCGGGACGATCTACTCGACCAATATCTCGCCCGACAAGGAGCACGGCATTGGCGCCTGGACGCGCGCCGAGTTCCACCGCGCGGTGCGCGACGGCGTCGGCAAGAACGGCCATCTCTATCCGGCGATGCCCTACGCCTCCTATCGCAAGCTGACGGCTGGGGATGTCGACGCGGTCTACGCCTTCCTGATGAGCCGCGAGCCGATGAAGGTGGCAAACCGCACCAACCACCTGCCTTTCCCCATGAATATCCGGCAAGGGCTGACCTTCTGGAACCTCGTCAACCTCTCGAGCGACACCAGGACGGAGGTGGCGGGACGGTCGGAGGCCTGGAACCGCGGCCGCTATCTCACCGACGCGCTCGCCCATTGCGGCGAATGCCATACGCCGCGCAACCTCACGATGGGCATGAAGGAGAGCGCCTATCTCCAGGGCGCGGAGCTGGAAGGCGTCATAGCGCCCGACATCACCAAGGCCGGGCTGACGCGCATGGGTTTTGATCCGCTGGTCTTCGCAAGCTTCATGAAATCCGGCATCTCGGCGCAGGGCGCCATGACCAATCAGATGTTCGAGGTCGTGCATTTCTCGACGCAATATCTGAGCGCCGACGATCTGGCGGCGATGTCGGCCTATCTGTTCGACCTCGACACACTGCCGGAGAGCGCGACGCCCCCAGTGCCGCCGCAGCCGGTTGCCGTTCCGGCCGAGACTGCAGCATCGGCCCGCGCCACCTATCTCGCCGTCTGCGCCAGCTGCCATGGCGTCGAGGGGCAGGGCATCCCGCATGTCGTGGTGCCGCTGGCGACCAACGCCTCGCTGCGGCTGGCGGATGCGCGCAACCTGAACCGGGTCATCCTCTCCGGCATCCCGGCCCAGCGCTTCCCCGGGCTCGAGCGGATGCAGCCCATGCCGGGCTTTGCCGCGCAGCTCAGCGACCAGGAGGTCGCCGACCTCTCCAACTGGCTGCGGGCGAACTGGGGCGGCCAGAAGCCGACCGTGACGGTGGAAGAGGTCCGGCGGCTGCGCTGATCGGCCAGCCGTCTGCGCAATCTGCGGGCGACGCACCGGGCGCTCAGGTCGGCGCGGGCTTCGTTCCTCAGCGCCGGGGCTTGGCCCCGAGCCCCCGCAATGCATAGGCGATGACCTGTTCGATCTCGGGCCTCGCATGCTCCGCGCTCAGCGCCATCATCGTCGGGTGCATGAAGCAGACCATGGTCGTCTTCACGCAGGCTGCGCCGGCTGCCGCATCCTGGATGCTGAAATCGCCTGAAGCCTGGCCGTCCTCGACGATTGTCCTGATCATGCCTTCGACGCGCTGGATGTAGCGAAGACAGACGCCCCAGCTTTCAGCCATCGCGTCCTCGACCATGTCGTTCACGCGGCTATTGGTCATGAAATGCCGCTCGCTGAGCTCGGAGAGCGCAAGCAGGAAGGCGGCAAGACGCTCGGAAGGGGACGATTGTCCGGCGGCGATCACCGCGAGCTCGTCGCCAATCTGACCCAGCAGAAGCTCGGCGACGGCCTCGTTGATGGCCCTCTTGCTGTCAAAGAAGCGGTAGACATGGGCCGGGCTCTTGCCGAGTTCGGCCGCGATCTCGGCGACCGTGGTCTTCTGGTAGCCAATGGTCGTGAAGAGCCGCCGGGCGACCGCGAGAATCTCCTGCAGCGGCTCGATGCCGTCCTGCCGGCGGCTCGCGTTCTCGCTCTGGGCAGTCACGCGCGCCGTGTAACGGGATGGATGTGTCACCAAGGCTACTCCGAGACAGTCGTGAGGTTCGATCGTCGAGCCGGATGCGATGCCGGTCCGATGATCTGGTGGGCAACCGAGGTCGCGAAACTCGGCACAAGCGTGACTGGCTCCGGCCCCGCCGGCGCGCCACGCTCATCCAGCGACTTGCGGAACCATAGCGCGTAGAGCGCCGGCAAGAACAGGATCGTGAGAAAGGTCGCGACGAAGAGCCCGCCCATGATGGTGACGGCCATCGGGCTCCAGAATGCGCTCGACGACAGTGGGATCATGGCCAGGATCGCCGCAAGCGCCGTCAGCACCACGGGGCGCGCCCGCCTGACCGTCGCGTCGACGATCGCCTCGCGCCGGCTGTGCGATCCCGATGCGACATCGCTCTCGATCTGGTCGACGAGGATGAGCGTATTGCGCATGATCATGCCGGCGAGTGCGATCAGCCCCAGCAGCGCGGTGAAGCCAAAGGGCTGGTGGGCGAGATTGAGACCTGCCGATGTCCCGATCAGGCCAAGCGGCGCCGTCATGAAGACCAGGGCCAGGCGGGAGAAGTTCTGCAGCTGGATCATCAACAGGGTCAGCATCGCGAGAAACATGATGGGGAAGAGCACGAAAAGCGCGGCGTTCGCCTTCTCCGATTCCTCGACTGCGCCTCCTGTCTCGATGCGATAGCCCGGCTCCAGGTTGTTCTTGATCGACTGCAGGCGCGGCAGGATCTGACCCGTCACATCCGGCGGCTGGACACCGTCCACCACGTCGGCGCGCACGGTGATGACGGTGTCGCGATTGCGACGCCGCAGGATCGGATCCTCATGGACATAGTCGAGCCTTGCCACCTGGGACAGCGGAACGGCGACGCCGTTGCGGGCGACGATGGTCAGGTCGCCGACATGGCCGAGATCCAGCCTTTCGCTTTCGCCAGCCCGCGCGACCACGGCGACTTGCTCGACGCCGTCGCGAACGGTCGTGACGGTCGCCCCGGAGACGAGGGTCTGCAGCGTCTGCGAGACATCCTGCACGTTCAGCCCAAGAGCGCGAGCCCGCTCCTGATCGACCACCAGCCTCACCGAGGGCGACATCTCGTTCCAGTCCAGATGCGGGTTGACCGCGTTCTTGTTTGTGCGAACGGCGTCGCGGACCTGGTAGGAGATCTCGCGCACCTTCATCGGGTCAGGGCCGATCACGCGGAACTGGACGGGAAAGCCGACAGGCGGTCCGAAGGAGAAGCGGTCGACGCGCGCGCGCGCCTGGGTCAAGGCGCCAGCGCCGATCGCGGCATCGAGGCGCGACTTGACGCGCTCTCTGCCCTCGATCGACTTCGTCAGGATCACGATCTCGGCGAAGGCCTCGTTCGGCAGCGTCGGATTCAGGCCGAGCCAGAACCGCGGGGAGCCCTGTCCGACATAGGCCGTGAAGGTCTGGATGTCGGGATCGCTCTGGCCGATCAGCTTTTCGGCCTCGGCGACGACGCCGGACGTGGCCCCGATCGACGAGCCCTCGGGAAGGCGAAGCTGCAGGAACAGCTCCTTGCGCTCCGATAACGGGAAGAATTGCTGCTGGACGAAGCCGAACCCGACGACAGCAGCAGCGAAGATGCCGACCGTGACGACGACAGTCGTCAGCCGCCAACGCACGCAGGTCTGGATCGCCCGGCGCAGCGCGCGGTACAGGCGGGTATCGTAGATCGCGCCAGGGTCTCCATGTGCGCCGCCCTTGGACAGCGACGACGGCAGCAGCAGGACCCCGAGATAGGGCGTGAAGACCACCGCCACGATCCAGGACAGGGCGAGCGCGATCCCGACGACCCAGAAGATGCCGCCGGCATACTCGCCCGCACCCGACTTCGCGAAGCCGACGGGCAGGAAACCCGCGACGGTGACGGCGGTGCCGGTCAGCATCGGGAAGGCGGTCGATCGCCAGGCAAAGGCTGCCGCCTGGATGCGGTCGTAGCCCTGCTCCATCTTCACCACCATCATCTCGACCGCGATGATGGCATCGTCGACCAGCAGCCCGAGCGCGATGATCAGCGCACCGAGCGTGATCCGGTGCAGGTCCATGCCGAGCATGTACATGACGACGAAGGTGGCAGCGAGCACCAGCGGCACCGAAAGCGCGACCACGATCCCCGTGCGCCAGCCGAGCGACAGGAAGGAAACGCCGAGCACGATGGCGAGCGCTTCGACGAAGGAGCGCTCGAACTCGAAGATCGACTCCGCGACGATCTCGGGCTGGTCGGCAATCTGCTCGAACTTGACCCCCTGCGGCACGTCCAACTGGAAAGCGCGCGTCGCCGCGGTCACGTCCTTGCCGAAATTCAGGATATTGGCGCCGCGCGCCATGACGACGCCCACGCCGAGCGCGGGTTCGCCGCGTTGGCGGACAAGAAAGGTCGGTGGGTCGACGAAGCCGCGCGTCACGGTTGCGATATCGCCCAGCCGGAAGGTGCGTCCTCCTGCATCGACCGGCGTTTCGGCCACCGCCTTGACGCCGTCGAGCGCTCCGGTGACGCGAAGCGGAATGCGTTGCGCGTTCGTCTCGACGGTCCCGGCGGGCGTCACGTCGTTCTGGCGGGCAAGCGAGTCGAAGAGCGCCTGCGGCGCCACGCCGAGCGTCGCCAGCTTGGCATGGCTGAACTCGACATAGATGCGCTCCGGTTGGACGCCGTAGATGTTCACCTTCGCGACGCCGGGAACCCGGAGCAGCCGTTGCCGCAACGCATCGGCGACCTTCTTGAGCTGAGCGTAATCTGCGCCGTCTCCCGTCAGCATCGTGAGGATCGAGTCGACATCGCCGTACTCGTCATTGACATTCGGGCCGATCACGCCCGCCGGCAGGGAGGGCCGGACATCGTCCATCTTCTTGCGGAGCTGATAGAACAGGCCCGCGACCTCGGCCGGCGGAGTGCTGTCCTTGAACGAGATCTGCATGGCCGCAAATGACGGCTTCACATAGGTCTGCACCTTGTCGAAATAGGCCAGCTCCTGGAGCTTCTTCTCGATGGGGTCGGCGACCTGGTCCTGCATCTCGCGCGCCGTGGCGCCTGGCCACACCGCCGTCAGCACGGCGTCCTTGATCGTGAAGTTCGGATCCTCCGAACGCCCGAGCCGCATGAAAGACAGCGTCCCCGCTATCGCGATCACGATGATCAGGAAGAGGACGAGGGCGCGGTGCTCGACAGCCCAGCGCGAAAGGTTGAATTCTTTCATGGCGTCCTGGGCCTTCTCAGAATGAGAATTGATCGACGGCGCGAACCGTCAGGCCGGCGTCGAGCTTCTGCGCGCCAAGCAGGACCACGCGGTCGCCCTCCGCGAGCCCGGCAGAGACGATCACGTCCTTCGCTTCGTAGACGGCGACAGTGACCGGCTTGGCTGCGAGCTTTCCGTCCGGGCGCACGGTCCACACCGACGGCCCCGCGCCCTGGTTGACGAGCGCTGTCAGCGGCAGGCGAACGATGCGCTCGGGATCGGAATCGGTCAGGGTTACGGTCGCCGTCATGCCGAGTTGCACTTCCGGGCCTGCTGCCGCGACAGGGAAGCGCGCGAGATAGGTCCGCGTCGCGGCGTCGGCGGCAGGCGACAATTCACGCAAGGTCGCGCCATAGCGGACCCCGGCGTTCGACCAGAGCGTGACGACGGCCTTCGCCTGTCGCGCGCGTTCGACCGAGGCCTCCGGGATCGCCACGACGGCCTCCTTTTCTGCCGTGCGGGCAAGCCGGATCGCCGCGTATCCCGGCTGGACGACCTGGCCGGGCTCGACCGCGGTCGCCGTGATGACACCGTTCGCGTCGGCGCGCAGGACGGCGTAGGACGAGGCGTTCCTGGCGAGGTCCAGCGCGCGTTCGGCGCGGGCGAGGCGGCTTCTCGCCTCCTCCGAAGCGGCGCGCCTTGCGTCGAGCGTGGCGGCCGTCGTCCAGCCCTGCTTGATCAGCGACCTGGCACGATCGAAATCGGCCTCGGCCTGCGCCCGGCTTGCGGCCGCTGCCGCGCGCTCCGCCTCGGCCTGCGCGACCTGGAGCCCGAAATCGGCCTCGTCGAGCGTGGCGAGCACGTCGCCGTCCCGGACCACGTCGCCGACATTCACGAGCCGCTTGGCGACCTTCCCCTGCACGCGGAAGCCAAGATCGCTTTCGACGCGGGCACGAATGACACCGACGAGGCTGCGCTCGCCGGTCCTTGGCTCGAAGGCGACGGCCGGAGCCAGGACGGGGCGGGCCTGGTCGTGCGTTTCGGCGCGCTCTGCGCCGTCCGAAGGCCCGCAACCGGCGAGCACCGCGGCGAGCCCCACAATGGATGTGGCGCGAAAGACGTTGGAAAGCAGTGGTGATCCGCGCATGGCGCCCTCGAACTGTTGTGAGGCCGGACAGGGGTGCTGCGGAAGGTCTGGATCGCGGGTTTGACGCGCGGATCGCACCTTCAGGAAACACCGGTAGCGCAAGCATGATCGGCTAACGTGTGACGAATGTCAATATTCATCACACGTATTTTGTCATTTGATTATCGTCGCTGCGGGACCTTCCGCCTGGGCCGCCCCGGCGCTCGCCGCGTTCGGGGGGCAGTCTCCGCGAAGTGTCAGTACTCGCTGAAAGGGGCCATGGCGCGCACCGAGCGTCAGCTCGAGCGTGGTCGTGAGAGCGCTGACGGGGAGCCCGAAATCGCCGCGCGCGTTCGATCTGCCGCTGGGGCCGGTCACACCGGGGAGGGCGCCTTGCCCGATCAGCGAATCCTGATAGAGCGGAATTCCGGCTCCTTTCGAAGGAAATCGCAATGCCGGATCTCTCCACCCTCATGCTCTTTGCCGCCGCCTGCCTGGTGCTCACCGCCACGCCCGGTCCCGACATGCTGCTGATTGCCTCGCGCAGCATCAGCCAGGGGCGCGGCGCCGGGTTTTTGACCTATGTCGGCATCGCGCTCGGCACCTATTGCCATGCGCTTGCTGCCGCGCTCGGGCTCTCCCAGCTCTTCCTGACCGTGCCGATCGCCTATGAGATCCTGCGCTGGGCCGGCTGCGCCTATCTGCTCTATCTCGCCTGGAAGACCGTGCGCTCCGACGGAGCTGGCTTCTCCCCGACGGCGACGCTGCAGCGGCTGTCGGGGCGGCGGATCCTCGGGGAGGGCCTTGCGACCAACCTGCTCAATCCGAAAATGGCGCTCTTCGTGCTGGCGCTGTTTCCGCAATTCGTGACGCCTGAAGGCGGCTCGATGGCGGCGCAGATGCTGGTGCTCGCCACGATCATCAACGGCATCGGCTTTCTCGTGAACGGCGCGGTGATCCTGCTCGGCCACCGGCTGCGCAGCCTTGTTGCCGGCCGGCTCCGCTTCCCCAGGTTGCCCCAGTATCTGCTCGCGGGCGTGTTTGCGGGGCTCGCCTGCCGGCTTGCGCTCGGGGCCAGGAACTGAGCGCGCCTCGCGCGTGACACGACCCGAGGCAAAAAAACGCCCGGCCGCGGAAACCGTGGCCGGGCGTTTTCAAGAGATGAGCTTTCGGCCTTACTTCGCGGCGCTGGAGAAGGACTGCCAGCGCTTCAGGAACTCGTCGCGCTTGGCGGCCGCCTCGTCCTCGTCGATGCCGAAGACCTTGACGCTGTCCATGGCCGGCAGCTCGACATGTTTGGAGACGTCGATGTCGCTGCGGCTCGGCCGGCGGAAGGCGTTCTCCAGGAGCGCGATCTGGGCCTCCTTCGACAGCATCAGGTCATAGGCGGCCTTTGCCGTGGCGCCGCCCGGCGCACCCTTGATCAGCACCTGGAATTCCGGCGTGCTGAACGTGCCTTCGCTGGGGTAGACCAGCGAGATCTCGCGCTGACCGCCGGCGACATAGGCATAGGCGTTCGACTCGAAGGTCAGGCCGATCGGGTATTCTCCCTGGCCGACGCTGCGCAGCACGGTCGAGGCGGCGCTGGAGACGGTCAGGTTCGCGGCGAGCGCCTTCAGCCCATCGGGGCCGAGCAGCTTCTCGACGCCCCACAGGATCGTATAGGCGGTCGAGCTGTTGGCGGGGTCGGCGATGATGATCTTGCCCTTGAAAGCCGGGTCGAGCAGCTCCTTCCAGGTCTTCGGCGCCGGCTTGCCGCCGAGCTGGTTCTTGTTGACCATGGCCACGACGAGATGGACGTTCGAGGCGGTCCAGAGGTTCTCCGGCTGGCGCAGGGCTGCCGGGATCGCGGCGGCTTCCGGCGAGGCATAGGGCTCGAAGAGCGGCTTGAAGGCGCCGAGCGTATTGGCGCTCGAGCTCCAGAACAGATCGGCCTGGGGCTTGGCGGCTTCAGCCTCGATCCGGCGCAGGAGCTGGCCCGAACCGCCGGTGATCGTGCTGATCTTGAGCTTTGCCTGTTTGTCCTTGGCGACGCCGAGCACGGCGTCCACCGCCTGGGCATTGTTCGAGGTGTAGAGCACGACGGTGCCCGCAGCACCCTGGGCGAAAGCCGGTAGCGCCGGTGCGGCCGCAAGGCCGGCGAGCCCGGCAAGGACAGCGCGGCGGTCGATCAGGTTTGTCATGGTCGTTCCTTTCTCCCCGCCTTCCCCTTGCTGTGTCCGGACGGCGAGGCGGAGCCGGCCCGGCTTGGTCGTTGGCTGGAACCGTTCAGGCCTTTGACGAGAACAGGTCGATCTTGAAGACGCGGGTCGCGACGATGATCGGGATCAGGATCACCGCGACCAGCACGAGGCCATAGGCGGAGGCCGAGGCCATCAGGTTGGAATCGATCAGCTTGTAGATCTGGATCGGCATCGTCTCGCGTCCGCCGGAATAGACGATGATCGAGGCCGAGAGCTCGGCGACGGTGGTCGTCCAGGTCAGAACGGCGGCTGCGGCGACCGCCGGCAGCATCAGCGGCAGCACGACCTTGAAGAAGGTCGTGACCGGCGGCACGCCGAGGCTGACCGAGGCCTCCTCGATCGAATTCGGGATGTTGTAGAGCGTCGAGGAGGAGTTGCGGATGCCGAAAGGCAGGCGGCGCACGACATAGGCGAGCACGATGATGCTCGCCGTGCCGGTCAGCGGCAGGAAGCCGGTGTTGAAAGACATCACAAGGCCAAGGCCGATGATCGTGCCCGACAGTGCCAGCGGCAGCGCCGTCAGATAATCCAGCGCCGGCGTCAGGATATTGCGCTTCTTAACGATGAGATAGCTGACGAGCGCGCTGAAGGTGATGCCGATCACGGTCGCGACGGCGGAATAGGCCAGCGTGTTCAGCACCGGATCGGGCGCGATCCGCACCAGCCGCTCGACATGGGCCGTCGTCCATTCGCCCCAGCGCATCACCGGGCCGCGCGAGACGGTGAAGGCGCCGATCACGATCGAGCCGAGCGGCAGCAGCGAGACGACGACGAGCAGCCCGGCGAGCAGGCCGATGAACAGGCCGGGCAGGCCGCGCAGCCGCTCGGCCCTGGCGCCGCGCCCCTGCGTGACCTCGTGGCGGCCGCGCGAGACGATCCAGCGCTGCACGAAGAGCACGATCATCACGAGCGCGATCGAGACCGTCGCCAGCGTCGACTGCATCACCGGGTCGGAGCCGCCCTCGGCGACCGCCGCCTGGTAGGTCAGCACCGAGAGCAGCGGCACGCGGCTGCCCAGAATGGTCGCGGTCGCGAAATTGCCGACGACGAGCGTGAAGACGAGGAGCGAACTCGCCAGAACCGAGGGCAGGACCACGGGCAGCATCACGCGCAGCCGCGAGCGGGCCGGCGAGGTGCCGAGGCTCTGGGCGGCTTCCTCGAGCTGGACGTCGAAGCCGCGGATGGCGGCGAGCGTGCCGATATAGATGTAGGTGTAATAGGTGAAGGTCATCACCGTGATCAGGCCGGGCCAGCCGTAGAAGCTCGGGATGTCGATGCCGCGCGCGCCGAGATAGCGGGTGATGAAGCCGTTATTGCCGAGCATCATCAGCCAGGTCTGGGCCGCTATGACCTCGGGGATGACGAGCGTGATCAGCGGCAGCACCGCGACGATCGATTTGCCCGGGAATTCGAAGCGCGCCGTGAAATAGGCGAGCGGCACGCCGATCAGCGTCGTGGTCAGGGTGACGGCGACGCCGAGCACGATCGTGTTGAGGATGGCGGCGAAATATTTCGGATCGGCCGCGAGCAGCGCCCAGCCGCTATGGCTGCCGCTGCCCAGGCTGCCGGTCAGCACCCTGAGCAGGGGATAGAGCAGGAACACGGCCAGGATCCCGAGCGCGAGCGCCGAGAACCAGAACCAGACCGAGCGGAACTGCCGGCTCATGATGCGAGCACCAGCGTCCGGGCCGGATCGAAGCCGAGGCCGACCTTGGCGCCGGGCTCGAAACGGTCATGGGCGCCGCTCTGGAGATCGACCGCCAGAACGCGCCCGCTGTCGAGCACGACCTTGTAGCTGGTCTTGCCGCCGAGATATTGCCGATGCGCGATGCGGCCGGGCAGGGTGCCGGCGCTGCCGGGCTCGGCAAGCAGGATGTCTTCGGGCCGTGCCACCAGCGTCGCGCGGCCGGCTGCAAGCGCCGCCGGCGCACGGGCCGCGATCGCCGTGCCGTCGAGCACGACGGGGCCGGTCTCGCCGGCCTGGCGCGCCAGCGTGTCGACCTCGACCAGATTGGCGCCGCCGACGAAGTCCGCGACATAGCTGGTGCGGGGCTCGCGATAGATCTGCGCCGCGGTGCCGACCTGCTCGAGCCGGCCCTGGTTCATCACGCCGATGCGGTCGGACATGGCCAGCGCCTCCTCGCGATCATGGGTGACGAAGACGGTGGTGATCTTCGCCTCGCGCTGCAGCTCGACGATGGTCTCGCGCACCTGCAGGCGCAGCTTGGCATCGAGATTGGAGAGCGGCTCGTCCATGAGCAGCACCTGCGGCTGGATGACGAGGGCACGCGCCAGCGCGACGCGCTGGCGCTGGCCGCCCGAGAGCGCAGCCGGATGGCGCTGTCCGAGATGGCCGAGGCCGACGCGCTCCAGTGAGGCCTGGACCTTGGACTTGATCACGCCTTCCGCCTGCCGGCGAGCACGCAGGCCATAGGCGACATTGTCGAAGACGGTCTTGTCGGGAAACAGCGCATAGTCCTGGAAGACCATGCCGATATCGCGCTTATGCGGCGGCAGATGCGTCACCTCGGTGCCGCCGAAGCGCAGATGCCCGCGCTCGGCCGGGACGAAGCCGGCAATGGTGCGCAGCAGGGTGGTCTTGCCGCAACCGCTGGGGCCGAGCAGGGTGAAGAAGGAGCCCGGCTCGATCGTCAGTTCGAGCCCGTCGATGACGCGCTGGCCGCCATAGGCGACGGCCAGATTCTCGATCGCGATACCCATATCTCCCCCTCAGTGCTGGAACTCCGGCGGATCGGCGCCGTCTCGGAGCGGGTTGGCTCAGTGTTTCATGCTGGTCTCGACGAGCCGCAGCATCTCGCGGTGGCGCGCGGGATCGCCCGCCGCCATGATGCGCTTGCCCGTGCTCTGGGTGAGCGGCTGGCCTTCCCAGTCGGTGACGACACCGCCGGCGCCCTCGATGATCGGGCGGAAGGGCGCGAAGTCCCAGAGCTTCATCCTGGTGTCGAAGGCGGCATCGGTGCGTCCGCTCGCCAGCAGGCCAAAGCTCATGCAGGCGCCGCCCCAGATCCGCCAGGCGGTCGCCGCGCGCATGGCATCGAGCGCCGGGCGCTCCTCGTCGTCGAAGAAATCGGGATTACTGGCGGAAAGAATGGCCTCGCCCAGCGCGCCGCAGGCGCGGGTGCGGCAGGGGCTGCCATTATGCAGGGTCGGCCGGCCCCTGACGCCGATCCAGCGGTCGCCGGTGACGGGATGGTCGATGATGCCGATGATCGGTTCGCCCTCGCGCATCAGCGCGATCAGCGTGCCATAGACCGGCAGGCCGGCAATGAAGGCGGCGGTGCCGTCGATCGGATCGAGCACCCAGACCAGATCGGCGTCGGGATTCGCGGAGGCTTCCTCCTCGCCGATGATGCCATGGCTGGGAAAGCGGTCGGCGATGCGCTCGCGCAGGCGCCGTTCGATGCGCGCATCGAGCGCGGTGACGAAGCTGCGGTCGGGCTTGACCTCGACATCGGGCCGGACGGTTGCCGCCTCCCGCAGGATGCTGCCGCTCTCCTGCGCCAATTGCCAGGCGAAGGCGAGCCAGCTGTCTTCCTCTTCCTTGGAGCGCATCCCCGCCTCACCACCGCTTCGATATGTCATCAGAATGTCATGATACAAGAAAAATACAATAAGTATTTTGCTTCGCCGACTATGGAATCGGGCGCCGTGCGGGGCATGGAACGAGGAGCGATGCCCGGAAAAACCGCCGGGCCGCGCCTGCCGCCCTCAGGAACGGCCGCTCCAGCGTGACACAGCGGGCCGTCGCTCCGCGAAAACTTGTTAGCCGGGAAGCAAGCGCACGGCCAGCGCGGCGTTCACCCGATGCCGCGCTCGCGTCTGTTCTGTCGCCTATGTGACGACGAAGCCGTGGGCGAATGGGTCGCGATCGTCGATGAAGATCGTGTTGATGCCGGTCATCCTGGCCCAGCCGGCGATGGAGGGGACGATCGCCGGCTTGCCCGCGACGGTGGTCGCCGCCTCGACGCGGCCGTTGAACAGCGAGCCGATGATCGATTCATGCACGAACTCGTCGCCGACCTTGAGCCGGCCCTTGGCCGCGAGCTGCGCCATGCGCGCCGAGGTGCCGGTGCCGCAGGGCGAGCGGTCGATCGCCTTCTCGCCGTAGAACACGGCATTGCGCGCGTGCGCTTCGGGCTTCGTCGGCTTGCCCGTCCACTGGATATGGCTGAGGCCGCTGATCTGCGGATGCTCGGGATGGACGAACTCGTATTTGGCATTGAGCGCGGCGCGCAGTTTTGGCGACCAGCCGACGAGCTCGCCGGCGGTATGGTCGGCCATATCCCGAAAATTCTTCTGCGGCTCGACGATCGCATAGAAATTGCCGCCATAGGCGACATCGACGACGATCTCGCCGAGCCCTTCGACCTCGGCCGTCAGGCCTTCGGCGGCGAGGAAGCCCGGCACATTGGTCAGGCGCACCTCCTCGACGAAGCGGCCCTCCTGGCGATAGGTGATGTCGACCTTGCCGGCGGGCGCGTCGATCGAGAGCTTGCCCGGCTCGCGCGGGGTGATCAGGCCGTTCTCGATGCCCATGGTGATCGTGCCGATGGTGCCGTGGCCGCACATCGGCAGGCAGCCGGAGGTCTCGATGAAGAGCACGGCGACGTCGCAATCGGGCCGGGTCGGCGGATAGAGGATCGAGCCCGACATCATGTCGTGCCCGCGCGGCTCGAACATCAGGCCGGTGCGGATCCAGTCGAACTCGCGCAGGAAATGCGCGCGCTTCTCCAGCATGTCGGCCCCTTCCAGCCGCGGGCCGCCGCCCGAGACGAGGCGGACCGGATTGCCGCAGGTATGTCCGTCGATGCAGGAGAAGGTGTAGCTGGCCATGGTCCGGGCCCTTCAGAAGCGCTGCGGGGAAAAGGGGGCAAGGTCGATCGCGGGCTCGCGCCCGGTCAAGAGATCGGCGACGATCCGGGCTGTGCCTGCCGACTGGGTCAGGCCGAGATGGCCATGGCCGAAGGCGTGGATCACGCGTGGCGTGGCCCGCGCCCGCCCGATCGCCGGCAGGCTGTCGGGCACCGAGGGACGAAAGCCCATCCACTGCACGCCGCCCTCGGGCTTCAGGCCGGGCAGGAAGAGGCGCGCCTTCTTCAGCATCGCGTCCGAACGGGCGAAATTCGGCGGCAGCTTCAGGCCGCCAAGCTCGACGGCGCCACCGACGCGGATGCCGGTCGAGAGCCGGGTCGCAACGAAGCCGTGGCCGCCGAAGGTGATCTGCGTGCGCAGGTCGAAGGCGTCAGTGGGGAGGGTGGTGTTGTAGCCGCGCTCGGTTTCGAGGGGAATGTGCTCTGCGAGGCTGCGGGCGATCAGATGGGAGAAGGCGCCCGCTGCGATGACGACCTGCGGCGCGCGGCGTGTGCCGCCGTCGCGCGAATGGATCGCGACAGTATCCCCGAGTGGCGTGAGGCCCGAGACGTCGAGACGCTCGATCGCGCCGCCCTTGCTGCGGAACGCCTCCGCGAGGGCCAGGGTGTAGAGTTTGGGATCGGCAATCGAGTACCAGCCGGGCGTGAAGGTGCCATGCGTGAAGCGCGGCGCAAGGCCGGGCTGGATCTCGGCCATGTCAGCGGCATCGAGATGGCGAAATGCGACGCCGTGCCTTTCCCGCGCCTGCCAGCCGGGAAGCGAGGCCTTCAGCTCGGCTTCGCTCTCATAGACCTGGAGGTTGCCCTCCTTGCGCAGCATGAAGCTGGTGCCGGTGGCCTGCAGCAGCGGCTCGAGCTCGGCTTTCGACAGGTCCATCAGGGCCGTCTGCGCCGCCGTGGACTGCTCCACGTTCCGGGGCGAGCAGGCTCGCCAGAAGCGATACATCCAGGGGGCGATCTGCAGCGCATAGCGCGGCGGCACCGAGAGCGGCCCCAAAGGGTCGGCAAGCCAGCGCGGCGCCTTCTTGAGAATGCCGGGCGATGCGAGCGGCAGGATATCGGTGAAGGCGAAGGCGCCGGCATTGCCGGCTGACGCGCCGGCCGCCGGTCCTTCGCGATCAAGCACGATGACCGACAGGCCGCGCCCCTGCGCCGCGATCGCGACGGAGAGGCCGACGACGCCGGCGCCTATGACGATGACATCGGGATCGGCCATCAACGAAGACCTGCTTGGCTCAATCGGCGAGCGGACGCGGCGTGGCGGCGGAAAGCTCCGCCGCCACGCCCGACCTCAAATCCACCCTCAGGCGGCATATTTCTGGACGGCGCCCGGAAGCGTGTTCCAGGCCGCATACCAGCTGTCGAAGAGCGCGAGCTGCGCCTCGGCATAGCCGCGCTGGCTCGCGGTCAAGGCATCCGTCTCGTTGAAGTGCAGGGTGTATTCCTTGGCCCCCTTCAGCACCATCATATGCTTGAAATAGAGCACGAGATCGGGACCCTCGTCGAAGGACGAGAGCACGCCGAGAGCCTGTTCGAGCTCCAGTGCGCGCTGGCGCGCCTCGGCATCGCCGGCCGCCGCCGCCTGGGAGAGCTTGCAGAGATGGATCACTTCTTTCGGCAGCACATTGCCGATGCCGGTGATCGCGCCCGTCGCGCCGCAATTCACATAGCCATGGACGACGGCGGTATCGACGCCGATCATCAGCGAAACGTCATCGTCGCCGCTGGTGATGGTCTCGGCGGCGTAGCGCATGTCGGCGGGACCGCCGAATTCCTTGAAGCCGACGAGGTTCTTGTGCTCGGCCCGCAGGGCGAAGAACAGGTCGGCCCGCGTCGCGAAGCCATAATAGGGGCTGTTATAGATCACCGCCGGCAGATCCGGCGCAGCCGAGAGGATCGCCTTGAAATGCGCCTTCTGGGCGAGGAGGACGGTGCCGCGGGACAAGACGCGCGGGATCACCATCAAGCCCTGGGCGCCGACCTTCTGCGCATGGGCCGCGTGAGCCACCGCTAAAGCGGTGTTGACCGCGCCGGTGCCGACGATCACCGGAATGCCGGCCTTCACCAGGCGCTCGACGCCTTCCATGCGCTGGGCATCGGTCAGCAGCGGCCAATCTCCCATCGAGCCGCAATAGACCACCGCCGACATGCCTTCAGCGATCAGCTCCTTGCCCTTGCGCACCAGGGCATCGAAGTCGGGGGTTCGATCCGCCTTGCACGGGGTCATCAGCGCGGGGATCACACCGGAGAAAATCTTGGCCTTCATGTCGATCTCCTTCTGGCTTGCCGAATGGTGGAGTTCGCAGCGCCGCAAGGGCGACGATGCTCGTCTCTGCGTCCTGATATATCTGTTTGCATATTATTTGTCGACAAGAATTAGGCGAGCGTCCTAAAGGGCAATCTCCAGGCGCTCGTCGCCGACCATAAGCTTCTGGATTTGCTGGACGATCTGATCGGCGTGGGCCTTGCCGAGGCGCTCTGCTGCGACGACGTCCCGGGCGATGATCGCGGCGATCATCGCTTCATGCTCCTCGACGAAACGCTGCGGCAGCCGGTCCTCGTAGGACTGATAGTAGAGCCTGAGGAAGCGCCGCCCTTCATCGAGCAGGCGGCTGAACAGGCTGTTGAAATACGGGTTGCGGCCGGCCTCGGCGATGGCGGAATGAAACGCCGCGTTCGTCGCGATCATCGCCAGCGCGTCCTGCGCCTGCACGGCGGCGGCGAATTCCTTCTGCCGGGCGCGGATGGTGACCAGATCCTGCGGGCGGTGATGCTGGGCCGCGAGCTGCGTCGTCACCCGGTACATCAGCACGAGAGCGTCGAAGAAGGGCGACATGTTGAGGAAATCGAGGTTCGACACCATCGTCGAGCGGTTGGGCAGCGTGTCGATCAGCCCTTCGCCCGCGAGCCGCACCAGGGCCTCGCGAATGGGCGTGCGCGACATCTTGAACCGCTCGGCGAGCTGGACTTCGTCGATCGGGCTGCCCGGCGGCAGCACCAGGTCGAGGATCTCGTCCCGCAACAGATCATAGACGACCTTCACGCCCGAGCCGCGCTTGCGCTCAGGAGCGGCGGCAGATTGTTTCGTCGTCTTCATCGGCAGATCCTCTTGTCGACAAGAAGGATACTGGCGGCGCCAAGGCGGATCAATCGCTTCGAGGGGCGCCTTGCGCACGCAACGAAACGAAACTCGCCTGACGCACAGCCAAAGCGGGAAGGGCGGGCCCGCTCTGGGCCCGCCCTGAAGATCGATGGCGACGGTGATGGATCGGCTCGACCGTCCTGGTCCGGTCACTTCGCGTTGGCGGCCTTCTCGATGATCTCGGCGACGACGGTCGGCTTCGAGACATAGACGGCATGGCTGCCCTTGGTCTCGACGACGGTCGATCCGGCGCGCTTGGCCATCTGGTGCTGGGCCGGGGATGGGATCATGTGGTCGTCGCTGGCGACAAGATAGAAGCTCGGCTTGACCTTCCAGGCCGGATTGGTGACCGCGCCGGTGAGCGCCGCGACGCCCCAGGGCACCTGCGAGTCGGCCATCAGGGCCGCGGTGTCGGCATCGACATCGGCGGCGAAGGCGGCGGCGAACTTGGCCTTGTCGAGGGCGAGGAAGCCGTCGACGGGCGGCAGGATCGGCGGGACGGCGGCGCCGGGAGGCGGGTTGGCGATCAGCGAGGAGACCGACTCGCCCTGATCCGGCGCGAAGGCGGCGATGTAGACGACCGCCTTGACCTTCGGATCGGTGCCGGCCTCGCTGACGACGACGCCGCCATAGGAATGGCCGACCAGGATGACCGGGCCATCCTGCTGGGCGATCGCCCGCTTGGTGAAGGCGACATCGTCGGCCAGCGAGGTCGTCGGGTTCTGGACGATGGTGACGCTGTAACCCTTCTTGCGGAGGAGATTGTATACGCCCTGCCAGCCCGAGCCGTCGACGAAGCCACCATGGACGAGGACGACGTTCTTCACGGCAGGGGCGGCCTCGGCACTCGTGCCGGCGACGACGGCGGAGAGGGCAACGGTAGCGGAGAGGGCGGCGGCAGCGATCAGGGACTTGGTCATGACGGTGGCTCCTTCCTGTTTCTGCGATAATCATTATCGCGATATGTAATTCAATACAGAGGCCCCGCGGCCTTGTAAAGCAATTTCTTTATCGCGATATTGTTTTTCGAGATCTGGGCCCGCGAGGCCCCTGGAGGATGCCGATGACCGATGCCCCGACGCTGCCGCTCGACGGCCAGCTCTGTTTCTCGATCTATTCCGCCTCGCTGGCGATCCAGCGCGTCTACAAGCCGATGCTGGACGCGCTCGGCGTGACCTATACGCAATATCTCGTGCTGAGCGCGCTCTGGGAGCGGGACGGCCTGACGATCGGGGCGATCGGCGAGCGCCTCGCGCTCGAGCCGAGCACGATCACGCCCGCGGTCAAGCGGCTCGAGGCGGCGGGCTTTCTCGCCCGCCAGCGCAGCACCATCGACGAGCGTCTGGTCGAGGTCCATCTCACGGAGAAAGGCAGGAGCCTGCATCCCAAGACAGGGTGCCTGACCGATGCGCTCTTGCGCCATTCCGGCTTCGCCGTCCCCGAGATGATCGAGCTCAACAGCCGCGTCCAGGCCCTGCGCCAGGGCATGCGCGACGCAACCGGCGCCCACCAGGCGGCCGGAGCGGAGGGCGTGGAATGACCATGTGATCGACCGCCCGGCGCTATCGCTCCATCGCCTCGAGATTCCCGAGTACGCGACCGAGCAATGCGATCAGCGTCTGCTGGTCTTCAGCCGAGAGACCGCGCGTCATCTCTTCATTGCTCTGCTGAAGGATCGCCCGTCCCGCCGGCAGGCGGTCGCGTGCCTCCTGCGTCAGCGAGATCAGGCTGCTGCGGCGATCGGCCGGATCGGGCTCCCGCCGGATGATGCCGTCACGCTCCATGCGCGCGAGAAGCTGCGCCATTGTCGGCTGTTCGACCCTTGCCCAGCGCGCGAGCTCGGTTTGCGATCGGCTGTCCCCGTCTTTCAGGGCGGCCAGCACCGGAAGCTGAGCGGTGGCGAAACCGATCTTTCCGAGGCGTAGATCACCGATCCGGGCCAGGCCGCGCGCGATCCGGCTGAAATAATGGCCGGGATAGGCCATCGGGTCCCAGTCCTCGGATGTCATTGCATAGGCTCCTATGTTGTTATATAGGCTCCTATGTATATCGAGGATCCTGTCATGACAACCAGACCGAAAATCGCGATCATCGGCGGCGGGCCCGGCGGGTTGATGCTCGCCCGGCTCCTTCTGTTGCGCGGGCTTGAGCCGACAGTCTTCGAGCGGGATCGCCATGCCGGTGACCGGCCACAGGGTGGCTCGCTCGATCTCCACGCCGAGACCGGCCAGCAGGCTATCGCCCGGGCTGGGCTCGAAGCCGAGTTTCGCGCCGTGGCGCGGCCCGAGGATCAGGGCGACCGGCTCTATGACCAGAACGGCACGCTGTTGTTCGACCGCGACGGTGCCGGAGACAATCGACCGGAGGTCGACCGGACCGCCTTGCGCCAGATCCTGCTCGGCTCGCTTGCGCCCATGACGCTGCGTTGGGCGAGCAAGGTCGATGCCGTGACACCGATCGAGGCGGGCGGGTTTGATGTCGTCGTCGACGGAATCTCGGAACGCTTCGATATCGTCATCGGTGCGGATGGGGCATGGTCGCGTGTCCGCGCCCTGCTCTCCGATGCCCGGCCGCTCTACGAGGGGGTAACGCTGGTCGAGTTCGGCTTCGCTGCCGAACGCCATCCCGACGTCGATGGGTTGGTCGGGAGCGGCAAGATGTTCGCCGTCGGCGACAATCGGGTGCTGATCGCGCAACGCAATGGACACCGCCATATCCGCGGCTACGCGGGTCTGCGTCTTCCTGAGGCGGAGGCGCGCGGTTGGATGTCGCTCGGCGACGATCGCATCCGGGCAATGCTGCGCGATCGTTTCGCAGGTTGGGCGCCGTCCCTCGTCCATCTCATCGACAGTGGCGAGCTTATCGCCGTCCGCCCGCTCTATGCGCTGCCGATCGATCATTCCTGGCAAAGCCGGGTGGGGCTGACCTTGCTTGGGGACGCAGCCCATCTGATGTCGCCCTTCGGCGGCGAGGGCGTGAATCTGGCGCTCGCCGATGCCGTCGACCTGGCAGACGCGCTGACGAGCGGCGATGGATGGGGCGCGGTTGCCGCTTACGAAGCCGCGATGATGCGACGGGCGAGACCTGCCGCGGAAGGGGCGGCGGAGGGCCTGGCTGGTGCAATTTCGGCCGCGGGCGTCGCGGCCGTTCTGGATCAGTATCGCCAGCGGGTCGAAGCCTGACATGCCCCTGGAGGCATTCATCGGCCCGAGCGCGGCAAGGCGCCATGTGCGCGTGGATCGGCGCGCGATTGCTGCCGGACTTGACGAGCGCGAGCTGGCGACGCTGTTGATTGCGGTGGCTTCCGCGTCATCTCGGCCAACCCAAAGATTGGCCCGCGGCGAGAAGCCGACAACTCCGGCAAGGCGAAGGCGGCGATGGTGGCATTTCTGATGGATGGCCCGGCTGAGGCGAGGACAACGATCCTCCTGGCGCATGGCGCGGGGGCTCCGATGGATTCCGCTTCGATGACGGCCAATGCCGGCGCTTTGGCTGCGGCCGGTCTTCGCGTGGCCCGGTTCGAGTTCGGTTACATGGCGGGGCGCCGGACATCAGCCGGTCGTAAGCCACCGCCGCGCGCCGAAACCCTGATCTCGGAATATGCCGCCGCCATCGGCGCGCTCGATTGCAAGGGGCCGCTCATCATCGGCGGCAAATCGATGGGTGGACGTGTCGCCAGCATGCTGGCCGACGAGTGGCACGCATCCGGCCGGATCGCCGGCCTGCTCTGCCTTGGCTATCCCTTCCACCCGATCGGCAAGCCCGAGCAGCTGCGCACGGCGCATCTCGCGACCATGAAGACGCCGACGCTGATCGCGCAGGGGACGAGGGACCTGTTCGGAACCCGCGAGGAGGTGTCGACCTACACACTCTCCAGCGCCATCGAGATCCTCTGGCTCGACGATGGCGATCACGACCTGAAGCCGCGCAAGGCGGTCTCGGGCTATTCCATCGACGACCATCTGAGGACGCTGTCGAACAAGGTCGCCGCCTGGGCGGATCGCCTCACGGCGTAGGGGCACGGCCGGCGCGGGCAGGGGAAGCGGCGCGACCCCGGGCCCGGCGCCGCTTCGTCGGTCTGGCCGGCCTCAGGTTCCGTCCGGCCCGCTGCTTTTGAGTTCCCAGGTCAGGATCGCGAGAGCCAGGTTCTCAAGCTCCAGCTCGGCCATCGGATGGTGGGCGGCGGCGTGGAGATCACGCGCCCTGGCGCAGGCGCGAATATAGTCCGCCTCCGAGCTCAGCATCACGGAGCGCCGGTTCGGGTAGCCTGGCGCGCGGTTCCGCCGGCGGTCGGGTCGCTCTTCACGCATGCATGGCCATGCCGGTTCGTGAGACGATACTGCTCATGCCTTAGAGTGAGGCCGGTTCACGCCAATCGCAACCCCGAGATTACCATTGGGCGCGAGAGGGGAGCGATTCGTCCAACGGCACTCGAATTCGAGGGCGCGCTTCAGCCGGGACGCAGGTCCCCGCCAGGGCATCATCTCTCCGGAGTGGGCGAGGGCAGCTCCGACCAGGCCCCGCCTATTGACGCACCAGGATGATCTCGGAGGTCTGCAGGATCGGGCCGCCGGGCGTGAGGTTATCCGCGACGGTCATCCGCAGGATGCCGCGGCCGTCATTCTGGATGACCATCGCGGCCTGCGTGTCGCCATTGACCGGGCGCGGCCACTCGATGCGAAGGTTCAGGGTGTCGCCGCTGCGCGTGCCGCTGAGCCGGGCGGGGCCGATCCGGGCGCCGGTATAGGTGCCGTGATAGGTGCCGGAGCGCGGATCATAGGTGACATCGATCGCGACCGGGCGCACGAAGATCAGATAGGCGCGGCAGCTGCCTTGCGCGCTGATCCGATTGTCGGTGGGGCGTCCCATGATCGAGCAGGTCACGTGCCGCGGCAGGCTACCGCCGTCGCGCTGGACCTTGCCGGAGCCGGACCAGTCGCCCCGAAAACGCTCGAGAAAGTCGGACTCGGCAGCGCGGGCAGGATTACAGACGAGGATGACAAGGAGGCAGCACAGGCAAGCCGCCGCGATGCCGCAGCGTGTCGCCCTGCCCATGACCCGGTGCTGCGGGAGCGCCCAGGAAGCCAGTTGGACCGGAGTGCCGGGCGTAAGAGTGTCCGCGACCGTCATGCGGAGCCTCCCCGGCTCTGGCTGGCTTGAGCCCGGCTAGCGTCTGGAGCCCATCGGCTGCGGCCCTCTCAACGGGCCCGGCAGGGCCGGGCGTCGTTCACGGGCGCCTGATCACGGCAGGGGTGTTCGCTCCCGCAGCCAGTTTTTGCGCCGCAAGCACCACCTCCAGGCGGTTGCGCGCGTTCAGCTTGGCCATCAGATTGGTCATGTAACCCTTGACGGTCTTGGCGCTGAGCGACAGCTCGCGGGCGATCTCGTTGTTCATCTTGCCGAGCAGCAGCAGGTTGACGATCTGCTGTTCCCGGACGCTGAGCCTGTTGCTGATCGCCTTCTGTCTTTCGAGGGTCTTTTCTTTCAACGCACAGATCAGCTTGGTCGCGAAGGAGGGCGTGACATAGACATCGCCTCGCTGTGCCGCCTGAAGAGCCTGGAAGAGGTCTTCTCCGGGACTGCCTTTCAGGACATAGCCCTTGGCCCCGGCATCCAGGGCCCTGATCGCGTCTTCCGTGCTGGCCGAGGCGGTGAACACCACGATCTTCGTCTCGGGAGCGATCTTCAACGCGTCCGCAATCGCCTGGAAGACATCCCCCGCCATGCTGAGATCGACGATCATCTCATCAGGGCGATGCGTTCTGGCGATCGGCACGATGTGATCTGCGACAGTCCCCGTCGCGGCGAGCATGAAACCGCCCCAGCGTTTCAGCAGCACGGCGATCCCCTCCATCAGCATGGGGTGATCATCGACGATCGCAACCGAAAGGTCCGGCATGGCTGACCTCTGTACTCTACCCCCCCAAGCCTGACCGGATGGTTGCGTAGTCAACGCTCTTTGTAAATCCTCTCAAAATGAGAACAATCTCGATTCAATCTGGTCGACAAACCTGTCTTGCTAAACCTTAGGTAGAATAGTTCCGTTTTCTGCGCCTGCGGTTGTGGATGACGGCAGGCGGGAGGGCATTCTGGCGCCGCTGCGGCGGTCACCCAGGCCGGCTGAGACCAGCAATGGCAATCTCGTTCAGCGCAATCGCCAGGTCTGTCCATCCCCGCCAGGTCGGGCGCCGGCCCATCTCGCCAAGCGTTTAGATTAAAAATATTCTAATTATAGATTTGAGTATTTCTAAGTTATTGAAGTATCGTGACAAATCGCCGCGCAGTCTGTAACTGGTCGCTATTCTGCACGAGGACAGATGCGGTGGATCTTCTGAGCACGCGATCGATCAAGGATAATATCCGGCGTGACTGGAACCGCCCGTCGGCCAAGTCCGATGTATTGCGGAATCGCGAGATCTTCTTGCCCATCGGGACTGCGTATCTCGGTGCGCGCGATAGCCAGCGATTGCTTGAACCGATCCGCACGAGAACCGTCTTCCTGGAGCAGGAGCAGATCAAGGGCGGTCGGGCGAGGGGAGGCCGCCGGTTGAACACTGGCGGCTGGGCCAGGACCGCTGCGCCATCCCCATGCGCAAACGGCAATCGATAGAGCGAGGATCATGATGGACAGGCATTCACAATCCGTGCCGGGCTGGTTTGCTTGGCTGACCCGGCGCGTGGCGCTCATGGCCGCCCTGGCCCTGCTTGCCGCACCGGGCATCCGCAGCGCGCAGGCTGCCGACACCATGATCGAGGTGACCGACCTTGCCGGCCGCACCGTCAAGGTCAAGAAGGGCGTGCAACGGGCCATCCTCGGCGAGGGCCGGCTGTTCTCCGCGACGGTCGTGCTGATGGGCAAGGACAAGCCGTTCGCGCAACTCGCCGCCATCGGCGACGACCTGCCGAAATTCGACCCCGACACCTGGAACCGCTACCTGGCGGATGTCCCTGCCGCCAAGTCGATGACATTGGTGAGCGCGCTCGCCTCGAGCGATTTCAGCGTGGAGAAGGCGATCACGCTCGATGCGGACCTCGTCATCCTGTCGCTCGGCTTCCTGGACAAGGCGATGCAGTCCGGCGTCGTCGACAACCTGGCCAAGGCCGGCATTCCGACGATCTTCATCGATTTCCGCGAGCGCCCGACGCAGAACACCGTGCCGAGCATGCTTCTGCTCGGCCGGGTCTTCGACCGCATCGACGCGGCCAATAGCTTCATCGACTATTATTCGCAGCAGATGCGGCGGGTCTACAACGTCACGACGCGGCTGAAGCAGGATCAGCGGCCGCTGGTCTTTGCCGAGCAGGCTGCCGGCCTCAACCCGTCTGCCTGCTGCCAGTCGTTCGGCAATTTCAACTTCGGCGAATTCGTCTCCGAAGCCGGCGGCATGAACTGGGGATCGAAGTATTTTTCCGGTGCCGGCGGCATGGTCAATCCGGAGAAGATCATCGTCGATGATCCGCAATTCCTGCTGATGACCGGCGCCAACTGGTCGAACAGCAACCCCGGCAATATCGCTGTCTGGCTCGGCTACGAGACCCAGCCCGAACGCGCCGCCGCGCAGCTCAAGGGCCTTGTCGCCCGGGCCGGATTTCCGGGACTGACGGCCGTGAAGAACCGGAGGGTGATGGCGATCTATCACCAGTTCTACCAGAGCCCGTACCATTTCGTGGCGATCCAGGCGCTCGCCAAGTGGATGCACCCCAACGAGTTCAAGGATCTCGACGCCTGGGCGACCTTCCAGGAGCTGCATGACCGCTTCCTGCCGATCAAGCTGACCGGCAAGTTCTGGATCGAGATGAACTGATCGCCATGGCCCTGTCCGATACGCCGGCCTTCCAGCCGCCTGCCGATACGGCCAGCGAGCGCTATCGGCGGCGGGTGCTGCGCAAGCTCCTGCTCGCTGTCGGGGCGCTTGCGCTGCTCACGCTGGCGCTCGTGGTCGATGTCTCGGTGGGGCCCGGCAATTTCCCCTTGATGGATGTGGCGCGCGTCATCCTCGAACCGGGATCGATGGGCCCGAAGCTCGACGTGATCGTCTGGGATGTGCGCCTGCCCGTCGCGGTGATGGCCATTCTCGTCGGTGCCATGCTGGGCACTGCCGGGGCGCAGATGCAGACCATCCTCGGCAATCCTCTCGCCGATCCGTTCACGCTCGGCATCTCGTCGGCGGCGAGCTTCGGTGCGGCGCTTGCCATCGCGACCGGCGTCTCGCTCGTGCCCTTCGCGGGGGCCTTCCTGGTGACGGCGAACGCCTTCCTGTTCGCGCTCGCGACCTCGGCGATCCTGTTCCTGTTCACGCGGCTGCGCGGCGTCACCGTCGAGACCTTCGTGCTCGTCGGCATCGCGCTGTTCTTCACCTTCAACGCGCTTCTGGCCTTCATCCAGTTCCACTCGTCCGAAACCCAGCTGCAGCAGATCATCTTCTGGATGATGGGCAGCCTGTCGCGCGCCACCTGGACGAAGCTCGGGATCTGCGCCGGCCTGCTTGGGGTCATCCTGCCGTTCTGCCTGCATCGCAGCTGGATGCTGACCGCGCTCACCATGGGCGACGAGCGGGCCGCCGCCCTCGGCGTGCGCGTCGCGCGGCTGCGCCTGGAAATGCTGGTCTGCATCTCGCTGCTGGCCTCGACCGCCGTCGCCTTCGTCGGCACGATCGGCTTCATCGGCCTGGTAGGGCCGCATATCGCCCGGCTGCTGGTCGGCGAGGACCAGCGCTATTTCGTGCCGGTCGCGGCGATTGCAGGCGGCCTCATCCTGTCGGTCGCGTCGACGCTGTCGAAGGGCATTACCCCGGGGATCATCTATCCCATCGGCATCATCACCGCCCTCGTCGGCGTGCCGTTCTTCCTCAGCCTCGTGATGTCGATCCGCCGGGAGCGCTGACAATGAGCCTCTCGATCGAGTCGATCGGTTTCGCCTATCGCGGCCGCGGCGACGTCTTCGACGGGCTCAGCGCGCTCGGGCTCGAGCGCGGCACCGTCACCGCCGTGGTCGGGCCGAACGGAGTTGGAAAATCCACCCTGTTTCGCCTCGTCGCCGGGCTGCTGCGCCCGCGCGCCGGCACCATGCGGCTCGACGGGGCCGACCTTGCCGGAATGACATCGCGGCAGCGGCATGATGCGATCTTCTTCCTGTCGCAGCATGTCGCGATGCGGGCTGCGCTCTGCGTCTTCGATTATGTGTTGCTCGCCCGGAAAGCCCATGGCGGCCGCGCCACGCGCGAGGATCTGCGGGCGGTGGAGGAGGCGCTCGGCACGCTGCATATCGACCATCTCTCGGAGGTTCCGGTGTCGGACCTTTCGGGTGGCCAGCAGCAGCTCGTCTCCGTGGCCCAGGCCCTGGTGCGCGCGCCCAGCGTGCTCCTGCTCGACGAGCCGACAAGCGCGCTCGACCTGCGCCGGCAGTTGCAGGTGACCAATGTCATCCGCGAGACGACGCGGCGGCGCGGTCAGGTCACGCTCGTCGCCTTGCACGATCTGGCACTGGCCAGCCGCTGCGCGGATCGCTTCCTGCTGATCGACCGCAAGACCGTCGTCGCCGATGGCCGCCCCAGGGATGTCCTCTCCCATCCCGCGGCGTCGGACGTGTATGGCGTCGACATCACGCTGGAACAGGGTGCGACCGGCAATCTCCTGGTCGACACCGCGCTGCGCGCCGGCACCGAGCGGCCGACGGCCTGAGAGGGCAGGGGGGGGGCGCCGCTCTTCGCCCCGGCAGATGGGCGTCGCATGCACTCTGGCCGCGCCGACTGCGCCAACGGCCTTGGCGTCGGCCAAGCGACATTCATCCGTTCGGGATGCCGCCCAGCCGCATCTGGCTCGGCGCCAGCCCGGTCCATTGCTTGAACGCATGCGAGAACGCGCTGACTTCGTGGAAACCCAGCAGCCAGGCGACCTTGGAGACATGGTGGTCGCCATCATTGAGATAGCGCAAAGCCAGATCACGCCGCAGCAGCCGGAGGACTTCCGAAAAGCTCAGCCCCTCCTCGGCAAGCCTTCGCGCCAGTGTCCGTTCGCTTAATCCAAGCTGGCGGGCGATGACTTCGGCGCGAACCTTGCCGTGAGGCAGCAGCGGAGCAATCGCATTCTCGACGCTCACCCGAAGCGGGCTCGCATTGGTCGTGCGGGATGATAGCGCCGCCTCGCAATAGGTCTGGAGGAGATCGTTGAGGTAAGGGTCGGCATTCACGAGATGGCGTTCGCGCGCATCGGCCTGCAGAACGAATGCATCGGTCTCGGCGCCGAACTCCACCTTCGTCCCGGCAAACCGCGACATCGCAGAGGTGTCGCCCGATCGGTGATGCGCGATCGAGACGTGTTGTGGGACGAGGTTTGCGCCGGTCAGGATGCGGCAGATCCTGATTGCTCCAAAAATGCAGAACTCGGCCTGGTGCCGATCGCAATGCCGGGGAAGGCCGGCATAGCTCAGCGTGACGGTGAACCCGCTTCCCTCGGCAATGCTGAAGACCAGCGCTTCATTGGTGATCGCGCTGTAGCGCGCAATGCGTTGCGTTGCGTCGCCGAGCGTTTGTGAGGATGCCATCACGTAGAACAGCAAACCCATGGAACGGGGGTCGAATTCCTGGGCCAGAGTGAAGCCGAGGCAATCATCACCCAGTGCCGCCGCGGCCCGGTCCAGGAATGCGACCTGACGCCGGGAGGGCACTCTCTGATCGTGATCGGCGAGCATGTCCTCGGTCAGGCCGACCTCGTTCAGGAGAGGCGCGGCCGGTATGCCGGCGCCGGCAAGACGCGCAACGGCAAGACGCGAGATGCCCGCTAGCGTGGTCGGCAGGGAGGTCAGATCGCGTGGCAAAGCCGCCGAACTCCCCTGCTCATGTCCGGGACGAGCAAAATCTTGGCCGAAATTAACAAGCGTCGGATGCTCCAGCAACGTATTTCAGGGATGTCCGGTCTGCGTGCGCACACCGGCCACGCCTCGAAGGCAATAGGCCCAGGACAAACCAATAAGCCCAGAACAAACCTGTCGCGGAATTGGAGCCTATGGATGAGATCTCGCCCGCGTCTGGCCTCATTGAGCGCTGTCGGGATCATGATTTCTTCGACCGGTCACGCTGCGACCTTTGCCTGGGAATGCAGGTTCCCTAGCTTTCGCAATGCCCTGACCTTTGTTTGGGACACCGATAAAAGCTCCGCTTCCCTGACTGGCGGCGCGGGCTCGGTGACCTTGTGGCCGAATTTCGGCACGATCGGCTCCGGGCAGGCTGTTGTCTCATTCGCTGAGCCAACCTCTGGCGGAGCCATCCAGACGACAACGATCATCGTCAACACCGGAGAAGCGATTCATAGCCGCAATGCCATTGTCGGCGGGAAGTTTGTTCCCTCGCAAGATTCGGGTCAGTGCGGGCAAAGGCGATGAATCTAAAATCTGCGCGCCTGCTAATATGCGTCAGTATTATCGGATCGATTTATGTTTATTAAATTAAACTAATAATATTAATTGCGATTTACCAAAATATTGAGCACGAAACTCGGCGCGCATATTCCTGAGGGATCCCGGCGCGATGCGCGTCTGAATCACCTACCGGCAGGAACGGTCACAAAGTTGCCGAACTCCCTGTCCATAGCGCTTCGATCGGCGAACAATGCAGTCTCAAATCGGGAGAGAAAAAATCTTTGGTAGTTAGGAAAAAGAGGCAGAGCCGTCAGCAACATTTTTCGGGTGCGCCGAGCCGACGTTGTCGAGGTAGATCTGCCATGAACGTTAAACTCAACGGTGATGCAGACTGTATGTTTGCGATACAGATTTTTGCTTCAAGTAACGGTCATCACTCTCGGTCGACGGCGGGAAAGATTGTCGCCTGCGAAGTGGTCGTCATTTCCACTGTCGCGTTCCGGCGCGACGCCGGCGCATCCGGGCGGCGCGCTAATACAGATCAATCGTCGATGAATAGCCTGAAACCTGATGCCGTTCCGTGGTTCTCCCGCGCGCTGAGCGGCGAGGTAACGCCTCGGCACGAGGCCGCTTGATGCCGCACCCCTCAGCGCAATGGCCGTAACGCCAGTTAACTCCCGTTAGTCAAACAGCCTTGTCGCCTTCGGCATATCGAGACGCTGCGCTACGCAGGGCCTTCGCCATGCTTCGGGACAAGCTCCAGCAGAACGAGTTCTTTTCCGCCTCCAAAGCCTCCGTGAGAGCCTTGACGTGCTCGTCTCCGGTCAGGCCGCGGCGCCCAAACCCAGCAAACAGACCAAGCCACAAGGGCCGCTGATCCTGCCGACGATGGATCCGGACCGCGAACGCACGGCTTGACCCTTACCCCCGGAGTATCCCCATGAAGCGCATCGCCCCACTGGCGTTGCTTTCGCTTGCGGCCTTTGTCGAGCCGCCCGCCACGACCCTGGCGACCACGCAGCTCATTCTCACCGGCGTGCCGGTCGTCGTCGACGGCGACACGCTGGCGAGCGAGCAGCGCTGCCTCGCCGAGGCGATCTATTTCGAGGCGCGCTCCGAAGCGGAGGACGGGCGCGTCGCCGTCGCCCAGGTGGTGCTCAACCGGGTCAAGAGCGGGTATTATCCGGGGTCCGTCTGCGGCGTCGTCTATCAGAACCGCCACCGCAGGCTCGCCTGCCAGTTCACCTTCGCCTGCGAGGGCAAGTCGCTGCGCATCAAGGAGCCGGAGCAGTGGCAGGTGGCCCAGCGCATCGCACGTGAGGTTTACGAGGGCCGGACCTATCTGGTGGAGGTCGGCGATTCCACGCATTATCACGCCGATTATGTCCAGCCCTCCTGGGCGAAGAGGCTGAAGAAGATGGATGTGATCGGCCGCCACATCTTCTACAGCCGCGGCACGACCGGACTGGCCCATTCAGGGTGACCCGGACCTGAGGCCGGCGCTCGCTTCGCAATTGCGAGCGCGGCCCCTATAGGTTGCGCGGCGATCAGTCTCGCCGGGAGTCATGCCTATGGCCTATCTGTCCGATGCCCGCGCCCTCACGCTGGCCGATTTCGCCCGGATGAAAACGGCGGGCGAGAAGGTCGCGATGATGACCTGCTACGATTCGAGCTTCGCGAGCCTGCTCGAGAGCTGCGGTGTCGAGATCCTGCTCATCGGCGATTCCATGGGGAATGTGCTGCAGGGGCACGCCACGACCCTGCCCGTGACCATGGAGCAGATGGCCTATCACACGGCCTGCGTGGCGCGCGGCGCCAGGCGCGCCTTCATCATGGCCGACATGCCGTTCGGCTCGTATCAGGAAGGTCCTGCCCAAGCCATGCACAACGCCGCCAGGCTGATGGCTGCCGGCGCCCATATGGTGAAGCTCGAAGGCTCCGACTATGCGGTCGAAACCGTTCGATTTCTCGTCGAGCGTGGCGTCCCGGTCTGCGGCCATCTCGGGCTGACGCCGCAATCGGTACACCAGCTCGGCGGCTACCGGGTCCAGGGCAAATCGGCTGATGCTGCGACCAAGCTGAAGGCCGACGCCGCCGCGCTGGAGCAGGCGGGTGCGCGCTTCCTCGTGCTGGAAATGGTGCCGTCGACGCTCGCCGCCGAGATTGGCGAGGCGAGCGACGCCATGCTGACGATCGGGATCGGCGCCGGTGTCCACTGCAATGGTCAGGTGCTCGTCCTCCACGACGCAATCGGCGTCTATCCCGGCAAAAGGCCACGTTTCTCCAAGGACTTCATGGTCGGCGCGGGCTCGATCCAGCAGGCGGTCGAGGCCTATGTCGCCGCGGTGAAAAGCCGGGAGTTTCCCGGTCCGGAACATAGTTACTGAGCGCCGGTGCGGGCAGGCGCGATCTGTCGGAGGGGCTCGCGGGCCCAGGACTCGTCAAGTCAAAGGCGGCTCTGATCGATTTTTCATTATATCAATTAGAATATAGCGATGGGCTTCCTTGAGGGATGCCCGCCCATGACGATTCGGGCGCATCCCGGAAGGGCGCGCTCTTGCATCGTCCGGTGCCGGTTCCGCCGAAAGGCCCCGCTTTCCCGGCATTCGCCGATCTGACTGTTGACACCAGCGCCTGAACGGCTGGAACATGCCGAAAATCGCACGGATGCCAATGGCGAAACTGCCCTCGGCTCGGACTGAATGTGCGAAATGGGTGGAAATGGATGCCGAGCATGGTCGAGACTGCGCGAGGCCTGCACGCTGACCGGATATATTCGACATTGAACAACGCTGCGGCAGTGGCGCAATCGGCCGTGGCGGCGTCCTGGTCGCGTTCCGCGGTCAAATACGGGCTCGATCCCAACCACGCCCGGCCGCCCTGGCGGCTCAGCCAGCATGAATTCGATGCCGCCTTCGAACGCCTGGATCCGCTGATCCGAGTGGCGCAGTCGACCCTTGATCGGCTCTTCCAGTCGGTCGGCGATGCCGGCTGCTGCGTGCTGTTCACCGATCGCGAGGGCGTGCCGCTCGATCGACGGGGCGTCGTCGGCGACGATGTCGATTTCCGCAATATCGGGCTCTGGACCGGAATGGTCTGGAGCGAGGCCAGCGAGGGCACCAACGGCGTCGGAACCTGCCTCGCGGAGGGGCGTCCGTTGACGATCCACCGCGACCAGCATTTCCTGACGCGCAATATCGGCCTGAGCTGCAGCGTCGCCCCGATCTGGGACGCGCAGGGGCGGCTGATCGCGACGCTGGATGTCTCGACCTGCCGGGCCGACCTGACGCCGGCCATGCTGAAGCTCGTCGCCAGCGCGACGGTCGAGGCGGCGCACAGGATCGAGGCTCATCATTTCCGGATGGCTTTTCCCAAGGCACGCATCGTCGTCGCCCAGGACCGCTTCGGCGGCGGCGGCGGTTTGCTGGCCGTCGACAAGGAGGATCTCGTCATCGGGGCGAGCCGGGCGGCGCGGCTGGCCTATGGACTGACCGACGAGCGGCTCGCGCACCCATTTCCCGCCGACGATCTCCTGGCGGGTGACGAGGCAAGGCCTGCCGAGGCGTTGAGCGCCGCCGAGCGCGGCGTCGTGCAGCGGGCTCTGGCGCGGGCCAATGGCAATGTCTCGGCGGCGGCGCGCATGCTCGGGGTCAGCCGCGCCACCATGCACCGGAAGCTGACAAGGCTCGGGCTCCAGCGCGGCCGGTGAGCGCACGCGTGGCCGAACATGCAATCTCTTCCGAAACCTGTCGCAAAGCTGAGACAGTCGGGCATCTGAAAGCGCCGCACGCCTCCTGACAACGCCAAGCATTGCGGCCGATCCTGCCCTCCAGGGCGCGGCCTCACAGCGCTGCGATGGAGGATGAGATGAACAAGTCCGAATTCAACCGCACGACCGCGACGCCGTTCAAGGCGCGCTATGGCAATTTCATCAACGGCAAATGGGCCGAGCCCCAGTCAGGGCGCTATTTCGAGAACACCTCTCCGGTGAATGGCCGGCTGCTCTGCGAGGTCGCGCGCTCCGACGCGAACGACATCGAGGCGGCGCTCGACGCCGCCCATGCCGCCAAGGGTGCCTGGGGCCGCACCAGCGCCGCCGAGCGGGCGCTGCTCCTCAACAAGATCGCCGATGTGATGGAGGAGAATCTCGCGCTTCTCGCGCTGGCCGAGACCTGGGACAACGGCAAGCCGATCCGGGAGACGACCGCTGCGGACATGCCGCTGGCGATCGACCATTTCCGCTATTTCGCCGGCGCGGTGCGCGCGCAGGAAGGCGGCATCTCCGAAATCGACCATGATACGGTCGCCTATCACTTCCACGAGCCGCTCGGCGTCGTCGGCCAGATCATTCCCTGGAACTTCCCGATCCTGATGGCAGTCTGGAAGCTGGCGCCGGCGCTCGCCGCCGGCAACTGCGTCGTGCTCAAGCCGGCCGAACAGACGCCCGCCTCGATCCTCGTCCTGGCCGAGCTGATCGCCGACATCCTGCCGCCGGGCGTCCTGAACATCGTCAACGGCTTCGGCCTGGAGGCCGGCAAGCCGCTCGCCTCGAGCAACCGCATCGCCAAGATCGCCTTCACCGGCGAGACCACGACCGGCCGCCTGATCATGCAATATGCCAGTCACAACCTGATCCCGGTGACGCTGGAGCTGGGCGGCAAGTCCCCGAACATCTTCTTCAAGGATGTGACGCTCGAGGATGACGATTTCTTCGACAAGGCGATCGAAGGCTTCGTCATGTTCGCGCTCAACCAGGGCGAAGTCTGCACCTGTCCGAGCCGCGCCCTGGTCCATGAGAGCATCTATGATCGCTTCATGGAGAAGGCGCTGAAGCGCGTCGAGTCGATCAAGCAGGGCGACCCGCTGGATAGCGCGACGATGATTGGTGCGCAGGCCTCGTCCGAGCAGCTCGAGAAGATCCTGAGCTATTTCGATATCGGCCGGCAGGAGGGCGCCGAGGTGCTGATCGGTGGCGCACGAAACGAGCTGCCGGGCGACCTGGCGGGCGGCTATTACGTCAAGCCGACCGTCCTGAAGGGCCACAACAAGATGCGGGTCTTCCAGGAGGAGATCTTTGGGCCGGTCGTCTCCGTCACGACGTTCAAGGACGACGAAGAGGCGCTCTCGATCGCCAATGACACGCTCTACGGCCTCGGCGCCGGCATCTGGACCCGTGACGGCAACCGCGCCTATCGCTTCGGCCGCGCGATCCAGGCGGGCCGGGTCTGGACCAATTGCTACCACGCCTATCCCGCGCATGCGGCCTTCGGCGGCTACAAGCAGTCCGGCATCGGTCGCGAGAACCACAAGATGATGCTCGACCATTACCAGCAGACCAAGAACATGCTGGTGAGCTACTCCCCGAAGAAGCTCGGCTTCTTCTGAAGCCCCTGGGGCTTCTCCTGAAGACGTCCAGCTTCTCCCTGAGGAAGCTGGCGTCTTCAGGCGCTTGCCCGCAGCGAAAACCTTGCTGCGGGCACGCTGGGATGTCCCGCAGGCCGCATTGCCCGGTGTTGAGCATCGGCGAGCGGCGCTTCATCCTCGTCCCACAACCCCGCGGAGCTCCGGCATGAGCGAGCAAGCCATCGAGCAGGTCACCGCCACTCCGGCTGCGCTACGCCTGATCGCGCGGCTGCAGGCCAAGCACGGAGACATTCTGTTTCATCAGTCGGGAGGCTGCTGCGATGGCTCCTCGCCGATGTGCTATCCGCAGGGCGATTTCATCGTCTCGGACCATGACGTGAAGCTGGGCGAGGTTGGCGGCGTTCCGGTCTATATCAGCGGTTCGCAATTCGCCCTCTGGCGCCATACCCAGCTGATCATCGACGTCGTCCCCGGCCGGGGCGGAATGTTCTCGCTGGAGAACGGCACGGAGCAGCGCTTCCTCACGCGCTCGCGTGCCTTTTCCGGCGAGGAGATGTGCCGCCTCGATGGCGGGACAATCAGCTCCGCCGGCTGAGCTGCAGGTCCAGCCGGCCTTACGGTTCGGCGATGATCAGCCGCAAGGAACCATCGAAGGCCGCTTGCCGGCGCAACGCCCCGTGACGCGCGTCCCAGCTGCCGTCTTCGAGCGCGCGCTGGAGATGTGCGACATAGCCCGCGCGGGCCGGGTCGCCGACGAAGCTCCAGGCCGAATTCGCCGCCCGGGCTCCGGCTTCGAGCAGGCGTTCCGGGCGCCCATAATAGGCCTCGTTGAAACCGTCCCGGCAGTCGAAGGGAATGGCGACCGGGTCGGCGCGCGTCTGGCCGCCGAGCAATGTGCGGATGCGGCCAAGCGCGGGGTAGCGGCGGGCCTCGGTGGCGAGAACCTCGGGCGCGTAATCGTTCAGCCAGAAGCGTTGCACCAGATCGGGGTCGCAGCTCAGGATGATGATCCGTCCGCGCGTCACGCGCCGCATCTCGGCAAGCCCGGCCTCCAGGTTCTTCCATTGATGGATGGAGAAGGTCGTCATGCTGGCGTCGAAATGCCCGTCCGGGAAAGGCAGCGCCTCGGCGATCCCATCGATGGCAAGGGCGAGATCGGAGGGGCGCTGGGCGCGCATCGAGGCCGAGGGCTCGACGGCGATGACGTCGCGATCCCGCGGTTCGTAGGAGCCCGCGCCGGCTCCGACATTCAGCACGGTCCGCGCGGTGCCGAGGGCCTGCTCGATCTGGGCGGCAATTGCCGGCTCGGGCTGCCGATACGCGGTATAGCCCGCGCCGATGACGCCGTAATTCGCGTCCCCGGCGCTGCCATCCGCTTGTCGTGGATTCACCGAACCGACCGTCATCGAGATCTCCCTGTTGCGTCAAAAGGGCTGGCTATGCGCGCGGGCTTGCGCCGCGCATCGCGCGCGTTCAGTTAATTCAATGCACAGCCACCTGCCTTCCTCGATCCACCCATGAGGACAGGGGATCGACTGAAAGCTGGCCGGCCATGGCGGTTCTTCTAGAGGTGCGCTGCCCCTCATGCTATCGAGTTAAAATCCGATCATGGTGAGTAAAACTCCCGGACCATCAGTCATGCCGCGCAAGCTTCCGCCGCTTTCCGCCCTCAGGGCCTTTGAGGCGACGGCGCGTCTCGGCTCGGTGACGCGTGCGGGCGAGGAGCTCGGCCGAACCCATGGCGCGGTCAGCCGCCAGCTTCGGAGCCTGCAGGATCATTCGGGTGTGGAGCTTTTCGAGAAGGCGGGGACCGGCTTGCGGCTGAATGAACGCGGCGAGGCCTTGCGGCAGGTCGTCGCCAAATCGCTCGATGCGCTCGAGCAGGGCTGGCTGCGCGTGCTGGAGGAGGCGCGCGGGCCGAGCGTGCATGTGGCCTGCAGCGCCACCTTCGCCATGCGCTGGCTCGTGCCGCATCTGCAGGGCTTCTACCGTCGCCATCCCGAGATCCGGCTGCGGCTGTCGATGACTTCCGCGCAGGAGATCAGGCACCAGGGCGCCGATCTGGTGCTGGTCTGGGATCGCCGCTCCTATCCCGCGTGCGACCGGGAGAGGGCGATCCGCCTGACCGATATCGCCTTCGGGCCCGTCTGCGCTCCCGGGCATGCGATCACGCGGGACGGCGAGCGCCTGGTCTGCTCGACCCGGATTGCCCATGAGCACAGCGCGAGCGCCTGGGAGACCTGGCAGGTCAATACGGGCCTGACGGCGAGCCACGAGGCGGAGCTCTTCTTTCCGCACACGCATCTCTGCATCGAGGCCGCGCTGGCGGGCTTGGGCGTGGCGCTTGTCGAGCAGCGCATGGTCGGGGAAGACCTTGCGGCCGGCAGGCTGGTTGCGCCTTGCGGGTTTGTTCCGTTCGCCGATGGCCTTGCCGCCATCCCCGCCAGGGATCATGGCGTTTCACCGGCCGCGCGCGCCTTCCTCGCCTGGATCGCCGAAGAATTCGCCGCCGAAGCTGCCGCCCATTGAGCCGTCGCCTGTCGCCGAGATCGCGGGAGACGGCGTGTCAGGAACCGGCGCGTGTCCGATGGAGCGGCAGGATGGCATCGCGCGTCAGCGGGGCGAGTTCGGGATGGGGCGCGCAAGCCGGATCGAACCGGATCAGCTCCGCGATCTCCGCGGCGGGGGCGAGCGTCCGATCCGCGGACAGGCTGAACAGCTCCGCCTCGACGGTGAAACCCTGCTCATGGGCTGCAGGCGCCGCGAAACAGCCGAGATAGCGCGGCGACGACGACGCGACGACAAGGCCGAGTTCCTCGTGCAGCTCGCGTATCAGCGCCGCCAGCGGCGTCTCGTCGGGCTGGATCTTGCCTCCGGGCTGCATGAAGGCGCTGGTGCCGCGCTTCCGCACCAGGATCAGCCGGTCCTGTCGGTCCGTGAGCAGGGCGGCCGCGATCCTGATCGTCGGCGGGGGGGGCAAAGGCATCTGTCCGGCAGGCCGATTGGTCCGTTCCTTCAGTTGGAGAGACCGGTCTTGGCGACGAGCGCCGGGTCCGGGCGATAGAGCGCGGGATACAGGCGCTTCAGGCTTTCGATCTTCGGCAGGTCGTTGATCACGATATAGGGGTGGCTCGGGTTCTTCGTCAGGAAGTCCTGATGATAGGCCTCGGCCGGGTAGAAGGGCCGGTCCGGCTCGATCTTGGTCACGATCGCCGCGTTGAAGGCCCTCGCCTGGTTGAGCTGGGCGATATAGGCCTTGGCGATCCGGGCCTGGTCCGCATTGGTCGGGAAGATCGCCGAGCGATACTGCGTGCCGATATCGGGACCCTGGCGGTTGAGCTCGGTCGGATCATGCGCTGCCGAGAAATAGACCTGCAGGATGCGCGCATAGCTGATCTTGCGCGGATCATAGGTGATCTGGACCGCTTCGGCATGGCCGGTGCGGCCCGAGCCGACCTGCTCGTAGCGGGCGGTCGCCTTCTCGCCGCCGGCATAGCCGGAGACGGCATTGCTGACGCCGTCGACATGCTGGAAGACGCCTTGCACGCCCCAGAAGCAGCCGCCGGCCAGGACAGCGACTTCGGACGTGGCTTGCGGGGCCGGTTCAGCGGCCGAGAGGGCGGGAATCGCGCGGGGCGCATTCTCGGCGGCCGATGGTGAAATCCGCAGGCCGAGGCCGACGAGCCCGATCAGCGCCAGGGCGGCGAGGGCAGGCCGGCCGTAGCGCGCGACGGGCGATCCGGCGGTCTTGGCGCGTGGATGTGTCATGTCCAATCTCCCTGTTCAGCCGAAGGTGAAGGCATAGGCCTGTACGCCGGGGTCGAGGAAGCGGATCTCGAACAGGCGATCGCCGACCTCGCCCTTCTGGCGTATGAGCTGGTAGAGCCGCTGCTCGCTCACAATCCCCTGGCCGTCGGCATCGCTGTCCATGCCATGGTCGTCGCCGGGCGGGGCGCCGTCGATGGTGACGCGAAAGCGCACCGGCTTGCCATCCGCTCCCGGACCGAGAACCAGATGCAGGTCGCGCGCATGGAAGCGGAAGCCGATGCTGCCATCCTTCTCATCCAGCGTTGCGTGCTCGGCACCGATCGTCCAGCCGCCTGACAGGCCCCATTCATTGAGCCGGGGCTGGCCCAGCGCATAGGCCTGGTGCGTGTCCTGGACGATGCCGCCGGGCGAGACGAAGTTTTCCGCCCGCTCATACCCCAGATAGGTCTCCGGCGAGCGGACATTGCCGGCATCGGACGCGGCTTCCGCGCCGACGGCCTTGACCGCAACGAGTTCTGTCGGCGTACCGGTCCCGCCCGCCTCGGCCAGCAGCGTCTGGATCACCCGTTCGGAGGCGTCGTAGTCACCCTCGCCGAACTGATGGTGGCGGACCCGGCCTTGCGCGTCGATGAAATAATGCGCCGGCCAATAGCGGTTCTTGAAGGCGCGCCAGATCGCAAAATCATTGTCGATCGCGACGGGGTAGCCGATCTGAAGATCGTTCACAGCCTTCTTGACGTTGCCGATGGTCTTCTCGAAGGCGAATTCCGGCGTATGCACGCCGATCACCACCAGACCCTGATCCTTGTACTTCTCGGCCCAGGCGCGGACATAGGGGATCGTCCGCAGGCAGTTGATGCAGGAATAGGTCCAGAAATCGATCAGGACGACCTTGCCCTTGAGCTGCTCATTGGTCAGCGGCGGCGAGTTCAACCATTCGACCGCCCCCGCCAGCGCCGGCATCGCGCCCTCGACGGGCAGTTCGTCGCTTGCCTGCGCAGGCTTGCCCTGCATCATCATGGCGTTGCCGCCCGTCATGGCCGGGTTCGCGGCCATCATGGCGGGGTTGGCGCCCCTCATCGCCGGGCCGCCCTGCATGGCCACCGGGGACTGTCCGGGCGCCTCCGTTTCCGGCCGGAGTCGGTCGACCAGCCGTTGCTCCAGCGCCGATGTGCTCGCCAGCGAGACGCGTGTCAGGAAGCCGGTGTCGAGCCCGAGCGCGATCGCCGCGACCGCAGCCAGCACCGCAACACCCATACCCCGCCGCAGCCACTCGCCGGCGCCCAGCGAGCGCTTCATGGCGGAAAAGACCCGGCCGCCGACCAGGAGCGCCAATGCGAGCGAGGTTGCAGCTCCGGCGGCATAGGAGAGCAGCAGGAGCGAAGTGCCGGCATTCGCCCCCTGCAGGGCAGCCCCGGTCAGGATCAATCCGAGAACCGGCCCGGCGCAGGGCGCCCAGAGCAGGCCGGTTGCGACGCCGAGCAGGAGCGAAGGTGCGACCGCGCCCTTGCCCTGTTCCGCCTGCTCGGAGAGGCGTCCGCCGAGCGCCACCAGCGGGCGTGTCGCCCAGTCCGAAAGGGAGGGGAACAGCAGCGCGAGCCCGAAGATGGCGAGCAGGCCGATTGCGATCAGCCGGCCATATTGGTTGGCTTCGACGGCCCAGCTGCCGCCGACGGCCGCCAGCGTCGCGATGCCGGCGAAGCTCGCGGCCATGCCGACGAGCATCGGCAGCCCGCTGCGCAGGAAGGGCTGGCCCGCACGGGCGAAGACGAAGGGCAGGACAGGCAGGATGCAGGGGCTGACGATCGTCAGCACACCGCCGAGATAGGCGAGCAGGAACAGGGTCATCGCTGCCGCTCTCAGGCCGCCATCGGCTTGAAGGTCATGGAAACGCCATTCATGCAGTAGCGCAGGCCGGTAGGCTTCGGACCGTCGTTGAAGACATGGCCCTGGTGGCCGCCGCAGCGGCTGCAATGCACGCTCGTGCGCTGCATCCCGAGCGAGTTGTCGGTCTCGGTGCCGACCGCCTTGTCCAGGGGCGCCCAGAAGCTCGGCCAGCCGGTGCCGCTGTCATATTTCGTGGTCGAGGAGAAAAGCGGCTGGTCGCAGCCGGCGCAGGCGAAGTCGCCACGGCGCTTCTCGTTCAGCAGCGGGCTCGTATAGGGGCGCTCCGTGCCGCTCTGGCGCAGGACGGCGTATTGCTCGGGCTTGAGCAGGCGGCGCCATTCGGCGTCGGTATGGGTGACGGGGAAGGTCACCTCGGAACGCGCGATGAGGGCCAGCAAGGGCGATGATGCCGCCGCAAGGCCTGCGCTTCTCAGCAGGATATGTCGCCTCGTCATCATGGTGCTGGCCTCCCGCTCCGGGATGATTCCTGTGTCCCCGAACAAGCTAGCGACGAGACCGCTATTCTTCCATGGGCATAGCGCTCACCGCGCGACCATGTGATCGCTGCGTGATGTCGCAATCTCATCCCGGCCGGCTATCGCGAAGGGGCGATGACACGGGGCCGCGAACGGCCCGGCGCTGTATCCATGAGGGCGCAACGCGGGGCCGCTACACGCATTGCGAGAAGCCCGCGCCGAAGGCACTCCCGCCCCGCGGCGGCCAACGGGACGGATGCGGCTGGACCAGATCGGCACCACGTCAATCGCAGCCGGGCGGGGCTTCCGGAGCTGGGGCAATGTCGCGGGGGCAGGATGGCACGTCTACAAGCCAGCTGCGGCTTGCCTTCTGGGTGTAAAGCGACACTTGACGCGTGACGGCTGCGGGCCTACATCGTCGGCGTGGACATCGAGAGCATCAGGCATAAGGCGCTCCGGACGTTCGCGGAGACAGGGAGAGCCAAGGGGGTGCCTGGCAATCTCGTCGGACGACTTCGGAATATGCTGGCCTATCTGGCCGTGATCGAGGCAGTCGAAGAACTGAACATTCCGCCCAATTTCGGCGCTCACCTTCTGACTGGCGATCGCTCTGGCGTTTGGTCGCTCACGGTCACGAAGAACTGGCGAATGACCTTTCACATCAACGAGGCGGGCGCGATCGAGGACATCGATCTGGAGGATTGTCACTGATGGCCATCAAGCTTCATCCAAGCTTCGCCGTCCACCCTGGGGCGTGGCTCAAGACCGAGTTCGTCCTGCCGCATGGGCTGAGCGTAACCGTCACCGCGGAGAAGTTGGGCGTGACCCGTCAGGCCATGAGCAATCTTCTGAACGGCAAGGCCGGCTTGTCGGCCGAGATGGCGATCCGCTTCGAGAAGGCGTTCGGCGTCCGCGCCGATACGATGCTGCGGATGCAGGCGGCGCATGATCTCGCCGAGGCCAGGGCCCATGAAGACGACATCAAGGTGCAACGGATCGCCGTGGCTGCCTGAGGCCGTCTATTTGCGGCTCCGTTCATTCGTCTCCCGGATCAGCGCGATCAGCGCGCGCAGGCCCGCCGGGACGTGCCGGCGGCCGGGATAGTAGAGACAGAGGCCAGGAAAGGGCGGGCTCCAGTCCTCCAGCACCGGGATCAACGCCCCTGAGGCGATATGCGGTGCGACCGACCATTCGCTGAGATAGGCAAGACCGGTCCCGGCCAGGGCCGCCTCCAGCATCAGGGTCATTTCGTCGAGGGTGAGTGATCCCGGCGCATCGATCTCGACCTGCTCGCCGCGCTGCTCGAACTCCCAGTGATAGATCGCGCCGCTTGCCATCCGCGCGCGGATGCATCGGTGCTGGAGCAGGTCGCCCGGCACGACAGGCCTGGTGCGCCCCTGGAAATAGCCGGGCGATCCCACCACGACCTGTCGCAAGGCGGGGCCGATCGGAACCGCGATCATGTCCTGCGGGACCGTCTCCGCCAGCCGGATGCCGGCATCAAACCCCTGTCCGACGATGTCGACCAGGCGTCCCTCGGTGACGAGCACCACGTTCATGTCCGGGTAGCGCCTGAGATAGTCCAGGATCAGCGGCGTCAGGATCATTCGCGCCGCGCCGGCTGATGTGTTGATCCTCAGCGTGCCGGCCGGGGTTTGCCGGTGGCTGTTGATGCCCTCGATCGCGCCGCTGATCTCGGCGAGCGCCGGAGCGATCCGGGCGATGAACTGCTCGCCGGCATCCGTCATCGCAACGCTTCGGGTCGTCCGGTTGAACAGCCGCACCCCCAGCCGCGCCTCCAGCGCGGCCACAGCATGGCTCAGCGCCGAGGAGGACATGCCGAGTTCGGTTGCAGCGGCGCGGAAGCTGCCGAGCCGCGCAACGGCGGCGATCGCGTCGTATTCGCCGAGGCCTGTCTTCATTGTCCCGAATTCTGCATCACTCCATGCCGCTTTATCCTGATTATCCAATCGATCCTAGCGCCCTATCTCGGCTTCATCAAACCCGAGGCACCGGAGGCCAGCCATGATGACAATCGACACGATCTATATCGACGGGGCGTTCGTCACGCCGCACGGAACCGAACTCTTCGACCTCCACAACCCGGCGACCGGCCGCGTGATCGGCCAGGTCCAGCTCGGCGACGAGATCGACACCCGCACCGCGATCGCAGCCGCCAAGCGCGCCTTTCCCGCGTTTTCACGCAGCTCAAGGCAGGAGCGCATCGCCTTGCTCAATCGGTTGGCCGACGCGGTGCAGGCGCGCAGTGCCGAGCTGACCGAGGCCGTGATCGAGGAATATGGGGCGCCAATATCCCGGGCGGAGTGGATGTCGGACTATGCGGTCGGCGGTTTCCGGCTCGCCGCGCAGACGCTGGAGACCTATGAGTTCACCCGCCGGATCGGCTCGGCGAAGGTGACGATGGAGCCGCTCGGCGTCGTCGGGCTGATCACGCCATGGAACGCCAATGCCGGCTTCATCTGCAACAAGCTCGCCATGGTGATCGCCTCGGGCTCGACCGCGGTGATCAAGCCGAGCGAAATGAGTGCGATCCAGACCCAGATCGTGACCGAGGCCCTGCACGAGGCCGGCGTTCCCGCCGGCGTGTTCAACATCGTCACCGGTCGCGGCGAGGTCGTTGGGGCCGAGATCAGCGCACATCGCGATATCGCCAAGGTCTCCTTCACGGGATCGACCGCGACCGGCCGCGCAATCCTGCGTGCCGGGGCCGAAACGATGAAGCGCGTGACGCTCGAACTCGGTGGAAAATCGCCGATGGTCATTCTCGACGATGCCGATTTCGCTGAAGCCGTGCCCTTCGCATTGATGGCCGGCTTCATGAACAGCGGCCAGGCCTGCATCGCCGGCACCCGTATCCTGGTGCCGCGAGCGAGGCTCGCGGAGTTCGAGGCGGCGATCAAGGCGGCCGTGGCGGAGGTCAGGTCGGGCGCCCCGCGCGATCCGGAAACGGCGATCGGCCCGATGGTCAGCCAACGGCAATGGGACCGCGTCCAGTCCTATATTCGCAAGGGAAGCGAGGAAGGGGCGACGCTCCTGATCGGAGGCGAAGGACGGCCAGAAGGGACGAAGGATGGCTGGTTCGTGCGGCCGACCGTCTTCACCGATGTCCGCAACGACATGACCATCGCGCGCGACGAGATCTTTGGGCCGGTCCTGTCGATCATCCCCTATGGCACCGAGGCTGACGCGATCGCGATCGCAAACGACACCGATTACGGCCTCCACGCCTATGTCGCCGGTTCCGATCCCGCTCGCGCGCAGGCTGTGGCCGACCAGCTGGTTGCCGGGCGCGTCGTCATCAACGGCGCTCCCATGGAGCCGATGGCGCCGTTCGGCGGCTTCAAGCAATCCGGTATCGGGCGCGAGAACGGCGTGTTCGGGCTCGAGGCCTATCTCGAACCCAAGGCGGTGATGGGCTGATCGGGGCAGATCACGAGCCGGGGCCCGGCTGAACGGCGGGCCCCGGCCTCCACCCGAACCGGTTCAGGCGTTGATCGCGGGATGGAGCAGGTTTTCCAGGCCGATATTGCGGTAGATCTCGCGGCGCATGCGGTCGGCGACGCCGTTGACGATCTCCGCGCCGTCCTGCGACGGGTCGACATGGACGCGGAACGGGCGTTTCCCGAAAGGCGCGTCGACGACCCGGACGATCGCGCGGGCGACCTCGTCCGGGTCGGCATCGGCGGGTTCCAGACCGGCGAGGCCCTTGAGCGCCTTGTCGGCGATGCCGGCATAGGGGCCTGACGCATATTCCGCCGCGCGTGCCTCGTCGGCAGGCTTGCCGGAATGGGCGAAGTGGTTGGTGCCTTTGGTGAAGGCGCCGGGCACCATGATGGTGGTCTCGATGCCCCAGAGCGCGAGCTCGGTGGAATAGGAGACCGCCAGCGCATCCATCGCCGCCTTGGCGGCGAAATAGGGCGCGAGGAATGGTGGCGTGCCGCCACGCGTCGAGCTCGAGCCGACCCAGACCAGCAGGCCCTTGCCCTGGGCTCTCAGCCGGGGAAGGGCGGCGCGGTTGACGCGCTGCGCGCCGAGCACGTTCACGTCATATTGCTGGATGAACTGGTCGGGGGTGAAAGCCTCCGCCGGCCCGAAGACCATGTGGCCGGCATTATGGACGATGACGTCGAGCCGGCCGGCCTCGCTGATGATCCGGGCGACACCGGCCTCGGCAGATGTGTCCGACTGGACGTCGAGTTCGACCGTGCGCAGATCGACGCCTTCCGCGCTCGCCCATTGCGCCGCAGCCGCGACCTGCGGTGCGTTGCGGCCTTTCGTCTCGCGCATCGAGGCGTAGACGATGTGGCCGGCCTGGGCGAGGGCCTTGGCGGTCATCAGGCCGAAGCCCGAGGAGGCGCCGGTGACGAGGATGACTTGGCTGGACGGGCTGGGCATGACGCTGGTCCCTTGCTGAGTGTGAGATGAAGTGGAGCGGTCCCGGGGAAATCCCGGGCGTGCCGGATCAGATGATCCCGCCATTGGCTCGCAGCGTCTGGCCGTTGATCCAGGCGCCGTCCGGCCCTGCCAGGAACGCGACGGCATCCGCGATGTCTTTGGGCTGGCCCAGGCGCTCGAGCGGGGCGAGCTTCGCGAGGCGCTCGATCACCTCTTGCGGTTTGCCGTCGAGGAAGAGCTTGGTCGCAGTCGGGCCGGGCGCGATCGCGTTGACGGTGATGGTCCGCCCGCGCAACTCCTTGGCGAGGACGCTCGTCATCGCCTCGACCGCAGCCTTGGTCGCGGCATAGACGCCGTAGCCCGGCTGCAGCAGGCCGACGACGCTGGACGAGAAATTGACGATCCGGCCGCCATCGCGCAGCCTCCGGGCGGCTTCGCGCAGGGTGTTGAAGGTGCCTTTCAGATTGACCGCGATCTGGCGCTCGAACAGGGCGTCGTCGCTGTCGGCGATATTCGCCAGGGTCATGATGCCGGCATTGTTGATCAGCACATCGACGCCGCCGAAGGCGGCCTCCGCGCTGTCGAACATGCGACGCACCGCCTCGACATTCGTGATGTCGGCCTGGGCGGCGACGGCGCGACCGCCCGCGGCCTCGATCCGGGCGACGAGCGCCTCGGCCGACGCGGCATTGCCGGCATAGTTCACCACCACGGTGAAGCCGTCCTTGGCGAGACGCTCGGCAACCGCAGCGCCGATGCCGCCTGAGGCGCCCGTCACGATCGCGACCTTGCTGCTCGGGTTCGTCATGGTCTTTCTCCTTGGCTCACTGCCGGTGTCCGGCGGCTGTGAGGGGAGAATGGACGTTCCCTTGCGCGGGATAATCAGCCATTATCCGGCATCACTATTCGGATAGTCGAATAATGGACCGCTTCGATGCCATGCGGGTCTTCGCCCGGATCGTGGAGTGCCGCAGCTTCACGCAGGCCGCCGAGGATCTCGGCCTGCCGCGCTCATCGGTGACCGATGCGGTCAAGGGTCTGGAGGCGAGGCTGGGCGTGCGGCTGCTGCAGCGGACGACCCGGCAGGTCAGCCCGACGCTCGACGGCGAGGCCTATTACCGGCGCTGCCTGGCGCTGATTGCCGATCTCGAAGATGCGGAGGGTGCCTTTGCCGGTGCAAAACCGAGCGGCCTGGTGCGGATCGATGTCCACGGCACCCAGGCCCGGCATTTCCTGCTGCCGGGGCTCGGCCGTTTCCTCGAGGCCTATCCCGGCATTCGCCTGCATATCGGCGAGGCGCACCAGGCTCTCGATCTCGTCCGGGAAGGGTTTGACTGCATCCTGCGGGCGGGACCGCTGGTCGACAGCCCCCTGATCCGGCGCAAGCTCGCGGAGCTCGGCCGCGGCACCTTCGCGAGCCCGTCCTATCTCGAACGCTTCGGCGAGCCGCGGACGCCGGACGATCTGGAGCATCATCGCATCATCGGCCTGTTTGCTCCCGATGCGGCGAGCGTCAGTCCGCTGGTCTTCACCGAACACGGCCGGGAACGGCAGATCACACCGCCTTCCGTGGTGACCGTGACCGGCCCCGAGACGAATGTCGCGTGCGCCTGCCTCGGCCTCGGGATCATTCAGGTCCCGCGCTACCGCGTCGCGCCCGAACTGGCCAGCGGTGCCCTTGTCGAGATCCTGGCGGATTTTCCTCCGACCCCGCTGCCCGTCCATGTCCTCTATTCGCATACGCGCCAGCTTTCGCCGCGCGTGCGCGTCGTCATCGACTGGATGGCGGACCAATTCCGGTCCCGCATTGTCTGAGGCGCCTGCCGATCCTGCCGCAGCCGCAGCTACGCGCGTGAAGCCTGGCGGGGCTTGGCTTATGTGCCCCTCACGGCGCGTCGCCGACGCAAGGGCGCCAGCACATTGACCTCGAGCGCGCCGGCCGTCGTCGCGGCCATGGCCGCGATGCAGATCGCCAGCTTGGAGTATTCCTCCATCGCGCCTTCGATCAGAATGGCGTGGATCGCGCCGGCGCCGACGACCGAAACCGCCAGAATGCTGTGCAGGATGCGCCAGAGCCGAAAGTCGAGCCGCATCGCCCGCCGGGTCGCCGCCAGCACGGCCGTCAGCACCAGACACCACAGGCTGATCACCCCATAGACCGAGAATGGCGTCGGCGCGACCAGCAGCAGCGTATCGGTCACGTCCTCGGGGCTGTAGGCATAGAGAGCGCCGACGTGGAGCGCGACCGCGGCGACGATCGCGATACCGCACAGGCGGTGCCAGCGTATGCCGTCCCTGGCGGCAAGCAGCGGCGGGGCGGCCGCCATCAGGAGAGGCTGCACAAACAGCAGGCTGAGCGCCACCACGCCAGCCATGCCCCCGGTGAGCCAGAGCAGTTCCCGCCCGCCTAGCAATGGGCTTAAGCCGGCGGCAATGACCGGCGCGGCGGCGATGGCCGCCACAAGAAACCATGCCGCGATGCGGCGGCCTCCGTCAGCTCCGGCGCGGCTCATTCGAAGCGGCGGGCGCGAGGACGAAATCGGCGGTGATGCTCGTATCATGCCGGCTGTTCAGGACCGGTCGCAGGAACAGCGTCGTGAAGCCGGGATCATCATAGGCAATGTGAATGTGGGGTTGCCCGAACTGCGGGACGATCGGCGAGATCTCGAGCCGGTAGGCGCCATCCGGCCCCGTCATGACGCTGCCGCGGTTGCTTGGAACCCGCTCCCCGCCGCGCTCGGTCGCAGCCCAGATCTGGATGCGGAGATTGGACAGAGGCGCGCCGTCGCCTGCTCTGCGAACCACGCCCGAGGCGACGAAGCCGGTGCCGAGATTCTGCACCACCGGCGCGTTGGCGACGTAATTATTGGAGCCGCCGGGCATGGTCTCGGTGGGCGAGAACGCGCTGCTTGCCGATGACTGCGCGATGGCGGAGGTGAAGGAGCGCGGCAGCAAGGCTGCGGCTCCGACCGCTGCCGCACCTGCGAGAACGGCTCTGCGATCCCTAACGATGATCTTGCGGGTCATTGTCTCTTCCTTCGCTATGGATTTGACGTCTGTAGCCCTCAACTGTGTTGCGACGCGGCAATCGGGCGGCCTGAAAGGCCCGATCTTGCTGCAACCTATCGGTTTTGCGCCCGCCAAGTCCACCGACTGGGCCCGCCGCTTGCGGCGCGGTCGATCACCTTCGCGTCATGACACACCGGCTCTCCGTGCGAAACGCGGGGAATGGCGCGCCGAAGAGGGGTGCGGGCGCGACGCGTCGATCCACCGGCCCGCGGCTCGGCCATGGGGCGCCGCGCGCCGAAAGCCCGCCCGAAAGGCGTGTCGGCAGGTCCGCGCCACGGCGGAGGGGCGACCGCCACAAAGGCGCGCCGCCGTGCTAACGGCGGCGGCCTGATGGCGAGTGATCGGTCGGATGGCGGCAGTCAGGGAAACCGCGTCAAGCCCTTTGGCGAAGCGTGCGCAGCTGGCGCTCGAGAAGCATCAACCGGATGCCGTGCTGCTTCTGAATGCGGCACATGTCTTCGAGTATGGCCAGCAATTGTGCCATATTGACACCGGCTCGGGCTGGCTCGGGCTCAAGGCCAAGCCGCTGAAACAGGGAGGGGTTTTCGACCAGGCGAGGCATATCCGGCATGGTGTGATCCTCATTTCTGGTGCCCATTGGGCTGTCTTCACGGCCCCGAGCTGTTCCATTCCGGAACACCTCACGCCCGCACCACATGCCCAGCAAGAACGCCGCCAGACAGGGCTGGGCCCGTCGCGCGAACCTTCGGCTCAGGAAGGCGTTCCGATTGAACAGGGCCATGGCATAGGCCGGGAACCGCCGGCCGCAATCTTGGTTCATCCCAAGGCGCATCAAGCGAGGACGGATCTGATGACACGCACGATCATCCGCTCTTTCGACGACCCTGCCGATGCCGAGACCTCCATCACGAGACTTGAAGCGGCCGGCCTGCCGCCGGAGGAGATCAGCATCATTCATTCTTCCACCGGCACCATGGGGAACGACGCCGCGCGGGGAGCCGGGCTTGGCGGCGCCGTCGGTGCGGGGGCGGGGCTCCTGGCCGGTTTGACGGCCTTTCCGCTGCCGGGCGTCGGGCCGGTTCTCGCAGCGGGGTGGCTGATCGGCACATTCACTGCTGGCACGACGGCCGGCGCCGTAGCCGGAGGCCTGCTGGGGGCGTTGACCGGCGCCGGGTTGAGCGAGGACGAGGCCCATTTCTACGCGGAAACGATCCGGCGCGGCACTACGATGGTCTCGGTCCGCACCTCCGATTCCCATGCCGCGGTCATCGAGAAGATCCTGGATGGAGCCGGTCCGATCGATGCGAAGGTGCGCCGCGGCGAATATGAGCGGGCAGGCTGGAGCCGCTTCGACGAAACGACATCGCCTCCGTGACGCCGCCTCGAGGCGGTCGCCCTCTGAAAGGAGAGGCAAAGCCGGGATCATGGCTGAGGCTCGGTCGGCATGATAGCGCTGAGCCCGGGACAGGGATCACGGCCGCCTGGGGAGGGAACGATGGATTTTCAGTTGGCGCTCATCATTGGGTTGACCTTCGTGATCCACCTGATCGGCACCCTCGCCTATGCCTTCAGGATTGCGGGCATCCGCACCGGCCACATCGCCATCGCGTTCTCCCTCTTCAACGTTCTCGTCCTGATCTCGCGGACTTCAAATTCATTTCAGGGGCCATTTCTGGCAAAACGTGTCGAGAACGCCATCAAGAGTCCCGTACTCCACGATCTTCACTTCGATTTCGCGCTGATCATCGCCAGTGCCTCGGCCGCCACCTTGATCGGCGGCCTGCTGATCCCGACCTTTCAACGCTATTCGACGATCGCGGTGTCGAGCTTCAAACGAAATCGTTCGATGCCGCGCCTGTTGGCTCGCTCTCTGACGCCGCGCGGCGTTTCCCTCATCGGGTCATCGGCCAAGATCCCGAGCTACCAGAATCTCTATCTTCTCAAGCTCCCGACAGATGTTCCCGTGTCGGTCATCCTGATGAATTTCGTAGCCAGTGCGCTTTGGACCGTTGGCGTGCTGGCGGCGATCTATGCCGGAGCGATCGATCCGGACTTGCGCGTGACCGCGAGCACGCTGTCCTCAGTGATCAACGGCGTCGCGACGATCATGATGTTCATCCTGATCGATCCCTATCTTGCGGCCCTTACGGACGACACCGTCAGCGGAACCTCGGATGACGGCTTCTTCCGAAAGGTCGTGGTCTGGATGATTGTCGGACGTTTGGCGGGAACCATCGCTGCTCAGGCCATTCTGGTGCCGGCTGCGCAGTTGATCGTCTGGGTCGCCAAGGCAATCTAGCGACGTGAGGCCGTGATGCGCGAAGAGGTGGGATTCCGCCTCGCCATGCCGGACGCAAGACTGCCCGGGCTCCGGCCGGGCGGATATTCGCCGGCAGCGGCGGCCCGAGCGGTGCATCCCCCGTCACGCGAGATAGGCTTCGCCGCCGGCGGCGACAATGTCCTCCTCGCTCATGCTCCGATGCCAGTGCGAGTAAAGGATCCGCCGAGCGGCCGGCAGGCGGACCTCGTCGCGCAAATGCCGGTAGATGGTGCGGAAGGCATGGAACTCGCAGCCGCCCCAGAAGAACGCGGAGGACACGTCCTCGGGCCAGGGGCAGATGCGCAGCGCCTCGACCAGGCGCGTCGACAGTCCCGGCGCAACGTGACCGCGATGCAGCCAACGCAGCTCGATGCCTGCAGGACGCCGCAGGACCTGTTCGTCTCCGGCGGAACCGATCTCGACGAGCGCGATTCCACGCGCATCATGGGGCAGGCCTGCCAGGATGCGCGCGATACCGGGCAATCCCGTCTCGTCGCCCGCAAGCACATACCAGTCCGCCCGCCTCGGACCATTGGCGGCCGGGCCCAGAATGCCGACGATGCGCCCGGGCCGGGCCTGCATGGCCCACTGCGTCGCCGGACCCGGCGCGTCATGCAGGAAGAAGTCGATCGTCACCTGCCCGCAGGCCGCGTCGATCTCCCTGATCGTATAAACCCGGGAGGAGAGCAGGCCCGATCGCGGCCAGACGATCTTTCCGTCGTCGCCCAGCGTCGGCCATTGCGGTTCCTCGACGCCTTCGGGCTGGAACAGCAGCCGGCAATGGATCTGGTCGGGGCGGTCATAGCGACCGAGATCACGGCCGGAGAAAACGACCCTTCGCAGGCGCGGCGTGACGTCCTCGACGCGCAGGACCCGCAGGACGCGAAGATCGTCCGGAAGCGAGGGGCCGGTCACGTCGCCATGCCATTCGATGCTGAGCTGTTCCGAGCGGGCGATGAAGCCGATCGGCCCGGTGAGCGCATGTTTCAGGCGATTGAGATGGGTCGCCTCGTCCGTGCCGACGAAGAGGTCGAGCGTGTCCGCCCGCGGGCTGAGCATCGCTGCGCCAAAGGGGGAGGTGACGGCGTAGCCGGATCCCGCGGGGGTGACCGCCATGTCATGGGTGGCGATCGAGTCGAGGATGGCAGGCAGGAACGCGGCGACGCGGGGAAACGGGATCGCAGCCGAGGCCGTGAAGCGGCGCGTCGCCAGCTCGTGCGGGAGGTCGGTTTCCGTCGTCATCGCGCAGCTCCGTCGAGGCTGATCCATAAGGGGCCGTCGAGTGGCAGCGACAGGAAGCGGCGATTGAGTTCGGCCAGCGTTGCGGATGGATCGAGATCCCGGCAACGCTCCGGATGAAGCCATTTGGCCGCAAGCTCGACGAAGATGATGTTGAGCAAGGGGACGGTGATCAGGCCCGTCCAGATGCCGTGAACCCGGCCGTCGCGGACCGCTGGCAGCGATGCGAAGCCGGTTTTCTGGGTCAGCCGCCGCAATCCGCCGCGACCCGCTTGCTCGTCGAGGCCTGGCCCGATGGCCGGGCGCATGCCGGACGCGTAACCTCCTCCGGTTGCGATATAGACCGCCGGCTGCTGGGCAAGCAGATGTTCGATCGACAAGCGGGCCGTCCACGGCGCAGCGAGACCGTCGAGCGAGCGGCCATGCGCATCGGCGAGGAGCTCTCCCCAGATGCGCGTTCCCGCCGCCCAGCAGCACTCGTCATAGAGCGACATGATCTCCAGATAGGTTTTGACCGGTTCAGTGCCGGCAAGGCGTGCGGCCACGGCCCGAAACCTCTGGTCCGTGAAGGCGATGATCTCCTCGGCGCGCGCGCTGGCCCCGAGGAGCGTGCCCCACATGCGCATCACGTCCGGCAACGTCTCGCGCGGCGAGCGCCACGCCGTATCGACCGGATTGGCCCCATTGCTGGCGGCATCGCTGAACACCAGCGGGATCCCGAGCTGCGCAAAACGCTCCACCGCGTCACGCGGATCGCCTCCTGGCGCCATGAAGGCTGTGGCCACGACGAGGTCGGGCTCCAGGGACAGGATGCCTTCGAGCGAGAGCGTGTCGGCGGTCTGCGCGCCGATGACGGCGATGGCGTGCCCCGCGGAGCCCTCGAAGCGCGCGCGCAGCAGGTCGCTGTCCAGGCGATCGGCCGCCGCCCAGCCGATGACGAGCTCCGCGGGGCGAGGATGGAACAACGCCATGGTCAGGAGGTCGCGCGCCTCGAGCAGCACGATGCGCCGTGGTGGGCGTGGCAGGTCCACGCTCCTGCCCAGCATGTCGACCACGCGGATGCTGGTGTCGCGAGACAGGGACGGCTGCGCCATGAGCACGGCTGTCATGCCGAGCATTGCCCGGCGGCTCAAGCTGGACATCGGCCGCTTCACCACCGGTAGCGCAGACCGGCGAGAACCTCGCGGCCTGCCCCGAACTGGCAGTAAAAATTGGAGCTGCAGCTCGTGTAATAGTCCTTGTCGAAGAGATTGGAGACGTTGAGCGTCGCCTCGGCCCCCGTCAGCGATGCATGCAGCCTGGCCAGATCGTAGCGGATCGCGGCATCGACCACGGCATAGCCCGGCGTACGGATCGTATTGGCATCGTCGGCGAAGCTGGCCCCGACAAAGCGAACACCACCGCCGAGCGAAAGGCCTGCCAGCGGCCCCGACGAGAAGCGATAATTCGCCCAGAGCGAACCGAACTGGTTCGGTACGGCCTGGGGCCGCTTGCCAATCATGGTTGCGGCGGGGGAGCGGGTGACCTCGGTGTCGAGCACAGTGAGGGCCGCGATGATATCGAGCCCGTCCACGACCTCGCCGCGCGCTTCGAATTCGAGACCGCGCGAGGAAACCTCACCCTGCTGCACGCTGAAGCCGGGCACCGCGCCCGGCGTCAGCACGTTTTCCTGCCTGATGTCGAAGGCGGAGAAGGTCAGCAGCGCATTCATGAACCCGGGCTGGTATTTCAGCCCCGCCTCATATTGTTCGCCGGTCCTGGGACGGAAGGGCGCACCCGTCGCATCGACCCCGATCACCGGCTCGAAGGAGGTGGAGTAACTGACATAGGGCGCGAGGCCGTTGTCGAAGAGATAGAGCAGGCCCGCCCGATAGCTCGTCTTGTCGCTGGTTTGGCTCTGCTTCGTGCCGGTAAGGCGGTTGAGCGTGGACTGTTCCGTCCAGTCGTGCTGGGCGCCGAGGGTCAGGCGAAAGCCGCCGAACTTGATCTGGTCCTGCAGGTAGAGCCCGGCCTGGCTCAGGTCCTGCTTGCTGTCGATGATCGTCGCCAGCGGGCCGGCCGGCTGGTCATAGCGCGGCGCGACGACATTCAGGGCTGTCGCCGGTCCGAAGCGATAGCGCCAGTTGCTGCCGCCGGTCTGATAGTCGAGCCCGGTCAGGATCGTATGCTCCGCCCCGAAGGTGGTTGTCGGTCGACAGCCGCCGCGCATCCTCGATGGAATTCAGTGCGATACGCGGAATGATGCCCGTGGCCCCAATCGGAGCTGCCATCTGGATCGAGCGGAAATTGATGTCGACCTCGCCATAGCGCAGGCTCGAGTGCAGGCTCACCGTATCGTTGAAGCGGTGCTCGAAGCTGTAGCCGACGCCATATTGCTCGCGCCGGAAACCATCGAAGCCGGGATCGCCGATATTCAGGTCCCGGTTGAGATAGCCGCGATAGGCCGGAGCCAGGAAACGCGGATAGAGCGAGTTGAAATACCCACCCTGCGGGTCGCGCTGGTAGAAGCCGGAGACGGTCAGGCGCGTCTCGGCACTGGGCTGCCAGGTGAAGGCCGGCGCGATTCCGAAGCGCTTCTCTTCGACATCGTCGTAGCGCGTGTCGGCGAGACGGCCGATGGCGCTGAAGCTGTAGGAGAGCTTTCCGTCGCGATCGACCGGTCCCTGGCTGGTGAAGCCGCTTTGGACCCGGCCATGGCTGCCGGCCTCGATGCGCAGTTCGTTATAGGGCGCGGTGCTCGGCATCCGGCTGACCTGGTTGACCAGACCGCCGGGGCTGATCTCACCGTACAGCACGGCGGACGGGCCTTTGATGACGTCGATCCGGTCGAGCAGGAACGGATCGATCGAGGTCACTGCGAAGGCCTGCCCGCGCGGCAGCTTCAGGCCGTCGAGAAAGCCGACGAAATCCGTCGAGGTGCCGAAGCCGCCGAATCCGCGCAGGAAGACGCTGTCATAGCGCGAGGTTGCATCCCGCTCGGAGAGGACGCCGGCCGTGTAACGCAGGGCATTGCCGACCGTTTGCGGGTTCTGGTCGTCCATTTGCTGCCGGGTCACGGTCGAGATCGCTTGCGGCGTCTCGATCACCGGCGTCCTGGTCTTCGTGGCGGTGGTCGTGCTGCGGCAAAGATATTCGTCCCGGCTGTTGTCCCGTTCTCCGGTCACGACCAGCGTGTCGAGTTGCATGGCCGCATCGCCGGCGCGCGATTGGCCGCGGGCCTCCGATGCGGCCAAGGCTGCGATGAGGCAGGCTGAGGTGGAGAGACGAGAGATCCGAGGATTCATGGCGGCGGCCCGGCAAGTGAGTTCATCTCCGCCTAAACAAAACGGGACTGACCTGTCCAGTTTATTTTTCTTTGTTTTCAAGCTTCTAAACTAGGGCTGTATCGGCTAAGACGGCGTCATGTCACCGCCTGCGCCCTCTCGCGCGTCGCCGAACGCCGCGCCCACGCTAAAACCCCGCCGTACCGGAAGGGGCGGCAGGCCGTCCAAGGCGCGGGAAGGCGAGATCTCGGACGAGATTCTCGACCTGGCATCCGAGATGTTCGCGAGCCAGGGCTATGCGGCCATGTCGGTCGAGCGGCTGGCGGTCGCCTGCCGGGTCGGCAAGGACACGATCTATCGCCGCTACCCCTCCAAGCGAGCGCTGTTCGACGCGGTCGTCGAACGTTTGCGCTCCCGCGTCCTCAAGCGCCTGGAAACCGTTGCCGCCGAGCAGGGAACGGCGATCGAGCGCCTGCGACGGACGGCGCGCTGGTTCCTGACCGTCAATGTCGAAGCCGAGCTGGTGGCTCTGAAGCGTATTGCCTTCAGCGAGGCGGTTCTGCTTCAAAACGTCCCGGCGCCTGCTTCTCGTGATCCGATCATGGAGGGTCTGGTCGAGATCATCCGTGAGGCGCAGGCGGAAGGGGCGATCGCAAGCCTCGAGCCCGCTTTCCTTGCCGTGCAGCTGATCCACGCCGTCGCGACCGGTCCCTCGATCGAGGCCATGCTTGGCGGCAGCGCCTATGCGACGAGCGCGGCACAGGATGCCTTCTTCGACAAGGCATGGGTGCTGTTCATGGGCGGAGCTGCCGGCGTGCCGCGATAAGCGCGCGGATTCGCATGCGACCGCGGCCCCGCCACCTTGCTTGCGCTTGCTTGATCATCGGACCGGATATCGTATCCAGTCCGATGATCTAACCCTTTGTCTTTGCATCGGCTTTGCCCCGAAAACCGCAATCCACTTTTCGGGCCGATGCTTTAGGACAGGGTGGTCGCGCCCCCGAAGGCAGTTCTAGCCGCCGGGAGATTTGCGACGCTTCCAGGAATGCTTCGTCGTGGCTGACGACGACGAGCGCGCCGTCATAGGCGCGCAGCCCGGCCTCCACAGCCTCGATCGAGTCGATGTCCAGATGGTTCGTCGGCTCGTCGAGCAGGAGCAGCGGAGGAGGGGTCTTTCCGCCGAGAACGCAGGCGAGGCCGGCACGCAGCATCTGTCCACCGCTGAGGGACGAGACACGCTGAAGCGCGGCATCGGCCCTGAACATGAAGCGGGCGAGCGCGGCCCGGCAGGCATTTTCGTCGGCCTGCGGATTGATCCGAAGGAAATTGTCCCTGATCGAGAGCGCTGGATCGAGCAGGCTGACGCGCTGGTCGAGCATGGCGAAGCCGGTCAGGACGCGCACGCTCCCCGCCCAGGGCCGCAACTGTCCGGCGATCAACGCAAGCAAGGTCGTCTTTCCCGAGCCATTGCGGCCGGTGACCGCGAGGCGCTCCGGGCCGGTCACCGTCAGGGAGAGGTCGCGGAGAATCGGCCGCTCCCGCTCATGGCCTGCGCTGACGCGATCGATCGTCAGCACGGTTCTGTTCGCCGGCAGCCCTGTCGAGGGCAGGGTTACAGAGAGCGGCTGCAGAATCTCGATGCGCTCGCGTGCGGCAGTCGCGGCCGCCAAGGCCTGCGAGCGTCTGTCCTCGGTGAGGCGGGCATTGCCGCCTCCGCTGTCTTCGCTGCGATCCTTCTGCAGGCCCAGCGCGATCCGTGGCATGCCGCCCTTCGCCCCTGTCCTGCGGCCGGCCCCGTCCTTGCGGGCCTTGCGTTCGGTTGCCGCCTGGGCCTTGCGGGCCAATTCGGCGACATGTTTGTCGGCGTCCGCGAGATCGTGCTGCGCGGCCGCGAGCTCGAGCGCCTTGCGCTCGCGATAGGCGCTCCAATTGCCGCCATAGCGCGTCGCACCCAGCGAGGTCAGTTCGACGATGGCATCCATGGTCTCGAGCAGTTCGCGATCATGGCTCACGACGATGGCACCAGAGCGCCAGTTGGCGAGGAGATCGATCACGGCGCTCCGGCCTTCCCGGTCGAGATTGTTCGTGGGTTCGTCCAGCAGGAGGAAATCGGGTTCCGCGAAGATAAGCGCAGCGAGGCTGGCCCGCGTGCGCTGCCCGCCGGAAAGCGCGGTCAGACGCATGTCCGGTTGCGCATCGAGCCCGACCTGGGCGAGGGCGGCCGACAGGCGCGCCTCAAGCGTCCAGTCGGCTTTCCCGAGTTCGTCGATGGTGGCTTCGCCCCCTGCGGCACGGCGCAGAAGCGCCAGCGCGTCGGTCGCTCCAAACAGCCCCGCGATCGTTTCGTCCGCTGAGATCTGCACGGCCTGGCGCAGGACGCCGAGCGTTCCGCTCACGGAAACGCGCCCCGACTGGGGGGAGAATTCGCCGGCGATCAGCCGGAGAAGCGATGTCTTTCCGATGCCGTTGCGGCCGACGAGGCCAACGCGTTCCTGCCCGAAACTCAGGTCGAGGTCAGGGAGGAGAGAGCGGCCGTCAGGTGCCGACAGCGTCAGATGGGACAGGATGATGGAGGCAGGCATGAACACGGATCTCCCCAGGGGCAAGGCGGACGGGCTTTGCGGTCGGGGTGAAATCCATTGCTGCAGACATCCTGTGGGAACTGATAACCAGCGTCATCTAGCCTTGCGCCCCTTGGGGATCAAGCGTCGTGCCCTTGCAGCTGAGGTGAGCTGGCTCAGCCTCGAAAGATCACCTGACGCGCGAGCCAGATGATCACGGCCGCAACAAAGAGCCCGGTGAACAGCTCTATTGCCCCGCCGAGATACGGCGTTGCCAGCAGAGCGGCCTTGAAGCCGGGGAAGAGCAGGTAGAGCGCCCAAAGCCCGCAATAGGCGAGGGTGGCGAGGAGTACGGTCTGCCCGGTTCGCGACTTCGGCCACATGGCGAATCTCCGAAGGTTCGCATCCAATCTAGCCCGTCATGAAAGTGGAAACGCGAACTCCGCGCCGCTGCCGTCTGCGAACGCAGGCCGGGGCGGGCCTCGCCTTTGGCGCAGGCGGTCGATCTGCACGAGCAGGCCAGAGGCTGTCAGCTAAATGTCAGCTTGCTGAGTGTATGTTTCTTCCAGCGCGGCACATCTTCAGCCCCCCAGCTCTTGTGTCGTGCGTGCATCGGCCCCGCCGTTTCACATGATCCGGCGGGGCTTCGCATGTCAGGGCCTTGCTTGCGCTCACCCAAAGCCTGGCTCAGGCGAAGAGCAGTCCGGGGTTCGGCGTGTAGCGGGCGAGCTTGTCCTGGTCGATGCTGACGCCGAGGCCCGGCCGGTCTGGGATCGTCAGCCAGCCTTCGCCGTCGAGCACGAAGGGCTCGGCGAGGATGCCGTCGACATAGGGGCTGCCGCCAATGAACTCGACCAGATCCGCGCTCGGGAACGCGGCGGCCATCTGCAGGTCGGCTGCGAGGCCGAGCGCCGTGTTCCAGCCATGGCCGATATATTTCACGCCGAAATCATCGGCCATCCAGGCGATGCGGCGCTGCTCCGAGAGCCCGCCGACCTTGGTGACGTCGGGCTGGACGATGTCGACGGCGCCGCGCGCCAGCCAGGGCAGGAAGGCCTGGCGCCGCGTCAGCACCTCGCAGCCCGCGATCGGCACCGGCGAACACAGCCGCAGCTCGCGATACTCCTCGATCGCGTCGGGCCGCACCGGCTCCTCGAACCAGCCGACATCGAAATCCGCCAGCATTTCCGCGGTGCGCTTGGCCCATTTGAAGCCATGCGGCCAGAGCGCATCGCTCGCGCCGGCATCGACGAAGAGTTTTGCCTTGTCGCCGGCGGCCTCCCGCGCCGCTCGCACGATCGCTTCGTCGAGCCCGGTGTCCAGCGCCCGGCCGAACGGCCCCCAGCCGATCTTGAAGGCGGTGAAGCCCTTGTCGCGATAGGTCGCGATCACCTCGCGCATCGCCGCCGGCTCTTCCATCAGCAGCGAGCAATAGGGTTGCACGCGGCGGCGATAGCTGCCGCCGAGCAGCCGCCCGACGCTGAGCCCGGTCGCCTGGCCGAGAATGTCCCAGAGCGCGATGTCGATGCCGCTGATCGTATGGGTGAGCGTGCCGCCGCGTCCCATCCAGAACGTGTTCTGGTGCAGCCGCTCGCTGAGATGATCGGGGGAGAGCGCGTCCTCGCCGAGGTACAGCGGCTCGAGCACCTTGAGCCCGGCCTGCACCAGCCGCCCATCCGTGAACGAGCTGCCATAGCCGATCAGCCCCTGGTCGGTATGGACCGCGATCAGGGCATGGATCGAGTCGTCGGGCCGGATCTCCGCCGACCAGCCGCCCTTGGGGCTGTCGCCGAAGAGCGGGGCGGCCTCGATCCGGGTGATCTTGAAGGGGGGCAGGCTGGCAGGGCGCTGGGTCGTCATGGCTAGGCTCGTCTGGGAAACAGTCACGCTTCGTCCCTTTCTGCGCGGCGGCGGGCAATGATGGCTTCGTAATCCATGGCCTGGTTCATCACGGTGATGTGCTCGTCCAGCGCGGCGCGGATCGCCGCGATGTCGCCGGCCTCGAACACCACGAGCAGATCCTGGTGCTCCTCGACGACGCCGAGCATCGGTTTGCCGAAGGTCGCCAGGCCGAAAATGATGGTGAATTGCCGTGACAGCGTCTCCCAGAGATCGAGCGTCACGCTGTTGCCGCCGAGTTCGCAGAGAGCGCGGTGGAACAGCGTGTCGGCTGCGGCGACGCCATAGGCATCGTGGCGGGCCGCCATCAGCTCCATTTCCGCAACCGCCCTGCGCAGCGGGTCGAGATGGTGGCCGCGATTGCGCCCGGCCGCCGTCGCCCGCCCCATCGCGCTGGCTTCGAGCGCGATGCGGGTTTCGATGAGGTCGGCAACCCGGCCATTCGTCACCGGGCGCAGCCGGATGCCCTTGTAGGGCTCGTTGACGACGACGCCCTGGCTCTCCAGCAGCCGCAGCGCCTCGCGCACCGGCACGCGGCTGACGCCGAGCTTGCGGGCGAGTTCAGCCTCGACGATCCGGTCCCCGGGCAGGATCAGGCCGGCGGCCGCGCCGGCGATGATGGCCTCGATCGCCTGGTCGACCAGGGTCTGCGGCTGCAGCGGCAGCCAGCCCGTGCCGCGCGATACCGGCCTTGGCGCCTCCGCCCTCGCATTGGTTTTTGTCTGCTGCATCTTCGTCTGCTGCACTTGCCTCGCCCTGCGGCGGCCTCACTTGACTAATCGTAGAATCGTATACGATCATACGATCACAAGAGCAAGGAGGGGGTAGGGATGGTCACCGTTGCCGAGAGCCGCATTCGCTGCGAAATCGATCTGGATGCGCCAGGCCGCCAGGCCGGCTACCTGAAGGCGCCGCTCTCGCGAAACACCTCCGGCTGGGGCACGGTCGAGATCCCGATCATCTCCGTGCGCAACGGCGCCGGCCCGACCGTGCTGTTTACAGGCGGCGTCCATGGCGACGAGTATGAGGGTCCGATCGCCATCTCCCGGCTCGCGCGCAGCCTGGATGCTGGCGCGATCCAGGGGCGCGTCATCATGATACCGGCGCTGAACATCCCGGCCGTGATGAACGATACGCGGCTGTCGCCGGTCGATAACCGCGACATGAACCGCTGCTTCCCCGGCAATCCGCGCGGGACCTTCTCGGAGATGCTGGCCCATTTCGTCGATGCGGTGCTGCTGCCGCATGTCGATATCTCCGTCGACCTTCACACGGCCGGCCATTCCGGCGATTCAGCTCTGTCGACGAACATGCATTACGTCGCCGATGCCGGGCTCCGGGAGCGCACCATGGCGGCGGCCGCGGCCTTCGGTGCTCCCTATAATGTCGTGTTCTGGGGCGTCGACGAGGGCGCGACGCTGACATCCTCGGTCGAGCGCCGGGGCATCCTCTCGCTTGGAACCGAACTCGGCGGCTGGGGGCGCGTCAATGTCGAGGGCGTGCGCATCGCCGACCGTGCGCTGCTCAACATCCTCAAGCATTTCAAGCTGATGGAGGGCAGCCCCGATACGCGCCAGCGCGATGGGGCGCAAGGCACCCGCCACATGATGGTCCGCAACTCTGCCGGATACAGCTTTGCACCATCGGGCGGGCTGTTCGAGCCGAAGAATGTCGTCGGCGACATCTGCCGGGCCGGCGAACTCGCCGGGCTGCTGCATTTCGTCGAGGATGTCGACCGGCCACCGATCGAGCTTCGCTACCAGCTCGACGGCGTCCTGTGGATGTCGGCCGGTCCGGGCCGCGTCCAGCGTGGCGACGCCGTGGCCGTGGTGATGGAGGATTACGACGAGACCCGCGCTGCCCAGTGACGTCCTGAATAATCAAAAAGGGGAGATCAGGCATGAAAAAGCACAGCATTCTCGGCCACGCGCTTGCAGCAACCATGCTCCTGTCGATGCAGGTCGGAGCCTCCGCCCAGCAGAAGGGCGGGGACGTCGTCATCGGCATCAGCCAGGCGCCGCCTTCGCTCGATGCGCAGATCACCTCGGCGCAGGCCTCGCGCAATGTCACCCTGCATATCTTCGAGACGCTCTACGCCCGCGACGAGAACGCCAAGCCGGTGCCGGAGCTGGCCGAGGGCGTCACCATCTCGCCCGACGGCAAGACCTATGTCTTCCCGATCCGCAAGGGCGTGAAGTTCCATAACGGCAAGGAGCTCGACGCCAATGACGTCGTCGCCTCGCTCGAACGCTACCGCAAGATCGGCGCCTCGCTGGCCCTGGTTTCGGCGATCGACAGCATCAAGGCGACCGGCCCCCATGAAGTCACCATCACGCTGAAGCAGGTGCAGGCGACATTCCTCGACAACCTGTCCTCGCCGCGGGCGCCGCTGGCGATCTATCCGGCGAGCGAGGCCGCGAAAGAGGCCGGCAAGATCGAGATCATCGGCACCGGCCCCTATAAATTCGTCGAGTACAAGCCCGACAGCCATGTGAAGCTCGCCCGCTTCGACGGCTATGTGCCCAATCCCAAAGGTACGGGCCGCGATGGTTTTGCCGGCAAGAAGGAAGCCTTCCTCGACACTGTGACCTTCCGCTTCATGCCTGAGGGTGGCGCTCGCACCGCAGCGCTCGAATCCGGTCAGATCCAGTTCAACGAAACCGCGGATGGGCCGACCGCCAAGCGCCTCGGCAGCGATCCGCGCTTCGCGATCCACAAGGTGGTGCCCTTCGGCCTCCAGGTGATCAAGTTCAACCACGCCGAGGCGCCAGGCAACGACAAGAATTTCCGGCTCGCCGTCCAGGCCGCGTTGAACATGGACGACATCATGAGCATCGCCTATTCCGACATCAACCAGATCGACCCGAGCTGGCTCTATCCCGGCGCACCGTTCTACAGCACGGCCGGCAGCGCCAAGTACAACAAGGCCGATCTGGCTGAGGCCAAGGCGCTCCTGGCAAAATCCTCCTACAAAGGCGGCAAGACCACCTTCATCGTCGACAACCTGCGGGCCAATGTCGACACCGCAACCGTGTTGCAGGAACGGCTGAAGGAGATCGGCATCACTGTCGATATCTCGATCGCCGACTGGCCGACGGTCTCGAAGATCGGCTTCACCCCGCAGGGCTGGACCTTCTGGACCCACGGCTTCGGCATCGAGCCCTTCGAAGGGCCGGCCTCCGTCATGGCGCCCTGGGTCAACGGTCTCTCGCAGCAGGCCAAGGACCCCGTCATCGACGAGCTGGCGGCGTCGCTCGGCAGCGAGATGGACGAGGCGAAGCGCAAGGCGCTGTTCGACCGCTTCCAGACCCATATGTACGACAACGCGGTCGCCATGAAGGCCGGCAATTACGGCGTCTTCCAGATCAGCACTGCCAAGCTGAAGAACTTCAAGCCCTACCGCATCCCGCGCATGTGGGGTGTCTGGCTCGAGCGCTGACGCCAGCCCGCGGGCGCGTCAGACAGCGCGCCCGCAGATCGGCCCGCTATATGCCGGCCCGCCGCTGGCGGGCTGCGCGGCTGCGCCTTCTCGAAGCGGAACAACTGATGGCAAGCTTTATGATCCGGCGGATCGCCAGCGCGATCCTGGTGCTCGCACTGGTCTCGCTGATGTCCTTCGCCCTGATCTGGCTGGTTCCGGGCGATACGGCGGCCGCCTTCCTCGACGCCTCGGCCACGCCCGAGCAGGTCGCGGCGCTGCGCACCGCGCTCGGACTGGACAAGGCGCTGCCGCTGCAGATGGCGGAATGGTATGGGCGCGTCCTCAGCGGCGATCTCGGGCAATCCGTGCTGCTGAACCGCTCCGTCGCCGGCGCCTTGCTGGAGCGGCTGCCCGTGACGCTCTCGCTCGCCAGTTTTGCACTCGCCATCGCGATTGCGCTCGGCGTGCCCGCCGGAGTGGCTGCCGCCGTCTTCCATAATCGCTGGCCGGACCAGCTTTTCATGACGACGGCGCTGCTCGGCCTCTCCGTCCCCGATTTCTGGCTGGGGCTGGTGATGGTTCTGGTCTTCGCCGTCTCGCTCGGCTGGCTGCCGAGCGGCGGTTTTACCGCTTTCGGCACCGACCCGCTCGGCTGGCTCAAGACGGTCATCCTTCCCGCCTTCACGCTCGGGCTCGTGCAGGTCGGCTTCATCGCCCGCATGGCGCGCGCCTCGATGCTGGAAACGCTGAACCAGGATTTCGTCCGCACGGCCAATGCCAAGGGCCTGTCGCGCTTCTACATCGTGGTGCGCCACGGCCTGCCCAACGCCATGATCCCGATCCTGACCGTGATCGGCATCGTCGCCGGCGCGCTGCTCGGCGGCACCGTCATCATCGAGCAGGTCTTCTCGATTCCGGGCATCGGCCGGCTGATCGTCGGCGCCATCGCCTCCCGCGACTTTCCCGTGCTCCAGGGCGGCCTGCTTTTCCTGGCGGTGGTCTATCTCCTGATCAATCTGATCGTCGATCTCCTCTACGCAGTCGTCGACCCGCGGGTGAGGCTGTCCTGACCATGACGATCGCCTTTCATAAACCGGCCCTGAGCCCGCGGCAGGCAAGCCTTCGCCGGCTCGCCCGCAGCCGCTCCTTCCAGATCGGGGCCGCGATCGTGCTCGCCATCGTCCTGGTCGCGCTGCTGGCCGATCTGCTCGCGCCCTTCGATCCGCTGCGCAGCAATGCCCGCATGCGCCTGACGCCGCCCAACGCGACGCACTGGTTCGGCACCGACCATTTCGGCCGCGACATCCTCTCCCGCGTCATGGTCGGGGCCCGGATCTCGCTCAGCATCGGGGCGGCGACGGTCCTTCTCACCGGCCTCTTCGGAACCGTGATCGGCGCGGTCGCAGGGTTCTTCCCGCGCTTCGACAACCCGATCATGCGGCTGATGGATGCGCTGATGGCGTTCCCCTCCATCGTGCTCGCCATGGTGGTCAGCGCGGTGCTCGGCGCCTCGCTGACCAATGTCGTGATCGCCCTGTCGATCGCCACCATGCCTCACACGGCCCGTATCGTCCGCGCTTCGGTGCTGGTCGCGCGCGAACTCGACTATGTCGAGGCCGCCCGCTCGCTCGGCGCGGGCGAATTGTCGATCCTGTTCCGGCATGTGCTGGTCAACGCCATGGGGCCGCTGATCGTCCGGCTGACCTATGTCTTCGCCGTCGCCATCCTGGCCGAAGCCGCGCTCTCCTTTGTCGGCGCCGGACCGCCACCGCCGGCACCCTCCTTCGGCGCGATCATCGCCCAGGGCCGCGATTTCATGCGCGAGGCGCCGTGGATCACGATCTTCCCGGGGCTTGCGATCGTCCTGTCCGTGCTCGGCCTCAACCTGCTCGGCGACGGTCTGCGCGACGCCCTCGATCCGCGTTCGACCATGTAGCCACCGCCATCCCGAAGGCCGGCGCGGAGAGCCGCGCCCGAGCGATAAACCGGAGACCAGACGTGAAACGCATCCTCATCGCCGAATGCAAGCAGGAGATCTCGTCGTTCAATCCGCTGCCGTCGGGCTACGGCAATTTCCACATCAGGCGGGGGGACGCGCTCTATGAGCAGCGCGGCACCAACCAGGAGATCGGTGGCGCGCTGGCCGTGTTCGAGGCGCGCGGTGACATCACCGTGGTGCCGACCATCTGCGCCCGCGCTGGCAGCGCCGGCCTGCTTTCCGCCGAAGGCTGGAAGCGCCTGTCGCAGGAGTTCCTCGACGCCGTCTTCGCGCGTCTCGACGGCATCGACGGCATTTATATCTGCTTGCACGGCGCGATGGCAGCCGAGGGCGAACTCGACCCGGAGGGCTACCTGCTCGAGGCGCTGCGCAAGCGCGTCGGGCCGGACATGCCGATTGTCATCTCGCTCGACCTGCATGGCATCCTGACCGATCGCATGCTGCGGCAGGTCAACGGCTTCGCGATCTACTGGACCTATCCGCATGTCGATTTCGCCGATACCGGGCGCCGCGCCGCCGCGCTGCTGCTGCGCCTGATGGAGGGCGGGCTTCGCCCTGTCGCCGCACGCGTCGTCATGCCGACGCTGGTCCGCGGCGACGAGCTCATCACCAAGACCGGCTGCTATGGCGATCTCCTGCGCGACTGCCGGCGTCTCGAGGAGGAGGGCAGGGCGCTGGCCGCCGGCATCATGATCGGCAATCCCTTCACCGATGTGCCGGAACTGTGCTCGCAGGTCCTGATCCTGACCGACGGTGACGCGGCCACGGCTGAACGCGAGGCGCTTCGCCTCGCCGAGGAATTCTGGCCGCAACGCTTCCGGATGCAGGGCAAGCTGATCGGGCTCGAGCGCGCCATCGCCCAATCCCAGACGATGGCAGGGCCGCTGATCTTCACCGATGCGGCCGACGCCACCTCCTCGGGCGCGTCGGGGGACAGCAACGCCATCATCGCGGCTTTGTACGCGGCCGGCTATGGCGGCAGGGTCCTGGCGCCATTGGTCGATGCCGGGGCGGCCGCAGCCGCGCACAAGGCCGGCGTCGGCGCGACGATCAGCGTTGCGCTGGGTGGCGCCATCGACCCCGCCCGCTTCACGCCGATGCAGGTCGAGGCCAAGGTCAAGCTGCTCTCGGATGGCGAAGCGCTGCTGGAAACGATGAAGGCGCCGCTTGCGGCAGGCCCGACGGCGGTGCTGACCTTGGGCCCGTTCACGATCGTGGTCATGAGCCATTCGGTCAGCCTGTTCGACCGGGCGATGTATTACGCCAACGGCCTGAACCCGCAGGATTTCGACCTCGTCGTGGTCAAGTCGCCCCATACCGAGCACCACATGTTCGAGCAATGGTGCGAGCATAATTTCAACATCGATGCGCCCGGTGCGACCTCGGCCAATCTGAAAAGCCTCGGGCACAGCATCTGCGCCCGGCCGATGTATCCGCTCGAGGCCGATGCGGCCTTCGCGCCGAACCCCGTCATCTACACGCTGTGAAGGACAAGCCCGTGCCGACGATCGATGCAGTCGATTTCTTCTACCTGTCCATGCCCGTGGTGACGGACGAGGCCGATGGCAGCCAGGATGCCCTGCTGGTGCGGGTAGCCGCCGGCGGCCAGATCGGCTGGGGCGAGTGCGAGGCAGCCCCGTTGCCCTCGATCGCAGCCTTCATCTGCCCGATGTCGCATGGGGTCTGCCGCCCCGTCGCCGATTCCGTTCTCGGCAAGCCGCTCGAAAGCCCGGCCGATATCGCGCAGATCTCGGCTGACGTCGCCTATAACTCGATGGACCTGCTGCAGGCGCCGCACACCTTGTCGGGCGTCGAAATGGCGTTGTGGGATGTGCTCGGCAAGCTGCGCGGAGAGCCCGTCTGGCGTCTGCTCGGCTATAACAGCAGCCACCCCAAGACGCCCTATGCCTCGGTGCTGTTCGGCGACACGCCGCAGGAGACGCTGGCGCGCGCCCGCGATGCGAGAGCGCGCAACTTCCGGGCCGCCAAGTTCGGCTGGGGGCCGATCGGGCGGGGCAGCGTCGCCGCGGATGCCGAGCATTTCGTCGCCGCGCGCGAAGGGCTTGGCGCAGACGGCATCCTGCTGGTCGATACCGGCCAGATCTTCATCGAGGATGTCGAGCGCGCCGCCGCAAGACTGCCCGCGCTGGAGAAGGCAGGCGCGCTCTGGTTCGAGGAGCCGTTCCAGGCGAGCGCCGTCGACGCCTATGCGGCCCTGGCCAAGCGCAGTTCGACCGTGCGCCTGGCGGGCGGGGAGGGTGCCCATAACGTCCATATGGCGAAGCAGCTGATCGATCATGGCGGCGTCGGCTATATCCAGATCGATTGCGGCCGGATCGGCGGCGTCGGCCCGTCCAAGGAGGTGGCCGACTACGCCGTTGCCAGGGGCGTGACCTTCGTCAATCACAGCTTCACCTCGCATCTGGCGCTCTCGGCCTCGATCCAGCCCTATGCCGGCCTGAAGGACCACGTCATCTGCGAGTATCCGGCCATGCCAAAGCCCGTCGCGCTCGCCTTCACCCGCAACCACCTGGAAAGGGACGGGAATGGCGACATCAGCGTCCCGGACGCGGTCGGGCTGGGGCTGGAGATCGACGAGGACGGCATCCGCCAGTATCTCCAGGATGTCGAGATCAAGGTGAACGGCAAAGTGCTCTACGCGACGCCGCAGATCTGAGGCGGGGCCTGACGGGGCTAGAGTCCTGTCATCTTCAATGCGGCTGCGGGCAAACGCTCCCCGGTCAAGGTCATCGTCGACAGGGCCTGATCGATCTCGTGGAGATCGGCCGCGGTCAACTGCACCGCGGTCGCTGCGATGTTCTCCTCGAGGCGATGAGGTTTCGTCGTGCCGGGGATGGGAACGATCCACGGTTTCTGCGCCAGGAGCCAGGCCAGCGCGATTTGCGCGGGCGTCGCGCCCTTGTCCTCGGCGACGTCCTCAATGAGCGTGACCAAGGCTGCATTGGCCTTGCGGGCTTCCACCGAGAAGCGTGGCACTGCATTGCGGAAATCCGTCGGTTCGAAGGTCGTGTTGCCGTCGATCTTGCCGGTCAGGAAACCGGCGCCGAGCGGGCTGAACGGCACGAAACCGATGCCGAGCTCTTCGAGCACAGGCAAGATCTCCGCTTCCGCGTCGCGATAGAACAGCGAGTATTCGCTCTGGACGGCAGCGACGGGATGAACCGCATGCGCCCTGCGGATCGTCGCCGCGCCGGCTTCGGACAGCCCGAAATGGCGGACCTTGCCTTCCGCGACCAGGGCCCGGACTGCGCCGGCCACCTCCTCGATGGGAACCTCGGGATCGACACGGTGCTGGTAGAATATATCGATGACATCGGTGCGAAGTCGCTTCAGGGACGCCTCGGCGACGCGCCTGATATGCTCGGGCCGGCTGTTCAGCCCTGGGCGCCGTTCTCCGGAATTCTGGTCGATGTCGAACCCGAACTTGGTCGCAATGACGACGTGCTCGCGGATCGGCGCGAGCGCCTGACCCAGGAGCTCCTCATTGACGAACGGCCCATAGGACTCGGCGGTGTCGAACAAGGTCACCCCTCGGTCGAAGGCCCGGCGGATCAGCTCGACGCCGGCTTTCCCCTCGACGGCTTGGCCATAACCATAACTCAGGCCCATGCAGCCGAGACCGAGCGCCGACACGCTCAGGCCGCTCTTGCCGAGTGTCCGTTTCTGCATGGTCCACCTCACACTCTGCTCACGATGTTGATGGCGCGTATGTAGCGAGCGTGGCCCGCGGTGATTAGGAGTTATAATCCGCAAGAGCTCATAAGGTCCCCTAATCAATGGCGCAGCCGAACTTCAACGATCTCGCTGCCTTCGCCATGGTGGCGCGGGAGCGCAGCTTCACCAAGGCCGGGGCCAAGCTGGGCGTCTCGCAATCGGCCCTGAGCCAGACGATCAAGGCACTCGAGGAACGACTGAAGCTGCGCCTGCTGACCCGTACGACGCGCAGCGTCGCGCCCACGGAAGCGGGCAAGAGACTTCTGGAGACGGTCGGTCCGCGCTTCGAGGAGATCGAGGCGGAGATCGCGGCGCTCGGCGAGTTGCGAGGTAAACCCGCGGGAACGGTACGCATCACGGCCGGAGAGCACGCGGCGGTCGCCATGTTGCAGCCGGCCCTGCGCAAATTCCTGCCGGATCATCCCGACATCACGGTCGAGATCATCGTCGATTATGGCCTCGTCGATATCGTCGCGGCTGGCTACGACGCCGGCGTGCGCCTTGGCGAGCAACTGGCGAAGGACATGATCGCGGTTCGCATCGGCCCGGAGATGCGCATGGCCGTGATTGGCTCGCCGGACTATTTCGCCCGCTACGGCATTCCCGAGACTCCTCAGGACCTGACCGCTCATAACTGCATCGCGTCGCGCCTGCCGACCTATGGCGGCCTCTTTGCCTGGGGGCTGGAAAAGGACGGCCGCGAGATCAAGGTCCGCGGCGAGGGGCAGCTTGTGTTCAACAGCCTCGCCATGCGGCTGAACTCCGCCTTGGACGGGTTGGGGCTCGCCTATCTGCCTGAGGATCAGGCCATCCCGCATATCCGGGACGGGCGCCTTGTGCGCGTGCTGGAGGATTGGTGCCCGCCATTCCCTGGCTATCACCTGTACTATCCGAGCCGCCGGCATGTCTCGCCGGCCCTGGCCGTCCTGATCGACGTCCTGCGCTACCGGGAATGATCTCGCCGGTGAAGCCGATGGCGGTCGCGCTACGTCATGCCTGGCTGGCCTGACCGGGCTCCGCGCCTGGCAATTCCCGTTGGCGATTGCTGCCGATGGGCCAGCCGGGCTGGACGAGCTTCAGGCCGTAATAGGTTGCGACCATGAACAGCCCGGCGGCAGCCGCGCAATGGATGAAGAAGCCCGCCACCGCTTCCTCGAAATTCCACCAATCCAGTGTCGTCTGCATGGAAAGCCTGGTTCCGAGCCCGAGGACGATGCAACTCCAGGCGCCGTGGACGGCGATCGTCACTGCTGCTGCCCGCAGCAGGAGCGTTCGCAGCCTGCTGGGCGTTCTGATGCCGAACAGGTTGCGGGCCACGCCCATCAGCATCGGCCAGCGCAGCCCGAGATGGATCGCGACGATCACCAGGACCCAGTAGGCGGCAAGGGTGTGGATCTGCCGAATGGTGAAGCCGCCCCAGGCCGGCAGATAGGCGGCAAGGGCATGCGAGATCAGCACGCTGGTCGCGACCAGCGCCAGCATGGCGATCAGGAGCGCGACGGTGACGCTGATGTTGAACAGGCTGCGCGGCCCGTGCCGGGTCCGTGCGACGGCGCCATACCAGCGCCGGTTGAAGACGTTATGGGCGATCAGGAGCAGGAACAGCGCCGTTCCCGCGATCTCATGGATGGGGTTGCCAAGCCACCAATAGGCAAACCCGAGCAGCAGCAGGCCGGCCGCCAGAGCGTCGAGCCATAGCCGGGATATGAAGAGAGAACTCACCTTCGTGCTCCCCTGGACCTATTCGACCGGCTTGCCGTCGAAACGGGGGATGCGATAGCCGGTGAAGAGGAATTCGCTGCCCGACTGGCTCTGGTGGCAGGACTGGCAGCGGGCGGTGTTCTCGCTCGTGTTGATCGTCCGATCCGGCCAGAACCACTGGAACTGCCAGTCGCCGGTGCGGCGGCGGTCGTCGTAATCCGCGCCCCAGTTCTGGCCCTTCTCCATCACGAAGTAGCGGAACAGCTTGCCGTCGCGATGGTCGACCAGCACGAAATGGGTTCCGGCCGGCACTGGCTGGCGGTTCTTCACGGCCTCGATCGCCGCGGGCGTCGTCATGATATGTTCGGTGACGTTGCCGCGCCGGACGGTGGTGTAGTGGACCAGCGTGTCGAGTTCGGGAAACGTCACCCTCGTGGCCTCCGCATGGACCCGCCAGCCCACCGTGAGGACGGCGGCCATGGACAGGCTTGCCAGGGCGATCTGAAGCGTAGGCACCTTCATGAATGGGTTGTCCTTGGATTGCTCATTGGAGACATGATTGCTTCTGGCCGCGGCCGTGCCGTCGAGGGCCGGGGAGGTCGCGGAATGGCCACGCCCTGCGTTGCAGAGGGGCTGCGCCGACCGTTCGCTCCATCGGGACCAGGTGGTGCAAGCTCTGGAACGACCATCCCGGGCCTCATTTCGGCTTGAACACGTCGCGCGCAACCGCGACCGCCGAAACGGCGTTCGGCCAGCCCGTGTAGAAGGCGAGCTGCGTGATCGCCTCGACGAGCTCTTCCTCCTTCACGCCGTTCTGCCGCGCCAGGGCGAGATGGGACCGCAACTGATCAGGGCGGTTCATGGCAATGAGAGCGCTGACGGTGACCAGGCTGCGGTCGCGCCTGGAGAGGCCTGGCCGCTCCCAGATGTCGCCGAACAGGACAGTGTCGGTGAGCTCGGCCAGCTTTGGCGCGATATCGCCCATCAGCTGCTGCGCCCGGGAAGGCGGCTTTGGCGTCGCCGGCTGGGCCGGGGCTGGCGCCTGGGGTTGGGCGTAGGAGGTCGTTGCGTGGCCAGCAGCGAACAGGCATGTGGCGGCGAGCAGGGCACGCGCGAGGGGGCTCATGGTGGGGCTTTCCTTGTCCGAATGAGTGGCCGCGACAGGCATGCGCCGTCGTCGTGCCGGCGAGAGTGCTGGGAGTGATCAGTCCAGCTGCTTGTCCGCCAGGAAGCGCGAGACCTGGTCCGCAATCTCGATGTTGTTCAGGTCCGAGAACGGGAAATGCGTGTTGCCCCGTATGCCGATCTCCGGCAGGTGGACCAAAGTGACCTGGCCGCCATGCTTGTTGACGGTGTCGCGCCAGATCCGAGCCATCTCCAGCCGGCCACGCCAGGCGTCCTGGGTCGGAACATCGGACGCCTTCGACGGGATATTGTCGCCGTAGAAGATGATGATCGGCAGCTTGGTCAGTGCCATGAAGTCCGACATCGGCACCGGCGTGCCTTCAAGCGTGTCGAACGCGGTCGGCACAGGCTTCGGCAGCTCGCCCTGCGGGAAGACGAAGCCGCTACCGGGCTCGAAGGCGACGATCGCCTTGACGTTTTGGTTCTTGATCGCGGTCAGCCAGCCTGGCCCGCCGCTCTGCGAATGCGTCATCAGGATGCCGGGACCGATCCTGGCGAACAGCGCCGACACGCCATCGGAAATCACGTTTGCATCGAACGGGCCGGTGTTCGGGGTCATGGCACGGAAATATTGGTTCAGCGTCTCCGGCTTGCGGTCGAACTGGACGCCGTCGAAATAGGTCGGCCAGATGCCGACGCGGAACTGGCCGAACCAGAACTGCTCGTCGGGAGTCGGCTTGATGGTCGCCTCGACCGTGCTGCGGCCGGCATTGCCGCGCCGCGGCTGGTCGATGAGATAGGTCGCGAAACGGCGGCGCAGGAAAATGTTCTGGAAGCCTTCGCGCCCGTCTGGTGTCGTCTCCCAGGTCTTCGAGAATTGCCCGGCCCCGTGCCACATCACGATGGGGAGTTTCCGCGGGGCGACCGGCAGCTGGTAGAAGGCGTAGAGATGATCGCCATGGAAGGTCTGCCCGGCCGGCTGCAGGGGTTTCATCGCATCGAATGTGCCCGGGGCGCTGGCGATCACGCCGCCGACCGCGAAACTGCCCTGGTCCTGAATGACCAAAGGCTCTGGCTTCCCGGCAGATTGTGAAAGCGCAGGCGTCAGACTGAGCAGACCGGTCGCGATCAGGATGGATGGAAGCAGGAATAGCGTCTTGATCGTCGGCATGCGCCCCTCGGTTGCTGCGTCAGCTTCGCGGGGAACCTAACGATCTGGCCGATATTCGATTAGGCTCAATGATTCACTAGGACAGATAAGCGGTGCTAATGAATGCCGGCGGTGCCGCGATCGCCGACCACCGCACGGAAACGCGGCTGTCCCGGGGCGGCCGCCCCTCGCTCACTCCAGCGTTACGGAGGCGGGCAGGACGTAGCGGCGCTGCAGGATTGTCTCGCCTCTCGAGCGGGAGCTTCGCTGAACGGTGTCCAGTGGGCGAAAGCCGAGTTTGAGAAGCACCTGCCCCGAAGCTGCGTTGTCGACGGCATGTCCGGAGAGAAGCTGCGACAGGCCGACTGTTCGAAACGCGAAGTTCAGGACCGCTCGTGCCGCTTCCGATGCATAGCCGCAGCCCCAGCTGGCCTGCTCGAACCAATAGCCGAGTTCCCCCTCGCCTTGAGAGATCTCATCGACGTCGATGACCCCGATGGCTCTGCCCTGGAGCTCGACCGCAAAACGATAGGCTTCTCCCGCTGCCCATTCGCGCGGATGGTCGGCGAACCATTGCGCGATGTCTGCTCGATCGGGCGGAAACGACGCCATTCGCAGCATGCGCGTCACCTCCCAGTCCGACTGTATTTCAAAGGCGCGATCAGCATCCGCGAGGCTCGTTGGGCGCAGAACCAGGCGATCCGTTGTCAAATGTTGCGGAGGGATGCGAGCCATAGTCTACCGCCAGCTGATCATCATGAGTGCCACCAAGGCCATGACGATAAGCCCGTCGTGATTGCCCGCAATGGGCGACATCGGGTGCTGCCGCGCCGTCCCGCCTAGGTCCGTATTCGGCCAAGAGGCCGACGTCCGGCACTGGCGCGACCCGGCGGGATGCGGCCAGACGCGATCGACCAGCCCCTCGGCTCCCTCGTGGGCTGTGACTTTTCCCTCGAATGCGCCCCCCTTGGGCCTGGAACCCCTTGGTTTCAGGCGTATTCCGGGCGGCGCGGTGTGAAGACGTCAAGATTGAGCACGGGCTCGTCGCCGACGACCTCGCCCCAATGCTCGACATTGGACGGGATCACGACGAGCCCGCCGGGGCCGACGAGATGCTCTTCGCCGCCGATGAAGAAGCGCAGCGTCCCACTCACGATATAGGCGATCTGCTCATGGGGATGGCTGTGCGGCCTGGGCTCATGGCCAGGCATCAGCCGGTGCAACGCCACTGTCGCGGCACTACCGGAGAAGGCCTTGCGGTCCACGCCTGGACGCACCGGCGTCCACGGAATCTGGCTCCAGTCGATCTTGTGAATGTCCATGGTGGATCTCCCGATTGAACAAGAGCGACCGTCCGGGCGGTCGGGTGCGTCGCTTGTCTACTTGGCCGCGCCGAGGATGCCGGACGGCCGGATGAACAGGAAGAGCAGCAGCACCGACAGCGCCGCGACGTTCTTCAGGCCCGCGCCGAAGCCGACGATGGCGAGTGCCTGCAGCAGGCCGAGCAGCAACCCGCCGAGAAAGGCGCCGAAAGGCCGCCCGAAGCCGCCGACGATCGCGGCGATGAAGCCGCTGATCGCGAAGGGCACGCCGACATTGAAGGCGGTGTACTGCGTCGGTGTGATCAGGATGCCGGCAATGGCGCCGAGCGCCGCGCTCAGCGCGAAGGCCAGTGCCAGCATGCGCGCGACCGGGATGCCTTGCAGCGCAGCCGCCTCGCGGTTGATCGAGCAGGCGCGCATGGCCTTGCCGGTCCGCGTCAGGCCGAAGAAGGCGGCAAGCGCTGCGACGATCGCAAGCGATCCCCCGACGATCCAGATCAGCTGGTAGCCAATCGCGACGCTACCGATCATCAGCGGCGGGAGGTCGGTGAAGACCGGCAGGGTCTTGGGCTGGTCGCCGACTGCGATCAGCGTCAGCCGCTCGATCACGATCTGGGCGGCCAGCGTCGCCAGGATCATCACGAACATCGTCGCCTTGCGGTTCCAAAGCGGCCTGACGACGACGCGCTCGATCGCCACGCCGAGCACGGCGACGGCTGCGATCGCGATCAGGGCGGCGACCGGCAGCGGCACGCCGTTACGCGCGAACAGCACCTGGGTAATCAAGCCGCCGAGCATCACGAAGGCGCCTTGCGCGAAATTCACGATGCCGCTGGCGTTGTAGATCACGCAGAAGCCGATGCCGATCAGGCCGTAGACGCAGCCGATGCCGAGCCCGCTGACGAGCACTTGCGGGATATAGGACAAGTCAGCCATGGGCCGCCTCCTGCGTGCCGGGCGTGTCGGTGGAAGACTTGTTCAGGGAAGACTTGTCCGAGGAGGACTTGTTCGAGAAAGACTTGCCGGTGCCGAGATAGGCCGCGATCACGGCCGGGTCGGCGCGGACCTCGGCCGGCGTGCCCTCTGCGATCTTGCGGCCGAAATCCACCACGACGACGCGGTCGGCGGTATTCATCACCAGCGTCATGTCGTGTTCGATCAGGAGCACGCTGGTGCCTTCGTCGGCGATGCGCCGGATGGTGCGCGAGAGCACGGCTGATTCCTCGGTATTCAGGCCGGCCGCCGGCTCGTCGAGCAGGATGAGCCGTGGCCCCGCCGCCATGGCGCGCGCCAGTTCAAGCATGCGCTGGCGGCCATAGGGCAGGCCCGATGCCGGTTCGTCGGCCATCCCTGCGAGACCGGCGAAGGCGAGGAGGTCGCGCGCCCGGGCTTCGACGGCTGCCTCCTCGCGGCGGGCAGAGGCCGGCCGCAGCAATGCCGAGAACAGGCCGGCCTTGCCCTGCAGGTGACACCCGACCTTGACGTTATCGAGCACGCTCAGATCCTCGAACAGCTTGACGAGCTGGAAGGTCCGCACCAGTCCCGCAGTGGCGATCTCTGCGGGCGGCCGGCCGGTGATGTCCTTGCCCTCGAAGACGATCCGGCCTGCGCTCGGCGGCAGGAAGCCGGAGATCAGGTTGAACAGCGTCGTCTTGCCGGCGCCATTGGGGCCGATCACGGCGGTGACGCCCTCGGCAGGGACCTCGAACGAGACATCGTCGACTGCGACGAGGCCGCCGAAGCGGCGCGTCACGCCGTCCAGGCGAAGCCGGCTCACGAGCGCCCCCGCGGGGCAAAGAGGCCGGCGAGGCCGCGCGGCGCATAGATCAGCAGCAGGATCAGCGCCGCGCCATAGGCGAGGTCCTGATAGTCCTTGAAGGCGCGAAAAGTCTCCGGCAGCAGGCTGACGATCAGCGCCCCGACCAAAGGTCCGGCGACCGTGCCGATGCCGCCGACATAGAGCATGGTGAAGGTGACGATGACCATGTGCAGCCCGAAGACCTCGGGGCTGACGAAGCCGACGACATGCACGAAGAGCGAGCCCGCGAGCGCGGCAAAACCGGCCGAGAGCAGGAAGGCCGCGAGTTTGTAGCGCGCGACGTCGATGCCGAGCGCCGTCGCCGCCTCCTCGCTGCCGGCGACAGCCGAGAGCGCTCGGCCGAAACGCGAGCGGCGGATGCGCGCTGCCGCAAAGGCGCAAGCCGCGACAACCAGCGAGAGCAGGATGAGCTGGCCGCGGTCGGAGGTGATCTCATAGGGACCGATCCCGAAGGGCGGGATGCCGGAGATGCCCATATAGCCCTGCGTCACCGACTGCCATTCGACGGTGATCTCGTAGGTGATCAGGCCGATGGCCAGCGTACCCATCGCGAGGTAATGGCCCTTCAGCCTGAGCGCGGGATAGCCGACGATCGCGGCGGCAATCACGGCCGCGACGATGCCGAGCACCATGGCGGGCAGGGGGCTCCAGCCATGGGTGGCGGTCAGCACGGCGGAGATATAGCCGCCGATCGCGGCGAAGGCGTTCTGCCCGAAGGAAACCTGCGCGGCGAAGCCCATGAACAGGTTCAGCCCGGTCACGAAGACCGCGTAGATCAGCGCAAAGGCGACGACCGTTGCGGCATAGCCGCCCACGATCATGGCATAGCCGACGACGAGCCCGGCGAAGAGCCAGGGCAGCAGGCCCACCAGCCTGAGCGGGCGCCGTTCAGGCGAAGTAATGCTGAGCGAGTTCGTCATGGGAGGTGATGTCACGCGGATCGAGTTCGGCGACGATGCGCCCGAGCGAAAGCAGGTAGACGCGGTTGGCAAGTTCGAGCGCGAGCGGCGCCTTCTGCTCGACCAGCACGATCGCCAGGCCTTCGCGGTTCAGGAGGCCGAGCGTCTCCAGGATTTCCTCGGTGACGCGCGGCGCGAGGCCGAGCGAGGGCTCGTCGAGCAGCAGCAGCTTCGGCCCGGCCATCAGCGCACGGCCAAGGGCGAGCATCTGCTGCTCGCCGCCGGACATGGAGCCTGCGGCCTGTCCGAGCCGTTCCTTCAGGCGCGGGAACAGGGTCAGCACGCGCTCGCGCCGGCGGTTGAATTCGGCCTTGTCCCGCAAGCGATAGGCGCCGAGTTCGAGATTGTCGGCAACGGACATCGGGGCGAAGAGACCGCGCCCCTCCGGCACCAGCACGATGCCGCGCGAAGCGACCGCGACTGCATCGTGCCGCGACAGCGCCTGGCCCCGGAAACGGACCTCGCCGCTATTGGCGGAGAGCCCCATGATCGCGCGCAGCAGCGTCGACTTGCCGGCCCCGTTGGGGCCGAGCACGGCGACGAGTTCGCCCTCGCCGATGTGCAGATCGACCCCGTGCAGCGCCTCGACATGGCCATAGCGCGCCGAGAGGCCGGTCGCGGCCAGGATCGGCGGAGCAGCGCTCGCTTCTATCTTGGTCGCGACCGCGAGGCTCATTGCACCACCTTGACCTTGCCGGCTTCGATGGTGGCCAGCACAAAGGGGTTCTCGGTGATGCCCTGATGCAGGTCCGGCCGGAAATTGTAGATGCCGGTCGTGCCCTGGAAGCCGGTCAACTCCTCATAGGCGGCGCGAACCTTCTCGCCCTCGAAGGACTTCGCCTTCTCGATCGCGGCGACCGTCAGCATGACGCCGTCCCAGCCGCGCGAGGCCCAGTTCGGGTCGCGATCCCTGTATTTTTCGCGCCAGGGCTCGAGGAAGGCCTTGATGCCGGTCTTGAGGGTGCCCTCGGGCAGCGCCTCATAGACCTGCGACGGCGAGGCGACGAAGAAGAACTTGTCGCCCAGCACCTCGGAGACCGGACCGAACACGGCCAGGTCCTCGAGGCTCGTCAGCAGCAGCATGTCGGCGCCGAGCTGCTTGATGTTCTTGGCCGCGGTCAGCGTCGTGCCGCCGAGTCCGATCTTCAGGATCGCGCCGGCGCCCGCCGAACGCGCCTTGCTGATCTGGACGCTGAGATCAGGGTCGTCCTGCTTGTACTGATCGACAGAGACGACCTCGAGGCCGTACTTGGCCGCGTTGCGCTCGGCCACGCCCTTCTGGAGATTGGCGTAGGGGGTCGGGTCATGCAGCACCGCGATCTTTCGGATCTGCGTCTTTTCCTTGAGGTATTCCAGGCGCTTGTCGACCTCGAAGCCGGCCGGCGGCAGGGTGGTGAAGGCCCAGGGCAGGTGCTCGGCCTGCTGCGGCAGGATCGAGCACAGCATCATCGGCACCTTGGCGCGCAAGAGCAGGCCGGCGGCGGCGAAATTGCCGGCCGAGACGCAGCCACTGACGAAGACGTCGACCTTGTCCGAGCTCAGCATCTTCCGATAGACGGTCACCGCCTCCTGCGGCTCGGATCGGTTGTCCTCGACGACAACCTGGATCTTGCGGCCCATGACGCCGCCCTTGGCGTTCACCGCCGCGACTGCCAGTTCGACGCCGTCGCGCCAGGCGCGATCGACCGTCGCAGCATAGCCGGTCAGACCTGCCGAGACGCCGATCTTGTAGGGCTCCTGCGCGCGGGCGGGCGCCGCGCCGACCATCGCGACGCTTGCGGCGATGCCGGCCGCAAATAGGGTCTGCTTCATCAACTGTCCTCCCGGTTTCCCTTGGCTTCGACTGGTCACCCCGGTGCGGGGCTCCGCCTTTTTCTTGGTCTTGTGCAACGATTTGGTCTTGCGCCCGATGGCAGTTCTCAGGCCGCCGGCTTGCCGTAGCCGCCGCCGCCGGGCGTCTCCAGCAGCACGACGTCGCCGGCCTTCATCGTCAGCTTCTTCGCCTCGCTGACGGATGTGCCGTTGACGAGGAAGCGCCCGGGCGCCCCCGGGAGGCCGCCATCGATCCCGTCAGGCCCGCGTTCGAGCCGGCTCGGCACCGCGTTGAGCAGCCAGGCATGGTCGGTACGCATGTGAAACTGGATGATCTGGCCGTCCCCGCCCTGCATCCGGCCCTTGCCGCCGGACCCCGGCCGCAGTTCCTTGCGGTCGAAGACGATCGGCATCGCTGCTTCCAGGATCTCGATCGGCACAGCCGCGACCCCTGTCGGATAGCAGGTGGCGCTCGGCCCCGGCTTGCCGGCGCGCGCGCCCATGCCGCCGGAATAGTTGAACATCGACGAGGTGAAGGGTTCGCCGCTCGGACGCCGGCCCTGGATCTGAATAGTCCAGACCGCGCCTGATCCTTCCGCCAGGACCCGTTCCGGCATGACCTGATGCAGCGCCTTCAGGATCGGCATCGGGACGTACATGCCGACCACATGGCGCGCATTCACCGGCGCCGGATAGGCGCAGTTGATGATCGAGCCCACGGGAGCGCGGACTTCGATCGGCGCGAGCGAGCCGGTGTTGTTCGGCAGGTCCGGATTGAGGCAGGAGCGGATCGCGAAGGTCGAATAGGCGTGGGTGTAGTTCAGCACCACGTTGATGCCGGTCGTCGTCTGCGGTGAGGAGCCGTCGAAGTCGACGATGATCGAACCACTTTCGGCATCGACGGTCACAGCCGTCTTCAGGGTGATGATTTCGCCGCCGGGAACGTCGAAGACGGCCTCGCCATGATAGGTGCCGGGCCTCAGCTTGCGGATGGCGTTGCGCGTCGCCTCCTCGGAGCGATCGATGATCTCGTCGGACAGGGCTTCGATGTCCTCGATGCCGTAGCGCTCGCACAGCGTGATCAGGTGCTCGGCGGCGGCCTCGCCGGAAGAGACCTGCGCCGACAGGTCGCCGAAGACGGCGTCGGGCGTGCGCACATTGCGGCGGATGATGTCGTGCAGCATCTCGCTCGGCTTGCCGCGCTCGTAGAGCTTGAGCGGCGGGATCCAGAGGCCTTCCTCATGCACGTCGCGGGCGCCGGCGCCGATGCCGTAGCCCCCGATATCGGTGTGGTGGATGGTCGAGCCGATATAGGCGAGCAGTTTCGTGCCGTTGAAGATCGGCGTCAGGATCGTGATGTCGAAGAAGTGCCCGGCCGAGAGCCAGGGGTCGTTGGTGATCAGCACGTCGCCGGGTTCGCAGCGCCCTTCGAACAGGCGCACGAGATGGGCTCCCGCGATGGCGAGCGAGTTGATATGGCCGGGCGTGCCGGTATTGGCCTGCGCCACCATGCGTCCGCGCTGGTCGAAGAGCGCGCAGGCGAGGTCGCCGGCTTCGCGCACGATCGGGCTGAAGGCGATGCGCTGCAGCGCCTTGGCGCGTTCGTTGACGATACCGATCAGGTTCGACCAGAGGATTTCGAGTTCGACTCCGTCCATCGGATTTCAGCCTTTCGTGGCGACGATGCAGCCGAGCGCGTCGATCGTCGCGCTCCAGCCGGGAGGCAGCGCGGTCGTGGTCTCGCGCTCCTCGATGATGGCGGGGCCGGCGATGGTCTGGCCGGTGGCGAGGGCGGAGCGCTCGTAGACCGGCACCGACTGACCGTCTTCCCAGGCATGGACCGGACGATGACGCTTGGGTGCACCGGCTGTGTTCTGGGGCCTGGCCTGGCCGTCGAAATGCGGCAGGGGACCGCGTGCCACGACGCGCCAGGTCACGAGTTCGATCGGGACATGCGAGGGGTTGACGCCGTAGAGGGTGCGATAGGCAGCCTCGAACTGTGCCGTCAGCGCTGCGCTGTCACGGCTCTTGCGCGGGTCGGTCTCGAAGATGATCGTGACCTCGTGCTGCTGGCCGACATAGCGCATGTCCGCGCCGATGAGGATCGTGACGTCGGACGCCGCGCAACCGGATACGCCGAGCGCCGTCAGCCCCTCGCTCTCGAGCTCGCCGAGCACACGGTCGACGCGGCCCCAGTCGAGATGATCGACCCGCGTCAGGTCGCTGCGCACCAGATCGAGCCGGACCGGCGTGACGAGCGTGCCGAAGGCCGACAGCACGCTCGACTGCGGCGGTACGATCACGCTGGTGCTCTGCAGCAGGTCCGCGACGCCGCAGGCGTGCAACGGACCGGCACCCCCGAAGGCGAAGAGCGGCAGGCCGCGATAATCGACGCCGCGATCGGTGGCGTGGGTCCGCGCCGCCGAGGCCATGGCCTCCGTGACGATGCGGTAGATGCCGCGCGCCGCCTGGACGGCGTTGAGGCCGAGCGCATCGCCGAGCCGCGCCATCGCGGCGTCGCAGGCTGCCTTGTCGAGCGACATGTCGCCGCCGAGGAAGTTCTCGGCATCGATAAGGCCGAGCACGAGATCTGCATCGGTGACGGTCGCGTTCTTGCCACCGCGGCCGTAGCAGGCAGGTCCCGGATTGGAGCCGGCGCTTTCGGGCCCGACCTTGAGCAGGCCGAGATCGTCGACATGGGCGATGCTGCCGCCGCCGGCCCCGATCTCGATCAAGTCGATCGAAGGCACCGTGACGGGCAGGCCACTGCCTTCCCGGAAGCGGTAGCGCCGGTCGACCTCGAACAGCCCGGTGATCAGCGGCGTGCGGTTCTCGATCAGGCAGGCCTTGGCCGTGGTGCCGCCCATGTCGAAGGACATCAGTCGATCGATACCGAGCAGCTCCGCATAGTGGCAGGCAGCAAGGGCGCCGGCTGCCGGACCGCTCTCGATCATGCGCACGGGATTTTTGCCCGCTGTCTCGGCGCCGACGACGCCGCCCGAGGACAGCATGATCAGCGGCGTGTTGGCGAAACCCTCGACGCGCAGCCGGTCGCTCAGCCGCTTGAGATAGGGCTGCGAGATCGGCATGGCGTAGGCATTCACCGTCGCCGTCGAGGCGCGCTGGTATTCGCGGATCTGCGGCGCGACCTCGGCCGAGGTGCAGATGAACACGTCGTTGAGTTCGCGAGAGAGGGCAGCCGCGACCGCGACCTCGTTTTCAGGATTGGCGAAACTGTTGAGGAAGCAGATCGCGATGGCGCGAGCACCGGAGGCGCGGATCTCGGCTGCGAGTTCGGTAATGTCCTCGGCTGCCGGAGCAAGCGCGAGGGTGCCGTCTGCCAGGACCCGCTCCTTGATGCCGAAGGTCAGCTCGCGCGTCACCAGCGGCTCGGGGAACTCGATCTGCGGATCGTACATGTCATAGCGGTGCTCGTTGCGGATCGAGAGCACGTCGCGGAAGCCCTCCGTGACGACGAGCGCCGTCGGCAGCCCCTTGCGCTCGATCAGCGCGTTGGTGACGACCGTTGTGGCGTGGACCACGACACCATCGATCGCGCCGGCCGCGATGCCGGCCTTGCCCAGCACGGAATCGACACCGCGGAAGAAGCCCTCCAGCAGGTCGTGGTGGGTGGTCAGTGTCTTGTCGACGCTGAGGCTGCCGCGGGAGTCGCGCAGGACGATGTCCGTGAAGGTGCCGCCGATATCGACGGCCAAGGAATAGGTCATGATCTCAGTCTTTCCAGGTCAATCCGCGCGAGATGCGTGCGGCTGCGCCGACGACTTCGCGGATCTGTTCGGGATCGGGTTCTGGCGCGATGAATTGCGTGGAGCCGACGATGGCGATCGAGCCGACCAGCGCCTTGCGGTGGTCGAAGACCGGGGCGGCCAGCGTGTTGACGCCGGTGATCACCTGGTCGGGCGCAGTGGCCCAGCCGCACTCGCGGACGCGTGCGATTTCCGCCAGAAGCGCCTCTCCGGAGACGATCGTGCTCGGCGTCCACGCCTTCAACTCGCCGGCTGCAACGGTGCGACTGCGTTCCGGCGAGCCGAAGGCGAGCCAGATCTTGCCATGCGCGCTGGCGTGGAAGGCGAGCCGCGTGCCCGGCCGCATCGCGAATTCGATCATCGTGCGGCCCTGGATCAGCTCGAGGACGATCAATTCCTCATCGATCACGTCGCAAAGCGTCACAGCCTGGCCGGAGCGGTCGCGGAGCGTCATCAACTCCTCGCGCGCTGCCGAGACGATATCGAAGCGCTGTCGCAGCGCCTCGCCGAGGACCATCAGCTTGATGCCGGCATCGTAGCGGCCGGTATTCGGATCCTGACGGACGAAGCCGTGGCGCTGAAGCGTCACCAGATGCCGGTAGATGGTGGCCTTGGAGGAGGAGAGCGCCTCGGCAATCTGCGCCAGCGCGACGGGGCGGCTCTGCCGGACCAGATACTCGACTGCCTGCAGGGCGAGGTCGAGCGTGCTTGTGCCGGCAGGCACAGCTTTGGCGGAGGCTTTGTCGGTATCGAGCGTCAAGGAGCGTCCCTCTGTGTCTCATTTCATATAATGAAACATCATTTTGTTATTTGATATGCTATGGTTTGATCGAGCGGGCTGTCAAGCGTCAGTCGGGCGTCGAGATGGCTGGAATGCTGACGGGACGTCGGCATGGGCGCCAACGGTCAGGGCGGCCTTCCCCAGATGTGAAGGCGGGCGCCGGTGGCCCCACTGCTCGTCTATCGATCACGTAGCGATGGCGCGCCGATGCGGAACCGCAGGTTTCGCTGCGCGGTTTCCCGACATGTCCGCCGCGACCTCAGGACGTCAGGGCAGGGTAGGGGATAAGGCCGGATCGCCTCTTGATCGGGTCATGCTATCTAATTAACATGATAATCATAAATCCTGCGTGGCGGTGTGGTCCTGCGCCGTTGCTGAAGCCAGCCCGCCGCGTCGCCATCCCCCTGGCAATCAACTCTCGAAGACGTCGATCTCGGCCAAAGGCACGAGGCGACAGAAGGACCGGATTCATGCTTGCCCCCAGATTCATCAGCTTCTCCGCTGAAAACCGCGCCGGATACGGCCTGGCCGTGGAAGGGGGCGTCATTGACCTGTCCAGCCGCTTCTCGGCTCGGTGGCCGAGCCTGAAGGAGGTGGTAGCCGAGGGCGCCTTTGCGAAGCTTGCCGACGCGGCGGCGGGGCTGTCTCCGGATCTGCCGTTCCAGGCGATCCGCTACGAGCTTCCGATTGCCGCGCCCGAAAAGATCATCTGCGTGGGCGTCAATTTTCCCGACCGCAACGCCGAATACAAGGATGGTCAGGCCGCCCCGGCCAATCCCTCCCTGTTCCCGCGCTTTCCCCGCTCCTTCACCGGTCATGACCAGCCGCTGATCCGCCCGCCCGAGAGCGTGCAGCTCGATTATGAGGGCGAGATCGTCATCGTCATCGGCAAAGCGGGGCGCCGCATCGCCGAGCGCGACGCGCTGAACCATGTCGCGGCCCTGTCGCTTTGCAATGAGGGGACGATCCGGGACTGGGTTCGGCACGCCAAGTTCAACGTCACGCAGGGCAAGAATTTCGACCGCTCGGGCTCCATCGGGCCATGGCTCGTTCCCTTCAGCGATGAGGCGCAGATCGCCGATATCGCGCTGACGACCCGCGTCAACGGCGAGCTGCGCCAGGAGGACCGGACCAGCCGGATGGTCTTCTCCTTCCGCCGGATCATCAGCTACATCTCGACCTTCACCACGCTCGTGCCGGGCGACATCCTCGTCACCGGCACGCCGACCGGGGCAGGGGCTCGCCTGGAGCCGCCGGTCTGGCTGAAGCCCGGTGACGTCGTCGAGGTCGAGGCCGAGGGGATCGGCCTTCTCCGCAACACCATTGCCGACGAGGCCTGATCGATGCTGAACGCCAATGAAATCGCCGCCGCGGCGCTGAGCCTCGACGAGGCCGAACGGACGCGCCGCCAGACGGGGCTGATGTCGCTCAGGCATCCTCAGATGACGATGGATGACGCTTATTCCATCCAGGGCGCCTGGGTGAAGCACAAGATCGCCGCCGGTCGAAAGGTGATCGGCTGGAAGATCGGCCTGACCTCCAAGGCGATGCAATACGCGCTGAATATCGACATCCCGGATTCAGGCGTGCTGTTCGACGACATGATGTTCGCCGATGGCGACAGCGTGCCGAAGGACCGCTTCATCCAGCCGCGGATCGAGGCCGAGATCGCCTTCGTGATGAAGGCGCCGCTGAAGGGCCCCAATATCGGGATCTTCGACGTGCTCAATGCCACCGACTACATCACTCCGGCGCTCGAGATCCTCGATACCCGCATTCTGCGCGTCGATCCGCAGAGCGGGAAGGCCCGCACTATCGTCGACACGATCGCCGACAATGCCGCCAATGCCGGCATCGTCGTCGGGGGCCGTGCCATGCGGCCGGACCAAGTCGATCTTCGCTGGGTCGGCGCCATCGTCTCGCGCAACGGCCAGGTCGAGGAGACAGGGCTCGGAGCTGGCGTGCTGAACCATCCCGCCCGTGGCGTCGCCTGGCTTGCGAACCGGCTCGCCGCCTATGGCGACCATATCGAGGCCGGCCAGATCGTCCTGGCGGGCTCCTTCATTCGCCCGGTGGAAGCGCGGCATGGCGACACCATCACCGGCGATTACGGCCCGCTGGGCAGCGTCAGCTGCTTCTTCGAATAGGCAGACGCCTGTCGCTCCCTCTGCCCTAAGGGCAAGGGGCGGCGTCCCCGGAGGGCGGCCACGGCCCCCGCGGCGCCGTGTCGCGCCGGCGCCGGCTTGCGGCGTTCGGCTCCAGTGGTGGAGTGCTGGCGGGGGCGCCGCACCGCATGCGTTCGGCAGGGGAGCCGTCGGCTCTCCATGCAGCCCCGGTCATGGCGACGGCAGCCCCGGCGCGTAGTCAAGCATCTGACAAACCAGATCAAATCGGAATGGGAATGCAATCTCTTCGGCTCCCCGCTCCGATATAATTAACTTGATAATTAACTTGTTATGTGAGATCGGGGTCCGGTTTTCGGAGCGGCCCCGATCGCGATGACCGCTCCGTAGGAATTGCTGGGAGAATTGGAATGCTCGGATATCTGCGCAACAAATGGACCCTCGCTGCCGGCTGCATGCTGGCTGCCGTGACAGTGGCTTCGGCCCAGAGCGGCGACACGCAGAAGACGATCAAGGCGCGCGGGCTGCTCAATTGCGGCGTGTCCAGCGGCGTGCAGACCGGCATGAGCACGCTCGACAGCGCAGCGAAATGGAATGGCTTCGAGGTCGATTTCTGCCGTGCCGTCGCCGCCGCCGTGCTGGGCGATGCCGAGAAGATCAAGTTCGTGCCGCTCGAGATCAAGACGGCGTTCGCCACGCTCCAGTCGGGCGGCATCGATCTGCTGGCGCGCACCGCCACGCATACCTTTGTTCGCGATATCGAGCTGAACGTCGCCTGGCCCGGCGCCTATCTCTATGACAGCCAGGGCTTCCTGGCGAAGAAGTCGCTCGGCGTCAAAAGCGCCAAGGAGCTCGATGGCGCGTCGATCTGCGTCTCCGCTGGTTCCAATTACGAGCTGAACCTCGCCGACTATTTCCGCAAGAACGGCCTGAAGTTCACCCCGGTCGCCGCCAATTCGCGCGACCAGAACGAGAAGAACCTCGAAACCGGGCGTTGCGACGTCTATGCGAATGTTCTGAGCGCCCTGGCCGGAGCCGTGTCGAAGCTCGGCAAGCCGGATGACTGGGTCGTGCTGCCCGAGTTGATCTCGATGGAGCCGATCGGCCCGGTCGTGCGCAAGGACGATAGCCGCTTCCGGGATATCGTCGGCTGGACGCTCAATGCGCTGATCGCCGCCGAGGAGCTGGAGATCACCCAGGCCAATGTCGAGAAGCTGAAGGCGAGTTCGACCTCGCCGGAGGTCCAGCGCCTGCTCGGCGTGACCGGTGATTTCGGCGTCAAGCTCGGGCTCGGCAATGACTGGGCGCTCAACGCGATCAAGGCCGTCGGCAATTACGGCGAGATGTTCGAGCGCAATCTCGGCAACAAGAGCCCGATCAAGCTCGAGCGCGGCCTCAACAACCTTTGGAACAACAAGGGCCTGATGTCGTCGCCGCTGCTCCGCTGAGCGAAAGGCGCGAGGCCGGCGCCAGCCGCCGGCCTCGATCTCCCCACACGCAGACAAGCCGGACAATGACCACCACACCTGCCGTTCGATCATCTCAGCGTACTGCGCTGCCGGGACGCCGCCGCGTCATGGGCTGGGTCTTCCAGGCGCTGCTCGTGGTCGCGCTGGCCTGGGTGGCCCATGTCGCCATCGGCAACCTCTACGACAATCTCGCGGCCCGCGGCCTCAAGCTCGGGTTCGACTTCCTGTGGCAGGAGGCGGGCTTCGAGATCGCGTTCCACCTGATCCCGTATACGTCGAGCGACAATTACTGGCGGGTCTTCCTCGTTGGCATCACCAACACGCTGCTGGTGACGGCGATCGCCATCGTGCTCTCGACGATCCTGGGCTTCGCCATCGGCATCGCGCAGCTCTCCGGCAACTGGGCCGTGTCGCGCGCCGCTCGCATCTATGTCGAGCTCGTCCGCAACCTGCCGCAGCTCCTCCATATCCTGATCTGGTACAATGTCGCGCTCCGGGCCTTCCCCGCTCCGCGCGTCGCCGTCGGTATCGGCGACATGGTCTATCTCTCGAACCGCGGCGTCTTCCTGCCGGCGCTGACAAGCGATCGCCCGGGGCTCCTGGTCATCGCCATCCTCATTGCAGTCGTTGCGGCGCTCGCCCTGTTCCGCAGCCTGACCTCCTATGCCGAGCGCACGGGGCGTTCGGTGAACGCCTGGTTGCCGTCGCTGGCGGTGCTCGTGCTCCTGCCGGTCCTCACTGTCGCGCTGACAGGCACGCAGGTCTCGGTCTCCGTGCCGCAGCTCAAAGGGTTCAATTTCATCGGCGGCTGGGCCCTGGTGCCGGAGCTGACGGCACTCGTCTTCGCCATGGCGATCTACAACGCTGCCTTCATCGGCGAGCTGGTACGCGCCAGCATCGAGTCCGTGAGCAAGGGCCAGCGCGAAGCCGCGGCCGCGCTCGGCTTCGGCTGGTGGTGGACCTTGCGCTTCATCGTGATCCCGCAGGCGGTGCGCGTCCTGCTGCCGCCCCTGTCGAACCAGTATCTCAATATCCTCAAGGGCTCCTCGCTCGCGGTGGCGATCGGCTATCCCGATCTCGTCGGCGTCTTCACCGGCATCAGCATCAACCAGACCGGCCGCGCCATCGAGATCGTCGGCATGACCATGGCCGTCTATCTCGCGATCAGCCTGCTGATCGGCGCGCTGATCAACCTGTTCAACCACATGACCAGGATCGTCGAACGGTGACCGAAGCCGCCCTCATCTCCGATACGCCGCGCCGCCCGGCCGCCCATGCCGGTGCGCCGGCCCGGATCGCGCTCTGGCTGCGCCGGCGCATCTTCGCCTCCTGGCGCGACGCGTTGCTGTCGCTCGCGGTCGCCCTCATCCTCGGGGCGATCGCCTGGACCATCCTGCCCTGGGCGCTGTTCAAGGCGACCTGGACCGCTGCAAGCCGGGCCGATTGCGTGCCGGGCGGTGCCTGCTGGGGCTTCGTTGCAGCCAAGGCCTCGCAGTTCATCTACGGCTTCTACCCTCCGCTGGAACGTTGGCGCCCGGATACCGTCTTTGCCCTGCTGATCGCCGGGCTGACCTGGCTGATGGTGCCCCGCATTCCGGGGAAGGGCTATGCCGGCCTGTTCATGATGGTGGTCCTGCCGGTCGTCACCTTCGTCCTGCTGCATGGCGGGGTCGCCGGGTTGCCGGTGGTGCCCAGCGACAAATGGGGCGGGCTCCTGCTCACGCTGATCCTTGCCGTCTCCGGCATCAGCTTCTCCTTGCCCTTCGGCGCGCTCTTCGCGCTCGGGCGGCGCAGCCAGATGCCGCTGGTCCGCTGGTTCTGCATCGGCTTCATCGAATTCTGCCGCGGCGTGCCCTTCATCACGGTGCTGTTCATGGCCATCGTGATGCTGCCCTTCTTCCTGCCTTCCGGCATGAAGCCTGATCCGCTCGCGCTCGCCGTGGTCGGCATCATCTTCTACGAGGCTGCCTACATGGCCGAGGTGGTGCGCGGAGGCCTGCAGGCGCTGCCGAAGGGGCAGTACGAGGCGGCCATGGCGCTCGGCTTCGGCTACTGGCGCACGATGCTCTACATCATCCTGCCCCAGGCGATCCGGAAGGTCGTGCCCGGCATCGTCAACACCACCATCTCGCTGCTCAAGAACACGACGCTGGTGATGGTCGTCGGATTGTTCGACCTGCTCAACATCGTCTCCGCCGGCGTCGCGGACCCGCTCTGGGTCGGCTCGCAGGCCGAGGGTTACTTCGTCGTCGGGCTGGTCTTCTGGCTCATGAGCTTTGGGCTGTCCTGCTACAGCCGCGCCATCGAGGGCGGCTTCGCACGGGCCGACCGGGCCTGACCGCATTGGGTATTGCAATCATGGAAAATCCCATCATCCGGCTCGAGAACGTCGATAAATGGTTCTCGCAGTTCCATGTCCTGCGCGGCATTGACCTTGCGGTGAAGCAGGGCGAACGCATCGTGGTCTGCGGCCCGTCGGGCTCGGGCAAGTCGACGATGATCCGCTGCATCAACGGCCTCGAGCACTATGAGGGTGGCAGGATCACGGTCGGCGGCGAGACCGTGTCTCAGGGCGACGACAATATCGAGAAGATCCGGCAGCGCGTCGGCATGGTCTTCCAGTCGTTCAACCTGTTCCCGCATCTGTCGATCCTCGACAACCTGACGCTCGGCCCGATCAAGCTCAGGCGCCTGCCGCGCGCCGCGGCGGAAGCCCAGGCCATGGAGCTGCTCGAACGCGTCCATATCGGCCAGCAGGCCCGCAAGTTCCCGAACCAGCTCTCGGGCGGCCAGCAGCAGCGCGTCGCTATCGCCCGGGCGCTCGCCATGGAACCGGACGTCATGCTCTTCGACGAGCCGACCTCGGCGCTCGATCCCGAGATGGTCAAGGAGGTCCTGGACGTGATGATCGAGCTCGCCGGCACCGGCATGACGATGATCTGCGTCACCCATGAAATGGGTTTTGCGCGCGCCGTGGCTGACCGGGTCGTCTTCATGGATAACGGCGCCATCGCCGAAGTCGGGACGCCGGACGCCTTCTTCTCTGCGCCGCGAACCGAGCGCGCCCGCCAGTTCATCCAGCAGGTCATTCACTAACCGGCCGGCCCAGCCGCAGCCATCATTCCAGTCCGGAGCCTGAACCCCGTGAGCACGACGCCTTCCGCCGCTTATCCCTATCGCCTGCGCATCCCCGGGCCGATCTCGATCCCCGAGCGCGTGCGCAGTGCCACCGCGCTGCCGATCGTCAACCATCGCGGCGCGCAGATGCGTGTCGTGCTGGGCGAGATCCAGCGCCTGATCAAGCCGCTCTTCGGCACGCAGGCGCCGGTGCTGGTCTTCGGCAGCTCCGGAACCGGCGTGATGGAGGCGAGCCTCGTCAATATTCTCGCTCCCGGCGAGAAAGTGCTGGCGCTGGTCCACGGCCAGTTCAGCGAGCGCTATGCCCAGATCGCGCGGGCACTGGGCGCGCAGGTCGACGTCATCGAGAGCGAATGGGGGCATGCGCCGACCCCGGCGCGGGTCGCCGCCGAGCTCGACAAGGCCGAGTACCGCGCCGTGATCGCTGTCCATAACGAGAGCTCGACCGGTGCGGTGACCGATCTTGCCGGCATCGGCGCGCTCCTGCGCGAGCGCGAGACGCTGTTCCTCGTCGACTCGATCAGCGGGCTCGGCGGCATGGAGCTGCGCCAGGACGAGTGGGGCGTCGACATCGTCGTCACCGGCTCGCAGAAGGCGCTGATGTGCCCGCCCGGCCTCGGCCTCGCCAGCGTCAGCGACAAGGCCCGCAAGGTCATCGAGCGCACCGACCGCTGCCCGCGCTTCTACTGGGACATGCGCAAGGCGCTGGCCGTCGTCGACAACCAGGAGACCGCCTTCACCTGCCCGGTCTCGTTGCTCTTTGGCCTGCACGAGGCGCTGAAGATGATTCACGAGGAGGGGCTGCCGCAGGTCTTCGCGCGGCACGAGCGGCTCTCGGGCGCGCTCCGCGCCGGCTGTGTCGCGCTTGGCCTGCCGGCTTTCGGCGATCCTGCCGTGGCCTCCCAGACCGTTGTCGTCGCGTCGGTGCCCGAGCCCCTGACGGGCGGGGCGATCGTCAAGCACCTCAACGAGACCTACAACACGATGATCGCCGGTGCGCGCAACCGGCTGAGCGGCAGGGTCATCCGCATCGGCACGATGGGCCAGATCAGCGAAGCCGATATCCTGACCGACCTGCATTTTCTCGAACGCACGCTTGTTGCGCTCGGTCACCCCGTCCCCTCAGTCGGTGCCGGCATCACTGCCGCCGCTGCCGCCCTCCGCTAATCCAGCAACGGATCGTATCCATGCCTCATATCTGGGTCGAGTATTCGACCAATCTCGAAGCCAGCGTCGACGTGCCCGCGCTGCTGAAGACCGTGCAGGATGCCCTGATCGGCGACGGCAGCATCTTCCCCTTCGCCGGGGCGCGCACGCGCGGCGTGCCCGTCGCGAACTATCTCATCGTCGACGGTCACCCCGATAACGCGTTCGTGCATGTCCTGCTGCGGATCGCGGCCGGGCGCTCCGAGGCCGACCGCAAGACGGCGGGCAGCCGGGTGTTCGAGGCGGTGAAGGCGCTGCTCGCCCCGGTCAGCGCGTCGCGGCCCCTCGGCATTTCCGTGCAGATGGAAGAGGCCGATGAGACGGTCAATTTCAAGACGAGCAATTACCGCGAGTATTTGAAGCAGCGCGGTATTCCAGAGAAGATGTCGGCCTGAAAAGGGCGACTCGGCAGGCCGGAAAATGGGGCTGGCCAGGCCATTCCTGGCAGCGGGGGGATTGATGAGCGACCGGACGCCAGCCGAGGGCCTGGACCTGCCTGCCGAAACCGGGCAGCCGGCAGCGCGCGTGCGCCTGCGCCATTTCTCCAAATCCCTGCCGATGTCCCTGCTGCGGGCCCGGGAAGCGGTGATGCGCCATTTCCGTGCCAGCCTTCGGCATTTCGGCATGACGGAGCAGCAGTGGCGCGTTCTGCGCGCCCTGACGGCCGTGAACACGATCGAGGTGACGGCGCTGGCGGAGGACACGTTCCTGCTCGCGCCCAGTCTTTCGCGCATCCTGAAGGACCTCGACGAACGCGGCCTCATCCTGCGGCGCACCTCGCAGGCCGATCTGCGCCGGGGGCTCGTCTCGATCTCGCCGCTGGGTCTTGAGCTGATCGAGCGGGCCGGCGTCGAGTCCGAGGCGATCTATCGCGAGATCACGGGACGTTACGGCAGCGAGCGTCTTGCCGAATTGCAAAGCCTGCTTCGGCAGCTCGAAGATTGCCTGGATGGCCTGGACAGCGGCGGATCCCATGGATCAAACCGCCGACCGGGATAAGCCCGGAGAGGCGCGCTCCCGGCGGGGATGTGTGGGTTCACCTATTTGCCTTTGAACTGCCGGTGGTCCGCCAATACGCGCTCGATCACCTGCCATGATTTGTCCGCATCGCGCTGGTTGCGATCGTGGCCGGCAACCGTGATGAGCGCCTTCCACAGGGCCCAGCCGCGGGCGCGGGCCCAGGTGTCGTCGTCGAGGGAAAGCGCGGCACGGAACATGTCGCGGCTCGCTCCGGTAAACTCCGTCCACGCGATCGTGAGGTCGCAGGCCGGGTCGCCGACGCCCGAACTCCCGAAGTCGATCACAGCAACGAGCTTGCCATTCCTCATGAGCAGGTTGCCAAGGGCGATATCGCCATGGACCCAGACAGGCGCGCCGCGCCACTGCGAACCGAGCGCGGCGGCCCATACGCTCTCGGCCGCAGCGATGTCGGTGCGGCAGCCAAGCGCAGAAAGCGCGGACCGGGTCTCGGCATCGTAGACCGCCAGGCTGCCGCCCCGATGAAAGTTATGCTGCCCCGCCGCCGGCCCGCCAGTCGCGTCGATGCGCTGAAGTGCGACGAGAAAGTCCGCAAGCGAATGGGCCAAGTGTGTGAGATCGGCAATCGGATTGGTCGCGGCTGGCTCGCCGTCAAGCCAGCGATAGACGGACCATGGCCACGGGTAGGCCTCCGCTGGAGCGCCCAGGGCAATTGGCACGGGGATCGGCAATGGGAGGTGAGGCGTCAGCTTTGGCAGCCAGCGGTGCTCCTTCTCGACCTGAGGCGCATAGGCAGCCGCACTCGGCAGGCGGACCGACATCTGATCGCCCAGACGAAAGGTACGATTGTCCCAGCCGCCCGGCTCGATCGGCTCGATGGGCAGGTCAGCCCATGCGGGGAATTGTGCGGCGATCAATCGTCGAACAAGTCCGGCACCGATCGGGACACAGAGATCATGGTCCTGCTGCGCCATGGCTCTTGCTTACCGTCTGCACCGGGGGCTTTCCAGTCAGCCACGACGGTACAAACGCCTGCAAGGAGAGGGGGCGGGAGCAAACCTGTTTCAGCCAGGCTTGCCGGCTTCGACAGTGAGTTCGACGGCTCCGATGCCGTCCAACGCGAAAGTGTAGGTTTCCGTCTCGGTCGGAAAGCGGGTGGTGACCAGGCTGCCGGTCATGACCACATCGCCGGCACGTAGCGTCCGGCCCTTGGCAGCGAGCGCGTTCGCCAGCCAGGCCAGCGGCGAGAAGGGGTGGCCGAGCACGTCCCGTCCGTGGCCGCGGTCGATCTCGACGCCATTGCGGTGGACCACGCCGGTGACCGCATCCAGCGCGGGCCATGCGCTGCGGAATTCGGAGAGGACGATGCCGCCGTTCCAGGAATTGTCGGCGACGAGCGAGAGCACGTCGAGCTCGGCATAGTCGGCGGCGCGGTCGTCGACGATTTCGATCGCGGCGCAGACGCCGCCGACATGGGCAGCGATCGTCTCGGGCGTGAAAGCAGGGCCGCCGACGGGAAGATCGTTCGCCAGGCGCACGGCGATCTCGAATTCGAGACCGATCCGCCCATAGCCGGAGATTGCGACCTTCGCGCCGGAATGGTGCAGCCGGTCGGCCAGGACGACCCCGGCGATCGGCTGGTCGATGCCGCACATCGTCTGCATGCGCTGCGAGGTCAGGCCGATCTTGTAGCCGATCCCGTCACCGAACCGGGTTTGCAGCAGCGAGACATAGCGGTCCTGCACCCTGTAGGCGTCCTCGAGCGAAGCGATGCCGCTCGCCGCCGCGAAGGGGCGGAAGCGCACCTGTTCCTCGTGCTCGCGCATCAAGCGCTGCGCCAATCCATTCTCATCGATCATCTCGTTCTCCCCCAGGCCGGTGCTTCTTCGAGCCCCGGCGTCAAATTCAAAATTCTTCGCCACGGCCACGCTAGGTCGCCGCCACGATCTCGGCAAAGCGCCGCACCGCCGGCGGAATGCGCTCGGGCGCGGTATTGCCGAAGCCGAAGATGAACCCCGTCGCCTCCTGGCTCTGCAGCCGGTAGCGGGACAGGGCCGGCACATCGATGCCGCGCTGCCGGGCCGCATCGGTGATCGCGCGGTCGTCGAGCGGGCCGCGCGCATGGGCGGTCAGATGCAACCCCGCCGTCACCTCGGGAATGACCAGCCGATCGCTGAGCGCCTCACGCAGGGCTCCGACGAGGATGGCCGCCCGCTCGCGATACAGAAGCCGCATCCGCCTGACATGCCGGGCCAGCACGCCCCGGCCCATGATATCGGCCACCATCTGCTGCAGCGGCGGCGGCAAATAGCAGGAGAAGACCAGCTTGGCCCGGTAGAACAGCTCGACCAGATCGGGAGGCAGGACCAGATAGGTCAGGCCGAGCGACGGGGAGAAAATCCGGTTGATGTTGCCGATGAAGATGACGCGCTGGTCGGTATCGAGCGACAGCAGGGAAGCCAGGGGCTGGCGGTTGATGCCGATCGGGCTGCTGTAATCATATTCGATCACCCAGGCGTCCCGTGCGCGGGCCCAGGCCAGCAGCGAAAGCCGGCGCGCCATCGGCATCGTCGAGCCGTAGGGAAACTGATTGGTCGGCGAGGCGATCACCATCCGGGCGGTCTCAGTCTCCGCGCTGAAGCGATCGACGCAGAGCCCGTCATGATCGACCGCATGCGGCAGGACGCGGGCACCATTCGCCACGAGCGCGGCGACCCGGGTCGGATAGCCCGGATCCTCGACGATGACGCCGTCGCCTGGGTCGAGCAGCAGCTGGGCGAGAAGGATGAAGGCCTGTGTAGTGCTGGCGACGACCGCGATCTGCTCGGCCGCGCAGGGCACGCCCTCGTATTCGCCGAGATATTTGGCGATCTGCTGACGCAGGGCCGGGAGCCCGAGGCGCTCGCTGAAGCTGAACTGGGGCCAGGGCTCAGAGCCCCAGTATTCGGCGGTGCTGCGGCGGATGTCGCTGAACGGCAATTCGTCGAGCGCCGGGAGCAGGGGGCTGAGATCGTAGCCGAGCTCACGCTCGCTCGGGAGCGGCAGGCCCATCAGCGCGCTGCCACGCCTTGCCAGGATGCGCGGCTGCCGCGGCGGCCCGGCCGGGGCCGGGGCGTCCAGGCGGCGGTGCAGATCCTCCGGCAGGTCGGTCTCGATATAGGTCCCAGCGCCGGTGCGGCCATGCGCATAGCCCTCGTTCTTCAGGCGGGCATAGGCGAGCACGATCGTCGAGCGGGAGACATCGAGTTCGTCCGAGAGCTTTCGCTGCGGTGGCAGCCGTGCTCCGCGGGGGATGGCGCCGGCCACGACCATCGCACGGAGCTGCCCCGCGATCTGGTCGTAGAGCGGTTCCGGCCCGTCCCGCTCCAGCGCCAGCGCATTCCAGAACGGATAGTTGAAGGCCGAATTCATGTCCCGTTGCACCCTTCGCGAGGCCGAAAGCGTGCGCGTCGCCACCTCACCCTTCACGGGGCGAATTGAGCCGCCCGCAGGGGGCAGGGTCAAGCCGCTCGGCGTAATTGGTCTGTACCGTTTGGAAGAATTGGTACTTGAGGCGGCCAGGGGCCGCCGATACCGTCCCTGCCAATCGAGGTCGGACAGAGCCGATCCAGCAGTGCAAAGGGGAGGATCACGTGTCTCGACCGGAGGCGAAGACCGTCCTCACCGCGGACGTCATCCACAAGAGCTATGGCGACTTTCCCGTTCTCAAGGGTGTCAGCCTCGCGGCCCGCGAACGGGACGTGATCTGCATGATCGGCGCCAGCGGTTCGGGCAAAAGCACCTTCCTGCGCTGCATCAATCTGCTGGAGACCCCGGAATCCGGCACGATCTCCTTCGAGGGCGAGGAGATCAAGCTCCAGCGCAGCGGAGACCGCCCGCCGGTCCTGAACGCCAGGCAGATCAGCCGAATCCGCAGCCGGATGGGCATGGTGTTCCAGAGCTTCAACCTGTGGAGCCACCTGACCGTGCTCGAGAACGTCACGATCGCGCCGATCAAGGTGCTGGGCGTTGCGAAGGCCGAGGCGATCGAACGCGCCGAGGCGCTGCTGGCGAAGGTCGGGCTGTTCGACAAGCGCTATCATTACCCCGCTCATATTTCCGGCGGCCAGCAGCAGCGCTGCGCCATCGCCCGCGCCCTGGCGATGGAGCCCAAGCTGCTGCTCTTCGACGAGCCGACCTCGGCGCTCGACCCCGAGCTCGTCGGCGAGGTGCTGCGCGTCATGCGCGTTCTCGCGGAGGAGGGGCGGACCATGATCGTCGTGACCCATGAGATGGCGTTCGCCCGCGAGGTCTCGAACGAGGTGCTCTTCCTTCACGAAGGCAAGATCGAAGAGCGCAACAGTCCCGATCAGATCTTCGGCAACCCGACGTCGGAACGGTGCAGGCGCTTTCTGCAGCGCGTTCTTTGAGGAGAAGAACCATGAGAAAGACCGCTCTCGCCTTCCTGTCGGGCGCAGCGCTGCTGCTGTCTGGCCCAGCCTTCGCCCGCGAGGTGAAGATCGGCACCGACTGCACCAATCCACCCTTCAACTACCGCACCGCCAGCGGCGAACTGGCAGGTTTCGACGTCGATATCGCCCGTGAGATCGGCAAGCGCGAAGGGTTCGACCTCAAATTCGTCTGCCAGTCGCTCGATGGCGCGCTCCCGGCCCTGACGGCGCGCAAATTCGATCTCATCCTCGCCAGTCTCTCGATCACCGAAGCGCGCCAGAAGAGCATCGATTTCAGCATCCCCTACCGCTCGTCGACCGGTCGGTTCGTCGGCCCGAAATCGTCCACGCTCGCGCCCGTCACCGCCGAGGGGCAGCCCAATCCCAAGGCGCTCGACGGCAAGGTCGTGGGGCTGATCCGCTCCAGCACCTATGACCGCTATTTCACGGAGCTGTTCCCCGGCGTCCAGATCTCGCGCTACGAGAACTACGAGACCCTGCTGCTCGACCTCGTCTCCGGCCGCGTCGACCTGATCATGGCCGGGCCGATCAAGATGGAGGGCTTCTTCGACGACGCCCAGGGCAAGAACTTCAAGTATATCGGCCCCGAGCTCGAGAACATCAAGTATTTCGGGCCCGGTGTCGGCGTCGGACTGCGCAAGAACGAGCCTGAACTGCTCGACAAGGTCAATAATGCGCTGAAGGGCATGTTCGCCGACGGGACCTTCAAGGCGATCAACCAGAAATACTGGAAGTTCACGGTGCTCCCGAGCGTCTGGACCCAATGACCCTCTCCGGGCGGCGCCTGCCGCTGCCCGGCACAGCCCGCGCGGCTGAAACGGCCCCGCGTGACCTTCGCCCCGACAGGACCGATTCATGACGGCAGACCTCTTCCAGGGCTGGGGAACGCAGCTCTTCTGGGGCACGATGGTCACGCTCCAGGTTGCGTTCCTGTCGCTGTTGGCGGGCCTCGCGATCGGCTTGGCGGTTGCGCTCGCCAAGCTCTCCTCGTCACGGTTCCTGCGCGCGGCGGGTGATTTCTACACGACCTGCGTGCGCGGCACGCCCGAACTGCTCATCATCCTGCTGGTCTATTTCGGCAGCACGGTTGCGCTCTCGGCGATGCTGCGCTGGATCGCGGGACCGGAGATCTATGTCGAGATCCCGGCCATGGCGGCCGGCGTGTTCGCGCTCAGCCTCGTCTTCGGTGCTTACGCGGCCGAGATCTTCCGGGGCGCCTTTCTCGCCATTCCGCCGGGGCAGATCGAGGCGGCGAAGGCCTTCGGCATGTCGCCGCTGACGCTGTTCATCCATATCCGCATGCCGCTGATGTGGCGCTATGCCCTGCCGAGCCTCGGCAATATCTGGATCTCGCTGATCAAGAACACGTCGCTGATCTCGGTCGTCGGCCTCGAGGAGCTGATGCGCGTCAGCTATCTCGCCACCTCTGTGACGCGCAGCCCGTTCCATTTCTACCTGCTCGCGGCGGTCATCTATCTCACGCTGACCATCATCAATTCCCTCGCCATCGAATGGCTCGAGACCCGCGCGAACCGCGGCGTGCGGAGGGTCTGATCATGGACATCTCGCTTATGATCGAGAGCATCCCGCGCCTGCTCGAAGGCGCGGTCGTCACCCTGCAGCTTCTGCTGCTGACCGAGATCATCGGCTTCGTGCTCGCCCTGCCGCTCGGCATTCTCTACGCGAATGGCAGCAGGGGCGTACGGGCGCCGATCTATTGCTTCGTCTATTTCTTTCGCGGCACGCCGCTGCTGGTCCAGATCTTCATCGTCTATTACGGGCTCGCGCAGTTCGAGTTCGTGCGCGAGAGCTTTCTCTGGCCGTATCTGCGCAAGCCCTTCATCTGTGCCCTGCTGGCCTGTGCCCTGCATTCCGCCGCCTATACCGCGAATATCCTGCGCGGCGCGATCCAGGCGGTGCCAGCCGGCGAGGTCGAGGCGGCGCGCGCCTGCGGCATGTCGGCCTTCCAGGTCCAGCGGCTGATCGTGCTGCCGATCGCGCTGCGGCTGATGCTGCCGGCCTATAGCAACCAGGCTATCGGCATGTTGAAGGGCACCTCGCTCGCAAGCACGATCACGCTGATGGAGCTGACCGGCGTGGCCAATACCATCGTGGCCGATACGTTCTCACCCTATGAGATCTTCATCATGGCTGCGTTGATCTATCTCTCGATCACGCTCGTCATCACGCGTTGCTTCAAATTCGCCGAATACAGCCTCAGCAAGCACCAGCGCCCGCTCAAGAGCAGCGTAGCGATCCCCGGACAGGTCAGACATGCCGACTAGCGATATCAGGAATTTCATCGCCTTCGCCCAGGAGCTGGTCGAGGCGAGCGGCGAGATCATCCGCGAGGCGGCAAGGCACAACAACGCCTTCATCTCCAAGGGCGACGACAGCCCCGTCACCGAGATCGACCGGCGCGCCGAGACCGAGATCCGCCGCCGCATCGAAGCGGCCTATCCCGGCCATGGCATCCTCGGCGAGGAGTTCGGTTCGCAGGGAATGGACGAGGATTTCGTCTGGGTCGTCGACCCGATCGACGGGACCAAGGCCTTCGTCGCCGGCATCCCGGTCTTCGGCACGCTCGTCGCGCTCACCCATCGTGGCGTCCCGATCCTCGGTGTCATCGACCAGCCGATGACGCGGGAACGCTGGGTCGGCGCGGAGGGCTTTCCGACGACGCTGAACGGCGCGCGCGTCACGACCTCGGGCCGGCGCGTCCTGTCGGAAGCGGTGATGTCGACGAGCAATATCGAACTCTATGACGCGGACAGCCTGCCGACCTTCAAGGCCCTCCGATCCTCCGTCCATTGGTGCGTCTATGGCGGCAGTTGCTATTCCTATGGACGGCTAGCCTCCGGGGCGATCGACATCGCCATCGACCGCTTCGAGAATCCGCATGACTACCTCGCCCATGTCGCCGTGATCACCCATGCCGGCGGCGTCATGACGGATTGGGACGGCGCGCCGCTGACGATCCGCTCGGGCGGGCATTGCCTGGCCGCGGCAAACCCCGCCCTGCACGCTGCCGCGCTGGGCAGGATCGCGCCCGCGCACCGAACCTTGCCGGCAGCCTGACGCGGCGAGCGATGCCGCATTCCAAACCGGTGTTCGGCCAGGGCTCACGCAGCCGCGCCGGGCGCAGCACTCACAATCCCCAGTCGAGATTTTGCCATGCATGACCGCAACCGTTCCAGGAGCCATATCGTCGAGTGCATGAAGGAGGCTGCCCGGATCGGCGGCGCATCGCTCGCCGGGAATTTTGCCCGCCTCGCCGCCCTGCCGATCCTGGAGAAGGGACCGTCGGATTTCGTCTCTGCCGCGGATATCGAATCCGAGCGGCTGATCATCGCGCATCTCGGGGACACGCTGCCCGATATCGCGGTGCTCGGCGAAGAGAGCGGCGCATCCCCAGGCGCCAGTGACGGTCGCAGGATCGTCATCGATCCCCTCGACGGCACCAACAACTTCCTGCACGGCATCCCGCAGTTTTCCGTGTCGCTCGCCCTGATGGAGGGCGACGAGGTGACAGCGGGCGTCACCTATCATCCGCTTAGCCACGACATGTTCTGGGCCGCGAAAGGAGAGGGCGCCTTTCTCGGCGACCAGCGCCTCACGGGCTCGAAGCGCAACTCGCTCGCCCATGCCGTCGTCGGCACCTGTTTCCCCTATCATGGCAAGGGCGACACGGAGAAAGCCGCGCGTGAAATGGCAGCGATCATGCCGCAGGTTTCAGGGATCAGGAGTCCGGGCTCCGCCGCCCTCGAGATCGCCTATGTCGCGGAAGGGCGCTTCGACGGGTTCTGGACCTCGGGCGCCAAGCTCGATCTCTGGGACCTTGCTGCGGGCGTGATCATCGCCCGCGAAGCCGGCTGCATCGCGACGGAAATCGATGGCGAGGGCGACCCGCTGCACTGCCGCAGCCTTGTCGTCGCCCCACGCCAGTTTCACAGCCTCTTCATCGACATCTTCCGGACCGCTTCTGCCTCAACCGCCGCTTGCCAGGCCCGCCCGCGATAGCGCGCTTGGCGCAGTCCTTGGGGCTCAGAACTCGATCGACGCACCGATGATCGGCCCGTGCTGGGTGACCTTCCACTGGAAGCCGCCATCCCGGTAGTCCTGGTGCAGGACGCGGTAGCCGGCGCGAACCATGGTCTTGTAGCCCGCCAGCGTGGTGCGGTAGCCGAGAAGCGCCTGGCCATTGAGGCTCAGCCGCGAGCCGGCGCCGAAACCGCCGACATCGCCTTCCATGAAGAGATTCCAGCGGTCGGTCAGGTCGAGATTCAGCCTCGCCCCCACGAAGGGGTCGAGCCAGCTCTCGCTGTCGGAGACATGCAGCCCGGCGATCCGGATGCGGCCCGTCAGGCGCGTCCAGCGGGCGCCCGCCGTCGGTTCCAGTGCAAAGACGCGGGGTGCGCCGAACACGGTATTGCCGCCGAGTTCGGACTGATGGACGCGGTAGAAGACGCCGGCGCTGACCAGATAGGACTTCATGCCGGTGCCGATGTTGAGGGAGGCGATCTTTTCGTCGCTGGAGACATCGACATACTCGCCATTGACATAGGCGCCGAAGGCGCCGCGGCGGATCTCGAGATTGCCCATCAGCCCGAGGTCGAGATTCTTCAGCGTGTCGCGGAACGAGACGTCGACATGCCGATGAATCCCGAGCACGGCGGCGTCCCCGTTGAGCGAGGCGGCCCAGAGATAGGGGCTGAGGGTGACCGACCAGTCGCTCTGGGCGAGGGGGGGCCTGCCTGCGCGGTGCGGACAGGGGTGAGATCGGCTGCCGCAGCAGGCGCCGCCGCCGCAAGGAGGGCGGCCGCGCCGATCATGGCTCTGGTCCGGCGGGAGCGATGCCGCTTGCCGGATGTCGCTGACGTCATGGTGCTATGGCCCCCCGGCCCTGGCGATATCGATGAGATGCGGATGAAGGATGTGCGCCGCGGCAAGGCGGCCGGACGGCCATGGCCGCCGGCGCCTGCCTGGACGCGATCACTGATCAGGGTTTGGCGAAGGGCAGGGCGGGAGGCGTCATCGCCGGCACCAGCGCCGCGCTGACGATCGTCTTGGCGTCGAGGTCGAAGCTCTTCAGGTCGATGCCGCGCAGGACCGGGTCCTCATAGGTCTTGACGTAGTAGACCCGGTTCACGAGGTCGGCCACCGTCGACCATTGCGTGTATTCCAGCGGCTCCTTGGGCTTGTCTCCCTGGCCCTTGTCTCCCTGGCCCTTGTTGTCCTTGCCCTTGTCTTGCAGCCTGATCCAGCCCTTCGGGATATCGAAATTATTGACGATATGCTCTGCCAGCCGGACGCTTTCCGGGACGCTCGGCTTGCGTTCGACGGACATCGTATAGCCGAGCGCCCGCAGGAAACGCGATGGCGGCGTCGGATCTCCGGGAATGCCGAGCATGCCCGAGCCCTGGCCGAGCGGCGCGAAGGACTGCTCGCCGACCTTCAGCGGCGGCGCGTTGACCGGCGACAGCTTCACATAATTCCGCAGATTGGTGAGGTGCCAGTCGAAGGATGGCGAGTTGGTCATCACGCCGAGCGGGTTGTCATAGACCTTGAGCTTGCCATCGACCGGCTCGATCACCAGCGAGGCCCCGGAGGCATCGTGCAAGGTGTAATGCACTGGCGGCGCGATCTTCATCGCCTCCTGCACGACATGGATGACGGCGACGTCGCCGATCGCCGCCTTGACCTCGGCGACCGTCGCGAAACTGGTCAGAGCCCAGGTGAGCAGGTCCCAGGGCGCGAGGGATTTGGCCGGGTCGGTCTTCGCCGGGTCGGCATAGCCGGCATAATCCGGGAAATAGAGAATGCCGCCGGAAAGGCCCTTCTCGTTCATGCCGTCGACAAGGGCCGAGACGCCGAGCGCATTGAGCCCGACGGCCGCATATTTGCCGGTCCAGCTCATCGCCGGTTTTCCGCCAGGCCCGGTCGAGGCCAGCTTGTAGTTGCGCGGGATCACCATCGCGCGCGATTCGAGCTCGAAGCCGAACTCCATGGTGCGGCCATAGACGGCGCCGTCATCGGTCGTCCGGATCAGGAAACTCGTGCAGGCGAGCACGGACTGGGGTGTCGCCAGCATCGCCGCGACCAGCGTGGCGATAGCGGCGCGCTTGGCGTGGCGCCATGGGGACGATGCACGAAGACGCATGGGTCCTCCTCTCGGGTTCGTTTGGTTCAGGGGAGGGCTCACCAGCTCATGCGGAAGCCAGCGCGTCCGCTGAGCTCGTGGCTGTCGGCGAACTGGGCGAGGCTCGTCCTGACGGAGGCCTCGCCATAGAGCGAGTAGCGGCCCCAATCATATTTCGCGCCTAGGCCGACCCCGCCCCAGAGCCGCTCCTCGGCGCTGGTGAAGCGTGTGCCGGCGACACTGGCGGTGGTGCCGTCGAGGAACTCGTAGGAGAGGTTGGCGATGCCGTAGAGCGTGGTGCTGACGAGCTGTCCGGCGCTGTCGCGCCAGCTGCTGCGGTAGTCCGCGGCGAGCCCGAGGCGGCCCTTCAGGCTGTCGCCGTCCCCGAGCGAGACGCGGGCGCCGAACGGATCGGTAAAGCTGTCGGCGGTGACCCTGGAATAGATCAGCTGCGCCTGCGGGGTCAGCGACCAGGCGCCGTTCAGCGCGATCCGCTGGCCGAGCTCCAGGCCGAAGGCATAGCCCAACCCGCCCGTGCCGTCGGCGAGCCGGCGCCCGAGCGTCGTCGAGCTGAGATCGCTGTCGAACCAGCTCGCCTGGGCCTGGGCATCGGCATAGAGCCCGCTCTCGCCATACCAGGTCAGCGTGCCGCCAAAGCCGGTGCCGCTGGTCGCGATCTTGCCGCGGCCGAAGACCGAGGCGATATCGGCCGTGGCCCCGCCGTGATGCGCGGTCAGGCCGCCGACCAGCGTGCCGGCGCCATTGGCCAGAAGCTGCCCTTCGAGCCCGGCCTGGAGGCGCCAGCTATCGATCTCGTAGGAGGTGCCGCTGATCGAGAGCCTGGGCGTGATCCGGCTATGGGCGCCCTCGATCCGGGCCCAGATCGCCCGGCTCTCGGGCGTGCCTGCCGGGGCTGTACCGTCGCTGTGCATGCGGTCGCCGACGCGCTGGCGCAGCGTCGGCAGGCCGTTCAGGCTTTGCAGCACCTGGCCATAGGCCTCGTAGACCGGCACGCCGGGCTGCAGGATCGGCACGGTGCGCGCCGGGCTGCCGACTGGAGCCGCCGCGGCTGCCGGCGGGACATAGGCCGAGCGCAGATACCAATCGCCGTCGTTGGGCGTGCTGACGCCGTTCTGCTGCAGCGTATAGGCATAGGCGCCTGCAATCAGGGCGGGCTGCCCCTGGAAGGCATAGTCGCCATTGGCGAGGGTGAAGCTGCCATTCGAGGCGCCGCCGACATCGACGATCTTGATGCCCTCGACGGTAGGTGCGCCAGTCCCGCCCTGGTTTAGCACGTTGACCAGCGTCGACCCGGCGCTGCTGCCGGTGATGATCAGCCGGTCGGAAGGCGAGGCATCGCCGCCGAGCACCGTCTCGATCTCGAGCCTGCCGCCATTGCCGAGATAATTGCCGTTGATCGTCAGCGTGCCGATCGAATTGCCGGGCGCGATGGTCCCACCGGCCGCGTTGGTCGTGGAGCCGACCGTGCCGATGCCTTGCAACCGGCCGCCCCGCACCGCGAGCGTGCCGCCAAGGGCGCCGTTCACAGACAGTGTGCCGGCCTGCACCGTGGTCACGCCGGTGAAGGTCGAGTAGTCCCCGTTCAGGCGCGTGGTGCCGGAGCCGGTCTGGTTGATGGTGCCATTGCCGGTGAATGGCAGCTCGAAGACGTAATTGCTGTTGTTGTGGTTGAAATTCAGCGCGCTCGTGCCGCCTGCGAAGACGATGGAGGCGACATCGAGCGTGCCGGCGGCCGCAGCCGGTCCGCCGACCGCACCGCCGATATTGATCGTCCCACCCTTGTTGATGGTCAGAACGCGTGAAGGCGCGACTGCGACAAAGCCAAAGGTGCCGCCGTCGGCAACGGTGATGGCGCCGGTTCCGTTGGTGCCGAAGGTCAGGCTGTTGACGCGATGCTCTGAACCGGCGCCGGAGATCAGGATATTGGCGGTCTTGCCGGCGAGATGGCCGATCGACAGGTTGCCGTTCTGCATCACGCCGCCATCGAGGATCCTGAGCGATACATTGCCGAAATAGCCGTGGGAGCTTTGCCAGCGCGATCCGGCGCCGGAGATCAGGATCGTCGCGCTTCCCGAACCGGCGCCGGAAATGGCGGCCCCCATGGCAAGCTGCCCGGCATGGACGATCGTGCCGCCGCCGATGACGTTGTAGGTGGCGTCGCCATGTTGCGAATTGATGGCCGACCCCCCGTTGAACACCGAGCCGGCCCCGATGACGTTGAGCGTCGCCTTGGTGCCGGCAAGCTGCGCTACGCCGACGGCTCCAACCGTCTCGCGGAACGTACCGCCGTTCTCGAGCGTCATCGTGACGCCGGCCGCCGAGCCGATGAGGCCGCCATTGGCGGACGTCGTGAGGCTCGACCCCGCTCCGCTGATCGTCAGGCTGGCATTGGCGCCGCTCAAGGTGAGATTGCCGCTGGTTATCACGCTGCCGCTATTGCGGATCTGCAGTGCGCCCTCGGAGATCGTCATCTTCGCGAAGCTGCTCGCAGCCGTCAGGATCAGCGTGCCGTCACCCGCCTTGGTCACAGTGCCGGGGCCCGTGATAACTCCCGATTGCGTTGCGCTGGCCCCCGCGCCCACGGTCAGTGTCGAGGGAGCCGTGACGCCAATGCCGCGCATTTCTCCATCGGCATAGGTGTAGCTCTGGGCCTGCACCTGCGCCGACGCCAGGCAGGCGATCGCGAGCGACAACGCCGAGACGCCTGTGCTGAGCGTACGAGACCTGGATGAAGACGGGCGTCTCGTCGAAAGACGGGTCGAATCGATAGGCATAGGCCACTCCAGAACCGGAGGCCTCATCCCCCGGAGCGCGCTGCGATATGAGAGGCCATGCCGAAAGGTGCCGAAGGCGGCGCGCGCAGCCGAAAAGGCCGCGCAACATGCCCCCCAGCAGTGCCGCCGCGCTGCCAGGATCGCATATTCGCGAGCGCCCGCCTGTAGCGCTGCGTCTCATTTGTGATGACGCTGCGTCTCAATCGTCCGGACGTCGTCTCGTCCTGGGACGGCCTATGCCCCTGCGTCGGCGGCATTGGTTCCACCAGGCAAATCACCCTAGGAGTGATGGCGCAGGTTCCGAACGTGCGGGGCAAGTTCCGATCTTGGCGGGGGAGAGCGAGCGATGCGGCAGGCCCGGGGGGCGACTGCTCCGGTGGCGGCGGAAGAGCTCGTCCTGTCGACCGACATGGTCGAGCCTGACCTGCGCAGCGATCTCTGGCGCGAGATCTCCCGCCCGTTCTTCGAGACGACTGCGCATCCCGACGATAGCGCGGCCGGGCTCGAGGGCTCGATCCGCTCGCGGGCGCTTGGCGCGCTGCTGATCGGCCCGACCAGCTTCAACCAGCAGCAATACAGCCGGGACCGGCGCAGCATCCTGCAGGGCGGACTGGATCAGTATTTCGTCCAGCTCTTCGTCGCCGGCACGCTTGAGGCCGATTGCGAGGGGGAGGCGATATCGGTCGGCCCCGGCGATATCTGCGTCTTCGATCTCGCCCGGACCTTCAGGAGCAGAGTCCGGGCCGGCTCCACGCTGTCGCTGGTCCTGCCGCGGGAGCGGGTCGACCGGGTGGCGGGCGGCCGCAACCTGCATGGCCTGGTGCTCAGGGCCGGGGCTCCGGTCACGCGCCTTCTGAGCGATTTCATCGTCAGCCTGTCCCATGTCTCGCCCGCGATGAGCGACGACGACCTGCGGGCGATCGAGGAATCGGCGATCTTCCTCATCGCCTCGGGCCTCGCACGTCACGCGCCGGGGATAGCTCTTGAGGACCCGGCGCTCGGAAACATCCTGCGTCAGCGCATCCTGGCGTTCATCGAGGCCAATCTCTCGGATCCTGGCCTCAACCCGGCCGTGCTGACCTCCCGCTTCCGGGTTTCGCGCGCGCATCTCTACCGGATGTTTGCCGGCGATGGCGGTGTCGCCACGATCATCCGCGAGAAGCGGCTCGACGCGTCGTTTCGCGAGCTGGCCAGCCCCGCCGGGCCATCACGCTCGATCACGCAGATCGCGCATGAACAGGGCTTCTCCAACAGCGCCCAGTTTCACCGTGCCTTCCGCGCGCGCTTCGGAATGGCCCCGGGTGAAGCCCGTGACGCGGCAGCCGCACGCCCCTTCGCCGACCAGCGCCTCCAGCATGTGCAGGTGCATTTCGATAGATATGCGCAGCAGCTCGGGGCGGGCTCCCTGCCGAAATGATCTCTCACTTCCCCCCGTGAATCATCCGCCAGATCGCCTGTGGCGTCGCCGGCATGTCGACATGCCGCACGCCATAGGGCGAGAGCGCATCGACGAGCGCGTTCATCACCGAGGGCAGCGAGCCCGCGCAGCCGGCTTCGCCGCAGCCCTTCGCGCCGACGGGATTGGTCGCGGTCGGGCTGCCCTGGCTGGCGAATGAGAAGAAGGGCAGGTCCGCTGCGCGCGGCATCGCATAGTCCATATAGGACCCCGTCATGAGCTGGCCGGCCTCGTCATAGGCGGTCATCTCGTAGAGGGCCTGGCCGATGCCCTGCGCGACGCCGCCATGCAGCTGCCCCGCGACGATCAACGGGTTCACGATCGTGCCGAAATCATTGACCATGACATAGCTGACCACCGCGACCTCTCCGGTCTCAGGATCGATCTCGACCTCGGCGACATGACAGCCATTGGGATAGGCCGATGGCGCCGACTTGAAGACATGGTCGACATCCAGGCTCTGGGGCAGTTCCTTGGGCAGGTCGGGGGTCATGCGCACCCGTTCCGCGAGCTCCATGATACCGATCGAGCGGTCGGTCCCGGCGATCGTGAACCGGCCACGGCCAAATTCGAGATCGGGGACGCCGGCTTCCAGAAAATGGGCGGCCAGGAGCTTGCCCTTCTCGATGACGCGATCGCCCGCTTCCATGATGGCCGAGCCGCTCGCCATGATCGATTTGGAGCCGCCGGTGCCGCCGCCGGCGATCAGCCGGTCGCTGTCGCCCTGGACGAGTCGGATCTTGTCGAAGGGCACGCCGAGCTTGCTCGTCAGCACCTGGGCGAAGGGCGTCCAGTGGCCCTGTCCGTAATCGAGCGTGCCGGTGACGATGGTCACGCTGCCATCGGCTTCGAAATGGAGGCCGGCCATTTCATTGCTCGGCGGCGCGGTGACCTCGAGATAGCAGCCGATGCCGCGGCCGCGGAGCTTGCCGGCCTTCCGGCTCTGACGCTGCCGCGCCCCGTAGCCCTTCCAGTCGGCCGCCTTGAGCGCTTCTGCGAACAGGGCCGGGAAATCGCCGCTGTCATACAGCGTCCCGACCGGCGTCGCCCAGGGCAGTTGCTGCGGAGCGACGAGGTTGCGCCGCCGCAGGACGGTCTTGTCGATCCCCATTTCCACGGCGGCCGCATCGATCAGCCGCTCCATGAAGTAATTGCCTTCGGGGCGCCCGGCGCCGCGATAGGCGCCGATCGGTGCCGTGTTGGTGACGACGCATTTGGTCTGCACCTCGACGAGCGGCGTGCGGTACATGCCGATGCTGTTCTTGCCGATATTCGTCGTCGCCATCATCGGCCCGACAGGCGAGAGATAGCCGCCCATATTGCCGATGCCGCTGAAGCGCGTCGCCAGGAACCGGCCGCGCGCGTCGAGCGCCAGCTCGGCCTCGAAGACCATGTCGCGGCCATGATAGTCCGAGACGAAACTCTCGGAGCGCTGATCGGTCCATTTCACCGGCTTCTTCAGCAGGCGGGCCGCGTGCAGCAGCACGACATACTCGGGGAAGACCGAGGATTTCATCCCGAAGGAGCCGCCGACATGGCCGGTGAGCAGCCGCATCCGTTCCGCCGGCACGCCCATTGCTGCGGCCAGGTTGTTGCGCATCCCGAACGCGCCCTGGCTCGGCGCATGCAGCGTGTAGCGGCCGGTCTTGCGGTCATAGGTTCCGACCGCCGCACGCGGCTCGATCGGGTTCACCACGATGCGGCTGTTGACGATGCGCAGCTTCGTGACATGGGCGGCGCTGGCAAAAGCGGCCGCGACCTTGCCGGCATCGCCGAAATGATAGTCGAGGACCACATTGCCGGGGACGTCGTCATAGAGTTGCGGCGCGTCCGGCTTGAGGGCATCCTCGCTGGCCGTGACCGCGGGCAGGATCTCGATATCGAGCAGCACGGCCTCGGCCGCATCGCGCGCCTGGACGGCCGTGCGAGCCACGACCATCGCGATGGGATCGCCGACAAAGCGGACCTTGTCGGTCGCCAGGGCGTTGCGGGCGGGCTTCCTGATCGGGCTGCCGTCCCGATTGGGATGCTCGACAACGCATTTCAGCAAGCCGTAGCCTTGGCCCGCGAGATCCTCCCCCCGATAGATCGCGACGACGCCCTTCATGGCTTCGGCCTGCGAGATATCGATGCCGCGCAGGACGCCATGCGCGTGCGGGCTGCGGACGAAGGCCGCGTAGAGCTGCCCCTCCAGCGAGACATCATCGGTATAGCGGCCCTCGCCGCGCACGAGCACGGGGTCCTCGTTGCGCGGGACGGGCTGGCCGACCTCGAATGGCATCGTCGAAAGCTCCGCTGAGGGCGTGTGCTTGTTCATCAGGAGGCACCGTGAGTAACGTGCGAGCCGACCGGCAGGCAACGTCGCTAGACTGACCCAAAATGGCGGCGCCTGTCCTGCAGATGTCGCATAGGCGCTATCCGCAGGCAGCGCAGGCTGCTCCCGGTTCAGTCCACAGGGAACCAGGGCGCCGCGGAAATGTCCCAGCCATTCCTGCCGCTCAAAGGTTTGGTCCGCAATGGTCGTTTGCGCCAGTTGCTGACCTCTGGACAGTCCGTGCTATGCATGCCTTGCCGGTTCGAAGGGCTGACGGCTGCCGGCGCCAGGAGTTCTCGATGCCAGGCGATCGCATCCCCCGACCGCTCGCAATCATTCCCTCTGTTCTGGTTTTCCTTGCCCTGATCTTTGGAATTCTGGCCGCGTGGTCGTGAGACTGGGAAACGTCTTTGCTCTCGCCGGGGTTTCTGCGGCGGTGTTCTGGAACATTCCTCTCTTTGGAGCGGCGCGGTGGACTTCAGAAAGAAGGCGCGACCTCGGTCTAAGCTGCGGAGTTATGGCGCTGGCGTTGGGGTTTAGTTTTCTCGTCGACTTGGTGACGATGTAACCGAAGGGCCGAGCCGGTCCCCGATGGTGCAGCACGTCGGCTGTTCGACGGCAGGTCGCTGCCTCTTGCAATCTGGCCTCTCTGCCCGACGAAAATTGCCTCAGCCATGTGAGTGACCGCACCCAGCCGATCTCGCCAGCAGAACCTAGCGCCGCGCGTTGAAGCTGCGATAGGCCTCCGCCGCGGATGGCCGCGGCCAGTCCGCATAGAAGGCGCGCAGATGCGGGTCGAGCGCCTTGACGAAGGCGCGCCGTGCCGTCTCGGCCTCGCTCGGGGGGCGCTGCATAGCCGTTTCGATCTCGCCGAGCAGCTTTTCCTTGTCGATCGTGGCGATGCGCCCGTCGCGCAGCACATGGCGCCCGTCGATCAGCACATCGCGGATCATTCCGGTCTTGGCGCGCTGCACCAGCGCCGAGACGATCTCGGTGTCGGGATCGAGATAGGGCCGCGCCAGCTGTTCCCAGTCGATCACCACAATGTCGGCCGCGCGCCCGGGTTCGAGACGGCCGATCAGGCCGGCAAAGCCCGTCGTCGCCGCGCCGTGCTCGCTGGCCATCCGGAAGATGCGCGCCTCGGAGAGCGGTTCGTAAGCGTGCCCCGGCGTGCGCTGCAGGTTCCAGGCGAGGCGCATCTCCTGCAGCATGTCGCGGTCGTCATTGATGCCGGCCTGGTCGATGCCGAGCGCGACCGGGATGCCGGCCCGGTCGAACTCCTTGACCGGCGCGATGCCGCTGCGCAGCCGCAGACCCGAACTCGCGTTGTGGCAGACGCAGGTGCCGCTCTCCGCAAGCAGCGCGATGTCGGCGTCGCTGCACCAGATGCCGTGGCCGATCGTCATGCGCGGGCCCAGCAGGCCGAGATCGGCGAGGTGACGCACCGCGGAGCCGCCGGTGTCCATCTCCGCGAACCGGCGCTGATAGGGCGTCTCCAGCAGATGCATATGCAGCCCCACATCATGGCGCTGGGCGAGGTCGCCCTGCGCGATCAGGCTTTCGCGCGTGCACCATTGCAGGTTTGACGGTGCCAGCTGGACCCGGCTCATGCCATCGGCGGGTCGGCCCCAGCGTTCCGCCAGGGCTTCGAAATGCTCCGTCAATGTCTCGACCGAGGTCTGGGCTGTTGCCAGGATCGCCACCAGCTGTTCGCGGAGCGGCCGCGGCAGGCTTGCCAGAAAAGTCTCGTCGGCCCCGTAGACGATCCTGTTCCGGTCGCGCCACATGAAGGAGAAGGACGCGCGCATCCCGATCTCGGCATAGGCACGCATGATCGCGTCCGGCGCATCGAGCCAGCGCTCGCGTGGGCCGACGGGGCCGCCATGCAGGTGCTGGACGGAGGTCACCCCCGACTCGATCATCTCGATCGCCGAATAGAGCGTGTCGAGATAGGGGTCGAGCCCGCGCCAGCCGAGGAAGCGCGGCAGCCAGAGCTCCAGCGGCAGGAAGGGCGTGCCGTGCTGGAGCGGCGTCAGTCCGGTATGGTGATGGGCGTTGACCAGCCCGGGCATGACGAGATCGGTCGGCCGTCCGATGCATGCGGCGCCGGGATGGCGGGCGATCAGCTCAGAGGCCGGCCCGATCTCGGCGATGCGGCCAGCTTCGATGAGCAGGGCGCCGTCGGTGATGATCCGGGCGCGGTCATCGCCGTCGACGCCGCACAGGACATGGCGGCCCCGTACGATCGTGCTCTGCGTGCTCGCACGGTTCTCGTTCAAGCGGTTCAGCCCTTGCGAAAGGCGCGGCACTCGTCCGCGCGCCAGCCGATTTCGATCCGGGCGCCGCGCGCGAGCTCCTGGGGCAAGCGCATCGGATCGGCCTTCGCGATCAGCTCCTGCCCGCCGAGCTGGAAGACGACGCGGGTCGCCTCGCCGAGATAGACCAGCCGTTCGACCTCGAGCACATATTTGTTCTCGGTCTCTCCCGGCGTCAGGGCGATCCGTTCCGGGCGCAGGCACAGCACCGCCTCGTCCCCGATCGCGAGCGCATCGATGGACTGCGCCACCACCTCGACCCCGTCGGCGAGGCGCACGGTGACCCTTGCATCGCTGCGGCCGATGACGACGCCGTCGAGACTGTTGTTCTCGCCGACGAAGCCCGCGACGAAGGCATTGGCCGGGCTCTCGTAGAGTTCCTCCGGCGTCGCGAGCTGCTGGATCCTGCCCTGGTCGAACACGGCGATCCGGTCCGACATGGTCAGGGCCTCTTCCTGATCATGGGTCACATAGACCATGGTGACGCCGAGCCGTTCGTGGATCTGCTTCAGTTCGTACTGCATGCGCTCGCGCAACTGCTTGTCGAGCGCGCCCAGCGGTTCGTCGAGCAGGATCAGCTCGGGCTCGAAGACGAGCGCGCGGGCCAGCGCGACGCGCTGCTGCTGGCCGCCTGAAAGCTGCGCCGGCATGCGCTTGCCGAACGCCCCGAGCTTGACCATGTCGAGCGCAGTCGCCACCCGCCGCGCGATTTCCGGTTCGGATAGCTTTCGCGCCCGCAGGGGGTAGGCGACATTGTCGGCCACCGTCATGTGCGGAAACAGCGCATAGTTCTGGAAGACCATGCCGATTCCGCGCTTGTAGGGCGGCAGCGCGGTGATGTCGCGGCCCTGCAAGGTGATGCTGCCATTGGTCGGCGTCTCGAAGCCGGCCAGCATCATCAGGCTCGTCGTCTTGCCCGAGCCTGAGGGGCCGAGCAGCGTGAGGAATTCGCCCCGGGCAATGTCGAGGGACAGATCCTTCACGACGAGGACCTGGCCGTCATAGCTCTTCTGGACATGCGAGAAGCTGACGAGCGGCGCGCTGGGGACAGGCGCGTCGCGATGTGTGGTTGCGGTGAGGGTCATGGCCTACTCCGTCCAGGCGCGCAGGGAGGGCGGGAAGCGCTCGGCCGCGCTGCGGCCGAGGATGTCATGTGCGGCGTGACCGTCCCAGACGGCCCGGCTCGAACGGGCGGCGGCGTCGATGATTTCGTCTTCGTCGGCGACCAGCAGCCGCTTGCCGTCGACGAGCAGACGGCCGGCAACGATCACGCTGTCGATCATCTCCGGCGTTGCCAGATGCACGATCGCCCTGACCGGGTCTGGATTGGGGCCGAAGGTGAGCGAGCGCGGGTCGATGACGACGAGATCGGCCTTGGCGCCGGGCGCGATCCGCCCGAGATCGGGGCGTCCCAGCGCCTGCGCGCCGGCAAGGTTGCTCGCGGAAAAGACGCTCTCCGCCGGAGCCTCCTCATGATTGTTGTCGGCGAATTTGTTCATCAGCGCCGCCATCCGCATCTCCGAGAACATGTCGAGCGGATAGGTATCGGTGCCGAGCGCGACATTGATGCCGGCCCGGCGATAGCGGGAGAAACTCTCGAGAGCGAGCCCGCGCCGGGAAAAGGCGACCGGGGAATGCGCGACATTGACCTTGGCCGCGCCGAGGATCGCGATGTCGTCCTCGAGCGGATAGCCGACCGCGCGGTGCGAGGCGATATAGACGCAATGCGCCAGGATGGTTGCTTCGTCGAGCAGGCCTTCCTCGGCCAGGCACTGGACCGGGGTCTTGCCCGTCGCACCCATCGTCTCGAAGAACTCGCGGTGCTGCTCGACGAAATGCAGGGTGAAGGGCACACCGAGCGTGCGGGCCACCTGCTTGGCCTCGCGCCGCAGCGCCGGAGTCGAGACATAATATTCGTCGAGCGCGATCACGCCGGACAGCCGGCCGTCCAGGGCGCCGCGATGCGTCTCGATGAAACGGGCACTGGCCTCCAGCGATTTCAGGCCGCCGGCGTCGTCGAGTTCGCGCACGACCCGTCCGTCATCCTCGAGCCAGTAGCGCCCGCCGGCGACGATCGGTGCCCAGACGAGCCTGATGCCGAATTCCTGCGCCACCTCCAGCATCAGCTCGCCGTCGCGCGGCCCGGCTGGGGCAAAGGCGAGGACGGTGGTGACGCCATGCCGAAGCAGCGTGGCGAAGCCATAGCGCAACGAGGCGCGTGCATCCTGCGGAGCGAGGAAGCCGGGGCGGCCGGAGCGGCTCGCCGGCAGGAAATGCAGGAAGCTCGAGCGGATGAAGTCGCGCCGGCCGCTGTCGATCAGCTGTCGCGGGCCTTCATGCGCGCCGATATGGGCATGCGTGCTGATCTGGCCGGGAATGACGATCCTCCCGCGCGCATCGATGCGCCGCTTCGCCTCTCCGGCAAAGCCCGGTCCGACGGCGACGATCTCGTCTCCGGAGATGGCGATACTGCCGCCCTCGAGATAGCGGTGCTCCTGTCCGTCGAAGGCGATGACGGTTCCACCTTCGATCAGCAGGTCTACGGTAGCGGCGGGCATCAGGCGGTCTCCAAGGGGTTTCGCAAGCGTTGCGAGCGGGCGCGCAGCCACTCCATGACCAGCATCAGCAGCACCGAGACGACCAGGAGCACCACGGCCGCTGCCGTGATCGTCGGCGAGATGTTCTCGCTGACGCCGCTGAAGATCTGGCGCGGCAGGGTCCGCTGCTGCGGGCTGGTGAGGAACAGCGCGATGACGAGTTCATCGAAGGAGGTGACGAAGGCGAAGACGGCGCCCGAGGCGACGCCCGGCGCGATGATCGGCAGCGTCACCGTACGCAAGGTCCGCAGCGGCGAGGCGCCCAGGCTGGCCGCGGCCCGCGGCAGATTGGGGTCGAAGCTCTGCAGCGTCGCCGACACGGTGATCACGACAAAGGGCAGCGCCAGCGCGATATGGGCCAGGATGAGCCCGAGATAGGTGCCGACGAGATTGATCGACGCGAAGAAATAGAAGGCCGAGACCGCGATGATCACCACCGGAACTGCGATCGGCGTCACCAGCAGGGCGACCAGGATCGGCTTGAACCGGAAGCGGGCGCCGTGCAGGCCGAGCGCCGCCGTGGTTCCCAACGTCGTCGCCGCGACCGTGGTGACGAGGGCGACGAAGACGCTGTTGGCGAGCGCGCCGGTCCAGAGCGGGTTGGTGAAGAACTCGCGATACCATTGCAGGGAAAGCCCCGGCAGCGGGAAGACGAGCAATTGTCCCGCGGTCAGCGACAGCGGCACGACGACGAAGATCGGCGCGATCAGGAAGATGAAGACCAGGGTCGCGAAGATCCGGGACCCGATCAGGACGGCCCGCTCGGTGGCGGGGATGTGAGTTGCAGCGGCCATGTCAGCGCACCCTGAGCCGGTCGAAGCCGACGAGCTTGCCGAGCGCGAGATAGATCGCCGCGACGACGAGCAGGAGGAGGGCGCCCAGCGCCGAGGCCAGGCCCCAGTTGACCGCCGAATTGGTGAAATAGGCGATGAAATAGCCGATCATCTGGTCGCCAGGCCCACCGACGAGCGCCGGGGTGACGTAGAAGCCGACGGAGAGCACGAAGACGAGCGTTCCGCCCGCTGCCAGGCCGGGCAGCGTCAGGGGCAGGTAGACCGTTCGGAAGACCCGCAGCGGCGGCGCGCCCAGCGAAGCGGCTGCACGCAGGTGATTGCCGGAAATGCCCTTCATCACGCTGTAGATCGGCAGGATCGCATAGGGCAGCAGCACATGGACCATGGCGATGAAGACGCCGGCCCGGTTGAAGATCAGCGCCAGCGGCTGGTCGATCAGGCCGAGCGCGATCAGGCTCTTGTTCACCAGCCCCTCGTTCTGCAGCAGGATGACCCAGGCGGTGCTGCGCACCAGCAGCGAGGTCCAGAACGGCACGAGCACCAGCATCAGCATCCAGCTTGCGGCGCGCGGGCCGGCCCTGCTCATCACGGCGGCGACGGGATAGCCGATCAGCAGGCACAGCGCCGTGACGCCGAGGCTGACCGTCAGCGTGCGGCCGTAGAGATCTATGAAGATGCGCTGCTCCGGCGCGACGCGGCGGATCTCGCCGTCCGGCGCCTTTTCGAGGTCGAGCGCGGTCAGCAGGTAGAAGCTCGTCAGGCGGCCCGATTGCTGGTGCAGCACGCCCCAGATCGCCGGATCCCGCCACTTCTCGTCGATGGCGAGGAAGGCAGCCTTCGTCGCGCCGTCATCTGCGGCCGGCAGGCGCCGCGCCGTGCGGGTCAGTAGACCCCGGAAGCCGGGCAGCGCGTAATTCAGCCGGCGGCCGATCAGCCCGAGCGCCGGGGTGTCGCGGATTGCCCGCAGGTCCGCGGCAAGCGCGGCGAAGGCCGCTTCGTCCGGCTCGCCCTGGCCCGACCAGGCCTGCATCACTGCCGCGGTCTGCGGCAGGTAGCCGGGCACCTCGGGATTGTCGACGCTGCGGAACATGAACAGCGCCAGCGGCACGACGAAGAAGAAGGCGGTGAACAGCACGCTCGGCGCGAGCAGCGCCAGCATCCGCCAGAGATGGCGGCGCTCCGCTGCGCCGACCTGGGCGGCGAGACTGGCCGTCCGTGGCGTCGGCGCTGCTGCCATCTCGTGAGAGGTCGCGGCCATGCTCATCACTGGGCCACGAAGGTTGCGAAGCGCTGGCGGATGGCGTCGCCATTGTCCAGCCAGAAATTGATATAGGTCGGGCCCGCCTGCATCATGCCGTTGCGCGCCTTGGGATCGGGCAGGGCGGCGCGCCTGGCCTCGCTGAGCAGTGCATTCGCGTCGGAATTGGCCGGCGGGTTGCCGAGTTGCTCCATGTAGCGGGCCTGGGCGGGCGGCGACAGCTGATAGGCGATCAGCCTGGCCGCCGCATCCTTGCGAGGCGAGCCCTTCAGGACGCCGAAATAGATCAGCGCGTTGGTGTAGCCGGCATCCCAGACGATGCGCAGCTTGCGGTTGTTCGAGGCATTGGCGGCGTTGACGCGGCCGAGCCAGCCATAGCCCATGCTGACCTCGCCGGTGAGCAGGAGCTGCATCGACTCGTCGCCGCTCTTCCACCATTTCACATGCGGCTTGATCTCGGCCAGCTTGCGGAAGGCCCGGTCGAGGCCCCCCGGTCCGGTCAACACCTTGACCACGTCTGAGGGCGCGACGCCGTCAGCCATCAGCGCGATCTCGACGGTCTGGTCGGGCTGGTACATCAGCGCGCGCTTGCCGGGAAATTTCGCGACGTTCCAGAAATCGGCCCAGCTACGGGGCGCCGCATCGCCGCTGAGCTTGTCGGAATCGTAGACCAGCGTGCCGGGGGAGGCGAGATAGGGGGCACCGCAGGCACCGAAGCCGCCGACTGCTTCGAAGGCCTTCGCATCGACATAGTTCGACCAGTCGATCTTCTCCAGCAGCCCCTCTTCGCAGCCGGCCGCTTCGTTGATCGGGTTCAGGCTGATGGCATCCCAGACAAGGTTGCCGGTTTCGACCTGCGTCCTGATGCGGGCAAGTTCCTGGTTGAACGTGTCGATATTGATCTTGATGCCCGTCTCGGCGGTGAAGGGCTCGAACACGGTCTTGCGCTGAAGCTCGCCGGGCTGGCCGCCCTGGTTCGCGACCGTAAGCGACTGGGCCGTGGCGGGCTGGACGGCAAGTCCGGCAAACGCCAGCCCGATGGCGAGAATGGCCTTCGAGGTCTTCATGTCACGGCTCCCTGTGCCGGGGACGGCTGGATTACTGGGCGGCGAAGGTGATGAAGCGTTGCAGCAGCGCGTCGCCATTGTTGAGCCAGAAGTCGAGATAGAGCTGGCCGCTTTGCAGCGAGGCGAGGTGCAGGTGATTGGCCGGCAGCGTGGCGCGCTCGGCCTCGCTCATGAAGGCATAGGCCTTCGCATTGGCCGGGGCGTAGTCGATGGTCCGCGCGAAGGCCGCCTGTGGCTCGGGAGAGGAGGCGAGAGCCAGGAAATCCAGCGCGATGTCCTTTTTCCTGGTGCCCTTCATGATCGCGATCATCTGGCTGCCTGAGACATGGCCGGCGCCGAATTCGATCTTGAGCGCGCGATTATTGGTGCGGTTGGCGATCGCGACCCGCCCGTTCCAGGCGAAGGTCATGACGACCTCGCCGGTCAGGATGTTCTGCATCGACTCGTCGCCGCTCTTCCACCATTTGATATGGGGCTTGAGCTCGGCAAGCTTCCTGAAGGCGCGGTCGACGCCGCCCGGCGCCGCGAGCACCGTCATGACCTCGGCCGGTGGCACGCCATCGGCCATCAGCGCGACCTCGAGCGTTTGCTCGGCGCGGTAGAGCAGGCCGCGCTTGCCGGGGAATTTCTTGACGTCCCAGAAATCCGCCCAGGTCCTGGGGGCCTCCCCGCCTTCATAGCGCTTGGTGTCGTAGACCAGGGAGCCGGACACGAAATTGTTCGGCAATCCGCATTGGCCGAAGCCGCCGACAGCGGCGAAGTCCTTGGGATCGACATAGCGCGCCCAGTCGATGCGCTCGATCAGGCCTTCTTCGCAGGCTGTCGCCTCGTTGATCGCGGTCAGGCTGACCACATCCCAGACGAGATTGCCTGTCTCGACCTGCGAACGGAGCTTGGCGAGTTCCTGGTTGAAGGAATCGTCGACGACGACGTGACCGGTCTTCGCCGTGAAGGGCTTGTAATAGGCCTCGCGATAACCCGCGCCGGCAGCACCGCCATTATTCGCCACCGTGATTGAATCCGCGGCCGCCGCCATGGGCAGAAGGCATGCGAAGAGCGCCAGCCCGGCAGCCAGTCCGTTCCGTACCGCCATGTCGAAGATCTCCATCCCGATCGATTGGTTGCTATATTGGTTGCGATTTTTATCGCATTGTGTCCCGTCTGGTTGATAATCCACACGTCACGATGGGCGCTGTCAATGGGGTATGTGCTCGTTATTTCTTGACATGTGGCGCAAAGCTTAGGCATCTGCTTTTCAACCAGACAGATGATTGGTTGCAATTATGACTCGCCAGCGGATGACCGATGAGATTAGATCGACGCTCGAGGAGAGCATCGAGTTGATTTTCGAGGGGACCATTCAGGACAGCGACCGCCGCCTGCCGACCGAGCGTGAACTCGCGGCGCGCCTTGGCGTGACCCGGCATGCCGTCCGGCACGCGCTGGAGCGTCTCGAGGCCCGCGGCTCACTTTGGCGCCATGTCGGCCGGGGCACCTTTCGCGGCCGGCGCACGGAGACCGAGGCGGCGACGGAAGGCACGGTGGCCAATTGCAGTCCGCGCAATATCCACGACGCGCGCAGGATGCTCGAGCCGTCGCTCGCCTCGCTCGCTGCCGTGAACGCCTCAGCCGCTCAGATCGCCGAGATCGAGGCCGCCTGCCGCCGCTGTGCGGCTGCGCGCAACATGGATGCCTACGAGGTCTTCGACGAGGGGTTTCACCGCGCGATCGCCGCCGCCTGCGGCAATCCGCTGGCGATCGAGCTGTTCGAGACCGTCAACCGGGCTCGCAAGGAGATCGTCTGGGGCGCCATGCGCCGCGCCGTGCTGCGGCCGGAGCGGCGCGCCCATTTCAGCGCCGAACACCGGCGGATCGCGGAGGCTATCGCCCGGCGCGATGCCCATGAGGCCTGGCAGGCCGTGATGACGCATATGGACACGATTTCCCAAGCCTATGACGCACTGCGCCCGGGCGAGCCTTTCATCCTCTGAACCCGATACAGGAGCCGTCAGTGCAGCAGGAAAGCGTCGACCTCGGAGTCCGCGGTCGCATTGTCACCATGGACAGGAACCGGGCCGTCATCGAGGACGGCATGGTCGTCTCGCGCGGCGGACGTATCCTCGCAGTCGGCCCGCGCCAGGAGATCGCCTCGCGCTACCGTTGCGAGCAGGTTCTTGGCGACGAGCACGCCATCATCATGCCGGGCTTCATCGACGCCCACACCCATTGCACGCAATGTTTCGTGCGCTCGCTGACCAGCGGCGAATTGCCGATGATTCCGCGTCTTTACAGCCCGGCACAGCGCTCGCTGAACGCCGAACAGGCCGGTACGACGGTGCGCCTGCTCGCAGCCCAGCTCCTGCGCTCCGGCATCACCACGATGTGCGAGGGCACGCTGAACCCGGCCCACGAGCCGGCAATCGTCGCCGCGATCGAGGAGACCGGCATACGCTGCGTCATGGCGCGCGGTGCCGCCGACCAGGATTTCCATCACGCCGCGCTCTACAGCCAGATCGCCGACCGCTCCTGGTACAAGGCCCGGGAGGGAGAGGCCGAGCGCGAGCTCGCCGCCACCGAGGAGTTCCTGAGACGCCATCCGCCGCGCGGCGACGGCCTGATCCGCGGCTCCGTCAACGTGTCGGCCCTGATGAATTTCTCCGAGGCCTATTTCCGCGGCGGGGCGGAGCTGGCGCGGCGGCACGATACGACGATCCAGGTCCATATCGGGCGCGATCGCGAGGAGGTCGAGTTCTGCCTGTCGGTCTTCGGCCGCAGGCCCGTCGAGCGCCTGGCGGATCTCGGTGTCATCGACGAGCATCTCGTTGCCGTCCATGCGGTGCTTGCCAGCGAAAAGGAGATCGAGCTGCTGGCGCGCGGCCATGCCGGCCTGGCGCATTCCCCGGTCGAATGCGTCGCCAATCTCAACGCGATCCCGAACCTGCCGCGCTTCCGTGCGGCCGGCATCCGGGTCGCTCTCGGCTGCGACAACCAGGCCAACGACATCTTCGTCAACATGCGCGCAGCCTGGCTCATCCATGGCGCGAAATGGGGCATCGCCGGCTATGATGCGGATTTTCTCGCCGCCGGCGACATCATCGACATGGCGACGATCGAGGCCGCCTCGGTGCTCAGAATCGACGACATCGCCGGATCGCTCGAGCCCGGCAAGGCGGCCGACATCGTCGTACTGGATGGAAGCGGTCCGCATCTGATGTCGATGCAGCATCTCTCGAGCGAATTGCTGCGTTATGCCAGCCGAGCCGAGGTCACGAGCACGATCGTTGCGGGCAAGGTGCTCTATTCCAACGGTGCTTTCACGACGATCGATATCGACAGGCTTCGCGGCGAGGCACTGGCCGGCCGCGACCATGTCCGCGAGATCGTTGCCGAGCGTCGCTACAAGCCATTGCCGCAATGGTAGCTGCTGGCCGCAATACCGGCCCTTGACGCGCAGGGGGGCAGGTGCCGTCGTCGCCGGCCCGACATCGGGAGCAAGGATCGGTCGGGAGCAGCGGCCCAGGAGATTGTGCTCATCGGCGCATGGCTTCAGCTTCCGCGATGACGAGAAGCCCGCCGAGAAGGGCCAGCACCATGCAGGCCGACACATGGGGACTGCCGAGGAAAACCCCGCAAAGCGCGGTCATCACCAGGAGCCCTCCGGACAGCCAGGAGGTCGCTCTCATGCAGACGGCTCCGAGGACGAGCGTGGCGTGGGCGCAGAGCAGTCCGCCGCCCTCATGAATGAAGATCGCGTGCGCAGTGGGCGCCGCGATGCTCGCTCCAAAGCCCTGCTGCCCGAGCATCACGAAGCCGGTGACAACGCCAATTGCGCCAGCGAAGAGCGCTACGACACCACCTGCTCGCCGCATGGTTTTTCAGGCGCCCGTTGTTCTGTGCGCCGCATTATGACGGAGTGATTCCTTAGCCGTATATTAATGGCAGGAAATGCAATTGTGGTGTCGTGGCTGCGAAGCGCCTTCAGCCCAGACCCTCGGTCGCCGCCTTACCCCATCGCCTCGCGCTGCTTCAGCAATGTGTTGAGCCGGTCCTGTTGTTCCTCGATCCGGTTCGCGATGGCCTCTTCCGCGCCCGATCCCGAGGTCGCGGTGGCTTGCTCCATCAGATCGGCGATATTCCGTCGGGCGATCGCAATCTGGTCGTCGAGATCCTGCTTGGACACGTTCTCAGGCATTGGCTGAACCTCCGGCCCTCTGCATGCCTCGAAGTCGGGTTCCGGGCCGCTGGAACCCTGCTCGCGGCGCTGACGTTAGCTGATTGTGGTCCTCCGTGTGAGGCGAAATCGCGCTGGAGGAATCCAATGAGTTCAAACCCCATGCGAGCGTTCCTCTTCGGGACGGCACTGACTGCCTTGCTGTGCGCGGCTCATGCACAGGCCCAGCCGGCACCATCCCCCTCGATGGCCGGGCCGGAACACAAGGAGGGCACCGGGACTGGCTCGGGATCGTCGGGAATGGCGCCCCAGCAGGGCACTGGCAGCGGCGCGACACAGCATGCGCCGGGCGCCAATCGCCCCGAGCCGAACAGGCCGCCCTCGGCTGCCGACAGCCAGCAGAACCGCGACTATGGACGGGACACGAGCCCTGACGGGCAGCCGATGCACCAGAGCAATCCCGCCGGGGGGACCGCGAAGCCCAATTGAGCCGCTGCGCCGCGGCGGCGGATCAGAACGCGTCATTTTGATCATCAATGCCCGCTCGGGAGAAGCCGCCGCCTTGTCGGGGATGAGTGGCGAACTCGGCATGGCGATGGGGCTTGCCGTGATCGGGAGCCTCGCCGCGGGGCTGTATCGCCTGGAGATGACCGGGTTCGTTCCAGTCGGTGCGCTGCCCGAAATGGCGCAGTCCTTCGGCCTGACCGCGGCCTATGCCTTGACGCTCGAACAGGAACTCGCCGGCCGGCTCCTGGACGCTGCCCGCAACGCCTTTGTCGACGGGCTGAACGGCGCTGCCGCCTTCGGTGCCGGGCTGGCCCTGCTGCTTTGTGCAGGCGCAGCATGGGCGTTTCGGCCTTCGCAGGCGGCAGGCTGAGCCAATGGCCGCCCGCCGCCGATCTCTCTGTAACGTCCTTGTTTCGGTCTAGCTCCAGAAGCCTTCCTGATAGGCGCGGGGCGAGAAAACCGTCTCGTCCTGCTGCTCCTCGTGGTCCTCTTGGTGCTCGCGTTCTGTCTCGACTGTGCAGTCGGGAACGTGCCTGTCCAGCATCGAATCTCTCCTTTCAGATTGTGAGGGAGGGTGCTTAGGCAGCCCCTATATGACCATTTATGCTGCAACGCACAAGGCAAGGGCGATGCGTCCCGCATGCGTCCAGCGCGGGAACAAATCAGTTACAACCGTGTTGCTATGATTCCCCCGCAACGCGGAGTTGTTGTGTTTTGCCGCGACGCGGCCTTGAAGATTGGATCCGAGATGAACCGAAAGACCTTCCTTGCGAGCGTGCTGGGTGCGATCGCGATCGCAGGTGCAGCCGTTGCCTCTCCCACGCCCGCCAGTGCCGAAGCTTTGCCCGCTGGCCTGGCCGCCGGCCTCGACCGGCAGCCGGCCGAATACAGCATGACCGCCGCCAAGGAGCGCCGGCTGATGATGATGCAGGAGGCCAACCGCCAGCAGCGCTATGGTCGCGGCGGATATGGCCCGCGTCCCGGCTACGGGCCGCGCCCCGGCTACGGCCCGCGTCCTGGCTATGGCCCGCGCCCCGGCTACGGACCGCGTCCTGGTTATGGCCCGCGTCCCGGATATTACGAACGCTGGTGATCCAAAGCCTGTCCGGGCACGCATGTCCCGGACGGGCCTGATCAACCTCCAGGGGGAATATCGCTGTCCGCCTTGCCGATCGTGGCCCGCCGTTTCGAAGGGAATGGCGGGCCTTTCATGTCCAGGCCTTGGCTGCAGGGAGGGGGCGGGTTCGCTGCCAGCACCGTGGGATTCGTGATCGGCGTGGCACTCGGGATGCTGACATGGCGGCCGATCTGGACGGCGAGCCTGGCCGGCTGGCAGGTTAACCGCCGGCGATTAGACAATTCCCGGCCCGGTGCCCTAAGTGTCGGGGGCGAACGACTTTAGGTTGAGGGCCTGCCTTGGAAGCTCTGGTGATTATCGGCCTTGCCGTCCTTGGCTTCCTCATCGCCATTCCCTGGGCCGCTTTCTCCTCCCTCTCGCGCGCCAATCGCGCGCTGGCCCTGGTCGCAAAGCAGCAGGAAGAGATCGACCAGCTCCGGCTTGCCCTCTCCACGCTCCGCGAAGCCCACGGCGAAACCGGTCAGGCGGAGCCCGAGGCAGAGGACGTGGCCGTCCCTGTGGAATGGCTGCATCGCGAGCTTGCCCCGGCAGAGGGTCCAACCCTCACGGCCGATGCCGTGCCGCCGACGACACTGGAGACCGCGGCGGATCCCATGCTCGCTGACCCGCTTCCTGCCGACGCACTCGCAGCCGAAGCGCTGGCGCTGGAGCAGGCTGTCGCGGCAATGGAGCTGGCGCGGGACGCGGAGGCCCCGCCGTCGCTCGATAGCGTTGCAACGCCTGAACCTGTGCCAGCCGCGCGTCGCCGCGATTTCGAGGAGGCCATCGGTTCGCGCTGGGCCGTCTGGGTCGGCGGCATTGCGCTCGCCTTCGGCGGGCTCTTCCTGGTCCGCTATTCCATCGAGGCCGGCGTCTTCGGGCCCGGCATGCGGCTGCTGATGGGCGCAGCCTTCTCCCTCATTGCAGCCGTGGCCAGCGAATATCTCAGGCGGAGCGATCGGCTCGCCGATCTTGGCGAGAGGCCGGGCGCGCTCGGCCGGCTCGGCGGGGCCAATATCCCTGCGGTTCTCGCCGGCGTCAGCGTGCTCAGCGGCTTCGGCGTCGTCTACGCGGCCCATGCGATCCACGGCTTCATCGGGCCGGCCCTGGCTTTCACGCTGATGGGGCTTATCGGACTCGCGGCGCTCGCCGCATCCTTGCTCCACGGCCCGGTACTCGGCCTGTTTGGCTTGGTCGGCTCCTATGCGACGCCGCTGCTGGTCGCGAGCACCGCGCCGAACTTTCCGGCGCTCTCCGTGTTCCTCGCCCTCGTCACGGCCGTCGCCTTTCTCATCCATGCGTGGCAGCCGAGCCGCGTGGTGACGCTTGGTGCCATCGCCGGCCATGGCATCTGGACAGCCCTGATCGGGCTGTCCGGGGAGAGCCCGATCTGGTCATCCCTCCTGCTCGTCGTCGGGGCTGTGCTGGCGCTCGTGCTGCTGAAGGAATGGCCGAAACTGAAGGGCGGCACAGCCAGAAGCGCCTGGCCGGTCGCCGGCTTCGACGGCATCGGCCTTGCCGCGATCGCCACGCCGCTGGTCCTGTCCGGGGTGCTGTGGACGGCCGATGGCGGGCCCGTCATGCTGCATCTCGCCATCCTGACGACCGTGCTGGTCGCCATCATCTCAGCCGTCCGGCATGGCGATCTTGCCCCGCTGGCGCCGCTCGCCGCGGCCGCCGCTGCCGGCATGGTGCTGCTCTGGCCGAGCGTGCAGGGCGCCTTCGGGCTCTCGCCGGACATCGTCCTCGACATCGTCAGGCTGAGCATCACCGGCAATGCCGGGCCGGGCATCCGGTGGAGCGCGGCACTGCTCGCCCTGATCATCGGCGGCTTGCCATTCTACGCGCTGCTCCTGCGCAAGGGCGGCGGGGCCGGCGGCTTCATCATCCGCGGCTGCCTCGGCTTCGCCTCCGCGCTCGGGCCGATCTGCCTGCTGCTGGCGACGGCGCTCCGGAGCAATGGTTTCGAGCGCTCGACGGGCTTTGCGGTGCTCTCGCTTCTGCTCGCTGTCGCCCTGTTCGCCGCCTCCGAATTGCTGCTGCCGGTCGAGCGCCGCAGCACGCGCTCCCGGACAAACCCGCTGGCCTTGATCGGCTCGGCCGCCTATGCCGCCGGCGGCGTGATCGCGCTCGGCCTCGCCGTCGCCTTTGCCCTGCGCGAGACCTGGCTCGTCGTCGGGCTTGCGGTCGCGGCGGCCGGCGTCGCGATCATCGCCAGCCTGCGGCCGATCCCGCTTCTGCGCAGCATGTCCGCCGCCCTGGCGACGGCCGCGCTCGCGCGCCTGGTCTGGCAGCCGATCGTCTCCGACATGGGCTCCTGGCCGCTCGTCAACTGGGTCATCCCCGCCTATGCCGGGCCGGCCCTGTGCTTCGCGATCGGCGCGCTGGCGCTGCGTGGCAAGCAGGACCGGCCGCGCAGCGTCTTTGAGGCCCTGGCGGCCTTCTTCGGCGCGGCCTTCATCCTGCTCGAGATCCGGCAGTTCTTTGCCGGCCCCGAGCTCGTCCCGGACATCAGGCTGATCGCCGGCCATTATTCCGGCCTGCCGCGAAACCGCCTGTTCGAGGAGGCTGTCACCCATGTCGTGGCGCTCGGCCTGATCGGCGCTGGCCTGCAGGTCCTGGCGCGCCGCCTGGGCGGGCGCGTCTTGCGGCCGGCGGCCGATATCACGGCGGCTCTCCTGCTCCTGCTCAGCCTCGCCGGGCTCTGCGGCCTGCTCAATCCGCTTTTCGATGGCACGGCGGTGCTCGGGCCACCGATTTTCAACCGGCTCCTGTTCTATGTGCTCGCCGGCGGCGCGCTCGGCCTGCTCGGCTTCTGGCTCGATCGCGGGCAGGCGCGCTCGCGCATCGGCGAATGCCTGAGCGCCTGCGCGGCGGTGCTGGTCTCGCTTGGCGCCATCCTGATCGTCCGGCAGGGTTTTGACGGCCCGGAACTGGCGCCACGCTCGGGCGAGACGGTCGGCTTCGTCGAGGCGGTCATCGTGACGATCACGCTGCTCGCCCTGGCGGCAGCCGCGCGCATCTGGCACGAGGCGGCGCAGAACCGCGTCACCCGTTGGGTCCTGCGCGTGCTGGCCTTCGCCGCCATCGGCTGGGCTGCCCTGGCGCTCGGCATCGTCCGCAATCCGCTGTTCGACCAGAGCGGCGTCTCCGGCCCCATCATCTTCAACCGCATCCTCTGGGGCTATGGCGCGGTCGTGCTCGCCTTTGCCGGAACGGCCTTCTGGCTGCGCGATGCCCGGCCCGGGATCAGCCGGGCCTTCGCCTGGACGGCATGGGCGGGCACGGCGCTCTGCGCCTTCCTGCTGCTGCGCCACGGCTTCCATGGTCCGCTGCTGGTCTCAGGCGAGCCGGTCACGCTGGCCGAGGCCGGCTGCTACGCCGCGATCGCTTTCATCATGGCCATTGCGGCGATGATCGCCGGCACGGTCACGATCCAGGGCCGCGCTGTCCCCTTGCGCCCGGAGAGCGCGGCGATCGCCTCCTGCGCCGTCTTCGCGGTTCTCTCGGGCGTCGTCGCGAATCCGCTGCTGAGCGAGGTCCCGTTGGCGGGCCTGTTCATCCTCGACAATGCCCTGGTCGGTTATCTCATGCCGGCGCTGCTTGCTTTCGCTGCGGCGCGCTGGACGCGCGAATTCGTTGCGGCGGCCCTGCCGCGACGGATCTTCGGCGGCACGGCGATCATCGGGGCGCTCGCCTATGTGCTGATCGAGGTGCGGCGCTGGTTCGTCGGCCCCGATCTCCTGGCCGACGGCATCGGTGCAACCGAGCTCTACGCCTATTCGGCCGCGATCCTGCTCTATGGCGTCGCGCTGCTGGCGCTCGGCTTCCGCTTGCAATCGAAGGATCTGCGCCTGGCCTCGCTCGCGGTCGTCACCATTGCGATCTGCAAAGCGTTCCTCGTCGACATGGCCGGACTGGAAGGCCTGTTGCGGGCGCTCTCCTTCATCGGCCTCGGCGCCAGCCTGGTCGGCATCGGGCTCGCCTATCAGCGCTTGCTGCAGCGGGAGAATGCGCAGCAGGGCGCGGCGATCCGGGAAAGCGGGGCCGCAACGGAAGCGTCGGCAAACAGCTGACCTGTCGAAGGGCGCGGCGCTCGCCTGGTCCTTTGCCGTCGCTCACAGGATTGGGAGCCGTGAGGTCGTCACGGCTCCCAATGGAGACCTCGGATCGGAGTACCTGATCAGATCAGGCGACCTTGACGAGATCAGCTTGCGAACGCTGCCGCCAGAACCGCAGGAGCGGGAAGAGGAGTAGCGCCAGGGCGATGGCGAGCAGGATCGCGGCAACCGGCGACGAAACCAGGACCACCGGGTCGCCCTGTCCGATCGCCAAGGCGCGTCGCAACTGGAGTTCCGCCATGGGGCCGAGGATCAGACCGATCAGCGCGGGCGCGATCGGCACGGAGCAGCAGCGGAAGCCGTAGCCGACAAGGCCGAGCAGGCCGAGGATCAGGAGGTCGACCCAGGACTGCGACAACCCCCAGACCCCGACCAGCGAGAAGATCAGGATCCCCGCATAGAGATGGGGCTTCGGGATGGCGAGCAGCTTCACCCAGACCCGCGCCATCGGCAGGTTGAGAACCAGCAGCATGATATTGCCGATATAGAGCGAGGCGATTACGCCCCAGACCAGTTCCGGATTGCTGGTGAACAGGGTCGGGCCCGGCGTCAGGCCGTAGTTCTGAAAGGCGGCGAGCATGACGGCTGCGGTCGCCGAAGTCGGCAGGCCGAGCGTCAGCAGCGGAACCATGACACCGGCGACGGCTGCGTTATTGGCGGCTTCCGGTCCCGCGACACCTTCGATGGCGCCATGTCCGAACTCTTCGGGATTCTCGGAAAGGCGCCGCTCCAGCGTGTAGGACAGAAGCGTCGGGATTTCCGATCCTCCTGCCGGCATGGCGCCGATCGGAAAGCCGATGGCTGCCCCGCGCAGCCAGGGTTTCCAGGATCGTCTCCAGTCTTCACGGGTCATCGCGATCCGGCCCTTGACCTCGATCAGCTTCTGGGGCTCCCGGCTGAGGCGGCTTGCGACGAAGAGGATCTCGCCGACGGCAAACATCGCGACGAGCACGATGGTGATCCCGACGCCATCGGCGAGTTCCGGAACACTGAGCGTCAGGCGGGGCAGGCCGGACTGGAAATCCGTGCCGATGACCGCGAGGAAGAGCCCGAAGAAGAGCGAGACCAGCCCGCGCAGGATCGAGGTGCCGAGCACGACCGAGACGGAGGTGAAGGCAAGCACGGCGAGGGCAAAATACTCTGCAGGTCCAAAGACGAAGGCGATCTCGGAGATCGCCGGTGCAGCGACCGTCAGCAGCATGGTGCCGATGGTCCCGGCCACGAAGGAGCCGATCGCGGCCGTTGCCAGTGCAGCCGCGCCGCGGCCGTTCTTGGCCATCTTGTTGCCCTCCAGCGCCGTGATCATCGAGCCGGATTCACCGGGCGTATTGATCAGGATCGACGTGGTCGAGCCGCCATACATGGCGCCATAGAAGACGCCTGCGAAGATGATGAAGGCGGCTGTCGGCGACAGCGTCACCGTCACCGGAAGGAGAAGCGTGATGGTCAAGGCCGGGCCGATGCCGGGCAGGACACCGATCGCCGTTCCGAGCGCGCAGCCGACAAGCGCCCATAGCAGGTTCATTGGCTGCGCGGCGACGGCAAAGCCATGGATCAGCGCATCGAGAACGGACATCACAGCCCTCCGAGCGGAAGGAAGCCGCCGAGCTGCACGCCGAGCTTGGTGAAGGCGAACCAGGTGACGGTCGATACGGCGAGACCGATCGCCAGGTCTGGGAGCGGCCGCCGCGAGCCATAGGCGCGGGTGATGAAGGCGTAGGCTATGGCGCCGGCGAGCGGGAACCCCGCATAGCTTATGAGGCCAACTGGGAGAAAGACCCCGGCGGCGGCGGTCAATAAACCGGTCCACGACATCGGTCGCGTCAGGTCTGCGCCCTCGGTCTCCTCGGCTTCGAACCGGGCGCCTCGCGCCACCTGATATCCGAGTGCGCCCCCCAGTGCTGTCAGCACGAGGCCAACCGCGAGGACGAAGAAGCCAGGACCGATGCCGGCATAGGCCTGGGTCAGGGGCAGGCGCGCGGCGTCAGCGAGGACTGCGAGCCCAAGGCCGGTCACGGCGAGGGGAAGGCCCCAGCGCAGCAATCGCTGCGCCGGGGCCGACGAGCCCGGCGACGTCCTCACTTCGCCACCCCAAGCTCTTCGAGGATCGGTCGGATGCGGGCGTTTTCCTCCGCGATGAAGGCGCCAAACTTGCTGCCCCCGAGGAAGGCGCTCTGCAGGCCGCTCTTGGCGAGTTCCGCCTTCCATTCGGCCTGGGCCGTCATTCGTTCCAGGCGCTCGACCCAGTTCTGCTGCGCCGCCGCCGACATGCCGGGAGCACCCACGATTCCGCGCCAGTTCCCCATCGCCACATCGACGCCCGCTTCCTTCAGGGTGGGCGCCTCGACCTCCGCCAGGCGTTCCGGCGAGGTGACGGCGATGATCCGGACGCGGCCGGCATCGGCTAGGCCCTTCAGCTCGGACGCCCCGGAAACCAGGACGGCGATCTTGCCGCCGGCGAGCTGGGTGACGGCCTCCGCGCCCCCACCATAGGCGATATAGTTGATCCGTGCGGGAGCAACCCCGGCGCTCCTGGCGATCATGCCTGCAATGATATGGTCGACACCGCCGGCAGATCCGCCGCCGAAGGAGACGGCTCCCGGGTTGGCCTTCAGGGCATCAGTCAGGTCCTTGACGGTCTTGAAGGGCGAATTCGTCGGCACGGCGAGCCCGTTATACTCAAAGGTCAGCCGCGCGACCGGCGTCGTGTCGGTGATCGGCAGGGATCCCTTGGTCGCCATGATCGAGCCGAGCAGGATCACGCCCATGCCCATCAGGGCATTGTCCTGCCCCTTGCTCGTCCGGATGAACTCACCCAAGCCCAACGTGCCACCGGCACCGGGCTTGTTGGTGAAGACCGCCCCATCCTTGAACAGCCCTGCCTTGTCGAGCATGCCCAGCGCGAGACGGGTCGTGGTGTCATAGCCGCCGCCGGCCCCTGCCGGGACCATGACCTTGGCCGGCTCGGCGAGCGCCGCCCCGGAAACGCCAACCGCCATAGCGATCGAGATGAATGTTCTGCGCAGCATGGTGTCCTCCCTGTGGTGATCGAGATTGTATTTTGGATATCCGTAACTATTGTTTTTTAGATAATCAAGATATAATCAAGGTCGACACGCAAGGGAGGATTGAATGCCCGTGGACGCCACGATCGCCGAGTTGAGCAGCGGCTCGCAGAGGCTGAATTATGTTCCGATCGCCGGGGCGGAAGGCATCGATCGGTTGCCATTCTCGCTGCGGATCGTGCTGGAAAACCTGCTGCGGCAGCAGGTCGTCGAGGGAAGCGACACCACCGCCCAGGTTGACGCTTTGCTCAGGCGGGAGACCGGGGCTGCGCTGAACTTCAAGCCGACCCGGATCTTCGGTCAGGACATCCTGGCCAAGGTCATGCTGGTCGACATGGCCGCATTGCGCGATGCCCTGGCCGCGGCCGGGCGCGATCCGCGTCGCGTCAACCCGGCGGTCCCGGTCGACATCGTCGTCGACCACTCGCTTCAGGTCGACCATTTCGGCACGCGCGACGCCCCGCGCCTGAATCTCGACATGGAGTACCGGCGCAACGCAGAGCGCTTCGCCTTCCTGCGCTGGTGTTCGGAAAGCTTCGACCGTGTCCGCGTGGTGCCGCCCGGCAAGGGCATCATGCACCAGCTCCATCTCGAGAAGATCGGTCAGGTCGTCTGGACGGAGGAGTTCGAGGGGCGCGTGCTGGCCTCGCCGGACACCTGCGTCGGGACCGACAGCCATACCCCGATGATCAATGGCCTCGGCATTCTCGGCTGGGGCGTCGGGGGGATTGAGGCCGAGGCCGTGATGCTGGGCAAGGGGGTCGCGATCGCCTTGCCGCGCGTCATCGGCGTGGAGGTCAGGGGGCGCTTGCGCGACGGCGTCATGCCGACCGATCTCGTCCTGACGATCACCGAGCGCCTGCGCCAGGTCGGCGTCGTCGGAGAATTCGTGGAGTTCTTCGGCCCGGGCGTGGCGGCGTTGTCGGTCGCCGACCGTGGAACCATCGCCAACATGGCGCCCGAATATGGCGCGACCGCCGTCTATTTCCCGATCGACCGGCGCTCGATCGAGTATCTCGCGATGACGGCCCGCTCGGACGAGCACATCGCATTGATCGAAGCCTATGCGCGCGCCCAAAAACTCTGGCGCGACGAGGCGACGCCGGCACCGAGCTACGATCTCGTCGTCGACATCGATCTGGCAGAGATCGAGCCCTCCATGGCGGGGCCGAAGAATCCGGAGGATCGTTTCGACCTCTCGGTGGCCGCGACCGCCTTCGCCGGACATTGCCGGGAGATCGCGGGCCATAGCCCTTCCGTCGAGCGCTTTCCGGTGGCTGGGGCGGAGTTCGGGATCAGGGATGGCGACGTCGCCATTGCCGCGATCACCAGCTGCACGAACACCTCGAACCCCGTCGGCATGATCGCGGCCGGCCTCGTCGCCCGCAATGCCGTGCGCAAGGGGCTGACGTCGCAGCCCTGGGTCAAGACCTCGCTTGCACCCGGCAGCCATGTCGTCGCCGAAATCCTGGAGCGCTGCGGCCTTCAGCGTGATTTCGACGCGCTTGGCTTCCAGGTCGTCGGCTTCGGCTGCACCACCTGCAATGGCGGTTCGGGCCCGCTTTCCCCTGCCATTGCCGATGCGATCGAGAAGGGCGGGATGCTGGCGACCGCGGTCCTCTCCGGAAACCGCAACTTCCAGGGCCGGATCCACCCCAATGTGCGGGCGGCCTATCTCGCTTCGCCGGCGCTCGTCGTCGCCTATGCGATCGCGGGATCGATGACCCTCGACGTCAGGCGCGAGCCACTCGGCACCGGTTCAGACGGCGAACCGGTCTACCTTGCCGATATCTGGCCGAGCTCTGCCGAGATCGATGCGCTGGTCGAAAGCGCCTATACGCCCGATGTGTTCGCGGAAAAATATGTCGACCTGTTCGATGGCGGGGAGCCCTGGGCCCGTCTGGCGACACGGCCATCGGCGCTGTTCGACTGGCAGGCCGAGAGCACCTATGTGCGCCGGCCGCCCTATTTCGAGGGGCTGAGTGCTGAGCCGTCGCGCCGTGTCGATATTCTCGGTGCGCGCCCGCTTGCGATCCTCGGCGACTCCATCACGACGGACGATATATCGCCGTCGGGCGCCATCAGCCTGGGCACTCCGTCAGCGGATTTTCTCATCGCGCATGGCGTGAAGAGGGCCGATTTCAACAATTACACGACCAGGCGCGCGAACCATGACGTCGCGATCCGGGCGACCTTCGCCAATATCCGCCTGCGCAACCGTATCGTTCCCGGAGTGGAAGGCGGCTACACGCGGCTGATGCCTGGGGGCGAGCAGATGCGGATATTCGAGGCGGCGCAGGAGTATCTCAGGCGAGGCACGCCGCTCGTCGTCATCGCCGGGAAGAATTATGGCTGCGGCTCCTCGCGCGACTGGGCGGCGAAGGGCGTGGCCCTGCTTGGCGTCAAGGCGGTGATCGCCGAGGGGTTCGAACGCATCCACCGGACCAACCTCGTCGGCATGGGCGTGCTGCCGCTGCAGTTCCAGAACGGGATATCGGCGGAAACGCTTGGGCTCGACGGCACCGAGACCTTCGATATTGCAGGGCTCGACGGCGATTTCGCCGTCAGCGATACCGTCATCTGCCGTGTCACGCGCCAAACCGGCGAAACGCTCGATTGTCCCCTGACGATCCGGCTCGATACGCCGGAGGATATCGCCTATTGGCGCCATGGCGGCATTCTGCCCTTCGTCTGGCGTGACTATATGGGCGCCGACCTGCCGATCGCGAGGACCGCATGAGCCAGCATTTCATTCCCGCCGTGTTCTATCGGGGCGGAACCAGCAAGGGCGTCTTCTTCCGCGCGAGCGAGCTCCCCGCCGATCGAGGCCAGTGCAGCGCGATCCTGCTCGCGGCGCTCGGCAGCCCGGACCCTTACGGCCGCCAGCTCGACGGGATGGGCGGCGGGATCTCCTCACTGTCGAAAGCGGTCATCATCGGCCCGTCCACGCATCCCGATGCCGACGTCGACTACACCTTCATTCAGATCGCGGTCGACGAACCGGTTGCCGACTGGAGCAATAATTGCGGCAACCTCTCCTCTGCCGTCGGGCATTTCGCCGTTGACGAGGGCCTTGTGCCGGCCTCCGACGGCGAGGTGCTGGTCCGCATCCACCAGACCAACACGAAAAAGCTGATCCACTCCCGCTTCCAGGTCCGGGCCGGCAAGGCCGAAACGGCGGGGGACTATGTCATTGCCGGCGTTGCCGGCGCGGCCTCGCGGATCCGGCTCGACTTCCTGGAGCCGGCCGGTGCGGTCACGGGAAAGCTCCTGCCGAGCGGGCGCGTTCTTGACCATGCCGACCTTGGCAGCGAGGGGCGTTTCGAACTGTCGATCGTCGATGCCACCTCGCTGATCGTCTATGTCGATGCCGCAGCTTTCGGTTTCGACGGATCGGAGACGCCCGATGAGATCGAGGCGCGGCCCGGTGTGATGGCCATTCTCGAAAAGCTGCGCCGCTTTGCGGGCGTCACGATCGGACTGGCGCCCACGCCGGACGGGATCGGGCTCCAGACGCCGCGCATCGCGATGGTGGCCGCGCCACGGTCCTTCACCGGACTGGATGGCCAGCGCCATGAGGAGGATGCGTTCGATATCGCCACACGCATGATCTCGATGCAGCGGGCGCACCGGGCGATACCAGGGACCGGCGGGCTCAATCTCGGCGTGGCGACGCAGATTGCGGGAACCCTGCCCAACCGGTTGTCGCGCCCGGCCAATGCGGCAGGCGAGGTCAGGGTTGCCAATCCCTCCGGGCTGGTGTCGGTAGGTGCGGTTGTCCGACATGTCGGCGATCGCTGGATGGCAGAGAGCGCTGTCCTGTTCCGCACGGCGCGTCGGCTGATGCAGGGCGAAATCGCGGTGCCCTTGTCGCTTGCCAGGTGAATGGAATGACGGCCGCGCCCACGCCACTCCAGATCAAGCTCGCCAACCGGATCCTGTCGCATGCACGACTGTCGGGCTGGCAGAGCGGCCATCACTTGACCGAGGATTCGCTGCTGCCGGTACTGGGCGCCTCGCGCACGCCGATCCGCGCCGCGATGGCGCATCTGGCCGAAGCCGGCGTGCTGGAGAAGCGCCCGAACAAGGGGTTCTTTCTCAAGGACACGTCGGCAACGGCGGATTCCCAGCCGGCGACGGAGGGGGAGGATGACGACGCCGGCGTCTACCTCGCCATCGCCATGGACCGGCTGAACCAGGTACTTCCGGACACGGTGAGCGAGAACGAGCTGATCCGTCGCTACGACCTGTCGCGGGCACGGCTGCGCAATGTGCTGGCGAGAATCGCATCCGAGGGCTGGATCGAGCGCCGGCAAGGCCGCGGCTGGGCATTCCAGCCGCTGATCGACACGATCGAAGCCTATCGCGAGAACTACCGTTTCCGGCAGATGATGGAGCCGACCGCGATGCGCTCCGGGGAGTTCGCTCCGGATCTGCCCCGCCTTATCGCGCTGGCCGAGCAGCAGCGTTTCGTGCGCGACAGCGGCTATGGCAGCCTGAGCCAGGTCGAACTCTTCGAGATCAACTCCACCTTCCACGAAACGTTGGCGGCAATGTCCGGCAACCGCTTCTTCGTGCAGACGCTGACGCGGCTCAACCATCTGCGTCGCCTGATCGAATATGGCCGTCCGCTTGATCGCGAGCGCGTGCGCCGAGTCTGCGACGAACATCTCGCGATCATTGCCCCGCTTATGTCGGGCGACAAGGCGGCGGCTGCGACCGAGCTTGAACGACATCTCTCCGGAGCCGCGGAGGAAAAGGCGGTCGTCGGCAATTCCCCTTCGTCTGCGAACGGACGTCCGGGATGAACCTGGCAAACGCTCTCGCGCCGGGTGGCAAGCTGCGCGCCGCGATCAATCTCGGCAATCCCGTGCTGGCGCAGCGTTCCTCCGGGACTGGCGAACTCGGAGGCATCAGCGTTGCCTTGGCGCGGGAACTTGCAGGAACCCTCGAGCTCGATCTTGAGCTCAAGGCCTACGACTCGGCTGCCCGTGTCGTCGAAGCCTGCCAAGGCGGAGCCTGGGATATCGCCTTCCTCGCAATCGATCCGCAGCGCGCAGCGCAGATTGCCTTCAGCGATCCCTATGTCGTCATCGAAGGCGTCTTCGTCGTGAAACGGGAGGCTCCCTGGCAACGCCCGAGCGAACTCGACCGGCCGGAACACCGTATCGCGGTCGGCCGCGGCGCAGCCTACGATCTCCATCTCAGCCGGATGCTGCGCCACGCGGAGTTGATCCGCGTCCCGACTTCTGCCGAGGCCCTGCCGCATTTCCTGGAGGCAGGGCTGGACGCCGGCGCCGGCATCCGCCAGCCGTCACAGGCTTTCGTCGCGTCCCATCCGGGGCTTCGCCTCATCGATGAGCCCTTCATGGAGATCCGCCAGGCGATGGCGGTTCCCATCGCGCGGGCGCATGCCGTGCCGGCGCTCTCGCAGTTCCTGCGCATGGCGACCGGGCGCCCGGCGATCAAGGACGCGCTCGCGAAGCTCGCGACCTCATAGGATAGGCGCGGGCGGCGGTTGTGCTCTGTCGAAGCTGCCCAGCGGGGCAGGGGGCCTGATGACGGGCCGGTGACAGATCCCTGGCAGCGATGCCGTTGGCGATCGGCATGGCTCTGCCGCCTTCGGCTCAACCGAGAAGCCCGGTCTCGCGGAGGATGGCCTTGATCGCTGCCGCTTCCTCGGCGTTGAGGGAGCGTTGCGGGCGGGCCATCGTGTTGGTGTCGATGATGCCGAGAAGCTGCATCGCCGTCTTGAACGCGCCGACGCCGGCCGAGCCGGCGCTGGTCCGGCCGAGCGAGATCCAGACCATCTCGAACAGGCGGCAGAGCCGTTCCTGCTCCTTGCGGGCCTCGTCCCATTGGCCTGCCTGAGTGAGCCGCCAGAGCTTGACGTAGCCTTTGGGGTCGACATTGGCGAGACCGGGGACCACGCCCTGGGCGCCCATCAGCGCGGCGTTGTCGACAACGATCTCGGAGCCCGTCATCGCGAAGAAATCCGGCATGTCGGCGAGATCCTGCCGGACGAAACGGAAATTGCCGTCATCGCCGCTGGAATCCTTCAGGCCGGCCACGGTGCCTTCGCGGGCGAGTGTGACGGTCGTCGCGCGCTCCAGCTTGATATGGACGCAGACGGGAATGTCGTAGGCGATCACCGGGCAGTCGACCGCCTCGCGCACATAGCGGAAATGGTCGATCGTCTCGGCCTGGTTGGTGCGGGTGTAGAAGGGGGCGGTCACGACCAGCGCATCGGCGCCGGCCGATTGAGCCGCCCTGGCGTGCTGGATGACGCGGTCGGTCGTCGGGTCGATCACCCCGGCAAAGATCGGGACGCGGCCGTTATTGATCTTCACGGCATGCTCGATGATCCTGCGGCGCTCGTCATCGCCGTGGAAGACGACCTCGCTGGTCGATCCGAGCACGAAGAGCCCGTCGACGCCACCCTCGAGCAGATGCTCGATCACCCGGGTGAAGGAGGGGTAATCGACCCGGAAATCCCGTGTCAGGGGAGTGACGACCGGGGGAACCACACCGTGGAAACGTGCCATGGACCGAAACTTTCTCTGCGTTGATCAGGTGATGTCGGCGCGGGGATCGAAGGCGTCGCGAAGCCCGTCTCCGATGAAATTGATGGCGAGTACGGTGGCGACCAGCGCAGCGCCTGCCGGCATCCATTGCCAGGGGTGCAATTCCAGCACGACGGTCGAGCGGGCGGCCCTGAGCATGTTGCCCCAGCTCGCTTCGGGCGGGACGATGCCCATGCCGAGAAAGGAGAGGCCGGCTTCGAGCAGGATCGCATTGGCGACCTGCACGGTGGCGTAGACCACGAGGATATCGAGCGAGTTCGGCAGGGCATGGCGCCAGAGCAGGTGCCCGAGACCGGCCCCGAAGCCGCGCGAGGCGACGACGAAATCGCGTTCGCGCAGCTCGAGCAGGCGCGCCCGCACCATGCGCGAGAGCACCGGCCAGGAGAGCAGGGAGATCACGAAGATCGTCGGCAGGATGCCCGTGCCGGTGATCGAGGCGAGCACCAGAAGCAGGATGACCGGCGGCAGAGTCATCGCGAGATCGACAAGGCGCATGATCACGCCGTCGAGGGCCCGCCCGCCGAACGCCGCAACCGCGCCGACGACGAAGCCGACGCAAAGCGAGATCGCGACCGAGACCGAGGCGATCAGCAGCGAGATCCGCCCACCCTGCAGCAGGCGGGCCAGCGTATCGCGGCCGACGCCGTCGGTGCCGAGCCAATGGGAAGCCGTCGGTCCGGAATTCAGCGCCCGCAGATCGATGCTGTTGGGCGCATGGCGCCACCAGAGCGGGTAGGTCAGCACGGCGAGCAGGACGGGCGCCAGGATGAGCAGTCCCGCGATCGCCGCGCGATTGCGAAGAAAGCGCCCGAGCGCGCGCTGGAGCGGGCTCCGGCTGCTGCCTCGCAGAGGGACCGCGCTCGCGGCGATCGGCGCATCCGCGTTCATTATCTCACCTGGATGCGCGGATCGACCACCGCATAGGCAAGGTCGGTCAGAAGGTTGACCAGGATGACGCCGGCACCGATCAGCAGCGTCGCGCCCATGATCACGGGGTAGTCGCGGGTCTCGACGGCCTTGACCATCAGGAGCCCCATGCCCGGCCAGTCAAAAACGCTTTCGATGAAGATCGCGCCGCCGATGGCGATGCCGATGGTCGAGCCGATCAGGGTGATGACGGGCAGGATGGCGTTGCGCAGGGCATGCCTGACGATGACCGCAAATTCGCCGACGCCCTTGGCACGCGCCGTGCGCAGATAATCCTGGTTCAACACCTCGATCATCGAGGAGCGCATGTAGCGCATGAACAGCGCGGAATAGACCACCGCCAGCAGCGAGGCCGGCAGGATGAGATGGGCCAGCAGGTCGGAGAGCGAGAAGGGGGCGCCCGGCGTCAGCATCCCGCCCGAGGGAGCCCAGCGCAGCACTACCGCAAAGACATAGAGGCCGAGCAGGGCGTTGAGGAAGGCCGGCGTCGAGATCGTGACGAAGGCGACCAGGCCGAGCCCGATATCGATGGCGGAGTTGCGCTTGACCGCCCCAATGACGCCAGCCGTGATGCCGAACACGATCGCCATGGCGAGGCCGCTCAGCATCAGCAGCAAGGTGGGCCCGGTGCGTTCGACCAGCAGCGGCAGCACGCGCACGCCGGCCCTGTCGATGGAGTAGCCGAGATCCCCTCCGAGCGCCGCGCTGAGCCAGGCGAAATATTGCACCGGCCAGGACCGGTCGAGGCCGAGCCGCTGGCGCAGCGCGTCCATCTCGGTCTGGCTCAGCGGCGCCAGCGGATTGACATAGGCGTCGACCGGGTCGCCAGGGGCCAGGCGCAGCAGCACGAAGACCAGGATGCTGAGCGCGATCAGCATCATCAGGCCGGCGGCGAGCCGTTTCAGATAGAAGCCAAGCATGGGTCAGTCCGTCGTCGAAGGGACGAGGGAGGGCCTTTTCGGCCCTCCCGCCGGCTCAGGGCGCGATCGACCATTTCTCCGGCGTGGCCGCGAACGGCCCGCCGCCCGGCGCCGGCGTCCAGACGAAGTCCTTGAGCTTGACCGAGGCGACGCCATAGCGATTGGCGACCCACATCGTGCCCCAGGGCAGGGTCTTGTTCATGACGGCGCAGACGTCCTGGTATTTCGTCGTCGCCTTGGCCTGATCGGTCTCGGCGACGGCTGCGTTCAGCGCGGAATTGAGCTCGGGGATCTTGATCTGCAGGAAGTTCTGGCCGACGGGCGGGATCTGGCTCTCGTTCAGTCCGAGATTGAGCGTTCCGGGGTCGGGGCCGTTCTGCAGGCCGGCATAGACCAGCGGGAAATCGGCCGGGTTCGACGTTCGCGACATGGCGATGGCGTTATAGCCCGCGGGGTCCAGGGCGCGCGGCACGACATTGATGCCGACCTGGGCGAGCATGGACTGGACGGCGGCCATGACATTGGCGGTCAGCGGGTTGTTGTAATAGGTCAGCCAGGTGATCGGCTTCGTGCCGTTGATCTTGTCCCAGCCGGCTTCCTTGAGCAACTGCGTCGCCTTGGCCGGGTCGTAGGCATAGGCGTCGAGCCCCTTCGGGATCAGGCTGCCTTCGACATAGCCGCAATCGGCCTTCTTGGCGGCACCCTTGTAGAGGCTGTCGATGATCGCGTTGCGGTCGATCGCATGCATCACCGCCTGGCGGACGCGGATGTCGTTCCAGAGCGGCACCTGGTTGTTGAAGCCGATATAGTTGGCGACATAGGAGGCGCCTTCGATGACCGTGAAATCCTTGTTGCCCTTGAAGGTCGGGACGTCGTCGGACTCGATATAGGTGAACTGGATTTCGCCGGCCCGCAGCGCTGAGATCGCCGCGGCCGCATTGGCGAAGTAGCGGTTGATCAGCCGGTCGACCTTGGGCTTGCCGCCGCGATAGCTCTCATGGGCTGCGAGTTCGACGAAGCGGTCGGTCTCGTAGCGCACGAATTTGAACGGGCCGGTGCCGATCGGCTTCGTCGACCAGAGCACGTTCTTCGCCATGTCCTCCGGTGCGATCGCCGAAAGCGCATGCGCCGGCAGGATCATCATCTTGGTCAGGCTGACGATCAGCGCGTTGTCGGGCCTGGAGAGCCTGACGACGACTGTGCGCGGGTCCTTGACCTCGACGCTGTCGATGGCCGCCAGGCGCGCCGACAGCAGGCTCGCGGTCTTCGGGTTCTTGTTGAGCGCGATGGTGAACTTGACGTCCTCGGCGGTGAAGGCCTGGCCGTCATGCCAGGTCTCCTGCGCCAGCTTGAACGTGTAGCTCAGCTTGTCGTCGCTGATCTCCCAGCTCGTCGCCAGGGCCGGCACGAGCTTGGTCAGGCCGGCATCATAGGTCACCAGCGGCTCGAAATAGGTGCTCAGCCAGGTGTAGCCGGCCGGCGCCGTCATCGGGTTGAAATTGCCCTGCAGGCCACCGGGGCCGACATCGAAGCCGCCGGTGATCGTCTTCATCTGGGCGATGGCCGGCGTCATCATCGTGCCGGCCAGCAACGCGGCGCCGATCAGCGCCCTATGATACGTCCTCATGGTCATCGTAACCTCCCATCAGCTCGCCGCCTTGTTGGCTGCGATTATTTTTGAGATGCCGTGATAGTGGTGGTCGAGGCGCTCGCGCGCCGTCTCGGCGTCGCGTGTCGCGACGGCCTCGACGATCTCGTGGTGATCGCGCCAGGTTGCGACCGGATCGCGATTTTCGAGATTGATGAAATCCGAGGCCTTGACGAAGGCCTGCCAGAAGATGTCGAGCAGCTTCAGCAGAAGCTGGTTGTCCTGGCAGCGGAACAAGGTGCGGTGGAAGAGCCGGTCCTCCTCGAGGAAGCTCTCGCCGGCATCGACCCTGGCCTTCATCTTTGCGGTGAGGGCGCGCAGCTCGGCGATGTCGTCGGCGCCGATCACCTGCACCGTCCTGCCGATCAGAGCGCCTTCCAGCGCGCGGCGAATGGTCAGGAGCTCCTCGAAATCATCGAGCCTGCCGCGCAGGCCGAAGGCGAGGTTGTCGAGCAGCGGAGCGAAGGAAAAGTCGCTGACGAAGATGCCGATGCCGCGCCTGGTCTCGACGATGCCGACCGATTCCAGCGCCTTGACCGCCTCGCGCACTGAGTTGCGGCTGACGCCGAGCTGCTGAGCGAGGTCGTTCTCCGGCGGAAGCTGGCTGCCCGGAGGCAGGCCGCTCTCGTCGATATAGGCCTTGACGCTTTCCAGCACGGAGACGTGCAGCGATTGCGGCTTCACCAGGGGCCTGATCGTCCGGGTCACGGTCTTCGACCTCATCCTGTGGCACCGGCCGCGCCCGAGAGCGCCGGCGGCTTCCGCCCGATTGTTGAACGATATCTACTTGTAGGATATCCGTGAAGTCAACAAGTCGGCAGGAGGGGAAACGACGATGTCGGGAAAGCTCGACCGGGCGGGCAGGTGGGGCGCGCTGCGCGGCAATTGGGCAACCTTGCTGCTGCCGATCGAGCCGGATGGAGGGATCGATCTGTCGCGGCTCGCCGACGAGATCGACGTGCTGATCGCCGCCAGGGTCGACGGCATCTATTCGAATGGCACGGCCGGAGAGTGCCACAACCAGACCGAGGCCGAATTCGACGCGATCCAGCGCGTCCTGGCCGAGCGCTGCAGCCGCGCGAACATGCCCTTCGTGATTGGCGCCTGCCAGCCTGATCCGAGCATCGCGCTTGACCGACTGAGCCGCGCCGTCGCGCATGCTCCGGACGGCTTTCAGGTGATCCTGCCTGATTGGTGGCCGGTCAGCGATCCCGAGGCCGTGGACTTCCTGCAGATGGCCGCCGAGGCGGCGGGAGACATCCCGCTCGTGCTCTACAACCCGCCGCATGCGAAGCGTGTCCTGTCGCCGGCCACGCTTGGGGCCGTGCTGAAGCAGGTGCCGCAGGTCGTCGGCATCAAGCTCGCCGATGGCGATGCGGACTGGTACGCCGAAGCGCAGGCGCATCTGGACGACTGGGCGCTTTACCTGCCCGGCCACCATCTTGCGACCGGTGTCGAGGCCGGGGTCGCAGCCGGCGCCTTCTCCAATGTCGCCTGCCTCAGCCCGCGCGGCGCGCAAGCCTGGACCGAGATGATGCTGAGCGATATCGGCGCCGCCCGCGAGATCGAGCAGCGCATCTGCGCTTTCATGGATGCGCATATTCTGCCGTTCCGGCGCGACCATGGCTATTCCAACGCCGCGCTCGACAAGCTGCTCGCCGCCATCGGCAACTGGGCGCCGGTCGGGCCGCGCCTGCGCCGGCCCTATCGCTGGATCGACGCGGCCGAGGCGGAGCGGCTGAGGCCGATCGCCCGGCGCATGCTGCCCGAGATCATGGACGCGCGCTGAACCTAACCATGCCCTGACCGGTAGCGAAGCGAGGGAGTGCCATGCCTAGGATTACCGGGGTTCGCTGCGTCCTGCTGAGTTCGCCCTATGCCGATGCCGATGAGCGCGAGATCAGGGCCTGTTTCCCGAACGGACCGAAGCGCACGATCGGCATGGTCGAGGTGACGCTGGACAATGGCGTGACTGGCCTCGGCGAAGGCTATATCGCCGTGTTCGCACCTCTGGTGTTCAAATCGATCGTCGATCTCTGCGCGCCGCTGATGCTGGGCAAGGATGGCTTCGACATTCCGCGCCGGGTCAGGGACCTGCGCTCGCTCTGCGATTACTGGTCGCTCCAGGGCGCGGCGCGCCATGTCATCAGCGCGTTCGAGAGCGCCTTGCAGGACGCCAGGGGCAAGAGCCTCGGTCTGCCCGTCCATGAACTGCTCGGCGGCGCCCAATGCGATGCCATCCCGATCTATGGCAGCGGCGGCTGCTGCGACGCGAGGCACCAGTTCATCCGCGAACTCGACTTGCTCGGCGCGAAGGGCATCCGGATCTACAAGATCCGCTCGCTCAAGGCCGACATCTGGCGGACCGTCTGGGTGCTGGAGGAAGCGGCCAGGCGCGGCATAAGGGTCGGCGTCGACATGTGCCAGAATCTGGCCGATCCGCCGCAGCCCGTCGACGATGTCGTCGCCTTCGTCGAGGCCGTGCATGGCAGGACGGCTGAGCGCATGCTCTTCCTCGAAGAGGCCGTCGGCCCCGACAGCCCCGAGGCCTTTCGCGAGCTGCGCCGGCGCATCGACGTTCCCGTCTGCGGCGGCGAGATCATCACGACGCCGAAGGAAATGATCGAGCGCATGCGTGCCGGCTCCTATGCCTTCGTCCAGCCCGACGCCTCGGTGATCGGCGGTATCAGCGCGGTGATGGAGATCTTTGCCGCGGCAGATGAACTCGCGACGGAAGTCGTCGTGCACGCCTGGGGCGGAGCGGCCGCGATCATGGCGAATTACCACGCCGCCTTTGCCGGCGGCGGCAAGCTGGTGGAATTCCCCATGCTCGATTTCCCGCTCGGCCGGGACATGATCGGCGATCAGGGCCGGATCGAGAACGGCCGGCTGCAGCTTCCCACCGCGCCCGGCCTCGGCCTGACGCTGACCCCGGAGATGGAGGCGCGCTATCCCTTCGACGCGAGCGCCGTCTATAGCTGCGTCCTGAAGGAGTGGGGGGCACCGCCGGACGAGGACTGGAAAGACGGAGGCGCGGCTGGTGGAGTTGCTTGATGCGAGGCGTCAGACCCTGCGGATATCCGCCGCAAGCAGAGCTTTTCCTCCGGCAGGGATCGTCCGGCCCTGGCCCCTTCCGCGAGAGATGGGGACGGGCGCTGGGACCGGCCGATCAATGCGCGCCTGCGCTGACGAAATTGCGCAGCTCCGGCGTCTGCGGGTTGGCGAAGAGCTCCCGTGACCGCCCGCTCTCCCAGATCTTGCCCTGATGCATGAAGATCGTCGTGCTGGCGACGTTGCGGGCGAAGTTCATCTCATGAGTGACGAGCAGCATGGTCATGCCGCCCTTGGCGAGTTTTTCCATCACCAGCAGAACCTCGCCGGTCAGTTCCGGATCGAGCGCGGATGTCACCTCGTCGAACAGCATCACCTTCGGCCGCATCGCAAGTGAGCGGGCGATGGCGACGCGCTGCTGCTGCCCCCCGGAGAGATTGTCGGGATAGCTGTCGAATTTCTCGGACAGGCCGACCTGCGCCAGCACCTCGCGGGCCAGCGTCTCGGCCTGCGCCTGGGGCACGTTCTGCGTGATCCGCGGCGAGAGCGTGATGTTCTGGGAGACGGTCAGGTGCGGGAACAGGTTGTAGCTCTGGAAGACGATGCCGACATCCTTGCGCAATTCGCGCAAGTGTTTCGGATCCTGGTCGACGACATGTCCGGCAACCTCGATGCGGCCGGACTGGATCGCCTCCAGTCCGTTGATGCAGCGCAGCAGCGTGCTCTTGCCCGAGCCGGAGCGGCCGATCAGGGCGACGACCTGCCCGGGTTCGACGGTGAGGGAGACGCCCTTGAGAACCTCGAGGTTGCCGAAGCGCTTGTGGACGTCGTCAATGAGGACGGCTGGCATTCATCACCTGTTCGAGATGGCGGCTGAGCCGGGACAAGGGGAAGCAGATCGCGAAATAGATCAGCGCGACCAGCGTGAAGATCTGGAAAGGCTGGAAGGTCGCGTTGTTGACGAGCTGGCCGGCACGCGAGAGTTCGACGAAGCCGACGACCGAGACGATCGAGGTGTTCTTCACGAGCTGGACGAGAAAGCCGACGGTGGGCGGCAGCGAGATGCGGATCGCCTGCGGCAGGATGATGTAGCGGTATTGCTGCCCGCGCGTCAGCGCGAGCGAGGCCGACGCCTCCCATTGCTGGAAGGGGACGGACTGGATCGAGCCGCGCCAGATCTCGGCCAGATAGGCCGAGACATAGATCGAGAGCGAGGCGGACGCTGCGAGGAAGGGCGGCAGTTCCACGCCCATCGCCGAAAGCCCGTAATAGCTCATGAACAGAACCATCAGCACCGGAATCGACTGGATGACCAGGATGTAGCCGGCCGCGAAGCGGCGCAGCGCGGCGACTTGGGAGAGCCGCATGATCGCGAAGACACCGCCGATCAGCCCGCCGAGGATGAAGGCGACGCTGGTCAGAACCAGCGTCCAGCCGGCAGCGCGCAGGATGAAAAGCGCTTCGGGAAGCCCGAATGTGGTCATCAGGCTGCCTCCGCCTTGACATCGACGCGGGCGAGCCCGGAGACCGGCGCGAAGAGCCGCTGGCCGAGCCAGAGCAGGAAGACCTTCAAGCTCAGCGCCAGGAGGAGGTAGATCACGGTGACGATGATATAGGTCTCGAAACTGCGGAAGGTCCGCTGTTCGATGATGGCCGCGGCGCCCGAGAGCTCCTGCACCGAGATGAAGGAGCAGATGCTCGATGCCAGCATCATCAGGACGAACTGGCTCGACAGCGCGGGCCAGACCCGGGCGAAGGCCGGTTGCAGCACGACATACTGGAAGACCTGGCGCTTGCTGAGCGCGAGCGACAGGCCGGCCTCGAGCTGCGATTTGTGAATGGAGTCGACGCCGGCGCGGATGATCTCCGTCGCATAGGCGGCAAGGTTGAGCGTCATGGCCAACAGGGCGGCCTGGGTGCCCGACATGCGGATGCCGACCAGCGGCAGGCCGAAGAAGATCATGAAGAGCTGCACCAGGAACGGTGTGTTGCGCATCAGTTCGACATAGCAATCGACGGCAATGCCGGCCCAGCGGCCTGCCAGCGTGCGCAGCGCGACAAGCAGCACCGCGAAGATCAGGCCCAGCACGATCGCGCTGGCAGACAGGCCGATCGTCAGCATGATCCCGTCAAGGATGATGTCGGTTTCGGCGAGTACGGATTCGAACTGGAGCGACATGATCCCTCGTCAGTCTGGCGCGAGGCCCCGCCGCGCAGGATCTGCGCAGCGGGGACGATGCGAAACGGATCAGAAGGTTGGCAGCGGCGGCAGCGGACCGCCGACCCACTTCTCGGAGATCGCGTTCAGTTCGCCGTTCTGCTTGATGTAGTAGATCATGTTGTTGAGCCACTGCTTCAGCTCATAGGCGTCCTTGCGAACGGTCATCGAGTTCGGCTGCATGCCGAAGACGAACTTGAGCTCGGTCTCGGTTTCGCCGCGCGCCTTGATCGCGGCGTTCGCCTGGGCGTCGGGGCCGGCGATGGCTTCGACCTGGCCGGAGAACAGTGCCTGCATCGTGGTGGCGTCATCCTCGAAGCGCAGGATCGTGAGGTTGAGCTCCTTCTCGCGATTGGTGAATTCCCGCTCGACGCTGGAGCCGCGGTTGACGCCGACCTTGCGGCCCTTGAGGTCGGCCCAATCCTTGATGGGCGTGCCCTTCTTGGCGTAGATGCCGGTCTGGAAGGCGCTGTAGGGGATGGTGAACATCACCGCCTTGGCGCGTTCCGGTGTCGGCGCCAGCGTCGCGACGAGGAAGTCGACCTTGCCGGCCTCGAGGGCAGGAATGCGGGCCGGCGGCGTCAGCTGGACGATCTCGACGGGCAGGCCAAGATACTTGCCGATCAGGGCGGTGACGTCGGCATCATAGCCGATCGCATTGCCTTGCGAGTCGACGGAGCCATAGGGCGGCGCGCCGATCAGCACGCCGACGCGGACCTTGCCGCGCTTGACGATTTCCGTGACCGACTGGGCCGAGGCATGATCGGCCGCGAGCGCGCCGGCGCCCAGCGCGAACAGCATCCCGATCATTCTGAGATTCTTGAACAGGCTCATGGTGCGTTTCCTTGTTGCGATCTGCTTCATTGGCGACCGGCTTCGTGGCGTCCGGTTCGTTGAGAGGAGAGCAGGCGTGGTCGTTCAGGCAGTCTGGCGCGCCTCCCGTACGAGATTGACGAGGGGTTCCCCGGCGAAGCTGCGCTTGATGTTGTCGGCGATGGTCTGCTGGCGGCGCCGGATCGTCCCGCTCGTCCAACCCGACATATGCGGGGTCATCACGATGTTCGGCAGCTCGTGAAAAGGCAGCTCGGAGGGCAGCGGATTGGCGGAGGCCGGGCCCGGGTAGCGATACCAGGTGTCGATCACCGCCCCGCCGATGCGCTTGCCCTTCAGGGCCTCGAACAGCGCCGTCTCGTCGATCGTCGGGCCGCGCCCGACATTGAAGATCAGAGCGTCGCGGCGCATCGCCGCGAAGGCTGCGGCGCCGACGAGGCCATTCGTTTCCGGCGTCAGCGGCACGGAGACTACGATGGCGTCAGCCGAGCCCCAGAATTCCTCCAGCCGATCGAGCGTGAAGGCGCGGTCGACGAGATCGGAGACCGGGACAGCGCTGCGATTGGCGACATGGACCTTCATCTCGAAGGCCTTGGCGCGCCGCGCGATCGCCTTGCCGATATGGCCGAAGCCGAGCAGGCCGATGGTCTTGCCGGCGATCTCGCCATGGACGCGCGCAGGTGAGCCGGCCCAATAGGCCCAGTCGCCGCGGCGCAGCTTCGCGTCGGCATCCGCCAGAGGGATATGCCGGGCCAGCAGCGCGCTCATGACATATTCCGCTATCGCCTGTTCATGGCCGAAGCAGTTACAGACGTTGGCCACAGGCGGAAGCAAAGCAAGGTCGACCGCGTCGTAGCCGGCACCTGGCACATGGAACAGCTTGAGCCCGGACGGGACCGGCAGGCTGGCGTCGAACTTCACGCCGATGATGACATCCGCCTGCGCATAGGCCTGCTGGTCGGCGCCGACGCCGAGCCCGTCCGGCAGAATGCGAATTTCGGCCCCGGGGCCGACGAGTTCGGCAAAGCCGGAGCTGAAGGAGGCGGCGTTCTCGCCATGGAAGATGATGCGCATGGGGTCCACTGGCCTGTTGCGTTTCAGGCGCCGAGCAGGGGCTCGACGCTGCAATCGAGTAAAGAAGGGTCGATGCGGGCCTCCATCTCGTCGAACATGCTGTCGACGAATTCGATCAGCGCGTCGGAGGCCGCGACCGCGCGTTCGGCATGGCGGGTCGCGATCGCGTTCAGCACGGCGAGATGGTGGTCGATCGTGCCGTCGAGCGTGGTCTTCTCGGCCATGTAGCTGTGGTAGATGAAGCCGATGCGTCGGAAGATGGTGTGCAGCGGGCGCAGCGTGTGTTCGAGGAACGGCTCGCCCGCGGCGGCCAGCACCATCTGGTCGATCCTGCGATCGAGCGAATTGAACTCCGCAAGCGTCAGCCCGTCGCGCTTCTCGCGCAGCAGGCGTTCCATGTGCAGCATCTGGTTGCGATGCGAGGGGCCGGCGCGTTCTGCCGCGAGGCGAATGACGAAGCGCTCGATGTCGCGGCGCAGATGCAGCAGCACGCGTTCACGGGCGAGGTCGATCGGCGCGATCTGCAGGCCATGACGCGGGCGGATGATGATCAGCGTGTCGGCGGCGAGACGGTTGACGGCATGGTGCACCGGGGTGCGGCCGAAGCCGGTCAGGTCCTGCAGGTCCTGCATGGCGAGGAAGCGGCCGGGCGCCAGCTCGCATTTGACGAGCAGTTCCTCGATCCGGTGATAGGCGAGTTCGAAGAGATTGATGCGATTGCGCCGCGGCGGCACGCTCGTTTCACCCTCTGCGACCAGCCGCGGGCGGCTTGGGCGCTTGGCCATGTCCCGTCTCCTCAGTCGTGGAACTCGTTGAACGGATCCATCTTGGCGTCGACCATAAACATGTTGTGATATTTTACAAGCGCTCCTATGGTCGCCTCGTTTCGAGGGGACGAGGCTGTCATCGGGCTCGCCTGTTTCGCACTCAACCAAGGCGTTCCCCGGCTGCAAACCCGGTGAAGAACGCCAGCCGCCAGGGAGGCAGGCCGTGAAGATCACCGCCATCGAGACGTTGCGAACCGAAGAATTCGCCAATGTCCTGTGGGTTCGCGTGCATACCGATGCGGGCATCATCGGTCTCGGCGAGACCTTCTATGGTGCAGGCGCCGTCGAGGCGCATCTGCACGACACGCTCGCCATGCGGCTGCTCGGAAAGAACCCGCTGCATATCGAGGCGCTGCACAAGGAGATGACTAACCTGCCGATGGCGCAGGCCTCGACCGGCGTCGAGTCGCGTGCGACCTCGGCGGTCGATATCGCCTTGTGGGACGTCTTCGGAAAGGTTTGCGGCCAGCCGGTGCACCAGATGCTCGGCGGCCTCTGCCGTGACAAGCAGCGCATCTACAATACCTGCGCGGGGTACAAATATGTTCGCTCGCAGAATATCAAGCCGGTCTCGACCTGGAATCTCGGGGATGCATCAGGTCCCTATGAGGACCTCGACGGCTTCATGAACCGTGCCGATGCCGTCGCCGAGAGCCTGCTCGAAAGCGGCATCACGGCCATGAAGATCTGGCCGTTCGACCCGGCCGCGATCGAAAATCAGGGGCTTTTCATCAGCCCCGACCAGATGCGGAAGGCGATCGAGCCCTTCGAGAAGATCCGCAAGGCGGTCGGCGACAGAATGGAGATCATGGTCGAGTTCCATTCGCTCTGGAACCTGCCGACCGCGATCAAGATCGCCCGCGCTCTCGAACCCTACAGCCCGACCTGGTACGAGGATCCGATCCGGATGAACTCGCCGCAGGCGCTGGCCGAATATGCCCGTTCGACCACGGTCTCGGTCTGCGCCAGCGAGACGCTGGGCTCGCGGTTCCCCTACAAGGACATGCTCGACCGCGACGCCATGCACATCGTCATGGCCGACCTGTGCTGGACCGGCGGGCTGACCGAAGGGCGCAAGATCGCCGCCATGGCGGAGACCTATCACCGCCCCTTCGCCCCGCATGACTGCATCGGCCCGGTCGGCTTCATCGCCGCGATCCATGCCTCCTTCAGCCAGCCCAACACACTGATCCAGGAATCGGTGCGGGCCTTCTATACCGGCTGGTACAAGCAGCTCGTCGACACCATGCCGGTGATCAAGGACGGCTATGTCCTGCCGATGGAGGGGGCGGGGCTCGGTGTCGAACTCCTGCCCGCCGTCTTCGAGCGCGCGGACCTCACCGTTCGTCGCTCCAGCCTGTAAGGACGATGCCCATGACCAACCCTCTTTTCGATCTCACCGGCAAGACCGCGCTGGTGACAGGCTCCTCGCGTGGGCTCGGCCGCGCCATGGCGGAAGGACTGGCTGTTGCAGGTGCTCGCATCCTGATCAACGGCACGGACCCTGAGCGCGTCGCACAGGCCGTCGCGGAGTTCCGGGCGGCGGGCCACCAGGCGGATGCGGCGCCATTCGACGTGACCAACGAGCCCGAGATTCTGCGGGCCTTCGAGGGCTTCGATGCCGCAGGTATTGCGGTCGATATCCTCGTCAACAATGCCGGCATTCAGTTCCGCAAGCCGATGGTCGAGCTCGCCACGGCGGACTGGCAGCGCGTCATCGACACCAACCTGACCTCGGCCTTCATGATCGGGCGCGAGGCGGCCAAGCGCATGATCGCGCGCGGCCATGGCAAGGTCGTCAATATCGGATCGCTGACGAGCGAACTCGCCCGCGCGACGGTCGCGCCCTATACGGTTGCCAAGGGCGGCATCAAGATGCTGACGCGGGCCATGGCGGCGGAATGGGCCGAGCATGGCATCCAGGCCAATGCGATCGGCCCGGGCTACATGATCACCGACATGAACCAGGCCCTGATCGAGAACCCGAGCTTCGACGCCTGGGTCAAGGGCCGCACGCCGGCCAGGCGCTGGGGCAGGCCGGAGGAGCTTGTCGGGGCCGCCGTGTTCCTGGCCTCATCGGCATCGGACTACGTCAACGGCCAGATCATCTATGTCGATGGCGGGATGTCATCGGTTCTGTGATGGACCACGGGCGTTCGTCGCCGACAAGCGATGGCCGTCGGCGGGATGGTTTGCTGGGCTGCGGCAGCCCCGAACTTCACGAGAGGGTGCCCGAGAGAAACGAGACGCGTCTATCGGGCATTCGCTTCGGTTGGCGCAAGCTGGGCGGAAGCATGCTGGAAGGCCTCGTCCAGTCGCGCTCGCGACGTCGCCGCCAGCCGCTCGACGCCCAACAGGCGCGCCAACGCCAGCGCGGGGTCGTTTTCTTCCAAAAGGGCAGGCTCGGTGACGATAATACTGGCAAGCTCAGCCAGGGGAATATCCGCGATGCTCCGCCGCGCTTCGACGTCCACCGGCGTGCGATAAGGATGGATCGGCGCGATCGTGCCCGGTTTCCATAGAAATTCGCCACTGGATTCCCTCGTGCGCTCAAGATCGCGCAAGTGCAGTTGGATGCGCTCCCGGATCTTGCTGCCAGTCCTGAGCCAGCCATGAGCGCGAGCGATGCGCTGCGCCAACACTTCCTCGCGCAGCGGCGCTTCAGCTTCCATCACAGCATCCACCATGCTGCGGAGAGTGGTGCGGTAGCCGAACTCGTGAAACAGATCCGGTTCGGCTCGGAAACGCGAAAGGTCCGTCAGGCGATAGCGCGGCCCGTTCTCTTGCTGCGGTGCGCCGAGCGCCGCGCGACTCACGCCCAGTCCGACGGGTTGAGGCGGTGTCACCGCCATGATGTCGGTTGCATGTTTCGCGGCAGAAATTGGGGCAGCCTGAGCCATTGGCGACGTCGCTTCTTCTTCGAATGCTTCGCTAGATTCGATCATTTCGGTTGCCGATTGAGTAGAATCAACCTCTTCGCCAAGATCCCAATGAACGGTCTGAGCTTGTGTTTGATCGGCTTCCTTCGCGCGGCCCTCCGCTAGCAGCGCGGCTAAAGCCTCGTGAAGCCTTGTGATGGCTCCTCCTGCATCAAACCACCAGTCTGTCGACCAGACGCGGATAATGCTCCAACCGAGCCCGCGAAGAACCTGTTCCCGCACCTTGTCCCGATCGCGAGCCGTCGCCGAACTGTGATAGGTTGCGCCGTCGCATTCGACGCCCGCGAGAAATGCGCCCGCGCGGTCTGGATGCTTCACGCCAATGTCTATCCGAAATCCCGAGATGCCGACCTGTGGCACCACCTGCCAGCCGAGGCGGGTAAGCTCCGCTGCGACTGCTTCCTCGAAAGGAGACTCCAGCGCACCGACCGATCCTTCGTCCTGGGCCGGTAGTGCGATCGCGCCGCGCTCAGCGAAGTCGAGGAACGTCTTGAGATGCTGGACGCCGATCGCCTTAGTGCGGCCAGTGTCGACATCGTCGGCGCAGAAGCCGGAGAACACGACGAGCTCCTGTCGTGCTCGCGTCACTGCCACGTTGAGGCGCCGTTCGCCGCCGTCCCGATTGAGCGCTCCGAAATCCATCGTTCGCTTGCCGGCTGCGTCCTTCGCGAAAGTGATCGAGAATAGGATCACGTCGCGCTCGTCTCCCTGCACGTTCTCAAGATTCTTGACGATTGTCGGCTCGATACGGTCCTCGGCGAAGAACCATTCGAGCGCCGGCTCTTGGCGCCGAGCCTCGTCGAGTAGGTCCTGGATCAGCGCCTGCTGTTGCGCATTGAAGGTAATGATGCCGATCGTCGGCCGGCTTGATTCCGGCAACTTCAACCAGCCCTTCATGCGGTTGATCGCGACATCGGTCAGCGAGCGGGCTTCGGTGCGATTCGTTCGGCTCTTGCCGCGGTCGTAGACACCGTCGACACGCACTAGCCTGACGGCTCGGTCCTCGACCTCCGGCGCTGGGAAGGTAATCAGACGGTTCTGGTAGTAGTGAGCGTTGGAGAACGCGATCAGAGACTCATTCCGGCTGCGATAATGCCAGCGGAGGTCGCGGACAGGGATGCCGGCTGCCTTGGCCTCGTCGAGGATGCTTTCTAGGTCCCGTTCATGCTCGGCGACCTCCTCATCGTCTTCATTGCGACCGAAGAAGTTGGTAGGTGGAAGTTGGCGGGGATCGCCGACGATGATCGTCTGCTGTGCCCGTGCGATAGCTCCGACGGCGTCCCAGGTGGTGATCTGCGAGGCTTCATCGAAGATCACCACATCGAACAAAGCTTGGTTCGGTGGGAAATACTGCGCGATCGATAGCGGCGACATCAACATGCAAGGCGCAAGCTTGGCGAAGCTACCTGGCATCGCACCGATCATCTCCCGGATCGAACGGCTCGGTCGCTGCAGCTCCATCTGATGGCGCAGCAGACCGAGCTCCGAGTTGCGCGGAACGGTTTGGACCGGCGGCAAACCGTGAGAAAGAGCGCCGACGACGCGCGCAGTTGCCTTGGCGCGGACGAGATCGTCGATCTCACGGAACTCTTCTACCGCGTGCTCATGTTGGAATCGGCGGAAGTCGCGCAGCGTCGCATCCGCATCAAGCGCTTGCGGCAACCACCAGCGTGCGTAGGCTAGATCGAAGGCAGCCCGCGTTTCCTGAGGCCCGAGCGAACCGCTCTCCAGATCAGCGATCAGCGGACCGAGCCCCTTACTCTCACCCTGAGTCCTGACGCGGCACCAGCTTGTCCAGTCGCGCAGCAATTGGCGGGCGCTTGTGAGTTCATCCGTGATCGCGGCGAGATCGGACAACGACGTCTCGCTGGCCGATCGCGATGGGTCTGTGCCGGCGGTAGCAACGAACTCCGCCTTGGTGGCTGAAAAGCTGGCGAAGACGTCGCGATAGGCGGCCGCAGCTGACCGAAGTGGCTCAGAGTCCGCGCCTGGGACGAGCAGTGGTGCGACTGCTCGGACGATGAAATGGAAATCGTCGGCGGCGCGCCCAAGTCTCAGAAGGCTATCGCGGAGCTTCGTCGCGACGGCCAGATGGCGATCGATCGCCGTCAGGTCGCTGTCAAGGCCGGAGAAGGCTACTGGCTTCCCGGCAAGACCGTTGGTCTCGACGGCCGAGCGGATCGCCTGCAACCGGCGCAGGATGGGCAGGTCCTTGTCCGGGTCCGGCTGACCGGTTGCGGCGTAGCCTTGCAGAAGCTTCTTCACCCGCCGGCGTCCTAGCCAACTGCGCGGCCAAATGGCGGCGCCGGCTTCGCGCCAGTCGCGCTCCAGATCATCGACTGGAACCCGAACGACCGAGTCGCCCGCGAAGGTTGCCGAAAGTTCGGCTTCCGTCGCCCGGTAGGAGGTGATCGAGCCTTCGAGTTCGGTGAGCGCTTGCCTCAGGCGTGCAAAGTCAGGATCGAACGTGATCCGCTGGTCGCTGCCGGCGCTCTCGCACAATGTGGAGGCCAGAAGCGATAGCCTTTCAAGCTCCGCCGCCGAGGTATCGCTGCGTGCTGGCAGTCCGAGGCGTGGCAGAAAGGCTGTGAGCGCTGCTCTGAGTTCGGTTACCTTTCCTGCAAGATTGCGCGCAGATGCCAAAAGGCGCTCCTGCCAAGCCGAGGACCATTCAGCAGCATCGACGCAGGCGAGGACCGGCGCGCGCTCAACGGCCGCGAACACACGGCCGAGCTCTTCGGCAAGATCGCCGAGCGAGCGACGCGCCTCGTCGTTGTGGATCTCGCGATGCGACCATGACAGCTCGGGAGCATGGCGATCGCGACCGCGCAGCGCGACGCCGAGTGCGGCATAGGCGGTTAGCCCGTTGGCATGGCGTTGGTGGAGCGCCTCGACATAGGCGTTCAGGACGTCCCGCTTCACTTTCAGCCGATTGTTGACAGTCACCCACTCGGAGGACGAGGCGGCACGACCCTTCTCCCAAGAGGTGCGCAACTGGGCAAGGAACGATTTGCGGTCAGCCTTGTTCGAATGCAGCTCCAGGCAATGGTCGCCAAGTCCGTGCGCCTTCAAGCGACGATGCACGACGTTCAGCGCAGCAGTCTTCTCTGCGACGAAGAGAACCGTCTTTCCGTTCGCCAGGCAGTTCGCGATCATGTTGGCGATCGTCTGGCTCTTTCCGGTACCGGGTGGCCCGATAATGACGAAGTCGCGTCCCTCGGCGGCAGCCATGCTCGCTGCGATCTGTGAGGAGTCGGCCGGCAGCACTGAGACGATGTCGGCGGGCGCGTAGCGCCGGTCGAGCTCGCGTTCGTCGACAAAACCTTCTCCGGATACAACAAAGGCCTGCTCGGGCGTATCGATCAGGTGCCTGACGACCCGGTTCTGCCTCAGCGCTTCGGTCCGTTCGACGAGATCCTTCCACATCAAGTATTTCGCGAAGGAGAAAGTCGATAGCGCCGCATCGTCGATCACTTCCATGCCGGGCACGTCGCGCACGGCTTGGCGCATCGCAGCGAGCAGACGGGGCACGTCAATTCCGTTCTCGTCCTGCGGCAACTCGCCGGCGAATTGCGGCAATGAGAGATCGAACTCGCGTTCCAGGAACTGCAGCAGTGTCGCGTTGAAGCGGGGCTCATCCTCGTGAAAGCGCAGCGTGAATTGCGAACTCGCGCTCCGCCGTTCGAGCTTCACCGGCAGCAGCAGAAGCGGTGCTCGGTAATTGCGCTCATCGCTGGCCTTGCGCTTCCAGCGTAGGAATCCAACCGCGAGGAAAAGCGTATTCGCGCCACCTTCAGCAAAGTCGTTGCGTACCTGACGATGGAGTTCGATCAGCCGCGCGTCGAGGCCCTTTGCGTCGAGCGGCGACGCCAGTTCCCCACGCGCGAGCGCATCGGCCGCAAAGCTGCGATGCAAATCCTGGCCGCGCACTTCTCGATAGAGGGTCTCATCGCGCTGGCCGAGTGGATTATGCTCCGGCAGCGAGATCAGCCGCATCGCCGCACCGTCAGAAAGTCTATCCTCGAGATAGGCGATGTCGGTACACAGGAACGGGATCGTCTTCTTGGAATCGGGAAAGTTAAGTAGCCGATTGCGCAGTGTCAGATCGAGCAGCTTCTTCTGCCAGCGGTCGATACGCCCGGCGGCAGTGGTCGGCTTGAGTTCGACGATCTCCGCCGGAAGGTCGGACATAGCCGGATCGATCATGATTGGCAGATCGATTTCGCCATCCTCTGCATCCGCGACGGCCAGCGCGGGAGCATGTGAAGCGAGAGGCGTGATGCCGCCGCTGCGTGACCTGTGCAGGTCGATCGCGGCCTCGAAGCCTGAGGTCTGCGTTTCGTCGAGGCGTGGCTCGATAAGCCGGCGAGCGTGGTCCAGAGTCGCGACGGGTCGATGGGTGACCCCGCTTGTTTCAAAGACGACAAGCTCTCGGGCCGCGATTGCCTTGCGGACTTCCGCCAGGTCGCTCCCTACGGCGTTCGGAAAGGTGCGTTTCGTTAGCCAGACGCCGACTGCGGCGTGATCCTTGAAGAGCATCACCGCTGAGTTCAGCCCGCAACCTTCGAGCGCGGCGGCGAATAGCAGGGAGCTGTCAAGGCAGGTCGCGAGCTTATCTCGGGCAATCGCAGAGGGGCGCCGAACCTTTTGACCGCGTTGTTCGAAACTAGCTGGGGGCTCGGCGTAATGCAGCCTCAACCCGGCTATTGCAGAATAAACAGCCGCCGTCAGCAACAGACTGCGGCTAGGATCGCCCGACTGGTAGCCGTCAAGCCCTGAAGGATAGCCGTGCGCCGCCAGAGACTGCGCCGCGGCGCGTAGGATTTTCGGGACTGCTGGGTCGTTGGGCAGGACAAATGCCGGCAGCAATTGCGCCATGTCATCGACGCCGCCCCATTCGTCGCGGGCCAGAAGCCGCACGGGGAAGCGGGTTTCAGCCAGGCACTCGTCCTTCGCGTACAGCCGGAAGGTGATTTCCCCGCGCTCGGCCTCGTCAAGCCCCGCAAGATAGCCTGCGTCGAGCTCAATCCGCCGGTCGCCTATCGCGATGCTATCGCCCGGTACAAGCCGATCGAGTGTCCAGATTTTCGGCCGAAGAAAACCGGGCGTAGCTATCATTGCCAGCCGGCACTGTTCGAAATACCGGCCGGTCGGATTTACAACGGTAAGCGATCGCAGGACGGGAATCGCATTCTGATAGGAAGCGTAGGTAAAGCTTCCGGCGACCCGTGCATCGATTTTGACAGATGGCGGCAGCTCACCGTCACACTCCGCAGGCTTCTCAGTTTCTTTACCCAGCATTTCCTCACCCCAGCAGGGTGAGGATAGAGCCTGAAATTGAAACGTGCCAAGCGCCGACATTAATTACATGGCATGATCAGCTTGCGTTGGCGGCGCCTCTGCCCTGAATTTTGGGCGGGCCACGCGATGAACGCCAGCTTGGCCCCGTCCATGGGGCCACCTTCGCGCCACCCGTGCCACCGTGTCAATCGGCAGCGAGGCCCAGCGCGGCGCGCGCCTCGGTTGGCGTTGCCGGTCGGCGGCCGTGGCGGCCGATCAGTTCGACTGCGAGGCTGACCAGCTCGGCATTGCCGCTCGCCAGCCGGTCCTTGCTGATGCGGATATTGTCCTCCAGCCCGGTGCGGACCGCGTCCGCGCCGCGGGCGAGCGCCCAGTCCATCACCCGCATCTGGTCGCGCCCGATGCCGGCGGCCGTCCAGGTCGCCCCCGGAATGACCCGCCTGGTCTCGGTGAGCAGGATGTCGAGCAGCACCTCGTCGGCCGGCATCGCATTCCGGACGCCCATCACGAACTGGATATGCGGGTGCGGTCCGATCAGCCCCTCGTCAATGAGGCGGCGCGCGGCATGGATATGCGAAAGGTCGAAGATCTCGATCTCCGGTGCGATCCGATGCTCCTGCATCCGCGCCGCGAGATCGTTCACCAGGCTCGTCGGGTTCTCGTAGACGATCGTCGGAAAATTCACCGAGCCGGTCGAGAGCGAGGCCATGTCCGGACGATGCACCAGGCTCAGGCCGCGCGCCGCCGGGTCGCGTCCGCGGCCCCCGGTCGAGAACTGGACGATCATGTCCGGACAGGCCCTGCGAATGCCGTCCTGCACCTCAGCGAAACGCTCCGGATCGGAGGAAGGCGTCTCGTCATCATGGCGGACATGGATATGGACGAGGCTGGCGCCCGCCTCGAAAGCGGCGCGGGTCGAGGCAATCTGCTCGGCCGGCAGCACGGGCAGGTTCGGATTGTCCTTCTTGCGCGGCACGGAGCCGGTGATGGCGACCGCCACCACGACGGGACGAGTGGTCATGGCGTCTGTCATCCCTGGTCTCCGCCGCCGGCCGGAAGCACGGTTCCGTTGACATAGGAGGCATCATCCGACGCCAGGAACAGGATGGCGGCTGCGATCTCGCCGAGCTGTCCGTACCGGCCGAGATGCGAGGCGCTGAGCGTCTGGTCGACGACCTGCTGCATCCACTGCTTGTCCGCCCCGGTCGGCACGTCGGTTCCCCGCGGAATCCGGCGGGGCGGCGCGTCGACGCCACCGGACGCTACGGCGTTGACGCGGATATTCGTGCCCGCGAGCTCGAAGGCGAGCGAGGCGGTCAGCGCGTTCACGCCGCCCTTTGCTGCGGAATAGGGAATGCGGTTGATGCCCTTGGTCGCGATCGAGGAGACGTTGACGATCGCGCCGCGTCCCTGCTCGAGCATATAGGGCAGCACGGTGCGGCAGCCCCACAGCGTCGGAAACAGCGAACGGCTGATCTCCGCGGCGATCTGGCGTTCGTCGAATTCCTGGAAGGGCCGCATCCAGATCGCGCCGCCGACATTGGTCACCAGCACGTCGATGGCGCCAAAACTCTCCTGCGCGCGCGCCATCACCCGCTCATTCCCGGCGAAGGTCTCGAGATCCTCCTCCAGCACGATGACGCGCCCTGGCCCGTAGGCGGAGGCGATCTCCTGCGCGACCTCCTGGACGATGGGGGAGCGGTCGACGATCGTCAGCCTTGCCCCTTCGGCGGCCGCATCCAGCGCCACCTGCTTGCCGACGCCCTGGGCCGCGCCGGTGACGACGAGGCTGCGCCCTTCGAACCGGCGGCTGCGCGTGGATGGCTGGGACATGGTCGATCTCCGGGATTATGCCGCCATGACGGCGGGGACTGGACGGTTTCGCACCGTCTCCGGTCGGGCGGGCGGCGAAGGCCGCCGCGCCGCGTGGCGCTGGCCGTGACAGTCTATGGCGGGGCACCCTGGCCGGGCACAAGCCGGTGAGGCGAGGGCCTCAGCCGGCGGTGACGTGGGCGCGGCTGACCTGCGTCTGCGGCACGCCCTCGCGCTCCTTCGTCAGCACGATGTCGAAGGTCGTGCGGGCGAAGGGGCGGTTCAGCCCGGCATTGCGGATCGCGTCCGCGTCGACGACGCGGTCCAGCGTGACGACGAGCTCGTCGCGGGTGCCGAAGGCGAAGTCCGTGTAGAGATATTTGTCGCCGGTGAAGTTGAACTGCGTCGTCAGCTGGCGGTGGCCCGGCGCCGAAATGAAGTAATGGACATGGGCCGGGCGCTCAGCATGCCGGCCGAGCGCGGTCATCAATTGGCGCGTCGCGCTTTCCGGCGGGCAACCATAGCCGTTCGGCACGATCGTGCGGGCGCGATAGCGGCCCTGTTCATCCGTCTCGATGCGACGGCGCAGGTTGTAGGGCGCCTGCTCGCCATCGATGAAGGAATATCCGCCCTTCGAGTTGGCGTGCCAGAGGTCGACGATCGCACCAGCGATCGGCTTGCCGTCCTCGTCCGTGACCTGGCCTTCGATGATGAAGATCTCGCCGGGATCGGTGCCGTCATCCATGCGGGCCTCGCCCTTGGAGAGCGGCGCGCCGGGCACATAGAGCGGCCCTTCGATGGTGCGCATCGTGCCGCCCTTGAGTCCGGCAAGCCGTTCGGCCTCGTCGAGCCGCAGGTCGAGGAAATGCTCGAGCACGATGCCGGGGACGAGCAGGCCGAGCTCGTCATTCTTCGCGGCCCTGCCGATGAAGGCGACCGCCGCCCAGAACTCGTCCATCGAGACGTCGCATTCGTCGATCGCCTGCATGATCCGGTAGAGCAGCTGGGCCGTGACGGCCTTGGTGCGCTGGTCGCCCTTGTCATTGTCCATCCCGGCCGCGCGGGCGGCGAGATCCTTCTTGTCCTCGTCGGAGATCAGGTTGATGGGCATGGCGGTTCCTCGTGTTCTGGTGATTGGCGGCCATTTCAGGCCGCAGCCGTTGTTTGTCAGCGGTCGTCGTCATGCACGGACGACGGGTGGCGGCAGAGTGCCGTGACCTTCACGTCCATGTAGGGGAAGAGGGGCAGCTCCGAGAGAATGTCGTGCAGCGCCTGCGGGCTCTCGACATCGAAGATGCTGGTGTTGGCATAGCGCCCGGCATGACGCCAGAGATGCCGCCAGAGCCCGGCCCGCTGCAGCTCCTGCGCACGCTTGCGCTCGCTCGCCTTCAGCGCGGTCGCCGTCTCGACCGGCAGGTCGGGCGGGATACGGACATCCATTTCAACCTGGAACAGCATGATTTTTAGAACCCCGTCTTGGCGCGTGGCAGCACATGGACCGAGCGCTCGGCGCGGTCGCGCCGGAAGCGGCTCAGTTGAGCTTCGGACAGCGTCACGCCGAGTCCCGGCGCCGTCGGCACGGTGAGGCCGAAATCGGCATAGTCGAGCGGCGTCTCAAGGATCTCCTCGGTCAGCAGCAGCGGGCCGAACAGCTCCGTACCCCATTCCAGCTTGCCGATGGTCGAGAAGAGATGGGCCGAGGCCGCAGTGCCGATGCCGCCTTCCAGCATCGTGCCGCCATAGAGTCCGATGCCGGCGGCTTCCGCGATCGCGGCCACCTTGGCCGCGGCGAAGAGCCCGCCGGATTGTTCGATCTTCAGCGCGAACACGTCGGCGGCGGCGAGGGCAGCGATGGCGAAGGCGGTTTCCGGGCCGTTCAGCGCCTCGTCCGCCATGATCGCGACCGGCGTCTCGCGGGCCAGCCGGGCGAGCGCGCCGAGATTGCGGAAGGCGACGGGTTGTTCGATGAGCTCGACACCGGCGGCGGCGAGCGCCGGCAGCATCGCCGACGCGGTGGCTTCCGACCAGGCCTGGTTGATGTCGACGCGCACCGAGGCGCGGTCACCGAGCGCGCGCTTGATCGCAGCGACATGGGCGACATTGGCGCCGGGATCGCCCTTGCCGATCTTGAGCTTGAAGATGTTGTGGCGGCGGCGCGCCAGCATCTCCTCGGCTTCCGCGATGTCGCGGCCGGTGTCGCCGCTGGCCAGCGTCCAGGCCACGGGCAGCCGGTCATGCTGGCGCCCGCCGAGCAGTTCGGAAATCGGCAGGCCGACGCGCTGGCCGAGCGCATCGAGCAGGGCCGTCTCGACGGCGCATTTGGCGAAATGATTGCCCTGGACCGACATGGCGATGGTCGCCATCGTCCGGGCGATGCGGCTTGGATCGCTGGCGAGCAGGATCGGCGCGAGATAGGTATCGATCGCGAGCTGCATGCCCTCCGGGCTCTCGGGACCATAGGCCAGCCCGCCGATCGTGGTGCCTTCGCCAATCCCGACCACGCCGTCCGACAGATGCAGCCGCACGATCATCAATGTCTGGCGATGCATCGTCGTCATCGCCAGCTGGTGCGGGCGGATGGTCGGCAGATCGACCAGAATCGTCTCGACCTGTTGAATCCGCGGACCTTCAGACACGTTTCGCTCCCATATTCATTGAAGCAAAGGCTAGAACGCGCCATTCCCGGGGAACAGGATCGATTGGGTGTATTTTGATACCCGAAGGGTATGGAGCCCCGCGAGGGCGTGATTAGCGGGGCGGCCCCGCCTGCGCCTCGCATCGGGCACAAAAAAGAGGGACGCGACCGGCCTTTCGGCGGTCGCGTCCCGGGTTGTTCTCCCGGCTTCGCCTATGCCTGATGCAGCCGCATGAGGCTCACCGGATCGCCGGAGCGGCGGAGGCGGGAGCGGGCGAGGCGAGGGCGGCGCCGACTGCCGGCCGAACCATCAGCGTCGCCAGCGCCGCGATCACCAGCGGAATGGCAAGCGTCATGAAGTAGCCGGACGGACCCACGCCGGTCAGCAATGTGCCGCCGATCGCGGAGCCGATGATCGCTCCCGAGCGACCGACGCCGATGCCCCAGCCCGTGGCCGTTGCGCGCAGCTGCGTCGGGTAGGTATTCGAGATCAGATAGTTCAGCACGAGTTGCTGGCCACCGATGCCGAAGCCGGCAAGGGCGATGAGGGAGAAGACCAGCGGCCAGCGGTCGCCCGCGAAGCCCAGCCCGAGCGCAACCGCGATCCCGACGGCGAACATGCCGATCAGGAGCTTTCGCGGGTCGACCTTCGGCAGGAAGGACGAAAGCGGCAGGGCCATGATGATGAAGGCGGCGTTGACGACGACGGTACCATAGGCGGCCTGGGCCTTTTCCAGGCCGAGCGTTGTGAGCGCGGTCGGCAGCCAGAGCAGCAGCAGGAACCAGGCGATCCAGTTGAACAGGTAGATGGCGGAGATCGCGACGGTGACGCGGCGATAGCCCGCCTCGAACAGGCCGGCGATGGAGCCGCCATGCACGACCCTGCCGGCGCTGACGAGGCGCATCTGGTCGGGGATCGGCTGGCCGGTCATCTGCCGGAGCAGGCGGCGGGCCTCGTCCTGCCTGTCGTTCTGCTTGCGCGAGACGAGATAGGCGGGCGATTCCGGCAGGAGGAAATAGGTGATGACCATCAGCCCGAGCGGCAGGAGGCCTCCGACCAGGAAAATCCCGCGCCAGCCCAGGATCGGCAGCCAGCTCGCCGCGATCAGGCCGCCGAGCATGGCGCCGGCCGGCAGGCCGAGCAGCACCCCGGTGATCATCGTGCCGCGCCGGGAAGCGGGGCTGTATTCACCCGCCAGCGCCAGGAGCGAGGGCGTGGCCCCGCCCATGCCGAGGCCGATCAGGAAGCGCAGTACGATGATCTGCGTCGGCGATGTCGCGTAGGCGCCCATCAGGGAGAACACCCCGAATAGGAAGATGGCGATCAGGATCGCCTTGCGCCGGCCATAGCGGTCCCCGAAGCTGCCGAGGCCGATCGCACCGAGCGTCATGCCGATCGTGCTGGCGGTGATGACCCAGGTCAGGTCGGCGGCCTTCATGCCGAAATCCTGCGCGATCGCGGGTCCGATGAAGGCGATCGACTGGGTGTCGAAGCCGTCGAGCAGGGCGATGACGAAGCAGAGTGCGACCACGGCCCATCTGCGGCCCGTCATCGAACCTGCATCGATGATGTCCTTGATGTCTTGTGTGCCGGCGGGTGGACTGGACATGGGCGTTCCTCAGATCTGTGTTTTTTGTGGGTATGAACGGGAAAGATCGCGCCGTAGCTCGGCAGCGACGCGCTCGGCCTGCTCGATGGCGAGCAGATGGGCTGCGGGCGAGAGCACGACGAGGCGTGAGCCGGCGATGCCCGTGTACAGGGCTTCAGCCATCGCGAGCGGCGTCGCGGGATCCTCGCGGCCGGCGATCACGGTCGTGGGAGCAATCACCCGGTGCAGCAGCGGGCGCAGATCCATCCGGCCGATCGCCTCGCAGCAGGCGGCGTAGCCGTCCCGGTCGATGGCGGCGAATTCGCCAGCCACCGCGTCCGTGGCGCTGCGATGGGCGTCGCGGAAGCCCGGCGTGAACCAGCGCTCCATCGTGGCCGCGAGGATCGCTCGCGTGCCGTCGCGCCGCACCAGCCCGGCACGCTCCTCCCAGGCCTCGCGCGTCGGCATATAGGCCGTCGTCGCCATCAGGGTCAGGCCGGCCAGACGCGCCGGGTGCCGCGCGGCAAAGGCCTGGCCGATCATCCCGCCAAGCGAGAGGCCGGCGACATGGGCGCGCGTCAGGTCGAGATGATCGAGCAGGGCGGCGAGATCATCGGCAAGATCGGCGATCTCGAAGGGCGAGGGGCCGTGGTTCGAGCCGCCATGGCCGCGCGTGTCGTAACGCACGCAGCGATATTCGGCCGAGAGCTCGCTGGCGATGGCGTCCCACATCCGATGCGTGGTGCCGAGCGAATTCGAGAAGACCAGGGCCGGCGCGGAGCCCGGCCCGGTGACCGTGTAGAACAGGCGCAGGCCCGGTCCGGTTTCGAGATAGGGCATGATCAGGCTCGCCGGCTTCGGCCGCGGCGCCCCGACAGGGCAGCCGGCGCGCGTTTCGCAAGCCGCGCTGGCGCGGGCCGCAACGGTTCGGTCTCAGACATGGCTCTCCGGCGGCTCTGACGGCCAGCTCAGGTTCGCGGCGGAGTGTTCCTCCTGCGCGAACGCTTCTTCCCTGCTTGTCAGGCTAGGCAGGCATGGTGTCGCTGGACAGGATCGTTTTGGTGTAAATTAATACCCCTACGGTATGGAAGCCCGCTTCCCTGCCGATGCGGTGGGGAAGCCGGGCAGTCGCCCGCGAGCATGTGACAACCGCCGCGATGGCGGTCTCCGGGGTGCAGCCGCCCTGCATCGATCGGAGAGCGGGAGGAGCAGGCAGCGATGGATCTGCGTCATCTGCGCTATTTCACGACCGTCGCCGCCGAAGGCTCGTTCAGCCGCGCCGCCGAGAAGCTCCATATCGCCCAGCCGCCGCTGAGCCGGCAGATTCAGCAGCTGGAGGAGGAGCTTGGCGTGCGCCTGCTCGATCGTGGCCGGCCGATCACGATGACCGAGGCCGGGCGCTATCTCTTCGAGCAGGGGCAACAGGTGCTGCAGCGCGTCGAGGAGATGAGCGCCATGACGACGCGCATCGGCAAGCGCCTGGTGCTGCAGTTCAATGTCGGCTTCGTCGCCTCGACGCTCTACGACACGCTGCCGCAACTGATCCGCGATTTTCGCATCCTGGTGCCGGATGTCGAGGTCCAGCTCCTCGAGATGACGACGCTGGAGCAGATCTCGGCCCTGAAGGACGGTCGCATCGATGTCGGCTTCGGACGCCTGCGCTTCGATGACGACATGCTGGTGCGAAAGGTGCTACGCGAGGAAGGATTATGCGTGGCGGTCGGCGGGGCCCATGCGCTGCTGGCAAGCGGCCGGAAGCCGAAGCTGGCCGATCTCGAGGCGGAACCTCTGATCCTGTATCCGAAGGCGCCCCGGCCGAGCTATGCCGATCAGGTCCTGTCCTTCTATCGCGAGGCGGGGGTCAGGCCGCGCATCGGCATGGAGGTCCGGGACGTGCAGACCGCGCTCGGCCTGGTCGCCTCGGGCGTCGGGATTTGCGTCGTTCCGGCCTCGGTCCGGCGCTTCGGCCGCGACGATGTCCAGTTCCTCGATCTCGACGAGCGATTCACCAGCCCCATCATCGTCAGCTATCGCCGAAACGACACCTCGGTCTTGCTGCAGCAGATCATCGGACTGGCGGGCTGAGGGACGCCAGGATGGCAGGCCGACGCTCTCCCGTGAGCGGTGACCGTCACCTCGGCCGCAGCGTGGCAGCGGTTTCAGCGGGTCGGCAGGATCAACTCCGTTTCACCCTGACCCAACCGGTGCGCGCGACGAGCGCCCCGTCGGAGCGCTCGTCGCTGATCCTCATCGCTTAGGGCGGTGCGGCCGGGCCCTGTCGACTGCGCTTGTCGCTCTAGATGCCGGCGCCGGCCCGTCCAGCAAGCAGCTGCAACTCCCAGGCAAGGTTTGTCGCCGTGGCGCCACCATGCTCGAGCATGATCTCCTGTATGCCCGCGACCGTAGCCTCCCGGGCCCAGTCGCGCTGCAGCTCGGCGGCGAAGACGCCTGACGTCAGGGGAATCGCGCCGGCCTGAATCATGCGTTGGACGCCCATTTCATGGGCCTCGACGGTGGTGCCGCCCGACGCGTCGGTGACGAAGTACACGTCGTAGCCGTCGCCAAGCGCGTGAATCACGGGGAAGGCGAGGCAGATCTCCGTCCAGAGTGCTGCCATCACGATCTTCTTGCGCCCGGTGCGCTTGACCCAATCGACGCAACGCTGGTCTTCCCAGGTGTTGATCGTGGTGCGATCGATCGGCTTCTGTTCGGGGAATACGTCCTGAAGCGGCTTGATCAGATATCCGCCCCGATCCTGCACGACCGTGCTCAGCAGAGTCGGGACCTGGAACAGCTTCGCGGCTTTCGCGAGCGACACGACGTTGTTGATCATCAAGGCGGGGTCGATGCTCTTGACGCCGCTGACCTAGAAGGGCTGGTGATCGATCAGGACCAGAACACAGTTGTCAGGCGTAATCATCGCCTCCAGCCCAACCTTGCCCGGCTTGGAATTCGTCATTCTTTCAATCCTCATGAGTCGGTGAGGCGCAAAGTCCGCGCGACGATATACTTGAGTGAATTGTGATTTCAGGCGTTTGTATTTTTGATTTTGCCGTCTATCGATGCGGATACTTGTATACAGATCCGTTTCGAGAAAGTCGGATAATATCGAAGCTTGTGTTCGATCAGATCGGCAAGCGCAGCGCGGCAAGCCTCGCCAATCGCCACCGGACCGTGGGATTGCCCGTATTCGCGCTGGCGGCGCGCGTACTGCCACAAGGCGGGAGCGGCCTTAGCCTCGTCGCTGCCAGCGTGCTCGCAGCCTCGCCCACAGGTCCATGGCAGCGTGGACAAAGCGCGCCATGGGCTTGCGCAAGGGCGCGATATCCGCTGCGATCAGCAGCAGGCCGAGCGGCAGCATCCAGAGCCCGAGCACGGGCAGGATCGAGAAGATGCCACCGATCATGAGGATGAGCCCCACCGGGAGCCGGGCCCAGCGCGAGGCGGGATGGCGCAGCCAGCGCAACAGGGAGGCGAAACCCTGCGGAACCGCCCGCTCGATGCGCTTGAAGGCCAATCGGAGCTCATGTTTTCCGTCGCTCATCATCTCTCCGGTCCAAAGTTGGTCGGATAACGCATGGCGGAGCAACGTGTTCGCCACGGGGCGGCGCATGGCCCTCGGCCGGGCATTCCTGGCGGATGGTGCCTCGCCGGTCTTCTTCACGCCTGCATCGGAACAGCCTGTCGGGGGCGGCGTTGGGGAAGGGGTGATAGCGAAGGAGACCCCATGAGAAACGGCCAGGAAGCTCAGATTGGGGCGCGCGATTCAGCGCAACGGGGCCCCGACGGCCCTTTCTCACCTTCGCCTGTGCCGCTCAAGGCGGCTGGGCCGGCAGGCCCTGATGCCGTCGAGGCGGCCGGCACGCGCGAGCGCGTACGGCGTAGCGACCTTGATACCCCCGGGCGGGAATAGCCCTATGGAGCTGTTTTCATGGGCTGAAGTCGACCTGATCTTCAGGTTGTTGGCGGGGACCGCCGCGGGCATAGCCGTCGGCTGGGAGCGCACGCTCAAGCAGAGCAGTGCGGGCATTCGCACATTCGGTCTGGTCGGACTTGGAACGGCAGCGGCAGCTGGGATCTTCGGCGAACCGGATCAGGCCGATGCGGCAAGCCGTGTCGTGCAGGGTGTTCTGACCGGCATCGGATTTCTGGGCGCCGGGGTGATCGTCCTTCGCGATCGGGAAATGACCCCGAGGGGGCTCACCACGGCTGCGGCCATCTGGGTGACGGCCGCTCTCGGCTGCGCTGCCGGCCTAGGCGACTGGAAGATCGTCGTGACCGCAACGGGCCTCGCATTGCTGCTGCTGGCGATCAATCATTCGATCGAGCGTTGGGCCGGGCGGCGGGCCGGGGGAGATGCGGCGAGAGCTGCTCAAGGGGAAGCACGGGCGCGCGACGAGGACTGAGAGGCACCCGATTGCGGCACATGCTTCCTGCGCTCATCCCGCGATTGCGGAAGGCGCGTCGGGAGCGGAAGTCATCGAATATCGGCTCCATGCCCGACAAGCCCGTCGGAGGGGGCAGAGGCGGGCGGGCTCGGCGCGCGCTTGGGCGCGCGACTTCGGTGATCAGCTACACGATCTCCAATCTGGCGGCTCAGCTGGGCTTCCCGCTGTTCGACCGGGATTCCACCCGGAAGCCGATGCTGAAGGAAGCGGGGCGGACCGTGGCGCGAGCCGGCTGCGCGCCAAGGCTCAGGGTCTGCCGTGCGCCCGGATGCACTGGCCAACCGGCGCGCGCAGGTTGAGGTTTTCTGCCAGCCGGGCGGCTGCCATGACCAGCTTGATCGACTGGTCCCGGCCTTAGGAATGCGCCGTCAGGTCGGCGCTGCGGCCTTCGTTGACAGGCATTCCATGAGCGGTTAGCTCTTAATCTAATACGTATTAGATTCCAGGAGAAGGCGTTGCCGCGCGAGCAGAAACCATCGAAGCGACCGGGAGCCGCGACCAGCACCGATGTCGCGAAGCGTGCGGGGGTTTCGCAGGCGACGGTTTCGCTGGTGCTCAATGGCGCAAGTGGGCGCGTCGGTCTCTCCGAGGCCACGCAGCAGCGTGTGCGCAAAGCCGCCGCCGATCTCGGCTACACCCCGAATTCCGTTGCACGGAACCTGAGGCAGCGGCGCACCAACACGCTCACCTTCATCACCCCCGATATCGGCAATCCCTACTCGGCCGAGGTGATCGGCGCCGTGCAGCAGGTGGCGCAGGAGCGCGGCTATCTGCTCGACGTGCTCGTTGCGGAAGACGAGGCGGCCAAGCTCAAGGCGATCGCGCGGCTGCGCGGGGGCGTCTCGGACGGCGTCATCACCTCGGCTCCAACGCGGGCGATCTGGGACGCGTTGAAGGAACTGGCACGCCACGGCGTCCCCTGTGTCGCGCTGCAGGATCAAGGCGACGGTACCGAAATCACCTCCGTCGGCGTCGATCTCGAGGGCGGGGGCTACATGGCGACGCAGCACCTGCTCGCCTGCGGCTATCGGCGGATCGGCCATATTTCGGGTCAGCAGCGGCATCCCCTGCGCGAGCGGGAGCGTGTGCACGGCTATCGTCGGGCGCTCCTCGAAGCCGGTCTGCCGCCGCGTCCGGATTGGGAAATCGAGGTCGCGAACAGTCCGGAAGGAGGCGTGAAGGCGGTGGAGCTCTTGCTCGCCTTGCCGCAGCCGCGGCCCGAAGCGCTTTTCGTGTTCAACGACCAGATGGCGATCGGCGTGCTGCACGGCTTGCGTCGTCACGGCCTGCGCGTGCCCGAGGACATGGCCGTGGTCGGCTTCGACGGCATCGCGCTCGCGGCTTTCACGGTTCCGGCGCTAACGACGGTGGAACACCGCCGGCTCGAGCTCGGCCAGCAGGCGGCGACGAGCCTCATCGACCAGCTCGAGGGCGGGGAAAGCCCCGTTCGGTACACGCAGCTTCCGGTCCAGCTCGTGATCCGGGAATCCTGCGGCGGCCTGAAGGGTGGTGGCCTGCCAGCCTAGAGCTCGTGACCAACAACACCAAAAAACCAAGCCGCGAAAAGCGGTGATGATCCAGGGAAGGAAACAGGGATGACGAACCTCAACGGAACAGGCACGGTTTTCTCTCGGCGGCATATTCTGGGCGCCGGGCTCGCTCTTTCGGTCGGGTCGGGGAGGGCGGCGCGGGCCCAGGCGCCGGTGAGCCTCAATTTCGCGGTCTGGGGCAACCGGGCGGAGGAGGACGCTTTCCGCCGGCTGATCGCGGGCTACACCGCGCAAAACCCGCATGTCTCGATCCGGCTGGAGCTCAGCGGATCCTCCGGCCAGCTCTATCAGCAGGTCGATACGCGCCTCGCCGGCCGGCAGGCCCCCGATCTGGTCCGCATCCAGTACCAGCAGGTCGGCCGCTATGCGAAAGCAGGCGCAATCGTCGATCTGAGCGGGCATCTCGACGGCGGCCTGGCAGCGCAATTCGCCCCCGCATTGTGGAAGGCAGTCACCTATCGCGACAAGGCCTTCGCCATTCCCCACCACACCGACACGCTCGCGGTCTATTGCAACATGGAGATGTTCCGGCGGGCCGGAATCGAGCTGCCGCGGCGGCTCGAGGACAGCTGGCGCTGGGAGGAGTTCATCCGGATCGCCCGGATGCTGAAGGACAAGGCCGGAGCGCCATTCGGCTTCGCCTGCGCCTGGCAGAACACCGCCGCCTATCGCTTTCTGCCCTTCCTCTACCAGAATGGCGGCAAATTGCTCGACGAGCAGCTGCTCCAGCCGCAGCTCTCGTCGAAAGAGGGCATTGAGGCGATCGCATGGGCCCAGTCCTGGTTCACCGACAAGCTCGTGCCGCCCACGACCTCGATCAAGACCAACGAGCAGACGCAGAACCTCTTCGCCAACGGGACGATCGGCATGCTGGTGCATGGCGACTGGCAGATCCCGTTCCTGCAGGACGCGATGAAACAGGCGGAGTGGCAGGTGACCTATATGCCGCGCAGCGTCAGCATGGCCTCCGATCTCGGCGGCAACTGCCTCGCCGTGACGCGCGACAGCAAGAATCGCGACGTCGCCATCGACTTCCTGCGCTATGCCACCAACGAGGCCAATATGCGCGACTTCTGCATCGCCGCCGGCTTCCTGCCGGTTCGGCGCAGCCTCATGGAGACGAAGCTGGAATACCCGCTTCGCCCCGACGCGATGCAGGTCTTCGTCGAGCAGTCGCGGACGATCCCGGACCATCTGGCCGCGACGGTGACGCTGCCGGATTTCAGCCGCATCAATACGAAGCTCGGCGAGCAGCTCGACCTCGCCTTCACCTCCGGCCAGTCGCCGAAGGACACGGCCGAGAACGTGGAAGGCACCATCCGCAGCGTCCTCAAGAGCTGACGGCGGTGCGGCCTGCCGTCCCGTCTGCGAGGTGATCCATGTCCGACAGCGTCGTCATGACCAGCACCGCGCCCCCCGTTACCGGGGCGCGGGCACGCCGCTCCTTCCGGCGGCCCTGGATGCTGCCCTATCTCCTGATCACGCCCAACCTGCTTCTGTTCAGCGCCTTCAGTTTCTTTCCGCTGCTCTATGCCTTCTATATCAGCTTCCATGACTGGAGCCTGATCGGCGACGTCACCTATGCCGGCCTGGCCAATTATCGCAGGCTGGTGGCCGACACGCAGTTCTGGCACGCGCTGTTGAATACGGCGGTCTATGCCGTGGCTTCGGTGCCCACCACCATGGCAGGCGGGCTGCTCCTGGCCGTGGCGCTGAACCGACGGATGCCGGGGCGGGTCTTCCTGCGCAGCGTCTATTTCCTTCCGGTCGTGGTTTCGGCCGTCGCCACCGGCATCATCGCCGCCTGGATGTTCAACGAGCATTACGGCGTCATCAACTCCCTGATCGTGCGCCTGGGCGGCGACCGCATCCCATGGCTCTCCTCGCCGGCCTGGGCGCTGCCGTCGCTGGTGATTGCGACATTCTGGGTCAGGGTCGGCTTCTGCATGGTGGTGTATCTCGCCGCGCTGCAGTCGATCCCGACGCTCTATTACGAAGCCGCGACCATGGATGGCGCGTCGCCCTCTCGCCAGTTCTGGAAGATCACACTGCCCTTGTTGCGGCCCGCCACCTTCCTGTTGCTGATCCTCAACGTGATCCACTCCTTCCAGGTCTTCGACCTGATCTACGTCATGACCGGCGGTGGCCCGGGATTTTCGACGACGATGCTGGTGCAATACATCTACCAGTCCGCCTTCATGACCTCGGAGATGGGCTATGCCAGCGCGATCGGCGTCGTGCTCTACGCCATCGTGCTCGGCTTCACGATCATTCAGTGGCGGGTCAGCCGCCAATCGGAGAACGTGCTATGAGCGGCGTCACCTTCGAGGCTGGCGCCAGGCGCCCCGGCACCCGCCGAACCGGCAACGTGCTGATCTGGATCGCTGTCGTGCTCGGCGCGCTGGCGATGATCTTTCCGCTCTACTGGATGCTCGCGACCGCGATCCGGCCTCGTTCCGAGGTCTTCCAGCCGGTGGTGAGCCTGATCCCGCAGGTGCTGACGCTGGAGAATTTCAGGAATATCGCGCAGCGCCATCCGTTCCTGACCTGGGTGATGAATTCGACCTTCATCGCCGTGATCGCCGTGCTGATCACCGTGTCCGCGAACCTGCTCTGCGGCTACGTCTTCGCCAAGTTCCGCTTCCCCGGGCGCGACATCCTGTTCTTCGCGATCCTGGGCGCGCTGATGATCCCGATCCAGGTAATCCTGGTGCCGGAATTCCTCGTGACCTCCTGGCTGGGGCTGCTGAATTCGCCCTGGGGCGTCATCCTGCCACGCGCGGCCGAAGCCTTCGGTGTCTTCATGGTGCGCCAGTTCATGGTCAGCATTCCCGATGAGCTGATCGAGGCCGCCCGGCTCGACGGCGCCAGCGAGATGCGGATCTTCCTGCGCATCGTGCTGCCGCTCTCGAAGCCGATCATCGCCGTGCTGGTGATCTTCACCTTCATGTGGCGCTGGAACGACTTCGCCTGGCCGCTGGTCGTCCTGACCGACCAGGAACTCTTCACCCTGCCGCTGGGCCTGAACCTGCTGCGCGGCGAGGCCAATCCGGACTGGGGCGGCGTCATGGCGCTGGCCCTGATCTCCCTCCTGCCGATGCTGCTCATCTTCCTGATCTTCCAGCGCTATCTGGTTCAGGGGATTGCCAGCACAGGCCTCAAGTGAGCCCTTTCCCGACCTCTACCCAAGAGAGACCATGACATGACCAAGATCGCCATGATCGGCGCCGGCAGCGTCGTCTTCGTCAAGAACCTGCTCACCGACATCCTCAGTCTTCCCGCGCTGAAGCAATGCGAGATCGCATTGTACGACATCGATGCCGAGCGCCTCGAAACGGCGGGAATGATGGCGCGCTGGACGTCCGGCCAGTTCGATGCCGGGGCGACCGTGACCGAGCATGCCGACCGCCGGCGCTGCCTGGAGGGCGCGGATTTCGTGATCAACATGGTGCAGATCGGCATGCACGAGGCGACGCTGCTCGATTTCGAGATCCCGAGCCGCTACGGCCTGAAGCAGACCATCGCGGATACCGTCGGTATCGGCGGCATCTTCCGCGGGTTGCGGACCATTCCCTTCATGGTCGACCTGGTCGGGGACATGCGGGCGGTCTGCCCCAATGCCCTGCTGATGAACTACACCAACCCGATGAGCATCCTGACCTGGGCGGTCTACAGGGCCTTCCCAGAGCAGCAGGTGGTCGGGTTGTGCCACAACGTCCAGCACACGGCGCGCGACCTTGCTTCCTATCTCGGGGTCGATCGCTCCCGCTTGAGCTATGACTGCGCCGGCATCAACCACATGACCTGGTTCCTGCGGCTCGAGATCGACGGCAAGGATGCCTATCCGCAGCTGCGGCGTGCCGCCCGCAATCCGGAGATCTTTGCGAAGGACAAGATCCGTTTCGCCCTGCTGGAGCATCTCGGCCGCTTTGTCAGCGAATCCAGCGAGCATACGGCCGAATACACGCCCTATTTCCTGCGCCGCGAGGACCAGATCGCGGAATTCGACGTGCCGGTCGACGAGTATATTCGCCGCAGCGAGCGCAACCTGCGACGCTATGCCGACACGCGGCAAAAGCTGCTGGCCGGCGAGAGCTTCCCGCTCGAGCGCAGCGACGAATACGGCGCATCGATCATCAACGGCATGGTCACGAACGAGCCCCAGCTCATCTACGGAAATGTCCGCAACACCGGGCTGATCGAGAACCTGCCGCAGGATTGCTGTGTCGAGGTGCCCGTGATCGTCGACCGCAATGGCCTGCGCGCCTGCCATGCAGGCACGCTGCCGCCGGAGCTCGCCGCCCATTGCGCGCCGCATGTCTTCGTCCAGGACCTCACCGTGCGCGCTGCCCTGGAAGGCGACCGGGACGCGGTCTACCGCGCCGCGGTGCTGGACCGCCATGCCGCGAGTGTCCTCTCGCTGCGCGAGATCCGCGCCATGGTGGACGACCTGATCGCGGCCCATGGTTCGGCCATGCCGGTCGGCATCCGTTCGACGGCACTCGCTGCCTGAGCGCGCCCAAGCAGGGCAGGCGGCCTGCCTGCCCGCAACGACAAGAACGATAAGGCCGCAAGGAGGGAACGATGAGTTGGCTGACCTTGGAGCATGTCCATAAGCGCTTCGGCGATCACCCGGTGATCCAGGATGTGAACCTGTCCGTGACCAACGGCGAGTTCGTGGTCTTCGTCGGTCCGTCCGGCTGCGGGAAATCCACCTTGCTGCGGATGATCGCCGGGCTCGAGGATATCAGCGACGGCACCTTGCGCATCGACGACGCGGTGATGAACCAGGTGCCGGCGGCGCAACGGGGCATCGCGATGGTGTTCCAGTCCTATGCGCTCTACCCGCATATGAATGTCTACAAGAACATGGCCTTCGCGCTCGAGACGGCGCGGATGACCAAGGCCGAGATCGATATGCGCGTCGCCCGTGCTGCGGCGATCCTGCAACTCGATCATCTGCTCGACCGCAAGCCCAAGGAGCTCTCGGGCGGGCAGCGCCAGCGCGTCGCCATCGGCCGCGCCATCGTGCGCGAACCCAAGATCTTCCTGTTCGACGAGCCGCTCTCCAATCTCGACGCTGAGCTGCGCGTGCAGATGCGCGTGGAAATCGCCAAGCTGCACCAGCAGCTCGGCAACACGATGATCTATGTCACGCATGATCAGGTCGAAGCCATGACGATGGCCGACAAGATCGTGGTTCTGCGGGCAGGGAAGGTCGAGCAGATCGGCTCGCCGCTGGAGCTCTACAACAACCCCGTCAACCGCTTCGTCGCCGGCTTCATCGGCAGCCCGAAGATGAACCTCCTGCAGGCCAGGATGCTGCCGGCGACAGGAGGAGAAGCGCGCGTGGCCCTGGCCGAGACCGTGTTGCCCCTGCCGCATCTGGCTGGCCAGGACGGCGCCGATTGCAGCCTGGGCCTGCGGCCCGAGCACCTGCGGCTCGGCGGCGCCGGCACGCGGATCGGCGAGGCGCAGGTCCAGCTCGTGGAGCAGCTCGGGGGCTCCTCGCTGATCTACGGCGTCCTCTCCGATGGCCAGCCGATCACCGTTCAGGTCGAGGGACAGCAGAAGCCGAAGCCCGGCGAGCGGGTGCCGCTGCATGTCGATATCGCACTGGCGCATCTGTTCCGGCCCGACGGCGCGCGCGTGACTGCGCAAACCGTCGCGCACAGTTGAGGCGGGCGGGATGTCGAGGATCCGCCTCGGACTCGTCGGGCTCGGCAAGATCGCGCACAGCCAGCATCTCGGCGCGATTGCGGCCACGCCCGGTTTCGAGCTGGTCGCGGCGGCGAGCCGGGAAGGCACGCTGCCTGGCTTGCCCGTCTTCACCTCGCTCAGCGCGATGCTGGCCTCGGATATCGATCTCGATGCCGTTGCCCTTTGCACCCCGCCTCAAGGCCGGCATGCGCTGGCGGCAGAGGCGCTCGAAGCCGGAATGCACGTCCTGCTTGAAAAGCCGCCGGGTGCCAGCGTCAGCGAACTCGGCCCTCTCGTCGCAAAGGCGGAACGGAGCGGCCGGACGCTGTTCACCACCTGGCATTCGCGTTTTGCGCCCGCTGTCGCGCCGGCGCGCGCCCTTCTCGCGCAGCACCGGCCGCGCTCGGTCGAGATCATCTGGAAGGAGGATGTGCGCGTCTGGCATCCCGGGCAGGACTGGATCTTCGAGCCCGGCGGGCTCGGCGTCTTCGACCCCGGCATCAACGCCCTCTCGATTCTGACCACCATTCTGCCCGAGCCGGTCTTCGTGACCGGCGCCTCGCTATCCGTCCCGGCAAACCGCCAGGCGCCGATCGCCGCCGCGCTCGATCTCGCGGATGGTTCGGGGCTGCCGATCCACGCAGAATTCGACTTCCGCCAGGAGGGCGAACAGAGCTGGGACATCCATGTCGAGACTGAGGCCGGCCTTATCATGCTCTCCTCGGGCGGCAGGACGCTGAGCCATGACCGCCGCATATTGGTCGACGAGCCGGAGCGGGAATATGCGGAGATTTATCGCCGCTTCGAAGCGCTGATCGCGGAAGGCCGCAGCGATGTCGACCTCGCGCCGCTGGCGCTGGTCGGCGACGCATTCATGCTGGGGCGGCGTTTGACCGTCGAGCCCTTCGAGGGCTGACATTCCCCGGGGCGCTATCTGATCGTGCTCAGTTCGCTCGCCGTCCTGCTTGGGCCACTGAAGAGCGCCCCGTAGCCACCTCCGTAAGCGGTGTCCTCGAAGTCGGTGTGGCGAGTGCGTGCGCAGCGATCACCTGCCGTGCCGCCTCGAACACCGCCTTCGCGTGCTCTGCCGCCGGCAGCCCTTGATTGGGCACCTCGACAGAGAGCGTCACGTCGGCCGGCAGTTCCGCCAGGAGGTCCTGCAAGGGCAGGGAGGCCTCGCCTGGAAGCCTGCGTCCCGCGCGCGCCTCCCTGATGATCTCGTCGAATGTCGTCGGGCGTTCGGCCACCGCGTCGCAGAGCTGCGCGCTCCTGATGAAATGCGACGGGATCGTTCTCAGGTCGATCGGAAGACCGCCGCCTCGCGAAAGATGAAGGGCATCGACCAGGACCCCGCCATTTGCCTTGTCGGCCTCCCCTACGATCGCTGCGGCGTCGTGAATGCTGGCGACACGGCGCCATGGCATGTTCTCGATGTCGACGCCCATGCCGAAGCGTGCCGCGACGTCGCACAGAGAGGCGAAGCTGGCGACGAGCCGTCTATGGTCGGGATCGTCGCCGCAGACGCTCAGGCGCCTGGCACCGAGGTCCGCCGCGCTTTCCAGCATCGGGATCAGCGCGTCCGCTGCGAAATTCGCGTCGATGACGACGAATTCGATATCGTAGACGCGCAGGCCGGTCTGGGTCAGCAGGGACCGTATCGACCGCATCTGGGCACTGCCGGGGCGGATCTCGTAGAAGGGCGCGCCAGGAAAGGCCGGATTCAGCCGAAGCCCTACCGCGGAGAAACCGACTTTCGCCGCGAGTGCGACGAAGTCGAGCGGCGGCACATCGATCGTCGTGAAATGCGCGATTCCAAGAGGCGGCTGACCTGATGGCGATGACACGGGACGCTCCATCGCTTCAGGGCTGCAACTGGCCGGCAAGGCGGGTGTGGAGGTTGGACCCGGTGCGCTGGATATGCTCGCGCAGCTTGGCACAGGCATAGTCGGCGTCGCGGGCGACCGCGCCCTGGGCGATCTCGCTATGCTCGGCGGCGACGTTGCGGTCCCCGCCTTGGGCCACCAGGAAGATCCGTCGATAACGGTCGTTCAGGTTGTGCAGCATGACGCAGGCGTTCAGCAGCAGCGGCATCCCGCAACCGGCGAGGAGCATCATGTGGAAGTCGCGATGCGCGTGCTCCCAGGCTTCCAGTGTTGCCGGCTCACTGGCGATCCGCTCTATCCGGTTGAGACGGTGAAGGGCGCGCATCACGTCGCTTTCCCAGGCCAGGTCGCCTTTCGCGATGGCTGAGGAGAGCGCCAGGCTCTCGAACTCGACGCGCAGTTTCGTGATCTCGGCAAGGTTGGACAGCGAGACCGGCGCGACAGTGTATCCGCGGTTGTCGTGCAGCTCGACAAGCCCCACCGCAATCAGGCGGGCAAGCGCTTCGCGAAGGGGACTGAGCGAGACGTCGAGCTGCCGACGGACGGTATCGAGATTGATCTTGGTGCCGGGCGCCAGTTCCCCGGACAGGATCGCCTCGCGGAGGCGATTCACCAGAAGCGACGCCTTGGTGTTCTTTGCCGTCGCTGGAGTGCCTTTCGACGAAAACTCGGCGGGGGGCAGGTCGTCGACAGCGATGTTCATCGTCCCTCCCTTGAACCCGTCGGCGCGAGAGTCGAGGTGGTATGATAATCGATTATCTACGTCAACCGGGCGGCGATCGATACGCCGCGAGTAGATGGGCTGCTTCTCCAGATGTGGTGCGAACTATCTCACAGATGGACTTATTCCAGCAGGTTCGCCGGAATTACTGCGCTGGAAGGCCTCGCTCAGCGTGTGCGGAGCCGGCGCATGGCGTTCTTCATGCGGCTCTTGATTGACAGATAATCGATTTTACAGGAGTGGAGATCGCAGGGAGGACGCCATGATCATCGAGAGCCACCAGGATGTGACCCGCGATGCGCTGGCCGTGATGCAGCGCACGAAAGACCCGCGCCAGCGCGAGATCCTGACCTCGCTGGTCAGCCATCTCCACGCCTTTGTCCGTGATGTGCGGCTGAGCGAAGCGGAGTTCCGCGAGGCAACCGCGATCCTCAACGAGATCGGCAAGCTGGCCAGCGATAGCCATAACGAGATGGTGCTCATGGCGGGCTCGCTGGGTGTCTCGTCGCTCGTCTGCCTGCTCAACAACGGCGATGGCGGCAATACCGAAACGTCGCAGTCGCTGTTGGGACCATTCTGGCGCTTGAATGCTCCTCATGTCGAAAATGGCCGCACGATCATCCGCTCCGACACGCCGGGCGATCCGCTGCTCGTCACCGCACGTGTCCTGAACCAGCGCGGTGCACCGATCGTCGAAGCCGAGGTCGATGTCTGGCATGCGTCCCCCGTCGGGCTCTACGAGAACCAGGATCCCGAGCAGGCCGAGATGAACCTGCGCGGCAAATTCACCACCGACAGCGAAGGGCGCTTCTGGTTCTCGACGGTGAAGATGGTGGGCTACCCCATCCCCACCGACGGCGTGGTCGGCCGGCTGCTCGCCGTGCAGGACCGCCATCCCTATCGTCCGGCGCATCTGCATGCGCTGATCGTCAAACCCGGCTTCAAGGTGCTGATCTCGCAGGTCTACGACCCACGCGACCCGCATATCGATTCCGATGTGCAATTCGGCGTCACCAGGGCTCTTGTCGGCGACTTCATCCGCCATGACGAACCCCACCCATCCGACGCCATGGTGCCGGTCCCCTGGTATTCGCTCGACTACACCTACGTCATGGAGCCCGGCGAGACCGTGCTGCCGCGCCCGCCGATCAAGTGACCCGTTCGCGCGACCCGCGCCGCCAAGGAGTGTTCCGATGCTGACCGATACCGAACGCCAGCAGGCGGCCGATGCGTTGCTCCAGGCAGAGCGCACGCTGAAGCCGGTCCCGCAGCTCAGCAGGACCTATCCCGCGATCGAACTCGAGGACGCCTATCGCATCCAGGGCCTGTGGGCAGATGCGCGGATCGCGGGCGGAGCGAGAATGGTGGGCCACAAGATCGGCCTGACCTCGCGCGCCATGCAGATGGCCTCGAAGATCAGCGAGCCGGACTATGGCTGCATCCTTGACGATGCGCTCTTCAACGACGGTGCCCAGATCAAGGCGAGCCTCTTCATCAAGCCGAGGCTTGAAGTCGAACTCGCCTTCATCATGGGCGAGGATCTCGAAGGACCGGGAAAGCGCATCTATGACGTGATGCGCGCGACCGAAATGGTCGTGCCGGCGCTCGAGATCATCGATTACCGTACTGACGTTCCGCGCGCGATCACCGACACGATTGCCGATAATGCCGCTTTCGGCGCGATCGTGGTCGGCGGCCGACCGGTCCGTCCGATGGATGTCGACATCCGCTGGGTCGGCGCGACGCTGTCGAAGAACGGCATTATCGAGGAATCCGGGGTTTCGGCTGCCATCATGGGCCACCCGGCTGCCGGCATCGCCTGGCTGGTCAACAAGCTCCATGTCGTCGGCGCGGGGCTGAAGAAGGGGCAGATCGTCCTCGCCGGCTCCTTCACGCGGCCAGTCGACATCGCAGCCGGAGACGTCATACAGGTCGATTACGGCCCGCTCGGCGCCATCGGCGTCTCTTTCAACTAAGGTTGCACCTGAGGTTGCCATGGAACTGCCGACGAACACGTTCAAACGCGCCCTGAGCGAGGGCCGGCATCAGCTCGGCCTCTGGTGCAGCCTGCCCGGCGCCTATGCGGCCGAGGCGGTCGCCGGCTCCGGCTTCGACTGGCTGCTGTTCGACACCGAGCATTCGCCGGGCGATCCGCTGACGGTCCTGGCCCAGTTGCAGGCCGTGGCTCCCTATCCGGTCTCGGCAGTGGTCCGCCCCGCGAGCAACGATGCGGTGCTGATCAAGCGGTTCCTCGATTTCGGCGCCCAGACCTTGCTGATCCCCTATGTCCAGAATGCGGAGGAGGCGAAGGCGGCGGTCGCGGCGGTGCGTTATCCGCCAGCCGGCATTCGCGGCGTCTCCGGCGTGACGAGGGCAACGCGGTTCGGACGGGTCGCCGACTACGGCAAGCGGGCAGGGGAGGAGCTCTGCCTCCTGGTCCAGATCGAAACCCAAGACGCGCTCGACAATCTCGAGGCGATCGCGGCCGTCGATGGCGTCGATGGCGTGTTCATCGGCCCGGCCGATCTTGCAGCCAGCCTTGGCCATGTCGGCGAGCCCGGACATCCCAGGGTGACCGCACTCATCGAGAAGGCGGTCGGTCGCATTCGCGCTTGCGGCAAGCCCGCAGGCATCTTGACGCCCGACACCGCATTCGCGGCGCGCTGCATCGAGCTCGGCACGCTCTTCACGGCGGTCGGCGTCGATGCGGCCATGCTGGTCAAGGCGACGGAAGCCCTGGCAAGGCAGTTCAGGTCGTGATGGCTGGTCAGGATTCGGTGCTGGGATCGGAGGCGAAGATGCGATTGCTGGACCATGTCGGCCCGCCCCCGGAGGAACTGACAGAGCTTCTCGCACCTGGCGGGGTTCTGCGGGCTGCGATCAATCTGTCTAACTTCCTGCTGGTCTCCGACAGGACTCCCGATGGCGGGCCGGTTGGGGTGGCGCCTGACTTGGCGCGTGCATTTGCCGACCTCCTGGGTGTGGAGCTGCGCTACGTCACCTATGAATCGCCAGGCCTGATTGCCGATGCCGCCGAGCGGGACGAATGGGACATCGCCCTGATCGGGGCTGAGCCGCAGCGCGCCGCGTTCATCAGCTTCACCCCCGCCTATACCGAGATCGAGGCGAGCTACCTTGTTCCGGACGGTTCGTCGCTGGAACGGATCGATGACGTGGACGCGCCGGGCCGGCGCATCGCCGTCACCGATCGGACGGCCTACGGGCTCTGGCTCGACCGCAACATCGCGCATGCGACGCTGGTGCGGACGAAGACCATCGCTGATGCGGCGTCAGTCTTCCTCGAGGGCAAACTCGATGCCCTTGCGGGCCTGCGCCCCAGATTGGTGACGGACCAGAAGGCGATCCCGGGATCCCGGATCCTGCCAGGCCGCTACATGGCCGTGCAGCAGGCGGTGGGAACACCGACCAGGAACGCCGCAGCGATCGACTATATCAAGCGCTTCGTGGCGACCGCGATTTCGTCCGGCTTGGTTTCCGGGTTGATCGACAAGCATGGGGTCGAGGGTCTCACGGTCGCCCGAGATCAGGGCTGATCCGCGAAGGGAGCGCTCCAGGACGGCTGAGCCGTTGTATCGGTGCGCATGACGCCCGATACGCTGCCGCCCCCTAGATCATCGGACCGGATATTGTATCCGGTYCGATGATCTAACYAYCTGTGATTGCATCGGCTTTCCCGAAAACCGCAATCCACTTTTCGGGCCGATGCTTTAGCGCAAGGCGAAGTGCCGCATGATCTGTTCGGCTGCGTGTTCCGGCGCGGTAGTCTCCGTATCGATCGAAAGGCAGTTCGCCCGGGGGACCGGAGCTATGGTGTAGCGCGACAGGAAATCGGAGCGACCCTGGACGGAACTCGTCTTGCGTCGCTGGACCCTGTCGGCATTGCCGACACGCTGTGCGGCCTCTCGTTCCGAGCAATGCAGGAACACGGGAAAGACAGAGCCGCCATTCCGGACCACATCGTCTTCCAACTGATCGAAGAACGGACGGTCCTCCAGCTCGGAATAGCAGAGGGTGACGACCAGACAGGAAATGTCGTTCTCGATCGCGGCCCGCAAGATGGATCCGCGGACCGTGTCCACCAGCTCCCAGAAGCCAGGAGCGCCAAAGTCGAAAATGGTTCGCGCGGCGTCGATGGCGGCATGATTGTCCAGCAGTCGCGCCGGCATCGCCGCAAGCAAGGCCTTGGCGACCGTCAGCTTGCCGCTTGCCGGTGCCCCGTGAAGAAAGATCAGGTTCATGGCGGCCATGCTATGGCGGTTCGGGGAAACCGCACATTGGCAATTCTGCTCAGCATCCAAAGCGATCATGAGCCTGTGCGGCTGGCATATTGAAGAAGGGCGGGTTGCTCGCTCGCCCCAAAGCAGGTTGCGCGACAAGCGTGTGGACCGTTTGCATGCACATGGCTCGCCACCTCCGGACGGCACCGCGCCCTGACCGTGCAGGAAAGGGCGTAGCGTCATCTGTCGCCGTGGCGGTTCAGCCCCCTTCGGACTCCTCGCTTGTCATGCGCTGCGCCAGGAGCTTGTCGATCCGCCTGCCGTCCATGTCGACGATTTCGAACCGCCAGCCTGCATAGTCGAAATGCTCGCCGATCTCGGGGAGGTGCTCGAGCCGGGCCAGGGCGAAACCGGCGATCGTGTGGAAATCCCCTTCCGCCGAGCGCAGTCGGAAGCCAAGCCGATTGAAGGCATCATGCGCCGGCATCATGCCGTCGATCAGCAGCGAACCATCGTCGCGTTCCACGATATCGGGTTCCTCGCCCTCGACATCGGGCAGGTCGCCGGCAATGGCTTCGAGGAGATCGGTCTGGGTGACGATGCCGTCGAGGCCGCCATATTCGTCGATGACGATTGCCAGGCGGACCGGAGCCTTCTTGAAGCGCTCGAGCACGCGGAAGATCGGCGTCGTCTCGTGCACGATGACGGGGTCGCAGATCACGGCCATGGGATCGAGCGCCTTGCCGTCCAGGACCTGGTCGAGAAGGTCCCGCTTCAGGATCATGCCCAGGGGCTCGTCGATGCCACCGCGCCCGACCAGCAACTGCTCATGGCGACATTCGCGTATGGTCCGCAGCATCTCGTCATGAGTGTCGTCGGCGTCGATCCAGGCGACGTCCCGGCGCGGTGTCATGATGTCGGCGATGCGCCGGTCGCCGATGCTGAGCACGCGCTCGACCAACTCCTGCTGCGCCGGCTGGAGGATGCCGGCCTCCTGGCTTGCCTGGACGAGGAGTTTCAATTCTTCCGGCGAATGCAGGGATTCCTCTCCCGTTCCCGGCCGCAGGCCGCACAGGCGCAGCACGAGATTGCCGAGGCCATTCAGCGAGATGATCGCCGGCCGCAGCAGGAACAGGAAGAGACCGAGTGGCCGCACGATCCAGAGCGCCGTTTCTTCGCTGCGCTGAAGGGCAAGGCTCTTGGGAGCGAGTTCGCCGAGAACAATGTGCAGGGCCGTGATGATGACGAAGGAGATCGCGACCGCGATCGCATGGGAGCTGGCCGTCGCCAGTGAGCCGGGCAGGCCGTTCAGGAGCGGCTCGATCAGGTGAGCCAGAGCGGGCTCTCCGATCCAGCCGAGCGCCAGCGAGGAGATGGTGATGCCAAGCTGCGTCGCGGCGAGGTTGGCGTCGAGATTGTCGACGGCGCGCTTGAGGGCGGCGGCATTCATGCGCCCCGCGGTGACAAGCTCGGAAACGCGGCTTCGGCGCACCGCGACCAGCGAAAACTCGGCCGCAACGAAGAAGCCGTTTGCGGCAACGAGAAGCAATACGGCAAGCACTCCGACCAGGTCGAACATGCTGCCATCGGTACTGGACATGGACTCCGTTCCGGCTGCAGAAGCAGCCATGCGTTGTTGATGGTGGAACCAGCCATAGCATAGCGGGGCGCGCGCTGTATGCGGGGTCTAGTCGCTTGCGCGGAGATCAAAGCCGCGTCGATCGCTCATCGAAGCGAAGGTGTCGCGCCTGTCATCCTTGCCAATAGTGGGCGATCTGCCATTCTCATCCGATAACATCTGGGGAATTGGCCGTGAAATACAGGTCGATGGGCGTCGGCGATCCTGCGCCGTGGTTCGAGCAGCGTTCCACAAGCAACCCGGCCTATAAATTCTCCAGCGCAGCCGGGCGCTATATTGTCCTGTGCTTCTTCGGTTCCGCCGCGCGCGCAAGCACGGTATCCGCGCTCAAGATCCTGTCCGAGCAGCGCGACCTCTTCGACGACGACAAGATCGCCTTCTTCGGCGTCAGCAACGACCCCGATGACGAGCTCAAGCAGCGCGTCAGGCAGCGCATGCCCGGCATCCGCTATTTCTGGGATTCCGATCTGCTGATCAGCAAGGAGTTTGGCGTCGCGCCCATCGAGGCCGAGCCAGGCACGGATACGCCCCTGCGTCGCGCCTGGTATGTGCTCGATCCGACGCTGCGCGTCATGGCGGCCTTTCCGTTCACCCGCGAGGGGGGCGAGCGCCACGAGGTTGCGGCGTTCCTCGCCGCGCTTCCACCGGTCGACGCGTTCCCGGGCTTCCAGGTGCATGCGCCCGTCCTGGTATTGCCCAATGTCTTCGAGCCGGATTTCTGCCGGCAGCTGATTGCCCTGCACGAGGCCGATGGCGGCAATGAATCCGGCTTCATGCGCGAGAAGGACGGGAAGACCGTCCTGATCTCCGACCATGCCCACAAGCGCCGCTCCGACGTCCTCATCGGCGACACGGAACTGATCGGGGTCATTCACGGCAAGATCGGCAAGCGCATCGTTCCCGAGATCAGGAAGGTCCACCAGTTCACGGTGACCCGCATGGAGCGCTATCTCGTTGGCTGTTACGATGCGCAGACCGGCGGGCATTTCGGCGCGCATCGGGACAACACGACCAAGGGCACGGCGCATCGCCGCTTTGCCGTCTCCATCAACCTGAACGCCGATTTCGAGGGTGGCGAGGTCAGCTTCCCCGAATATGGCGCGCGCAGCTTCAAGCCGCCGCCCGGCGGCGGCGTCGTCTTCTCCTGTTCGCTGCTTCATGCCGTCTCGCAGGTGACGCGGGGCAAGCGCTTCGCCTTCCTGCCATTCCTCTATGACGATGCTGCAGCCAGGCTGCGGGAGGACAATCAGGTGTTCATGGAGGCCGGAGGCAGTTATCTCGCCAGGACGAGCTAAGGCATTGGCCCGAAAGCGTGGATTGCGGTTGGAAAGCCGATGCAATCACAGACCGAGAGATGATCGGACACGATATTGGGTCCGATCATCTCAGGCGCAGCGCCCGGCCACGACCGGTGAATTCGGCCGGCCATCAGGCCAGGCCGCAGCCCTTGCCGGCGGCCTATCTGTCTGCGGCTACAGGCTCTTAAGGTTGCATGGCATATGATGCGGGATCGCGCGGCTGCATTCCGGCGCGGCCTGCAGAACGGGGCGAGTGTGTCAGGGACAGCATGACGGTCGGCATCACAGAGACAGGAACCAGCGCGGCCGCCGCCGCGTCAGGCGTCCCGGCCGACGATGCGCGGCTCGTTGCCGCGCTGCTCAGCGGCGTTGGCCTGTTCATCATGATCCTGACCTTGCAGCCCTTCGCCGGCGCGCCCGACAGCACGGAGACCGGGGCCTCGACCGGCAATGTCGTCAACCAGATCGGCTATGTCAGCCTCGCCATCGTCTATCTCGGGGCGATGCTGCGGCTGAGCGAGCGGGCAGCTCTCGCACAGCTGCGCAACAGCAGCTGGATCATCGTTCTGCTGGTTGCCGCCCTCTCCACCTCGCGCGCGCCGGACCCGGAAGCCGCGTTGCGCGGATTGCTGCTGACCGCCTTCGCAATGGTCGTCGTGATTGGCGTCCTGCTCCTGCCCAGGACGGAGCGGGACTTCGCCAGCGCCGCGGCCAATGCCACGCTCGCCGTGCTTCTGCTGGTCTACGCCGTCATCCTGCTTGCCCCGCATCTGGCGATCCATGGCTCAGAGGGCGTCGAGGGCGGCCATGCCGGCGACTGGCGCGGCCATCTCTCGCACAAGAACTTCGCTGCGCCGGTGTTCTCGATCCTCATCATGTTCGGCATCTATTGCTGGCGCATGGGGTTCAAACTGCGCGGCCTGCTGATCATCGGTCTCGGTGCGATCTTCGTGCTGAACAGCGGTTCGAAGACGACGATGGGCTTCCTGCCGGTGGCGGTCGGCCTCGTCCTGCTCGGCCGCGCCATGGCCGGGCCTCGCCTGATGCTGTTGACCCATGCCGTGCTGGCGCTGCTGGTTGCCGCGCTCACGGTCGGCACCGTGCTGTCGCCGACATTGCTCAGGGTCTCGACTGCCCTGATCTCCGACCCCACCTTCACCGGCCGCGACGAGATCTGGCGCTTTGCCAGTGCCCATATCGGCGAGAAGCCCTGGTTCGGCTACGGCTATTTCGGCTTCTGGCAGACGCCCGTGGTCTCGACGCTGGAGGAGAATTTCGAGGCGAGCTGGGACGTCCGCGGCATCGGGTCCGCCCATAACAGCTATCTCGATGCGATGGTGATGTTTGGAATTCCGGGCGGGATCGTGATGACCTGGTGCCTGATGATCCTGCCTCTCAGGAACTATCTCCGCGCCGACCGGGTCGCGGCGAGCCGGAACCTGGCCGACCTCTTTCTGATGATCGTCATCTTCATGACCTATGTCGGCATGCTGGAATCGTTCTTCCTCAATCGCGCCGACCCGCTCTGGATGCTGTTCGCTCTGGCCGTGTCCGGCCTCGAATTTGCCAGCCGCATGTCGACCAGGCGGCCCTGAGGGCGGCAGCGCCCGGGCCGCTCAGCGCACTGCCGGCGCCAGGCTTGCCGCGTTTCCGGTGCTTTCGGCCGCCGGATCCGCTGGGCTTGGCGGCGGCGGCCGGTTGCCGAGGACATAGCGCTTCACCTTGAGGAACGGCTTCTCGATGAACAGCCAAGAGAGCAGGGCGAAGCCGATCACCAGCGGGGCCGAGACCAGGAACAGCAGCAACCCGTCGCCGTGCAGGACGTCGAGTTTGGCGACCAGCGCCTGCTGGATCGGGAAGCCGTAGAGATAGATGCCATAGGAGACGTCGAGCTTGCGGATCGCCTCCGGCAGCTTCAGCGGCAGCAGCCCGATATAGACGACGCAATAGGTCAGGAAGGGCGTGACGAGGAAGGCGAGCTCGCGATCCCTGGACATCAGGACGAGCGAAGCCCCGAGCGAGCCGAGGAACAGCAGCCAGTGCATCTTCAGATGGTCGCGCCACTGGAAGCAGATGCAGCCGGCGAAGAAATAGAAGACCACCACCGTCCAGTGATAATTGCCCGGCGTGACGCCGAAGCCGAACTGGTAGGCCGCGACTGTTGCAGCCAGCGTCAGCGCCACGACCAGCGCGGCGAATAGCAGCCTGTTCCTGACGATGCCGAAGAAGATCATCAGGGCCATCAGGATATAGCAGTAGAATTCCGGCTTCAGGGTCCAGAGGTTCTGGTTGACCGTGTTCGGCAGCGGGTTGGTTTCGAACACACCGGGCAATTCGAAGCGGATGCGCCCGACGACATTGCCGAAATACTCGAAGAAACGGATGTCGTGAAAATAGTCGGACAGCAGATAGGTCGTGAAGATCGGGCCGAGTACCAGGGCCGAGAGCGTCACCTCCACGAGCAGCGCCGGGACGATCCGGATGAAGCGCAAGGTGATGAAGGGCTTGACCGCACCGGTCCTGAGTGCGCTGCCGGTGACGAGGAAGCCGCTCAGCGCGAAGAAGGCCGGCACGAGGCTGAGCCGGAAGAGGCCCTGCAGGCCGACCCAGTCATTGCTGCTGTCCATGCCGGCGACCCAGCCGGAATGGGCACCGAGGATCAGCAGGGACAGGGCGAGCCGCAGGGCGTTGAAGCCGGGTCCCTCGCCATTGTTGGCGCGCAGGATGTCGCCGGCGGTCGGCACTCTGCGCAGGCGCCGAAGCAGATCGTCGCGGAGCGATGAGGGAGCAGGCATGGCGAGAATCCTTCTGCCATAGCCTGATGATGCCCAGCTGCCCTTCCGGCAATTTCTATTCAAACTTATCCTTAACTTTAGGCGGATGGAGCCCTCGGAAGAGGGGAGGCACGCCCGGCCCCGATCTGTGTATCGGCGCCGATGCCGCCACGCGCGTGATCCCGGCCAATAGGGTTGCGCCGCAGCGAAAACTGCGACAGAGCTGGTTTCACTAGTCAGGACCCGGTGAAATCCCGGGTGGCTCTTCCGGCCGCCGATCCGCCGGACAACGCAACGACGGAACGATGAACGCCCCGGCCCGGTCCGGAGCTGTCCGTATGTGCGCGCCTCGCCTGCCTATTGCTCGCGGCGAGGCCATGAAGGCTTCACTCTCCCCATGGCAATCTCTCATCTGCGCAGCGAATGGGCGCCCAACGTCACGCGCGAAATCCTGGCCGGCACGGTCGTCGCGCTGGCCCTGATCCCTGAGGCGATCGCATTCTCGATCATCGCCGGGGTCGATCCCAAGGTCGGGCTCTACGCCTCCTTCTGCATCGCCGTCGTCACCGCCATCGCGGGCGGGCGGCCGGCGATGATTTCGGCCGCCACCGGCGCCATGGCGCTCGTCATGATCACGCTCGTCAGGGAACACGGGCTTGGCTACCTCTTCGCCGCGACGGTCCTGACGGGCATCTTTCAGATCCTGGCCGGCATCCTCAGGCTCGGCAACCTGATGCGGTTCGTCTCGCGCTCCGTCGTCACCGGCTTCGTCAACGCGCTCGCGATCCTGATCTTCATGGCGCAGATGCCGGAACTGCTCGGCCGCGGACCCGTCGTCTACGCCATGACCGCCGCCGGGCTCGCCATCATCTACCTGCTGCCACGGCTGACCAAGGCGGTGCCGTCGCCGCTGGTCGCCATCGTCCTGCTCACCGCGGTGTCGCTGTCTTTCGGCCTCGATATCCGCACGGTCGGCGACATGGGCGCGCTGCCCGGCGAATTGCCCGCCTTCGCCATCCCGCAGGTGCCGTTCACCCTCGAGACGCTCAGGATCATCACGCCCTATGCGTTGACACTGGCCATGGTCGGACTCCTGGAAAGCCTGATGACCGCGGCGATTCTCGACGAGATGACCGACACCACGTCGGACAAGAACCGGGAATGCGCCGGCCAGGGCGCAGCCAACATCGTCGCCGGGTTCTTCGGCGGCATGGCCGGCTGCGCGATGATCGGCCAATCCGTGATCAATGTCTCGTCGGGCGGCCGCGGCCGCCTCTCGAGCCTGTGGGCCGGCAGCTTCCTGCTGTTCCTGATCGTCGTGCTCGGCCCCTCTGTCGCCCGGATCCCGATGGCGGCGCTGATCGCCGTCATGGTCATGGTCTCGATCAACACCTTCCAGTGGCGCTCGTTGCAGACCTTGCTGATCCACCCGAAGAGCTCCAGCATTGTCATGCTGGGCACTGTCGCGGTGGTCGTCGCAACGCATGATCTGGCGAAGGGCGTGCTGTTCGGCGTCATCCTCAGCGGGCTGTTCTTCGCCCACAAGGTCACGCGCTTCTTCGCGGTTAGATCCGAGCGCGAGGGCGACACGCGCGTCTACCGCGTCACCGGGCAGATCTTCTTCGCAACCGCCGAAGCCTTCCATGCGGCCTTCGATTTCCGCGAGGAGGAGGTGAAGCAGGTCGTGATCGATCTTGGCGCAGCCCATTTCTGGGACATCACCGCGATCAACGCACTGGACCGCGTGGTGCTCAAGTTCCGGAACCGGGGCATCGCCATCGAGACGATCGGCGTCAACCAGGCGACCGCGGCGATGATCGAGCGCCTCGCCGTCCACGACAAGGCAGACGGAAGGCTCGCATCGGGCCATTGAAACGGGCCGCGGCGATGTCAGTCGCAGCCTGGTTCTGCGCCCGTCGCGTGGGCGTGACAGGTTTCGCTTTGCTCCCGCGCGCGCCGTGTTGACTTAGATCGCGCCGACCGGAATCGCCTCGGCAGCGATCTTCCTCTCGCTGTAGCGCGTGGTGAGATAGGCGGAGCGGTCGCGCGTCAGCAGCGTGAAGCGGACGAGTTCCTCCATCACGTCGACGACGCGGTCGTAATAGGCGGAGGGCTTCATGCGGCCCGCCTCGTTGAACTCCTGAAAGGCCTTTGCGACGGAGGACTGGTTCGGGATGGTCACCATTCGCATCCAGCGCCCCAGCACGCGCAATGTGTTGACGGCGTTGAACGACTGCGAGCCACCCGAGACCTGCATCACCGCCAGCGTTCGGCCCTGGGTCGGGCGCATCGAGCCAAGCTCCAGCGGTATCCAGTCGATCTGGTTCTTGAACACCCCGGTGATCGTGCCGTGACGCTCCGGGCTGCACCAGACCTGCCCCTCCGACCATAGCGCCAGATCCCGCAACTCCTGAACCTTCGGGTGGTCCGGCGGGACGCTGTCTGGCATTGGCAGGCCGGCAGGGTCGAAGACCCGCGTTTCGGCCCCGAGATGCTTGAGGATACGCTCTGCTTCGAGTGTCAGCAGCCGGCTGTAGGAGCGCGTCCGAAGCGAGCCGTAGAGCAGAAGGATGCGCGGTGGATGCGTGGCGCGCCGGGCGGGCTCGAGCTGGGTGAGATCGGTAGCGACCAGACGGTCGAGGTCGACATTCGGAAGATCGGTCATGACGTGGCCTTTGCAGGATTGCGCGGGCTTCCCCGCTCGTACCAGCCCCTGGAACGGTTCACGATCCAGACGACTGACAGCATGACCGGGACTTCGATCAGCACGCCAACCACCGTGGCGAGGGCGGCGCCGGAGTTGAAACCGAACAGGCTGATGGCGGCTGCAACCGCGAGCTCGAAGAAGTTCGAGGCTCCGATCAGGGCGGAGGGACCAGCGACGCAGTGTTCTTCGCCGGCCGCACGGTTGAGGAGATAGGCAAGTCCCGCATTGAAATAGACCTGGATCAGGATCGGGATGGCCAGGATCGCGATGATCGGCGGCTGGGCCAGGATCTGCGCGCCCTGGAACCCGAACAGCATCACCAGGGTCGCAAGCAGGGCCACCAGCGACAGTGGCGACAGGGCGGCGAGAAGGCGATGCAGCGCTTCGTCACCGCCGGAGGCAAGCAGGCTCCTGCGGATGACCTGCGCGACGATGACGGGAACCAGGATGTAGAGCGCGACCGACAGTGTCAGCGTGCCCCAGGGAACGGTGATGGCGGACAGGCCAAGCAACAGGCCGACGATCGGGGCGAAGGCGACGATCATGATCGCGTCGTTCAACGCGACCTGGCTCAGGGTGAAATGCGGTTCTCCCTTGATCAGGTTGGACCAGACGAAGACCATTGCCGTGCAAGGCGCCGCCGCCAGGATGATCAGCCCGGCGATATAGGAATCCACCTGGTCGGCGGGCAGGTGAGGGCGAAACAGCCAGCCGATGAAGAACCAGCCCAACAGGGCCATCGAGAACGGCTTCACGGCCCAGTTCACGAAGAGCGTGACGCCGATCCCGCGCCAGTGCTGGCCGACCTGGCGCAAGGCGGCGAAGTCGATCTTCAGCAGCATCGGGATGACCATCAGCCAGATCAGGACTGCCATCGGCAGGTTGACCCTCGCGATCTCGGCGCTGCCGATCGTTTGAAAGGCGCTCGGGAACAGCTGGCCGAGTGCAACGCCGGCAAGAATGCACAGAGCCACCCACAGCGTCAGGTAGCGTTCGAACGTGGACATGCGATTTTCCCAAGGCATCGGCCCGATCGGGGCCGGTGATCTAGCCGTTCGTGACGCGGCGGCCGGCTTCGTCGACGATGCGCTCGCCGTCCTCCTTGACGAACGGTCCGCGCTGCGGCGGCAGCAGGTCAATCACCTCTTCCGAGGGGCGGCACAGCCTCACGCCGTTCGGTGTCACCACGATCGGCCGGTTGAGCAGGATCGGGTGCTTCTCGATTGCGTCGAGCAAGGCGTCGTCGCCCAGGGACAGGTCTGCAAGGCCGAGTTCGGCGAATGGCGTCCCCTTCTCGCGCAGGACCTGCCGGAGCGTGAGACCCATCCGCGCAACCAGGTCCACGATCATCGCCGGGGACGGTGGCATCTTCAGGTAGTCGATGACGTGAGGTTCGACGCCGGCGTTCCTGATCAGGGCAAGCGTGTTCCGCGAGGTTCCGCAGTCGGGATTATGGTAGATGATGACGTCCATCGGCGGGGACCTTTGGTGGGCAGCAGGGAACGAGTTCGTCGATGAGCGGCTGGCACAGGTCAGCCCGCCCGCCGCAGCAATCCTTCAGCAGGAAGGCGATCACCGCGCGAAAGCCGTCGAGATCGGCGCGATAGATGATCGAGCGGCTCTGCCGCTCGCCCGCGATCAGTCCTGCGCGCGACAGGATGGCGAGATGAGCCGACATCGTGTTCTGCGGAACATCCAGCAGCCGCGCGAGCTCGCCGGCGGGAACGCCTTCGGGCTCGCGGTTCACCAGAAGCTTGAAGGTGTCGAGGCGCGTGGGCTGTGCCAGTGCAGCCATGGCGAGAATGGTTTGTAAATTATCCATATATCCGAGTTAATGGATATTATAGATGTTGGCAAGGGCCTCCGTTTCCTTGAATGTCTCCCTCTGTGTTTCCGGCCGTGCCGAACGCGCCCCATGCGCAAGGAGGTGGGGCCGACGTCGCAACGGTCGCCGAACGCCAGGGGTTCGCCTCTTCCGCTGCCTCAGCTGCGCCGCGACAAAACGGTTCAGTCGCAGCCGGACCCTGCAGCCGTGGCGCGACCCGGCTCGGCTTCAGACGCCTCCTCGGCGTCGCCCATCGCTTCGGTGAGGGCGACAATCCGGCGGCGTGTCTTGAAGTTCCTGATCGAAGCGAAGGCTTTGGCCAGACGGATGCCGTCGCGGGTGGCGAGCAGGTCAGCGACCTCCGGGGGCGGGGCTTCCGGGGCTGTGTCGGTCGCCGGAGTGGAGATCACGGGGGCTCCCTCAAAAAAATGGGAAACGGGGACCTGAAAGATATTGGCGATATGCTGGAGCCGGCTCGCACTGATCCGGTTCACGCCCTTCTCGTATTTCTGGATCTGCTGAAACGTGATCCCCAGCAACTCGGCAAGCTTCGTCTGGCTGTAGCCCGTCAGGCGGCGCATTCTTCGCAGGCGAATGCCGACATACTCATCGACCCGGTTTGGTTCCTTCACCTGTGCCGCCCCTGATTTTCAGACTATCGAAAAGGGACTATAGGCCCTTCAAGCCGTTCTTGTCCGCTCTGGTCGAATAAGTCAGCCGACCAACGTCGCACCAAATGATGCGAAGAAGGCGAGGCGCTCTTGCGCGGCCGGCGCGCGCCGGTTTCCCCGATGCGGATCGCCCGGGCGGAGCACACCTGGATGATCGGACCGGATATCGTACCGGGTCCGATCATCTGAGTGTTCCGTGTTCGCATCGGCTTTCCCGAAAGCCGCGATCCACTTGTCCTGCCGATGCCTTAGTCGGTGGTGCCGAGTGGCGCGCCGACGCCGATCCGCGAGGTGATCAGGTCATAATGTTCGACGCGGCGATGAGCGGCGAAGTTGAACATCGTCTCCTTGCCGAAGCGCGTGGCATCGAGATCGCAGGCATGGATCAAGAGCCCGTCCTCGTCATGGTCGAGTTCACCGACGATCTTGCCGCTGGGATCGGCGATCAGCGTGCCGCCGAAGAGCGGGAAGCCGTCCTCGACGCCGGCCTTGGCGACCGCCACGACCCAGGTCGAGTTGTGATAGGCGCCGGCCTGCACCGACAGGCGGTGATGGAACAGGCGGTCGGCCAGCGTCTCGGTCTTGGAATGGCCGTTGGTGGTCGGCGTGTTATAACCGAGCACGACCATCTCGACGCCCTGCAACCCCATGACGCGATAGGTCTCGGGCCAGCGCCGGTCGTTGCAGATCGCCATGCCGACCAGCCCGTTCTCGAAGCGCCAGACCGGGAAGCCGCGGTCGCCAGGCTCGAAATAGCGCTTTTCGAGATGCTGGTGCGCCCGGGTCGGGTCGCGTTCGGCATGGCCGGGCAAATGCACCTTGCGGTACTTGCCGATGATCTGGCCGGTCCTGTCGACCAGGATCGAGCTGTTGAAATGCCGTCCCTCCGGCGTCAGCTCGGCATAACCGAAGCTCATGGCGATGCCGAGCGCGCGCGCCGTGTCGAAGAGCGGCTGCGTGTCGGGGCCGGGCATCGCGGTTTCGAACCACTGGTCGGCCTCGACACGGTCCTCGCAATACCAGCGCGGGAAGAAGGTCGTCAGGGCGAGTTCCGGATAGATGACGAAATCGGCGCCGCGGGCCTTTGCCTGCTGCATCAGCGCGATCATCCGGCGCACGACCGATGCGCGATCATCGGCGCGGTGGATGGGACCGAGCTGAGCCGCTGCAACGGTAAGAAGGCGGGACATCGAAAGAGACTCCTTGGGCTGTGAAGGCCAGTTCAAACTGGCCGCAATCTAGCCGGGCGCCACCAAAACAAGTATATACCATTTCTCTACTGACCTATAAGGGGAGGTTATGTGCCATGGCGATGAATCTTCGGCAGATCGAGATGTTCCGCGCGGTCATGGTGACAGGCTCGATCAGCGGCGCGGCGCGCCTGCTCTCGGTCTCCCAGCCGGCGATCAGCCGGCTCCTGTCCTATACGGAGGATCGGCTCGGCCTGACGCTGTTCGAGCGCGTCAAGGGCCGCGTCCAGCCGACGCCCGAGGCGCGGCAGCTCTTCGCCGAGGCTGAGCTCGTCCATCAGGGCGTGACCCGGGTCAACGACATGGCGGAGGAGTTGCGCCGCGGCAGCGCGGGGTCGATCCGACTGCTGGCAAGCCCCAGCGTCGGCCACATGCTGGTGCCGAAGGCGATCGGCCGCTTCCGCCAGTCGCATCCCGATGTGCGCGTCGATTTCGAGATCCTGACGCTGGCCGAGCTGATCGCGCGCATCGCCAGCCATCGCGCCGATCTCGCCGTCACCTCCATGGCCGTCGAGGATCCGAGCGTGAAAGCAACGCAGATCGCCGAGGGACGCCTGCGCGTGATCTTCCCCGAAGGCCATCCGCTCGGCAGCAAGCGCGTGCTGAAGCCGGCCGATCTCGTGCCCTATCCGATGATCGGGTATGGCTCGCAGACGCCCTATGGCATGGTCGTCAATCGCGCTCTTGGCGCCACGCCAAAGCCCATCCGCTTCAACGCGCAGGTGCGCTTCACGCCGAATGCCTGCTCGCTGGTTCAGGCCGGCGGCGGCATCGCGATCGTCGACGACTTCGTGCTGGTCGACAACGCCTGGCCGAATATCCGCTCCCGCCCTCTGGTGCCGAAGACGACAACGCGGCCTCATCTGCTCTCCTCGCGGGTCGAGCCGCTGTCGCGCATCGCCCGCAGTTTCGTGCAGGGGCTGATGGAGCTGCTGCCGCTCGCGACCGACCCCGCCATGCCGGATTGAGCGGGGGCGGATGCAGCCGCCGCACGATGTGCGCCGCAGCATAACCATATATTATGTATCGCAGCGAAATTGGTATTTGATCTGATCGGCGTCCCCACTGTTTCTGTCCATAGGGGAACCAGGAAGGGCGACCACAATGTCGAAATTCACGTCGAGCACTCTCACAGCCATCTTCAGCGCGGCCGTCGCGTTGTCCGTACCGTCTGCCGCTCGTGCGGCCGAGAACGTGCATCTCATGCTCGACTGGATTCCGACCGGCGATTACGCGCCTTATTATGCCGGCATCGCGTCGGGCATCTATCAGCGCAATGGCATCGAGCTGCGGATCAGCAAGGGCAACGGCTCCGGCGACACGCTGAGCAAGGTGGCCGGCGGCGCGGCCGATATCGGCATGGCCGATATTTCCGCCCTGTTCACCGCGCGCCAGCGCAGCTCCGTACCGCTGAAGATGATCGGCGCGGTCTACGCCCATTCCCCGCACTCGCTCTTCGTGCGCAAGGATTCCGGGATCACCACCTTCACCGGGCTCGAAGGCAAGAAGATCGGCATCACGCCGGGCAACAGCCACCGGCTCTACTTCCCGGCGGTCGCCGCGGCGGCAAAGACCGATCCCAACAAGATCGAGTGGGTGACCGTCGACGGCTCGGCCATGGGTCCGCTGCTGATCAGCGGCAAGGTCGACGCCATCCCGTCCTACTCGACCAATTTCTACTATCAGAACAAGCAGGCCCAGCGCGCTGGCAAGGAGCTCGCCTTCCTGCCCTTCGTCGAGGCGGGTTTCGCGATCTACTCGCTTGCCTTCCACACCACCGAGGCGAGCGCGAAGAACCGCCCGGAGATGCTGAAGAGCTTCATGAAGGCGACCACGGAATCCTGGGAGGCGGCGCGCGACAATCCGCAGGCCACCTGCGAGGCGCATGTGAAGGCGATCCCGCAGGTCGATCTCGATGATTGCCTCGGCAGCCTGAAGGCGACGCTGGGCTTCATCTTCACCGATCACGCCAAGGAGGCCGGGGTCGGCGGCATCACCACCGAGCGCCTGAACAAGACCTATGAGGTCGTTGCCCAGTCGCAGAATCTCGACCCCAAGCTCGATCCGGCGACCGCGGTCGACATGTCCTTCCTGCCGCCGAAGAAGTGACGAGAGCGGACAGGGCAGGGGACGCCGGAGAATAGACATGATTGAAATCAGCGGGGCCGGCCAGGTCTTTGGCTCGGTCGGCAATGGCGGCGTGCGCGCGCTCGACGGGATCGATCTCACGATCCGCGACCGCGAGATCGTCACGCTCGTCGGCCCCTCCGGCTGCGGCAAGTCCACCTTGCTGCGGCTCGTCTCCGGCCTGGTGCCGCCGACGGAGGGCAGCATCGCCATCAATGGGGAGCGCGTCAGCGCGCCGCGGCAGGACACGGGCATCGTCTTCCAGGCGCCGACCCTGCTGCCCTGGGCGACGATCATGGAGAACGTGATGTTCCCCTCCACGATCATGGGGCGTGCCGACGAGACGGCGCGCCGGCGGGCGAAGGACCTGCTGGCCGTCGCCGGCATCGCGGATTTCGCCGATCACCGGCCGCGCCAGCTTTCCGGCGGCATGCAGCAGCGCGCCGCGATCTGCCGGGCGCTGGTGCATGATCCCGACATCCTGCTGATGGACGAGCCCTTCGGCGCGCTCGATGCGTTGACCCGCGAGATCATGACGATCGAGCTGCTGCGGATCTGGGCGAATGCGCCCAAGACCATCATTTTCGTCACCCATTCCATTCCCGAAGCGGTGATCCTGGCGGACAGGGTCGTCGTGATGTCCCCCCGGCCTGGCCGGATCGCGGAGATCATCGATGTCGATCTGCCGCGCCCGCGCGATTTCGCCATGTCGGGCCACCCGGAATTCCAGCGCTGCGCCGGCCGCATCCGCGAACTGATCTTCGGCGAGCAGGGGACGCATTTCGATGTCGAACACTAAAGCCCTGCGCCTGCTCGGCGCGAGCCGCGAATTCGTGATCCCGCTCGTCGCTCTGGTCGTGCTGATGGCGATCTGGGAGGTGACCGTCCGGGTCTTCGCCATTCCCGAATACCTGCTGCCGGCGCCTTCGCGGATCTTCCAGGACACGGCGGCGATGGGCCCGGCGCTGGGCGAGCATACGCTGGCGACGCTCAGGACCGTGCTGTTCGGCTTCCTGCTCTCGATCGCGGTCAGCTTCCCGCTCGCGGTGCTGATCTCCTCCTCGCGGCTGGCGGCGGATGCGATCTATCCGCTGCTCGTCCTGACCCAGTCGGTGCCTAAGGTCGCGATCGCGCCGATCCTGGTCGTGATGCTGGGTCCCAACGAGCTGCCGCGCGTCATCGTGACCTTCCTGGTCGCCTTCTTCCCGCTGGTGATCTCGATGACCACCGGTCTGCTGGCGGTGCCGACGGAGCTGGTCGAGCTTGCCCGGTCCTGCCGCGCGAGCAAGCTGCAGGAGCTGCTGCGGGTGCGTCTGCCCTATTCGATCCCGTTCGTGTTCTCCGGCCTGAAATCGGCGATCGCGCTCTCCGTCGTCGGCGCCGTGGTCGGCGAGTTCGTCGCGGCGGAACGGGGCCTGGGCTATCTCATCACCTCGGCAACCGCGTTCTTCAAGGTTCCCGTCGCCTTCGGTGCCATGCTGATCCTGGCCCTGCTCGGCATCGTCCTGTTCCAGCTGATCGTCGTCGCCGAGCGGGTGTTCTTCCCCTGGGCTGCGGCCGAGCAGCGGCGCTGACCCCGCGGCGCCGAGAAGGAGACCCCGCCATGACCGCAAGCCCGCTCTACACGATCATCCGCAACGCCCTCGTCCTCCTGCCGGAGCGCGTTCAGGCTGAACCGCTCGACCTGCTGCTCGAAGGCGACACGATCCGCGAGATCGGTCCGCGCGGCATGTCCGCCCCCGAGGGGGCGGCAGCGATCGACGCCACCGGCAAGCTCGTTCATCCCGGCCTCGTCAACGCCCATACCCACGGCCATGGCGCGCTCGCCAAGGCCATGGGGGACCGCTGGTCGCTCGAACTGCTCCTGGCCGCCGGCCCCTGGATCAGCGGCAACCGCAGCCTCGAGGACAAATATCTCAGCGCCGCACTCAACGGCGCCGAGATGGTGCTGAAGGGCACGACCGCCTGCTACGACCTGTTCTTCGAGGTGCCGGCGCCGTCGGTCGAGGGCATGTCGGCTGTCGCCCGGGCCTATCAGGATGTCGGCATGCGCGCGACGATCGCGCCGATGGTCGCCGACACGACGCTCTATGAGGCCATTCCCGGCCTCTACGACGCCTTGCCCGAGCCGCTGCGCGCCGAGGTCGACCGCTTCCGGATGCAGCCCTATGCCGAGACGCTGAAGGGCTTCGAGGCTTTTGTCACGCAGGCGCGCTTCGATACGGAGCGGCTGAAGATCGCGCTCGCCCCGACGATCCCGCTGCATTGCTCGGACGGTTTCCTCGGCGCCTGTCGCGACTGTGCCCGCCGCTTCGGTCTCGGCCTGCACAGCCATGTCGCGGAATCGAAGATCCAGGCGCTCTCCGGCATGAAGCGCTATGGCCGCACGCTGACCGCCCATCTCGACCAGCTCGGCCTGCTCGGCCCCGATTTCACGGTCGCCCATGGCGTCTGGCTCGATCCGGAGGACATGCGCATCCTTGCCGGGCATGGCGCCTCGGTCGCGCATAACCCGGCGAGCAACATGCGGCTGGGCAGTGGGCTTGCCGACGTGCGGGCGATGCTCGCGGCCGGCGTCAATGTGGCGATCGGCACGGACGGCTCGAATAGCGGCGACAACCAGAACATGTACGAGGCGACGCGCCTGGCCTCCTTCGTCTCGAAGGTGCGCGGGCCCGATGTCCGGGAATGGCTGACCACGCCTGAGGCCCTGCATGCGGCGACCGAAGGCGGCGCCCGCGCGCTCGGCTTCCGGGGCCGCATCGGCCGGATCGAAGGTGGCTACAAGGCGGATCTCGTCTTCGTCGATCTCGGCCATATCAACTGGCTGCCGCATAACCGCACCGTGAACCAGATCGTCCATGTCGAAGATGGCACGGCGGTGCGCGACGTGATGATCGGCGGTCGCTTCGTCGTGAAGGAGGGGCGCCTGCTGACGCTCGACCTCGCGAAGCTGGCGCGCGAGGCGGAAGCGGCGCGCGAGCGGCTGGAAGCGGCGAACGCGCCCATGAAACTGCTGGCCGAGAAGCTGCAGGATGCGGTCGCGAGTTTCTGCGTCGGCCTCGCCCGGCAGCCCTACCAGGTCGAGCGCTACGGCGCGCCGCTGCGCTGAGGCACGGCTCCGTTCGGCATTCGGCCGTCGAACGGAGATCCCCTTCGCGGACGCGACCGACCGGCCGGCTTCGCTGATGGCCGGTCGTCGGCGACGGCCTCACCAATATGCCCGGTAAACCGTACGGGGATAATAGTGCGGGCCGTAATAAGCCCGGTTCCAGCCGTAATAGCGCGGGGCGTAATAGACGGGCCGCGCATAGTAATAGCCCGGGCGATAATAGACCCGCGGGCCATAATAGGAATAGGCGGGATAGCCATATCCGTAGCCATAGGCCGGATAACCGTATCCATAGGCATAGGCGGGCGTCGTTGCTGCGGCGACCAGGCCTCCGAGAAGCGCCCCGCCGACCAGCCCGGCCGCGACAGCGCCGCCGCCCCAGCCATAGTTGCGATAATACCCGCCGTGATAGCCCCAGCCGCCCCCGCGCCAATATTGCGCGTCGGCGGTTCCGACACTGCCGGTCATGATCAAAGCGGCAGTGGCGAGCGTTGCGAGTTTCCTCATGACACCCTCCCACCTCTTGCTGTGACGCAAGCGAGGCCAACCGACGTCATGTCGCTTCCGCTATCCCCGGGCAGAAGTGCCGTCGTGGGCCGGTGCTTTCGCGCCAACCGTCTCCGATAATGCCGAATTTACACGCGTTTCCGGCGGGATGCAGCAGCCTTGATGCCGCGCGTTTGCGACAATGCTCCGGTGCGCGTCGGAGGAGGCGGACCTGATGACCGGCATAGGCTGTTGCCAGAGTTCTGGGCGCCAGCGCCCGGGCCCGCTTGGGCAGGGAAGAGTCTGAGGATTTGCTGAAGCTCTGAGGGGATGCTTGGGGTTGCAGACATCGCGGCTCGACGCATGTGCGGTCGTCTGCAACTGTTCCGGCATGGCTAGCGATCCCAAATACCTTGTCGCTGCAGGTTATGACGACGTTGCAGACGCATATCTCGAACGGTTCGGGGTATCTGCTGTTCGTCAGAAATGGCTCGGCCGTCTTGTCGACAGCCTGCCAGCCGATGGCGGCCGGGTCCTCGATCTCGGCTGCGGTGCGGGCATCCCCGTGGCGCGGGATCTTGCGGCATTGGGACATGCCGTCATCGGTGTCGACGCATCGGCACAACAGATCCTCAGGGCTCGAAAGCAGGTCCCGCTGGCGACATTCATCCTGGCGGATATGTGCGACGTGGCGCTTGAAGCCGGTTCCTTCGACGCGGTTGGCGCCTTCTATTCCATCACGCATGTCCCCTCTGTCCAGCAAGGGCCGTTGATCCTGAAGATCGCGAGATTGCTGAAGCCGGGCGGTGTCTTTGTTGGAAGCTTTGGAACAGGTGTTTCCGGCGAGTGGACCGGTGAATGGCTGGGAACCACGATGTTCTTCGGTCACAACGGCGAAGCGGAAACACTGAAATATCTATCCGATGCCGGATTGCTCGTCCGCAAATCGTCGATCGAACAGCAGGACAACGAGGAGGCCTCCTTTCTGTGGATCGAGGCCGCAAAGGAGACCTGACCGCTTTTGCTCAATCGGGTATTTGCGCCCGCGGCCCGGGAGGACCGCGGGAACCAATGAACGTCCTCCAGCATCTGTTGCAGAACTCGCGATCGAGCCATTGAGCCTATCAGCCCGGCCAGCGCGACTGGCCTGATCGTCGCCCTTTACGATACGAAAGACGCGCCGGTACACGACTGCGTCCCCTTGGGTTATGCCGGGTAGAGGGGGCGTCTCCCGCCGGTCAGATGGCCAACGGGTTCACCGCGGCTCCGATCAATCGGACCAGCGAGAGAGCCGTCATCTCCGATGATTTCGGATTGGCGGCAAGAGCGCGGTTCTCGATTGCGATCTCGAGCCGGCCGAACGCCCCGCTTGCGGCAAGGCGATGGCTGTTTGCCTTCGCCCCGGGATCGGCGACGAGCTGGATGCGGGTCCGGTCGAGCCCGATGCCGGCCAGCGCGCTGATCACCGCGACATTGGCGTTCTGCGGGAACAGCGACGCCGCCTCGCGCGCGGTTCCGCAGAAGAAGGTCAAGGGCGCCGAAAGCGCGTCGAGCGACGCCATCGCCTCGGCCGCCGTGCCGCGCCAGGCCGCGGGCGGCTTGACGATGGTATGGGTGACCTCGTCCAGCGGAAGCGCCGCGGCCGCGGCCAAGGCATCGATCCCCCCGAGCGCGCCCGCCGGAATCAGGAGCCGGCTGCCATTGGTCTCGGCCACCTCCAGGAGCCTGCCGAGCAGCGCGTCGTCGCAAAGGGCGCTGGTCGAGGCCACGGCAAAGGCCGGGGCGTGGCGCAGCGCTGCCGCGCCCCATCCGGCCACAGCCTCGCGCCCGGCGGCTTCGACGACGAGGTCGAGCCCGAGACCGGCGAGCTGCCCCGGATCCGTGATCGGCGCCGCGCCCGTCGGCAGGCCGGGCGCGCTCGACAGATCGCGAAGGCCGATGGCCGCGACAGTGACGCGGGAGCCCAGGCGCTGCGCCAGCAACCCGGCGACGCGGCGGCTGATCGCGCCCCAGCCGATCAGGGCGATCCGAAGAGGCTTGCGCGGGTGCGACATGGTCAAGCGCCGGCCGTGTTGCGAGCGAGTTCGAGCAGCTTGCCACCGTTCAGGCCGTCGAGGAGGCTGAAATGATGTCCCGCGCAAAGGACCGGCGGTCCGGCCCGCCAGGCGGTGGCAAGTGCGGCTGACTGGGCCTTGAAGGCATCGCTTTCCACTTCGCCAACGGCGAAGGCGAGGCGTGCGGAGGGGCAGGGCCGGCCGTGCAGGCTCAGGCGTTCGGCCCGGGCCAGGTCGTCGAGGCCAAGCAGGCGCCCGAGCGGGAGATGGCCGAGCGGTGTCAGGTCGAAGAGACCCGAGAGCAAGAGCCCGGAGGCAATGGGCGGGGCATCCGACGCAACCAGCGCCATGGCGGCGAGGTGGCCGCCGGCGGAATGCCCCGCGAGATGCAGCCGCGCGGCGTCGATGCCGAGCGCCTCGGCTTCCCCGACCAGGAAGTTCAGGGCAGCGACGATCTGCTCCGCGCTCCGCTCCAGCGGGGTCTCGGGCGCAAGCCCGTAATTCGGCATGGCGACGGCGAAGCCGGCCGCCAGCATGCCCTGTGCGAACTGCGCGTGCTGGACCTTGTCGGAGGCCTGCCAGTAGCCACCATGGACGAAGACCCAGAGCGGCGGGCGCGAGACGCCCCGTGGCAGGTAGAGGTCGAGCGTCTCGAGACGCCCCGGCCCATAGGCCAGGTCGCGGCCGCGGTGATGAGCGCGGAAGGCTTCGCCGTCGCGGCTCCATTGCCGGAACAGCGCCTTCATGTCGGCCTGCAGGCGCGGACTGTACTGGCGGGCGAGCTGCGGCAGCGTGTGGCCTTGAACGAGCCTCTCCGGTGGTGGTGTCGGCTCGGAGTGCCGCGCGCGGATCGCCAGGCCGGGCTCCGCTCTCGGCTGCAGCCGGATCGGCGGGCGGAAGCCGGCGAAGACCTCGCGATAGGCGAGCTCGACCTCATGGCGCGAGAGATGGAAGGCCGCCGGCTCGCTTGTCTCCCATGTCATCGAGAGCAGATGCTGCGGCCCGCAGCCGGCTGCGACCAGCCCGTCGAGGATCGTCGCGAGCGCATCGCGCAGCGCCTCGACCGGATCGGTCAGGGATGTCGTCGCGACGAGCTCTGCCGCGACTATGTCAGACGCCGACATAGCGATGGACCATTTCTGCCTGCGCTGCGAGATCGACACTGCTGCCGGACCAGACGGTGCGGCCCTTTTCGAGGATGTAGTGGCGATCGGCGATGCGCTTGAGGACGTTGATGTTCTTGTCGATCAGCAGGATGGACTGGCCCTGCGCCTTGAGCACCTCGATGCAGGACCAGATCTCGGCGCGGATCACCGGCGCGAGCCCCTCGGTCGCCTCGTCGAGGATCAGGAGCTTCGGATTGGTCATCAGCGCCCGGCCGACTGCGAGCATCTGCTGTTCGCCGCCTGACAGGGTCCGCGCCGATTGCCAGGCGCGCTCCTCAAGGCGCGGGAACAGGCGATAGACCCGTTCGAGCGTCCAGGGCTGTGCACGCTTCAGCCGGTTCGATGCGGTGGCGACGAGGTTTTCGCGCACGCTCAGCGTAGGGAAGACCTGCCGGCCTTCCGGCACCAGGCCGATGCCACAGCGGGCGATCTTCTCCGGCGGACTGCCCGATACGGCGCGGCCCCCGAACCGGACTTCGCCGGCCTTCGGCGGGAGCAGGCCCATGATCGAGCGCACGGTGGTGGTCTTGCCCATGCCGTTGCGGCCGAGCAATGTCACGACCTCGCCCTCCGCGATGTCGAGCGCGACGTCGAAGAGGACCTGGCTGGCGCCATAGGCCGATTGCAGGTTGCGTACGCTCAGCATCAGGCGTCTCCCTCGCCGAGATAGGCGATGCGGACATCCGGGTTGTCGCGAATTTCGGCGGCTGTCCCGGTCGCGATCACGCGGCCATAGACAAGCACGGAGATCCGGTCCGCCAGCGCGAAGACCGCGTCCATGTCGTGTTCGACGAGCAGCAGGGTGACGCGCCCCTTCAGGGCCCGGAGCATCGCGACCATCTGTTCGCTCTCGGCATGGCCGAGGCCGGCCATTGGTTCGTCGAGCAGGAGAAGGCGCGGTTCGCAGGCGAGCGCCACCGCGAATTCGAGCTGTTTCTGCTCGCCATGGGAGAGATCGGCGACTCTCACCTCGGCGCGCGCCGCCAAGCCGGCCGCCGCCAGATGCTGCCGTGCCCTGGCGCGCAGCGCCTCGTCGCGACGGGCATTGGCGAAGAAGCGAAAGCTGTGCCCTTCATGGGCCTGCACGGCCAGCGCGACATTGTCGAGCATGGTGTAGTCCGGCAGCAGATGGGTGATCTGGAAGGTGCGGGCGAGGCCGCGACGGACGCGCTGCGGCGTCGGCAGCCGGCCGATATCCTCGCCGTCCAGGCGGATCTCGCCCTCGTCATGGGAGAGCTCGCCGAAGAGCTGGGTGATCAGCGTGGTCTTGCCCGCGCCGTTCGGGCCGATCAGGGCGTGGACCTCGCCTTCGACCACGTCGAGATCGACCTTGTCGGTGGCTACGAGTCCGCCAAAACGCTTCTGCAGGTTGCGGACGGAAAGCAGGGGCTGCGTCATCTCCCGACCCTTCCGACGCGGTTGAAGAGCGCGCTGAGCCCGCCCTGCGTGAACAGGACGACGAACAGCAGGACAGGCCCGAGGATGAGCTGCCAGTGCTCGGTCCAGGCGGTGAGCACGGTTTCCAGGATGACGAGCGCAGCCGCGCCGAACAGCGGGCCAAGGACCGTGCCGACACCGCCGAGGATGACCATGATCATCAGCTCGCCCGACTTGGTCCAGTGCAGCATGTCGGGGCTGACGAAGCGCAGGTAATTGGCCATCAGCGCCCCGGCGAGCCCGGCCCCCATGCCGGAGACGACGAAGGCGGTGAGCTTGTAGGAATAGGGCGCGACGCCGATCGCCGCCATGCGGCGCTCGCTCTGCCGGATGCCGATCAGGACCATGCCGAAGCGTGATCCGACGATCCGCGAAAGCGCGCCGAAGACCAGTGAGGCCGCCGCCAGGCAGATGAAGTAGAACACCGTGTCGTTGCGGGTATCGAGGTCGAACAGGACATTGCGGCGGCGGATGATCAGCCCGTCATCGCCGCCATAGGCCTTGATCGAGACGAACAGGAAGAACAGCATCTGCGCGAAGGCGAGCGTGATCATGATGAACTGCACGCCGCTCGTGCGCAGGCAGAGTGCGCCGATGCAGAGGGCGAGGATGCCCGCGACAAGCATCGCGGCGGGAAGGGTAATCAGGAGCTGGTTCGTTCCCGGCAGCAGGCCGAAGAGCAAGGTGTCGCCGACGAAGCCCTGGTAGAGGATGCCGACGACATAGCCGCCGATGCCGAAGAAGGCGGCATGGCCGAAGCTCACCATCCCGCCGAAGCCCAGGGCGAGATTGAGGCTGGCGGCGGCAATCGCGTAGATCAGCACGAGGGTCGCCAGGGGCACGAGCGAGGGCTGGCCGATGGCCTGCAGGACGAAGGGCAGGGCGCCGAGCGCCAGGCCAATCGCGGCAGCGGTCAGGAGCCGGCCACGGGCCGGCGCCCGGGCGACAGGACTGGTCATGATGTCATGCATGGGCGGGAAAGAGCCCCTTCGGGCGCACGAGCAGCACGATTGCCATCAGCAGGTAGATCCCCATCGAGGACAGGCCGCCCGCGAGCGCATCGGCCTCGGATGGATTCATGACCGAGCGCAGCAGGCCGGGGAGGAAGGCGCGCAGGCTGGTGTCGACGAGGCCGACGATCAGCGCGCCGAAGAAGGCGCCCCGGATCGAGCCCACGCCGCCGATCACCACGACCACGAAGGTCATGATCAGGATCTGCTCGCCCATGCCGACCTGGACGGCGAGGATCGGCCCCGCCATCAGCCCGGCAAGTCCGGCGAGCAGCGCGCCGAGCCCGAATACGGCGGTGTACAGCAGGCGAATGTCCACGCCGAGCGCCCTGACCATCTCGCGATGGGTCGCGCCGGCGCGCACCAGCATGCCGACGCGTGTGCGGTTTATCAGGAGATAGAGCCCGAGGGCCACCGCAAGGCCGACCGCGATGACCGCGATCCGGTAGACCGGATAGACCAGCCCTGGGAGCAATTCGACGGAGCCGTTCAGCTCAGGAGGCACCGAGACGAAGAGCGGCTGCCTGCCGAACAGGATCGTCACCGACTGGTTGAAGATGAGGATGAGCGCGAAGGTCGCGAGCACCTGGTCGAGATGGTCGCGCGCATAGAGCCGGCGCAGGACCAGGAGTTCGACCGCCATGCCGGCCGCAGCCGCCGCGGCGAGCCCGGCTGGCACTGCGAGCAGCAGTGAGCCCGTGCTGGTCGCGACAAAGGCTCCGGCATAGGCACCGATCATGTAGAGCGAGCCATGCGCCAGGTTGATCACGCCCATGATGCCGAAGATCAGTGTCAGCCCGGCGGCGAGCAGGAACAGCATCACGCCGAACTGCAGGCCGTTGAGCAGTTGTTCGAGGATCAGCGCCATGGGCGGTCCACCTGATCAGAGCTTGCACTGCGCCGCGTAGGCGTCGCCGTAATTCGTCAGGATCTTGCCGACGGTCTTGAGGACGAGCTTGCCGTCGCTGTCCTTTTCGGCCCGCAGCCCATACCAATCCTGGATCGGATGCTGGTTCGGGCCGAACTTGAAAGCGCCGCGCACGGACTGGAAATCGGCCTTGGCGAGCGCCTTGCGCAGGGCCGGCACATCGGGTTTTCCAGCGGTGGCCTTGAGCGCGGAGGCGATGGCCAGCGCCGTGTCATAGCCCTGGCTCGCGTAATAGGTCGCCGGGCGGTTATAGGCCTTGGTCCAGGCCGCCATGAAGGCCTTGTTGGCTGGGTTGTCGAAGTCGGAATTCCAGTGGCTCGAGGCGTTCACGCCAAGCGCGGCATCGCCGACCGCGGCAAGCGTCACCGCATCGAGCGAGGGGGCCGCGACGACCATCGGAATCTTGCCGGTCAATCCCGCCTGCTGGTACTGGCGCAAGAATGCGATACCGAGGCCGCCGGGGTTGAACTGGTAGACGAAGTCGGGATTGGCGGCGCGGATCTGCGCCATCTCCGCGGCGAAATCGGTCTGGTCGAGACGGGTATAGACCTCGCCCACGACCTCGCCCTTGAACATCCGCTTGAAGCCGGCGATGGCATCCTTGCCCGCCTGGTAGTTGGCTGCCAGGACGAAGGCCTTCTTGTAGCCGAGATTGTTGGCGTTCTGGCCGGCGCTCTCGTGCAGGCTGTCGTTCTGCCAGGCGATGGCGAAGTAGTTCTCGTGGCATTCCTTGCCCGCGAGATTGGACGGCGCGGCGTTGGCGCTGACATAGAGCGCGCCGGAATCGACGATGTCGGGCACGGTGGCGCCGGCGACGTTCGAGAAGACGATGCCGGTCAGGATCTTGATGCCATCGGTCTTGAGCATGCGCTCCGCGATCTGCTTGCCCTGACCGGGCTTGAGAGCGTCATCCTCGACGACGAGCTCGACGGGAACGCCGCCGAGCTTGCCGCCCTGCATCTCGATGGCGAGCTTGAAGCCATCGCGAATATCCTGGCCGAGATATCCGCCTGGTCCGGACAGGGTGGTGATCATGCCGATCTTGACGGGCTGCTGGGCGATGGCAGCTCCTGCCATCGAGGCGGAGGCCAGCAGGCCCAATAGCAATCTGCGAAATGTCATCGTGAGCTCCAGTTGCTTGCGTTCATGCCTCTGAGATTCTTGCTGCGCCTTATCCGTGCTGGCGCTTGCGTGGGAGGAACCGACGGCGCGGCCGGGATTCGGCCGCGCCGTTGAATTCCTACAGGCAGACCCATCCGGCCGGCGGTTCCTTGCCGGGATGGAGCGTGCCGCAATGCGGGCAGGTGCGGGCCTGCTCGTTGTTGTAGAAGGCCTTGTAGAGCGGCGGCAGGTCGTCGACGATGCTGACCAGATCGACCTCGACGCGATGCACGAGCTTCGTGCAGTTGAAGCAGTACCATTCGAAGGCATCGAGCCAGCCCTCGGGCCGCTTCGGCTCGATGACGAGGCCGATCGAGCCTTCCTGCGGGCGCTGCGGCGAATGGCGTACATGCGGCGGCAGCAGGAAGATCTCGCCCTCCCGGATCGTCACGTCGTAATGCTTCCCGTCATCGACGACCTTGAGCATCATGTCGCCCTTGAGCTGGTAGAAGAACTCCTCCACCGGATCGTCATGATAGTCGGTGCGCTGGTTGGGGCCGCCGACGACGGTGACCATCAGGTCGGAATCCGTCCAGATCTGCTGGTTGCCGACCGGAGGCTTCAGCAGATGCTGGTGCTCCTCGATCCATTTCGCGAAGTTGAAGGCCTTCAGCCGTCCTTCCGTCGCCATCGTTCCACCTCTCCCGTTTCGTCTGCCGGCGGTTCAGCCGGTCTTGGCCAATGATGCATCTGCGGCGTGCAGCTTCAGGCCGCAGGACTCGAAGGCGGCGCGCGTCGCGGCCTTCTCGGTCTCCGTCAGCTCCAGCAGCGGCGGCCTGACCCGGCCGCCGGCCTGGCCGAGCAGCTCCTGCCAGTATTTCTGATGGGCGTGCGGCTTCTCGGCGGGCCGTGTGCCACGCAGCGCCTCGCGGACCGGGTTCAGGCTGTCGCGCACGGCGCGCGCCTGCGCGGCGTCGCCACGGAAGGCGAGATCGGTATATTCGCGCATCCGCAGATCATGCGGCGTCTGGATCAGGCAGGGCGGCGAGGAGCAGAGATAGAGCTGCCAGCCGAGCTCGAGAATGTTGTCGAGCCATTCCTCCTCGGAGGCGCTGCTGACCAGGATGCGATCGCCGGCGAGCCTGGTAAGCTCGGCATACATCGGGCGCGGCACACTGTACTTGATCGCGACGACGTTCTCGATGTCGGCCAGCCGGTTGCAGAGCTGTGGCGAGAGCAGGTAGCCGCTGTCGGGATGGCTCCACAGCGCAATCCCGATATCGACCTTCTCGGCAATCGTCCGGTAGTATTCGTAGACCGTCTCCTCCTGCGCCTTGAAGAAATGCAGGACCGGGGCGTGGATGACGATGTAGTCGGCGCCGACCTTCTGCGCATGCCGGGCGAGATCGATCACCACATCCATGTTCTGGTCCGAACAGGACATGATCGTCGCGGCCCGGCCGGCCGCGGCCGCGACGGCGATCTCGAAGCTGAGCTTGCGCTCCTCGAGCGACATCGAGAAGAACTCGCCCTGCTTGCCGGCGATGAACAGGCCGTCGATGCCGAGCTGATCGGTCCAGTGCCGGATATTCGCGCTGAAGCCGTCCCGGTCGATCGCGAGATCGCGGGTGAACGGCGTCAGCGCGGCAGCCCAGATGCCTTTCATATTGGCGCGGGCATAGGCCTTTGCGTCTTTCTTTGAATATTTCATGCCGATGCTCCTGTTGCGGCCCCGCCGTCAGAGACCGCGTTCAGATGCTCATGCGGTGCGAGACGTTCTTGATGACGGTGTAATGCGATAGCCCCTCGGCCCCGCCCTCGCGGCCGTAGCCGCTGTCCTTCACGCCCCCGAACGGCGTCTCCGCGACGGAGGCCTCGAGGGTATTGATCGAGAGGTTGCCGGCCTCGATCCTTTCCGCCAGCCGGTCCGCATTGCTTGCGGCATGCGTGAACGCATAGGCGGCGAGCCCGAAGGGCAGGGCATTGGCCTTCTCGATCGCCTCGTCGAGGGACGAGACCGGATTGATCAGCGCCAGCGGGCCGAACGGCTCCTCTCGCATGGCGCGCGCGTCATCGGGAACATCGGCTATGACGGTGACCGGGAAGAAGTAGCCGCGGTTGCCGAGCCGTTCGCCGCCGGCCAGCACGCGCCCTCCCTTGGCCCGTGCATCGGCGACAAGCGTCTCGAGCGCCTCGATGCGGCGGGAATTGGCGACGGGGCCCATCTCTGTCGATGGGTCCAGGCCATTGCCGATGGTCACGGCGCGGGCCTTCTCGGCGAAGGTCTGGGCGAAGGTGGCGTAGATGCTCTTGTGAACGAAGAAGCGTGTCGGAGAGGTGCAGACCTGTCCGGTATTGCGCGATTTGCGCTGCGCGGAGGCGATGGCGGCGGCCACCGGGTCGACGTCGTCGCAAACGATGACCGGGGCGTGGCCGCCAAGCTCCATGAGCACGGGCTTCATATGGCGCGCCGCCAGAGTCGTCAGGTGCTTGCCGACCGCGGTCGAGCCGGTGAAGGCGATCAGGCGGGTCTGCTCCTGGGGAATGAGATAGTCGGACACCTCCGACGGAATGCCGAAGACGAGGTTGAGCACGCCGGCCGGCAGCCCGGCATCGTGAAAGGCCCGGGCAATATGGATGGCGCCGGCAGGCGTCTCCTCGGCAGCCTTGAGAATGATCGAGCAGCCGGCCGCCAACGCGCCGGCGATCTTTCGGGAGGGCTGGCTCATCGGGAAGTTCCACGGCGAGAAAGCCGCCACCATCCCGATCGGCTGATGCATGACGATATATTTGATGCCGGGCTCGCTGGGGATGACGCGGCCATAGAGGCGCTGGCCTTCGGCGGCATCCCATTCGAAGAACTCGCAGCCCCGGATCACCTCCAGGCGGGCCTGTCCAATCGGCTTTCCGTGTTCCAGCGTGATCGAGAAGGCGATCTCCTCGATGCGCTCACGCATGAGGGCGGCGGCCTTGAGGATGATCTCGCCGCGCCGGCGCGGCGATGTCCGGCTCCAGATCCTGAACCCGTCGGCCGACGCGGACAGCGCGGCGTCCAGATCCGACCGCGTCGCGAGCGGGACCATGCCGATGACGCTCTCGTCGACGGGGTTCAGGACCGGCTGCCCATTCGAGGCGCTCTTCCATGCGCCGCCGATATACATCTGAAGGTCAGGGTAGCAGTTCATCATGAGCCTCGAATGGACGGTGCCGGCGGGAGCACAGCGCTTGCGATCGACGAGCATCCGGCTTCGCTCCGCGAGGGGCACGATGGCCCGTGCGGCGCGCTGCGAGGCCCGTTGTCATCCTGCTGCGCGGGACGCTCCTTGACCTGAAGCCCTGCCATCCCCGGCCATCTCCAGGGCCGGGCCCGCCCGATGCGTGACCCCCGCCTTGACCAGGATCATCGATTGGGATGGGCTATACGGCAATTCTACATATTTGTATGAATTCAGATGATTTGCTTATGAGTGTCTGCCATGACCGTCTCGCTTCGACAGATCCAAGCCTTTCTCGCCGTGGCGGAATGCGGCACCTTCACCAAGGCTGCGGAACGGCTGCACATGGCCCAGCCCGCACTCTCGCAGCTCGTGCGTGAGCTGGAGCGGGAACTCGGCCTGCGCCTGTTCGACCGGACGACGCGGCGCGTCGAACTGACCGAGGGCGGGCGCGAGTTCCAGGGCGCCTCGGCCAAGATCATGCACGACCTGGATCTGGCCGTGCGCAACGCCAATAATCTCGCAGAAAGACGGCGTGGCCGGATTGTCGTCGCTGCTCCCCCCTTGCTGGCGGCCGTCCTGCTGCCGATGGCCATCGTCGAGCTCGGCCAGCGCTATCCCGGCATCGAGGTCGCCATCATCGACGCGCGGACTGATGCGATCGTCGAGGAGGTCAGGCTTGGCCGGGCAGATTGCGGGCTGGGCACGTTCTCGGCGATCGAGGACGGCATCGAACGCATGCCGCTGGCGCGGGACAGTCTCATGCTGTTCTGTGCCCGGACGCATCCCTTCGCCACGCGCTCCTCGCTGCCATGGGCCGATCTGGCCGGGCAGCCTCTGATCACCTTGACCAGGGACAGCGGTATCAGGCTGCTGGTGGAGGTCGGCTATGAGACAGCTGAAGTGCCGTTGCGACCGCTCTACGCGGTCTCGCAGATCGCCACGGCATTGGCGCTGGTCGAGGCCGGCCTCGGGATCGCTGTGCTCCCGACCTATGCGCTGGCCATGACCCCACATCGCCCGATCGCCGCCCGCCCCCTGGTCGAGCCGACGATCGCACGCGACGTCGTCATGATCCGGCCCAGCGGCCGTTCGCCGTCGCCCGCCGTCCTGGCTTTCGAGAGCATTCTGCGCGGCTCGATCCGGCGACTGGGCGAACTGGACTGGAGCATGTCGAGCGAGGCGGGGATGTGACGGGCACGGAGCCTACGGCCGTCAGACGACGCAGACTCGCCCCACGGCCTGCAGCGCGGCTTCCGCTCGATCTCGACTGTGCTTCCTCCGAGCGCGGGCCCCAGGCCCGGGGGGAGATCCGCTAGCAGCTGGCCATGGCAGTCCGGCTGTCCGCGCCGAATGATCGCTCTGGGGAAAGCGGCCGACGAGGAAGGGCGACTATTCTCGGACGCTGCTCTCATCATCCGGCAGTATTCGCCGGGGCGGTCAGACCTGCCTCACGTGTGATACCTCAAAGCCTCGACGAGCAGCGCAAAGGCCGCCGATGGCTGGCGCCGGCTGGGGTAATACAGGTGGTAGCCGGAAAAGGGCGGGCACCAGTCCTCCAGCACGCGGACCAGGCTGCCCCGGGCAAGCTGCTCCGCCACATGGTCCTCCATCACGAAGCCGAGCCCGAAGCCGGCCTCGGCGGCGCGCGCGATCATACTGACATTGTTGAAGGCGAGCCGACCCTCCACCCGGACGCGGACTTCGCGTCCATCCCGCTCCAGCTCCCAGGCGTAGAGGCCGCCGCCGCTCAACAGGCGCAGGTTGATGCAGCTGTGCTCGGCGAGGTCATGCGGGGTCAGGGGAATGGAGCGGGTGGCGAGATAGCCGGGCGATCCGACCACCACCATGCGCAGATCCGGCCCGATCCGGACCGCTACCATGTCCTTGGCGAGCGCTTCGCCGAGCCGGACGCCGGCGTCGAAGCGCTCGGTGACGATGTCGGTCAGGCTGGAATCGATGCTGAGCTCGACATGGATGTCGGGGTAATGCGGCAGGAACCGCTCCAGGGACGGCCAGAGCACGGTCGTCGCCGCGTGCTCCGAGGTCGTGATGCGGATCGTCCCGGCCGGCTTCTCGCGCAACTCGTTGAGGGAGGCCAGTTCCGAGCCGATGCTCTCCAGAGCCGGGCGCAGCGTGCCGAGCAGCCGCTCCCCGGCCGCGGTCGGCGCGACGCTGCGGGTGGTGCGGGTCAGCAGGCGCACGCCCAGCCTGGTCTCGAGCCGGCGGACCGTATGGCTCAGCGAGGATTGCGAGGTGCCGAGCTTGGCGGCCGCGCGCGTGAAGCTCTGCTCCTCGGCGACTGTCAGGAAGGCATTGAGATCGACCAGTTCCTCGCGCCGCATTCATGAACTCCCGATATGGCTTCATGCGGTTTCTATCGCCTAATCCAATGAATGTCGCGCGGCTACAGTGCTTGGGAGGAGCGGGAGTCTGTCCGGCTCCAGGCACGAGGACGTGAGGAAACGTGGATGGACATCAAGCGAAGCGGGGCGCAGCCTTCTGCAAAGGGGCCGGCCGAGTATTTCACGGGCACGGTCAGGATCGATGCGCCCTTCGCCGGCGGCGGCGCCTTGAGCGGCGCGACCGTCACCTTCGAACCCGGGGCGCGGACGGCCTGGCACACCCATCCGTTCGGCCAGACCCTTCTGGTGCTCTCGGGGCTGGGCCGGGTGCAGCGCGAGGGTGGTCCGGTCGAGGAGATCCGGCCTGGCGACATCGTCTGGTTCGAACCGGGCGAGAAACACTGGCACGGCGCCGCGCCGGACTGCGCCATGGCGCATGTCGCCATTGCCGCGATGAAGGATGGTTCGGTGGTGACCTGGATGGAGAAGGTCGTGGACCAGGATTATCTCGGGCAGGTTCATCGCGCAGAGGTGCAGGGATGACGGATGATCGCAGCCCTGCGCAAAAGGCCTATGGCGATGTCGCTCCGGCCCTTGCCGGTTTGGGCGATCGCGTCCTGTTCGGCGAGGTCTGGGAGCGCCCCGGCCTGTCGAAGTACGACCGCAGCCTGATCACCGTCGCGAGCCTGGTTGCGCTCAACCGCACGAACGAACCGCCCGGCCATGTCCGGCGCGCGCTCGACAACGGCGTGACGGCGGACAAGCTGACCGAGCTCGTCACCCATCTCGCCCTCTCAGGGGGCTGGCCGACCGCCAATTCCGCCATTCCGGTGCTGCGCCAGGCCCTCGATGAGGCCGGCGCTTCAACGACCATCAGGACGGGAGATCTGGGATGAAGACCATTGGCTATGCCGCCCGGTCGGCCGCTTCGCCGCTCGCCCCCTTCGATGTCACGCGGCGGGAGCTTCGGCCGAACGATGTTGCGATGGAGGTGCTCTATTGCGGCGTCTGCCACACCGATCTGCACCAGGCCCGCAACGACTGGGGCTGGAGCCAGTATCCCATGGTGCCGGGCCATGAGATCGTCGGCCGGGTGACCGCGGTCGGCCGCGATGTCCGCCGCTGCAAGGCCGGCGATCATGTCGCCGTCGGCTGCATGGTCGATTCCTGCCAGGCCTGCGACCAGTGCCGCAAGGGGCTGGAACAGCTCTGCCGCAAGGGCAATGTCCAGACCTATAACGACAAGGAGCGCTTCTCCTGCGAGCCGGCCGAGCCGACCTATGGCGGCTATTCCAAGCACCTCGTGGTGCGCGAGGAGTTTGCGTTGCGCGTGCCTGACGGGCTCGATCTCGCCAAGGTCGCGCCGCTGCTCTGCGCCGGCATCACCACCTATTCGCCGCTCCGCACCTGGAATGTCGGACCGGGCAGCCGCGTCGGCGTGGTTGGGCTCGGCGGCCTCGGCCATATGGCGGTGAAGCTCGCGGCTGCGCTCGGCGCCGATGTCACGGTGATGAGCCGTACGGCAGACAAGCAGGCCGATGCGCTGGCGCTCGGCGCCGACCGGCTGCTGGTCTCCAGCGATGCCGAGGCCATGGCCAGGGCCGCAAACGGCTTTGACCTGATCATCGATACCGTTCCGGTCAAGCACGACATCAACCCCTATCTCTCGCTGCTCGATGTCGATGCGACGCTCGTCCTGGTCGGCCAGGTCGGGCCGCTCGCGGAGCCCTCGACCGTGCCGCTGCTGCTCGGCCGCCGGCGCATCGCCGGCTCGCCGATCGGCGGCATCGCCGAGACGCAGGAGATGCTCGATTTCTGCGCCAAGAAGGGGGTTCATCCCGATGTGGAGATGATCCGCATGGACGAGATCAACGACGCCTTCCTGCGGCTCGAGCGCGCCGATGTGCGCTACCGCTTCGTCATCGACATGGCCTCGCTGGTTCCAGCGCAGGCGGGGTAGGGCGCGCGGGTCGGATCAAGATCATGGCCGCGCCATCGCGCATGGTGGTGCCATTCCGAATGGCGGTGCCATTCCGTGCGAGCGCCTTGGGGGAGCAAGCCATGAGACCCATCGTCATCTGCCACATGCTCTCGTCGCTGGACGGCAGCCTCCATCCGAGCCGCTTCACCTGGAGCCCCGATGGCAGCAAGGCCGAATGGTCCAGGCTCTATGAAGAGGTCCATGAGGGGCTCGAGCCCGACGCCTGGCTCGTCGGCCGGGTAACGATGGCCGAGATCAGCAAGGTCGGTCCGCACGCACCGGCCCAGGTCGGCCCGGTCGAGCGGCCCTGCCATTTCGCGGTCCGTGAAGCCGAGTGCTTTGCGATAGCGCTCGATCCATCCGGCAAACTCCACTTTGCCGGGCCGAAGATCGGCGGCGACCCTGTCGTGGTGCTGCTCGGCCGTGGGGTTGCAGACAGTCATCTCGCCGAACTCGCCGCGGACGGTGTCTCCTATATCGTCGCCGAAACCGCGAAGATCGATCTGGCCGCCATGCTGGATGTCCTCGGCCACGAGCTCGGCATCCACCGGCTGCTGCTCGAGGGCGGCGCCGGTATCAACGGCTCTTTCTTCGCCGCGGGCCTCGTCAACGAGTTGAGCCTGCTCCTCGTGCCCGCCCTCGACGGACGGGGCGGACATCAGGGTTTCGTCGAGGCCGGAGAAGACGGCCTCGACGGCGATGTGCAGCTCTCCTTCAAGAGCTGCGAACCGCTGGCGCATGGCATCCTGCATCTGCGCTACATCGTGGCGCCGCGCTGAGGCCCGGACGCTGCGCCAAGAAGGGTTCATCCCGATGTCGAGATGATCCGCATGGACGAGATCAACGACGCCTTCGAGCGGCTCGAGCGTGGCGATCTGCGCTGTCGCAGCGTCATCGGCATGGCCTTGCTGGTCCAGCGGCAGGGGCGCAGGCACGCGCGCTCAGGATCATGGCCGCGTCATTCCACATGGCGTGGCCAGTCCTGGCGATGCAACCACTTCTGCCGCTCCGCCTTTGCGGTGCCGGCGTCAGCGCCCGACCGAGGGCAGCCGCGGCCTCGCAACCGATGCCGATCTGGGAGGCGAGGACGCGACGATCCGGTCCGATGCCTCGAGCGCAGCGATCACGCTGGGCTGAATGTAGCTCCGCAAGTCCTGTCGCCAGGTTTCGGTCATCTTGTCCCAATGAAACTGATGATGGTTTCGTACGGATTCATGCAATGCCCGGGCGGCCGCCTCGACGGCCGCCGCGACGCGTCTCTGGTCCATCTCATACCCCCTGCAACCCACCCCATGAGTATGGGCAGATCATCGCGAGGGCGGGAAGGTCCGGTCTATGAGGCGAAGGACACATTACGGTTATTCCGGCTCGTATCCTCCATTGCCAACGCGCGGCGACGCCGGGCAAGGCCAAGGTGCCGTCCCGATCGAAACCCGGTCATCCCATCCGAAGTCTCAGCCGACCTGCCACGGCGCAGACGCTCTCCCGCAAGCACTCCTTCTGGGTTAGGCTGGCATCTGCCTGATCGGTCGCATCAGGAAGAGGAGCCGCCATGAGGCCAGCCTCCAGACTGTCGTTCGGCCTGTGCGCTTTCGGCTTGGCTTTGAGCGTGACCGGAGCGGCGTCTGCGCAGCCGGCCGTGCCGGCACCTGTCGTCACCAGCACCTATGAGGCGCCGAAGAACCCGGCGCACCAGCCAGTTCTCGATCTCCTGCGTGAAAAGCAGGCACTCGAGAAGGCGGCCGAATTCTACCGGCTTTTCCGGCTGCCGAGGCCACTGACGCTGAAGGCGAAGGGCTGCGACGGCGAGATCGATGCCTGGTTCGAGAATGACGAGATCACGATCTGCTACGAGTATGTCGCGTATGTCCTCGACATCGCGCGCAATCCCAAGCGGCCCGATTGGGTGAGTGAGAACGATGCTCTTGTCGGGCCGGTCATCGACCTGTTTCTTCACGAAGGCGGGCACGCGATCTTCGACTATCTGAAGGTACCGGTGCTGGGAAATGAGGAGGACGCCGCCGATTTCGTCGCGTCCTACGTGGAGCTCAACCTTTACAAGGCTGATGCGTACGGCCTGATCGCCGGCATCGTCTATTGCTACCTCAACGAGGCGGGCGTCCACAGCTTCAAGAAGCTCAAGCGGATGCCGGGCGGCCCGGTCGACGGGCAGACATTCGCCGATGCTCACAGCACTCCGCTGCAGCGCATGTACAACGTGCTTTGCCTCGCCTATGGCTCCGACCCCGTCCGCTACAAGGCGCTGGTTGACAAGGGCGTGCTGCCGGCCGAGCGCGCCAGTGGCTGCAAGGTCGAGTATGAACAGGTCGAACACGCGTTCAAGACGCTGCTCGTCCCGCATCTCGACCAGGCGGCGCTGGCCCGACTGTATCCACAGGTGAATTCCGCCGCGCCGAAATAGGGCATCTGTCTGGAGAAAGCGGAGCCTGCCAGGCAACGAGAGCAGGGCTGGCAAGTATTGCGAGAAGAGAACGGCCAGTTGAACCGGCCGTTCTCTGACAAATTGGCTTGGGGCGTCAGCCCTTGGTGACGATGGGCGTTGCCGCTGGCGCGGGCGGGGGTGCTTTGCCCTTGCCGTAATAGGCGCATCCGCCGACGCCAGACAACGCCACTGAAACAGCCAGGATCAGGAGTGTTTTCATTGCGCAGCCCTCGTTGAGTAGGTCCCCACCCCGTCATCATAGTACAGATTGGCGACTAAATCCCGATGAATTCTCGCCTCGAAGTTTATCCCGGCGCAAACTGATGGTGTGATCGTTGCCCTGATCGTCGCAGCGCCGGGGCAGAAGGGTGGCAAATCGCGGAGCCATGGTCGAACCCCTGCCGGCCCGGCCTTCCTGCTCCGCTTCCGGCCCATGATGGTTCGAGAATGTTTCGATTTTTTTAGCATTTACAAAGAGCGTTGACTAAGCAACCATTCGCTCGGCCTGGGGAGGTGAAGTTCAGTACAGAGGTTCTGGGATCATGCCGGACCGCTCGGTTGCGATCGTCGACGACCACCCCTTGTTGATGGAGGGGATCGGAGCACTGCTCAAACGATGGGGCGGTTTCGCGCTCACCGCGACCGGGAACATCGCGGAGGATATCGTCTCGATCGTCAGGACGCACCGCCCCGGTGAGATGATCGTCGATCTCAACATGGTGGGGGATGTCTTCCAAGCCATTGCGGACGCGCTGAAGATCGCTGCCGAGACAAATATCATCGTGTTCACAGCCTCGACAAGCCCCGATGATGCGATCAGGGCCCTGGATGCCGGAGCCAGGGGCTATGTCCTGAAAGGTAGCCCCGGCGAGGATCTGTTCCAGGCGCTTCAGGCCGCGCAGCACGGCGATGTCTATGTCACACCCGCCTTCGCGACCAAGGTGATCGGTGCCTTGCAGGACAAGGCAGTCGAACGCCAGAAGGCGATCAGCAACAGGCTCAGCGTCCGCGAGGAGCAGATCGTCAAATTGCTGCTGCTCGGGAAACGCAACAGCGAGATTGCCCGCGAGCTATCGCTCAGCGACAAGACCATCAAGGGCTACATGACCAACCTGATGGCCAAGTTGAACGTGCGCAACCGCCTCGAGGTGGTGCTCGCCGCGCAAAGGCTCTATCCGCCGATGACCATCGCGACGGTCACAAGGCTCCACTCCTAAGGGAAGCCTGATCTCATCTGCTTGCCCGAGATGATGGCGCCGACGGCCTGGACGATGCGCCAGCCGATCATCGCTCCGGCGCTGCCCGCGAATGCGCAACCGGCCGTGCCGATGACGAAGAGCACGAGGCCGATCGCCACCGGCCGGCACCGGCCATAGCGGCCGCTGATCGGGCCCCAGAACAGCTGGCCGAGGCTGAAGCCGGTCAGGAAACCCGAGACCGTGAGCTCGATCAGCCCGGTATCGGCGCGAAGAGCGCCATCTCCGGCAAGGCGGGCAGATAGAGGTCGGTCGAGATCGACGCGAACCCCATCAGCGCGCTCGGCAAGCCGAGCACCCGCCAGGGCTGGCCGGCCATCAGGGCGCGACCGGAGGCGGTGCAGGCCAGCGCCTTGGCTTCGATGTCGTTGCTCATGGGCCAGTTCCGTACGGTTGACCTGCCGGCGCTCAAAGGCCGGTGGTCGCGAGCAATTGCGCGGGATAGCGCTCGCCCTCGATCGCGATCGCCGCCGCAGCCTGCTCGATCTCGGCAAGATCGGCGGCGGTGAGCTCGACCGCGACGGCGCCAAGGTTCTCCTCGAGGCGATGAAGCTTGGTCGTTCCGGGGATCGGCACGATCCACGGCTTCTGGGCGAGCAGCCAGGCGAGCGCGATTTGCGCCGGGGTGGCGCCCTTCTCGGTACCGATACGCTTCAAGAGATCGACCAGGGCCTGGTTCTTCGCCATGGCTTCGGGAGTGAAGCGCGGCAGGATGCTGCGGAAATCGCCCTCGCCGAGCTTGGTGTCCTTGCTCATCGCGCCGGTGAGAAAACCCTTGCCGAGCGGGCTGTAGGGCACGAGGCCGATGCCCAGTTCCTCGCAGGTGTCCAGGATGCCATTGCTCTCGACGCTGCGCGTCCACAGCGAATACTCGTTCTGCAGGGCGGTGATCGGCTGCACGGCATGGGCGCGGCGTGCTGTCTTCGCGCCGGGTTCGGAGAGCCCGAGATGCCTGACCTTGCCGGCCGCGATCAGGTCCTTGACGGCGCCGGCGACATCCTCGATCGGCACGCCGGGGTCGACGCGGTGCTGGTAGAACAGGTCGATGACATCGACGCCGAGCCGCTTGAGGGAGGCATCCGCGACCGCCTTGATCTGCGCGGGCCGGCTGTTCAGGCCGGACTGCTTGCCCTCGACGAAGTTGAAGCCGAACTTGGTGGCGATCACCACCTGGTCACGGACCGGTCGTAGCGCTTCCCCGACCATCTCCTCATTGGTGTAGGGGCCATAGACTTCGGCCGTATCGAAGAAGGTGACGCCGCGCTCCACCGCCTGGCGGATCAGCGTGACGCCCTCCTGCCTGCTGAGCCTGTTGGCATAGCCGAAATCCAGCCCCATGCAGCCATAACCGAGGGCCGAGACTGCTAGGCCATTCTGTCCAAGAAGACGTGTCTTCATCGCCTGTTCTCCGCGGTGCAAATGGCGTTCTCTCGCCGTGCTGCCGAAGATAGGGGAGGCGCCGTCGATCAATTAGACGGCATAAACTGCATGAAGTCATATCCGTGGTTCATGAGTAAGCCTGGGCCGTGGCGTGCTAAACTGGCGCGTTCGTCACGCGCGGTGCGCGCCGAGTGATACCCTTCGGGAGCGGCGAGCGCCCCGCTGGTGGAGGTCTGCTCCGGGGCGAAACTCAAACCCAGATGGCCGCTCGGACAATCTGCTGGGAGTGGCATCTGGATTCGACACGGCGTCTCGCTCGGTGCGATCATTGCCCGCAACCGGGAGGAACCATGCGCGGCGGTCCCCATGGCCAGGAGGCCTTCATCAATACGCTGGCAGCGTCGCTGGCCGGTGCAGCGAGCCTCGCCAGGAACGCCCTGGTCGAGATCGCCATTCTGGGCGGGCCGGAGCGTCTCGATGCCCTGGAGCAGCGGTTTCTGAACGACGCCAAGAACGCAACGATTGAAGGCGTCTCCATCGAAGAGGATGCTCGTCTGCTCAACGATATCGTCGCGACGGTCGGGATGATCTTTGCGCAGGCTCGGGAGGCCGTGGCCGAGCGCCTTGGCGATCAGCCGCGGCGAGGCGGCGAGGGGCCGAACCCCAATGGCGGGGAGCCTTAGGGCGCCGGCCCGAAAAGCGGATTGCGGCTTTTGCGGGCAGCCGATGCAGAGGCAGAAGGCTGTCGCCTGCCACTGATCCTCGATATCTCCGGGGGGCGGAAGGCGGCAAACCCAAAAATGCTCGTCACCGCTGGAAGAGGGGCGAACTTATGGCGACGCTGGAGGCAGAACGTCCCCCTCGGCGAGCGCGGCATTTCGGTAGCGAGGATCATTCGTGACTTCGAGTCCGACCCAAGACGGAAGATCGACATGCTGAGCGGCCTCGATCAGTTCGACCTCGGCGAGCACAAGCCCCGCATGGCGGCCTGAGAACACATCCACATCCCACATCAACCCGCCATGCTCGACCCTGTATCGCGTCTTTTCGAGGGGTGGACCGATGCACAGCGTCAGCAGCATCTCCTCGGCTTCCGCGACGGGGATTTCGTATTCGAACTCCGGGCGGGCCAGACCATGAGTCTCCCCCTTGATGGTGAGGAACGCCTCAGCGGCGGCACAGCGGATGCGGACGCTGGTTGTCCCCTTCGGCGTAAGATAGCCCTGGCGCAGGGGCTGCCCCAGGCCAGCTTTCTCCCGCCAATCGTCGGCGATGACGAGGAATTTGCGTTCAATCTCTGTGCCCATGTCCGGATCGCTGTTGGGTCTCGTCTCACCAGCGATAACCTGATTGGCGTTCTCGGCATAACCCATAAGGGGAGCTCACCGCTTCGCTCCGGGCCCCGGATCGGCATCCCGGATTGGGTTTCGGCCGGCAGGCGTCGAAGGCCTTTCCGGTGCCGCCGCAATACTGGCCGGGCCTCCGCAGCAACAGCGAACGCTTTGCTCCGTCATCGCCCTCCCGGAGACGGAATTTTTCGCCGAGCAGCAGCGTTCTCGCATGCGCAGCTCCAGGAGAATGCCGTTCGCCGTTTCGTCGTATTTTAGAAAGAACATTCTGTTTGACTAAAAGAACGATTCTTCGCCAGTATTTCGACGACCGGTCGCGACATTCATCCCTGGCCGGGCACGAACTGAGTGAGGAACAACCATGTCGAGCGATGCGCTTTCCGCAGGGACACAAGGGCTGAGGCGCCGCACGATCCTGGCCATGTCGCTCCTGCTTTCGGTCGCCGCACCCGGTCTGGCGGCGGCCCAGGGGCAGCCCGCACCACTCGCGAAGGCTCCGGTCGGCACGAAGCTGGTCGTCGCCGATCAGAATGAGGCGCTGCAGAGCCTGATGCGGGCATCGGGCGCCCATGACAGGCTGTCGAGCCAGGTGACCTATGCCAATTTTCTCGGCGGCCCGGCCATTCTCGAGGCCTTCCGGGCGGGGGCTCTAGATCTCGCGACCGTCGGCAACACGCCGCCCATCCAGGCTCATGCGGCTGGCGAGCAGATTCCGATCGTGGCGGCGCGCACCTCGTCCGAAACCGACTACGCGCTGGCCGTACGCCCCGGACTGAATGTCGCCTCGCTGGAGGAACTGCGCGGCAAGAGCATCGCCTATGGCGAGGGGACGGGCCGTCAGCCCTTCGTTCTCAATGCGCTGAAACTCGCGGGGCTGACGAAGAAGGATGTGCGGCTCGTGCCCTTGCGGGCCGCCGATTTCCCGGATGCGGTGCGAACGGGGCAGGTCGATGTAGCGGCGCTGAACGAGCCGCATTTCTCGCGCTATCTCGCCGACTTCGCCGATCGCGGCGCGAGCGCCCTGCCGAAGGACCAGAACGACCGACTGCCGAAGAGCCTGACCTATCTCTATGCGAGCAAGCGGGCCCTGGACGATCCGGCCAAGCTCGCAGCCATTCGCGAGTTCGTGGCGGCCTGGATCGATGCCAACCGCTGGTCGCATGCGAATGCCGAGGGCTGGGTCGAGGCCTATTACGTCAAGCGCCAGAACCTCAAGCCGGCGGATGGGCGCAGGATCGTCGAAGCCGAGGGGCGCTTCGAATTTCCCCTGCTCGCCAGCCTGATCCCGAAGCAGCAGGCCTTGATCGACGTCATCCACGAGGCTGGCGACCTGCCGAAACGGCTCGATGCACGCGAGGAATTCGATCTGCGCTTCGACGACATCATCGCCGCCAAATCCAATTGAGGCTGTCCATGTCCGATCAAAGCCACGCGCTGATTGCCACGGCCTATTCGGTGCCCTTCGCCGCGATTGCGGGCGTTCCGGCGCAGGCTCACCCGGCGCCCCCCGCGCAGGGCAAGCTACCGAAACTGGCGCCCGGCCGCCTGCCTGCGGGCGCCATCCTGTTCGGGCCAGTTGCGCTGGTCGTTCTCTGGGAGCTCGCCTCGCTGACGGGGTGGCTCTCGCCGAAATTCCTCGCGGCGCCGTCGACCGCCCTGTTCACCGGCTTCGAGCTGCTGCAATCGGGCACGCTTGCCGACCATTTCCTGGCATCGGCGGGCCGCGCTTATCTGGGGCTCGGCATCGGCGTCGCGGTCGGCCTGCTGCTGGCGCTCGCATCCGGTCTCAGCCGGATGGGCGAGGCCTCGATCGACGGCCTCGTCCAGATCAAGCGGGCGATCCCGACGCTCGCGCTGATCCCGCTCGCGATCCTCTGGCTCGGGATCGGCGAGGCCATGAAGGTGGCCCTGATCGCCTCCAGCGTCTTCGTGCCGATCTATATCAACACCCATGCGGCGCTGCGGGGCATCGATATCCGCCATGTCGAGCTCGCCCGCAGCGTCGGGCTGACGCGCAGCGCCTTCCTGCGCGAGGTGGCGCTGCCCGGCGCGTTGCCGGGCTTCTTCACCGGCCTGCGACTTGCCGTGACCACCTGCTGGACGGCGCTCGTCGTGCTCGAACAGATCAATACCAGCCAGGGCATCGGCTACTTGATGAACCGCGCCCGCGACTATGGCCAGACCGATATCATCGTGGTCGGCCTAGCGATTTATGCGGTGCTCGGCCTCGGCTCCGATTTCGCCGTCCGGCTCTGGGAGCGCAAGGCGTTGTCCTATCGCAAGGCGCTGGCGTCATGAACGCCTCGGCTCATCCGCTCCGCCTGCCGCAGCCGGACGCCCTCGCGCTCAGCCTGCGCGACGTCACGCGCCGCTTCTCCGGCCGCAGTGTGCTCGGGCCCGTCTCGCTGGATTTCGCCGCGGGCGAGTTCGTCGCGCTCATCGGCAAGAGCGGTTCGGGCAAGAGCACGTTGCTGCGCGCCATCGCCGGGCTCGACGATGGTGTCGAGGGCGAAGGCACGCTCACGGTGCCGGCCGACCGCTCCGTCCTCTTCCAGGATTCGCGGCTGCTGCCCTGGAAGAGCGTGCTGCAGAATGTCGTCTTCGGCCTGCATGCGGCTGATAGCGACACTCGCGGGCGGCAGGCGCTGGCCGATGTCGGCCTCTCCGGGCGGGAGGAGGCGTGGCCGAACGCGCTCTCCGGCGGCGAACAGCAACGGGTGGCGCTCGCCCGCTCCCTGGTGCGCCAGCCGCGCCTGCTTCTGGCGGACGAGCCCTTCGGCGCACTCGACGCGCTGACGCGGATCCGGATGCACGATCTCCTCTTCCGCCTGATCCGGCAGCATCGCCCGACCGTCCTGCTCGTCACCCATGACGTCGACGAAGCGATCAAGCTCGCCGATCGCGTGCTCGTCATCGACGAAGGGCGCATCACCCTCGATCAGCCGGTTTCCTTGGCCCACCCGCGCGCCAGGCACCCGGGCTTTGCTGTGCTGCGTGGCGAACTCCTCGCCGCGCTCGGCGTCACCGACCCCATCTGACCGCCACCCGAGAGAGCGAACCCATGACCCGTGAACTTCACCTCAATCTCTTCATCAACGGTCGCGGCCATCACGAGGCGGCCTGGCGTCACGACGGCTCGACGCAACGGGCGCTGACCGACGTCTCCTATTACCGCGACCTGACGCTGGCGGCCGAGGCGGCAAAGCTCGATTCCGTCTTCTTCGCCGATCATGTCGCGCTGGGCGACGAGCTGGAGCATGCGGCGCGCGGCGAACTCGAACCGCTGACCCTGCTCGGCGCACTCTCTGCCCTGACCGAGCGCATCGGGCTGATAGCGACGGCCTCGACGACCTATAGCGAGCCTTACAATCTCGCCCGCCAGCTCGCCTCGCTCGACCATCTCAGCGGCGGCCGCATCGGCTGGAACATCGTGACCTCCTGGGCGCCGGCGGCCGCGGGGAACTTTGGCCAGGAGCGGCAGGCCGGGATCGACCAGCGCTATGAGCGGGCCCACGAGTTCGTCGAGGTCGCCTCGAAACTCTGGGACAGCTGGGCGCAGGACGCGATCCTCGACGACCGCGAGACCGGGCATTTCGCCAGGCCCGACCGGATCCGCCGCGCCGACCATCGCGGCACGCATTTCGGCGTTGCCGGCGCGCTGAACATCCCACGCTCGCCGCAGGGGCGGCCTGTCTTCGTCCAGGCGGGCGCCTCCACCGATGGCCGTGCTTTCGCGGCCCGCTATGCCGAGGCGATCTTCACCGCGCATCTCACCAAGGAGAGCGCCATTGCCTTCTATTCCGACATCAAGACGCAAGCCCGCGTGCTCGGCCGCCGGGGCGACCAGATCGTCATCCTGCCCGGCATCAGCGCCGCGATCGGCTCGACTGAAGTCGAGGCGAAGCGGGTCTGGGAGGAGTTGAACGAGCTGTCCCACCCGACAGTTGGCCTGTCGCGCCTGTCGAACCGCTTCGGCGGCCACGACTTCTCGCATCTGAAGCTCGACCAGGTCCTGTCGGTCGACGATTTTCCCGATCCCTCGCAGGTGCAGGCCTCGCGCAGCCGGGCGCAGGCGATCACCGCCCTGGTCGGGCGCGAGCGGCCGACGCTGCGCGGGTTGCTGCACAGCCTTGCCGGAGCGCGTGGGCATTTCACCGCGACCGGCACGCCCGAGCAGATCGCCCATGTGATCGAGGACTGGTTCGTCTCGGGCGCGGCCGACGGCTTCAACGTCATGCCGCCGATCCTGCCGAGCCAGTTCGCGCTCTTCACCGGCGAGGTCGTGCCATTGCTGCAGAAGCGCGGACTGTTCCGGACCGAGTATGGCGAGGGCACCTTGCGCCAGCGCCTGGGGCTCGATCCGGTGCCGAGCCAATTCGATCGGCAGGCGCCGCTGCAAAGATCCGCCTGATCGCCGCAGCGCGCCCGCGTCCGCGCGAGAGCGAGCTCCCGCCGGCCGGTCGGGAAATCGGTGACCGGCGCGTTTCCGGTTCATCGCTCAGGCGTGCGGGAGCGCGCCATCGGGCGCTCGATCCGCCTCGCGCGGGCCGGGCATCGGCAAATCACGTGAAATTAGGTGGGTTAATTTAGTTCATTACTTTTCCTAATAAAAATGGCGCGCCAGGCCGGTTCTTGTTGAATCGCGACAGCCCCGCCGGAAACCGGAGCGGCTGTGAAAAAACCGTGCCTCCGGATCAATACATGCCAAGCAACATTGCCGCCGTTAAAGACGAACTCTGCCGAGCCATCGACGATCGGCGTGATGAGTTCCTCGCTCTCCTGCAGGATTTCCTGCGCATCCGGAGCGTCAATCCGCCGGGCGACATGCGTGAGGCGGCCGATTTCGTGCGCGGCATCCTCGACCGCTTCGGGCTTGCTCACCGCACGGTCTCCTGCCGCGACGACATGCCCAACATTCTGGCGCGATGGGATACCGACCGGCCCGGGCGCCATCTCGTCCTCAACGGCCACATGGATGTCTTTCCGGTGACGGACGATGCCTTGTGGGCGGCGGAGATCGTGGGGGACCGCATCGTCGCCCGCGGCGCGTCCGACATGAAGACCGGAACGCTCGCCTCCATCCTGACCTATTGCCTGCTTTACCCCTATCGGGATCGCCTGAACGGCACCCTGACGCTGACCGTCGTATCGGACGAGCAATCGGGCGGCCGCTACGGCACGAAGTTCCTGTTCGACGAGCATGCCGACGCAATCACCGGCGATTGCTGCCTGAACGGCGAACCGAGCGGGCTCTCCAATGTCCGCTTCATGGAGAAGGGCACGTTGCGCTTCTCGCTGTGGGCGAAGGGACCGGGCGGCCATGGCGGCTATCCGCACCGGGCCAACAATCCGATCGAGCAGGTCACTAACGCCGTTCACGCGATCTACCAGCGCTACCACCGGCAGCTTGCGACCCTGCCTCCCGAGATCGACGCGATCCTGACCTCTCCCGAAACCATTGCGGCAGCCGATGCCAATCTCGGGAAGGGGGCTGCCGACAACGCGCGGCGCATCACGGTCAATGCCGGCATCATCGAGGGCGGCCAGAAGGCGACGCAGATCCCGACGCAATGCTCCGTGCACCTGGATATGCGCTTCCCCATCGGCCCGGATCGGGACCGGATCCGCGGCGAGCTCGAGAACCTCGCTTCCGAGTTCGACTGCACGCTGCTCGTCAACGAGGACCACAGCTATCCCGCGAGCAGCACCGACCCGTTCGGCGAGATGGCGACGATCCTTCGCGACAACATGAAGGGCCTGCTCGGCCATGACGCGCCGCCGGTCTGCAGCCTGGGCGGAACCGACACGCGCTATTGGCGCTGGCGCGGCATCCCCGCGCTGATCTGCGGGCCGTCCCCGATCAGCATGGGCACCGATGAGGAACATGTCACGCTGGATGAGGCCATCGCCGTCCTCAAGCTGCACGTGATGTGCGCGGTCGACTATCTCGGTCGCCCCGCGAGCCCGGCCGCCTAGGGTATCGGACCGGAAAATGGAATCCGGTCTTCGGAAGAATCCGATGCCCGAACGCAGAGCATCGGTCCGAAAAGTGGAACCCGGTTTTCGGAAAAATCCGATGCCCAAACAAAGAGCTGGATCGCCACTCCTGCGTCCGAACGGACGCAAGGCGATCTAGGCCGGCCTGCGCGCCCCTGGCCATCCCGGGCCGCCAACACTCAATGGGGATCAGTGAATGAGACGCATCGCTTGCGCGTTGCTGGCCGGCTGCTGCGATCGGAGCCCGCCATGACATCGACCGTCACGACAATGGCCGCTCCGGGGCCCGGCGGCTTGCCTGCCGATGAATACCGCATCGCCCATTACACCATCATGCCCCAGCGGCATTACGGGCGCTTCCTTGCCGCTGCCGCGATCCTCGCCATTCTCGCCGCGATTGCGCGAGCCTTCGCGCTCGGCGACATCGAATGGCGCTATGTCGGGCAGTTCCTGACCGCTCCCGCGATCATGCACGGGCTGGCCAACACCATCCTGCTCGCGGTCTGCGCGATGGTCCTGGGGATCGTGCTCGGCGTCGTCTTCGCCGTCATGCGGCTGTCCAGGAACCCGGTGCTGCGCATCGTCGCCATCGGCTATGTCTGGCTCTTCCGGGCGGCGCCTGCGCTCCTGCAGCTGCTGATCTGGTTCAACCTGGCTCTGATCTTCCCGCGCATCGCCTTTCCCGGGCTGTTCGATGTCCGGACCGTGGATGTCATGACCCCGTTCGTGGCCGGTCTTCTCGGGCTCGGCATTCAGCAGGGCGCCTATACGTCCGAGGTCGTTCGCGCTGGTCTCCAGTCGGTCGACCAGGGACAATATGAGGCCGCCCAGGCCATCGGCATGACGCGCATGCGAATGCTGCGCAGAATCGTCATGCCGCAGGCGATGCGCGTCATCGTTCCGCCGGTCGGCAATGAATTTATCGGGATGATCAAGCTCACATCGCTGGCGAGCGTCATCCAGTACTCCGAAATGCTTCACGCCGCGCAGACGATCTACTACGCCAATTCCCGTGTCCTTGAACTCTTGTTCGTCGCCAGCATCTGGTATCTCGCCATCGTCAGCCTGCTGAGCTTCGGCCAGAGCTTCGTCGAGCGGTATTTCGGTCGCGGCGACAGGGGAGGTCGTCGATGACCAGCCACCATGCCACGCCGCTGGTGCGGGCCATCGATATCCGCAAGACCTTCGGGGATTTCGAAGCGCTGAAGAACATCACGCTCGATATCTGGCGAGGGGAGGTCGTCTGCGTCATCGGCCCATCGGGTTCGGGGAAGAGCACGTTCCTGCGCTGCATCAACCAGCTCGAGCAGATCGACGGCGGAGCGATCTGGGTCAATTCCGAACTCGTCGGATACAGGCGCGAGGGGCAGAAGCTCTATCACCTCAAGGATCGCGAGATCGCCCGCCAGCGCCGTTCGATCGGCATCGTGTTCCAGCGCTTCAATCTGTTCCCTCATTTCACGGCGCTGGAAAACATCGTCGAAGGGCCGGTGCAGGTGCTGGGCGAGGAGCCTGGCCAGGCGCGCGAGCGAGCCCGGGCGCTGCTGGTCCAGGTCGGCCTGGCCGACAAGGAGAACGCCTATCCGAGCCAGCTCTCCGGTGGCCAGCAGCAACGGGTGGCGATCGCGCGCGGCCTGGCCATGAGGCCCGACCTGATGCTGTTCGACGAACCGACCTCCGCGCTTGATCCCGAACTCGTCGGCGACGTGCTGCAGGTCATGCGGGAACTCGCCAGGAGCGGCATGACGATGATCGTCGTCACCCATGAGCTCGCCTTCGCCCGCGAAGTCGCGGACCGCGTCGTCTTCATGGACAGGGGCGAGATCGTCGAAGTGGACCGGCCGGACGCCTTGCTGGCCACGCCAAAGCACAGGCGCACCCAGGAATTCATCTCTGCCGTACGCGCCTAGAGCATCGGACCGAAAGGTGGAAACCGGTTTTCGAAAAATCCGATGCTCAAACAAAGAGATAGATCGCCGGTCCTGCGTTCGAACGGACGCATGGCGATCTAGCGCCGGCCGTTCGCTTTCAACACAGAAGAGGAGTGGGATATGAAGATCCATGCATGCGCCGTCGCGGCTTTACTTGCCAGCCTGTCCTGCGCTCACGCTCAAGCCGTGCCGGAAAAATTCAAAACAGCCGGAAAGATCGTTATTGCCACGGTCGCGAACTATCCGCCCGTCACCTTCAAGGAGCCGGCGACAAACCAGCTGAGCGGGTACGACATCGATATCGGAAACGCGATCGGCCAGCGGCTCGGCGTCAAGGTGGAGTGGCAGGAAACCAGTTTCGAGCAGATGATCAGTGCTGTCACGACCGAGCGGGTCGACCTGATCCTGGCCGGGATGAACGATCTGCCCGAGCGGCGCGAACTCATCGACTTCGTCGATTACATGCAATCGGGCGTGCAGTACTTCGTCCAGCAGAAGAGAACCGACGAATTCAAATCCGCAGCCGACCTCTGCGGCAAGACCGTTGGAGCGAGCCGGCGGACCAATTTCCCGAAGGAGATCGAGAGCTGGAGCCAGGAGAACTGCGTCAAGTCGGGCAAGCCAGCGGTCAAGATCCTGGGGACCGAAGGCTCGGCCGATGCGCGGGCTCAACTGCGCCAGGGGCGTATCGACGCCGGGGCTCAAGGCAACGAGACCCTGCCTTACCTGATGGCTCTCGAAGCCAATACCTACAAGCTCCTGGGAGAGCCGTTCGCGATGACCTATCAGGGCATCGGCGTCTCCAAGAAGAACCCGGGGCTGCGGGACGCGGTGGCTGCAGCGTTGAAGGCGATGATTGCCGACGGCAGCTACCAGGCGATCGTCGACAAATACGGTGTCCAGCCGAGCGGGCTCAAGAGCATCGCGATCAACGGCAAGCCGCTGGACTGATCCGGCAGGCAGGAGAAAGGCAGGAGTTCAGCCTTTCTCCTGCTCGAACAGGTGGAACTGATCCCCCATCCACGGAGCCATGTCGTGGAGGAGGGGGAGGGCCTGGGTCCGCAGGAGTTTGCAGAGAAGCTGCGCAACCTCCTGCGGGATCGTTCCGAGCTCGGACTTCCGGGCGTAGAGGTCGACACGCCGCCTCAGTTTCATGGCCGGCAAGGCGACGAGACGCGTTCCGCGCAGCCGCTCCCGTGTCTGCAGGGCAATCAGCGGCGTCGTGATCGTCCAACCCAATCCGGCAGACACCATCGTTGCGATGGTGTCTGCCGTGTCGCTTTCGAATTCGCGGGGAAAGTCGAGTCTTCGCTGGCGGATTGCCTGCTCGATCTGCCGGCCGGCGCTGGTCCGCTGGGTGTGACGGATGAAGCTGAGTCCCTGGAGATCCGCCAGGCTCTCGACCGGCTTGTCCCAGGCTTCCGGCAGCAGCAGGGCAAAGGGCTCGATCAGGAGGGGGATGGTGAGCGCGACGTCGGTTTCCCTCAACAGGTCGACGCCGATCAGGATGTCGATCTCCCGACTCCGGAACTGCTGTTCGCTGAGCCCGCGCAGGTTTGCAAAGAGCGAGCATCGCTTGAAGGAATGGCCGAGTTCCCGCACGAATTGCGGGCCGACAACCGTGGTCAGCGAAGCGACCATCGAAATCCTGAGGGTGGGCGTCGCATTGCGGCTCATCCGACGCAGATTGATGTCGAGCTCGGTGGCCTCGGTGAGCAGCGCTTCCGCCCGCTCCAGCAGCATCCGGCCTGCCGTGGTGACCTGAACCGGACGAATACTGCGGTCGATCAGCGGAACCTCGAACTCCTTCTCCAATGACGCGATGACCTGGGACACGGCGGATTGGGTGAGGCCGAGCATGCGCCCGGCTTCCGTAAGGGTTCCGGCGGAAACAGCGGCCCGGAAAATCTCCAGCTGACGCAGGTCAAAGCCAAGTTTGCGCACGCCCGTTCCCTGTTCGCTCGACCGGCGGGGAGTGTTCCGCTCGCTCTCCCAGCGTGCCTAACGGAGAGGGCATGAAAGCGGAAGTCGAGAGGCGGGCGCATCGCGCGGCTCGCCCCGTTGGGTGACCTGCCGCGCGGCTCCGGCCCGGTGTCCCGGCCAAGCCTCAGAGCAGCGTGATCTTGCCGCTCGCCAGCTCGTAATGTGCCCCGACGACCTTGATCTGCCTGCTAGCAACGAACTCCGCGAGGATCGGCTTGGCGGTCTCGAGGCGGCGTTTGCCGCGGCGGATATTTTCCGCGATCGCCGCGGCGAGGAGGTCGTCCGGCTTGCCGGCCTTGGCGGTCGCGACTGCGGGCCTGAGTTCGCGCACCATTTCCTGGAGATGGCCCGGCAGGGTCGCCTTGTCCCGCACGACCTTGATCGTGGCGTCGATGGCGCCACAGCCCGAATGGCCAAGGACCATGACGAGCGGCGTGTTGAGGTATTTCACGGCATATTCGAGGCTGGCCAGGCCATCGTCATTGACGAAATTGCCGGCGAGACGAACCACGAAGAGGTCGCCGGGGCCCTGGTCGAAGGCGAGTTCCGGCGAGACCCGCGAATCCGCGCAGCTCAGGATCGCGGCGACCGGATACTGGGCGCTGGCGCGGGCAGCCCGGCCGGCCGAGTAATCCTGATTGGTCGGGGTGTTCGCGGCATAGCGGGCATTGCCCTCCATCAGCCGCTTCAGCACTTCGTCGGGCGAGATCGCATTCTGCGGGGGCGCGGCCTGGGCGAAGGCCTGCCGGGGCAGGGCGGCGGCGCCGGCAAGGGCCACCATGCCGGAAAACAGGCCACGGCGGGACAGGCCGGGCGCGGGCGAGCAGCAGAGATCACACATGACGGAAGTCTCCTTCAGAACGGCCTGCATGGCGCGCAGCCCGGCCGCTCAGAGCGGCGATTCACCACCTTGCCGTTAGGTTCGCAGGCCGAGCATGCGCTGTATTACTGCTACAGGACGGGAACGCTGCGAAGCCCTAATTGCGTAGAGTGGCGTCATGCGTGACTTGCCTGAGCCAAGCCCATTGCAGCGCTCCATAGGTCCCGCGTGCAGGCCGGCACCGGACGGAAAGCCTGGGCGGCCCCGGAGAGGGCAGGCGTCCGACCTTGGGGCAGCATGAAGAACGGGCGCTCCAAGGGGCGCCGGAACCGAATTCAGAGCTAACGTAGGGAACGAAAGCCCAATTGCTTCAGTGATCTCGCAATGAGAGCGTTTTGGTCGAAACGAGCTTGGATCGAGGCGGCGTTGAAAATGGGATCAAATAAAGCCTACGGCGCCGCCGCGATGTGCCTCGTACTGACGGCCTGCGGGTCGGATTTTGCCTTAGATGGACACGAATTCAGGGCGCATATTGCGGCGGAGTACCCTCTTGGGAGCGATTATTCCAGGCTCAAGGATGAATTGAGCTCGCATGGGTTTCGGGTGGAAGTCGATAACAACCAATATGGGCAATTCAAGTTCTCGACTGCACAGGGAATAGGTCACTGTGGCCAGGTCATACAGGGATCCACGGACCCCTCTGGAAGCTTCATCGGCAGGCCCTCCGGGAAAATAACCCTGTTGCGTGCGGATCAAGGGTGCTTTCGCACGTTCGTCCCTTAGGCCCGCGGCATCCGCATATCCGACTTGTGCCGGAAGCGGACCTTAAGCGCCACCTTCGCCGATTGCCTTAAGCCGGGCTTAATTCTGTAGCTCTTACCACCAGCGTTGAATCCAAAGCATCGTCACGCTTTGGATTCAATAAAAGAAGGCTGGATCCGGTCAATTTATTGACCGGTATCTTGTCAGTTGAATCTGAGGGTAAGTCATGAATAGTCAAGATATCCAGGGGATGGTGAACAATCTGAAGGAAGGTCGCCTCTCGCGGCGTTCCTTTATTCAGCGAATGGCGGCAGTGGGTATTACTGCGCCGATCGCGAGCCAGATCCTCGCCTGGAACGGCGTCGCAATGGCGAACGCAACGATCGAATACAAGCCGACGAAGGCTGGCGGCGGTGGACCGTTGAAGATCCTGCTCTGGCAGGCACCGACCCTGCTGAACCCGCATTTCGCCTCCGGCACCAAGGACCAGGTCGCCTCGCGCGTCTTCTACGAGCCGCTCGCCGGCTGGGACAAGGAGGGCAATCTCTTCCCGCAGCTCGCGGCCGAAGCTCCCACCAAGGCCAATGGCGGCCTCTCCGAGGACGGCAAAAGCGTCACCTGGAAGCTGAAGCAGGGCGTGACCTGGCATGACGGCAAGCCGTTCACCGCCGATGACGTCGTCTTCACCTGGGAATATGCCGCCGATCCGGCGACCGCCGCCTATACGACCGGCGCCTACAAGGACATCAAGGTCGAGAAGATCGACTCCCACACCGTCAAGGTGATCTTCAAGGAAGCGACGCCGTTCTGGGCCGATGCTTTCGTCGGCGTCGCCGGCATGATCATCCCGAAGCACCATTTCGGCGAGTACAAGGGCGCCAAGTCGCGTGAGGCTCCGGCCAACCTGAAGCCAGTCGGCACCGGCCCCTACAAGTTCGTCGACTTCAAGCCGGGCGACGTGCTCACCGGCACGCGCAACGAGAATTACCACGTCCAGAACAAGCCGCATTTCGACACGCTCGAGGTCAAGGGCGGTGGTGACGCGATCTCGGCGGCGCGCGCCGTGCTGCAGACCGGCGAATACGACTATGCCTGGGATACGCTGGTCGAGGACGAAGTTCTCAAGCGCATGGAGACCGGTGGGCGCGGCAGGATCAGTGCAGCGCAGGCCGGCGACGTGGAGTTTATCACCCTGAACACCACCGACCCGTGGACCGAGGTCGATGGCGAGCGTTCGAGCGTCAAGACCAAGCACCCGACGTTGAGCGACCCGGCCGTGCGCCAGGCGATCAACCTGCTGATCGACCGCGACTCGATCCAGAAGTTCATCTATGGCCGCGGCGGCATCGCGACGGCGAGCTTCGTGAACCAGCCGAAGCAGTTCAAGTCGGAGAAGCTGAAATACGAATTCAGCCTCGAGAAGGCGAACAAGATCCTCGACGACGCCGGCTGGAAGAAGGGTGCCGACGGCATCCGCGAGAAGGATGGCAAGAAGCTCAAGTTCGTCTTCCAGACCTCGATCAACGCGCCGCGTCAGAAGGTCCAGGCCATCATCAAGCAGGCCTGCCAGCGCGCCGGCATCGATCTCGAGCTGAAGTCGGTGACCGCGTCCGTGTTCTTCTCCTCGGACGTCGCCAACCCCGACACCTACACCAAGCTCTATGTCGACATGGAGATGTACACCACGACGCAGCCGCAGCCGGATCCGGAGCGTTTCCTCAACCAGTTCGTGTCCTGGGAAATCGCCAACAAGGAGAACAAGTGGCTCGGCCGCAACGTCTCGCGCTACTCCGACCCGGCGGCTGACGAGGCCTACAAGGCCGCGCAGAAGGAACTCGACCCGGCCAAGCGCGCTGCGCTGCTGATCAAGGTCAACGAGATCTTCTGCGAGGCCAACGTGATCCTGCCGGTCCTGTCGCGGACCAAGGTCGTCGCTGCGGCGCTGACCCTCGCGCATGATCACAGCGGCTGGGACGTGGATACCTGGAATCTCGCTTCCTGGTATCGCAACTAAGCACGAAGCAGCCCCTCACCGGGACATCTCGGTGAGGGGCCGCAACCGATATCCGCGGCGCCGGCATCCGCACGGCGTCGCGACCCCGCTGCGGCAGGGCCCGGCGAATTCATCGACCAGGCTTTCGATGAAATCTGGCCGGCCTCCGACTTGCACGCGAATAGATCTGGCACGCGAACAGATTTGGCCTGTTCTGAACGCCCATGTCCGGCTGCGGGCACATTGGGCCCGTTCCGCGAGCGACTGCTGCCATTCCTTGTCATCGCACAGTCGTTTCGGTGACAGCGAACGGGGGACGCGGATGGCGAAGATCGATTTCAAGAAAGCCCTTGGACCACTTTATGACCCGCTCGCCGGGGACTTCGCTTTGGTCGACGTGCCGCAGATGCCGTTCGTGAAGGTCAACGGCGAAGGCGATCCCAACACCGCACCGGCTTACCGTTCGGCGATCGAATGGCTCTACGGGGTCAGCTATGCCGTGAAGTTCGCCGCAAAGGCTGCGCTCGGCAGGGACTATGTGGTGCCGCCGCTGGAAGGATTGTGGTGGGCCGACGATCCCCGAAGCTTCATCACCCGCCAAAAGAACCTGTGGCGCTGGACGATGATGATCATGGTTCCTGATTTCGTCACCCATGACATGTTCGAGAAGGCGGTGGCCAAAACGGGTGGAAAGCTTGGCCAGCCCCCGCAGAGCCTGCGCCACGAATTCTATGCTGAAGGGCTCTCGCTCCAGACCCTGCATGTCGGCAGCTATGATGAGGAGGTGCCGGTCCTGGCCCGGCTCCATGATGAGGTGATGCCGGGCAAGGGGATGACCTTCAACGGCCCCCACCACGAAATCTATCTGAGCGATCCGCGCAAGACTGAAGCGGCCAGGCTCAAAACGGTCCTTCGCCAGCCGGTGATATCCTTGGCATAGGGGGCAGGGCGGAAATCGGTTCCTGCCCATGCGCCAATGTCTGCTGTCCACGAGCACGAAGGCTATCCGCGGGGCGAAGAGCCGAGATTGCGTCATGAACCGATTTGGCGGATTGCTGGGATATGAGAACCCGGATCAAGGTTTGCGGGATCGCGTCAGCCGATGAAGCCCGCCTCGCGGTAGCGGCTGGCGTCGACGCTCTTGGCTTCAATTGTGTGGGGCCTTCCAGTCCTCGCCATGTCGCGGACCCGACAGTCGCCGCGATCACGACACTCACGCCGCCTCCCGTCGCGACATTCCTGCTGACCGTCGAGCGGACAGCCGAGGCGATCGCGGCCCATGTGCGCCGGACGCGTCCGAGCACGGTCCAGATTCTCTGGAACATCGATCCGGCGGAGTCCGCCCGCCTGGCCGAGATAGAGCCTGATCTGCGCCGCGTTCAGGTCGTCCATGTCGAGAGCCGCGCAGCTCTGGAGATGATCCAGGCCTACAGCCCGTATGTTCACGCCTTCCTGCTCGACTCAGGGAGTCCGAACGCAGCGACGCCGGAACTGGGCGGCACCGGGCGCCCGCATGACTGGGCGATCAGCGCCGAATTCGTCGATGCCAGCCCTCTGCCGGTGTTCCTCGCGGGCGGGCTTACCCCGGCAAATGTCGGCGCTGCCATCCGACAGGTCAGGCCGTTCGGCGTGGATCTGTCTTCAGGCGCCCGGACAGCAGGCCGGCTCGACCCGGTCAAGTTGGCGGATTTTGCCTTGGCCGTGCGGAAGGCGGATGACGCTCTGAACCCGGCCTAGAGGCGGGCGCGCTTGGCCAACCCGGGCATCCTGCCCCCGCGCAAAGGGCCCATTCTCGTTTCCCGGCGCCTGGCACGGCCGCGCGACCCACGGCGCCGGAACCGGCCTGCGCTCGCCTTCAGAACCTGATGTCGATGCGTCCCTTGAGGGCGTGATCGCGGGTTCGCTCGCCGATGGCCGCGGAGTAGGTGATCCCGACCGTGGTCGAGGCGGTGGCGCGCCAGTCGAGCCCGGCTTCGGCGACCAGCGCATTGCGATCGATGGCCGTCGCGTAGACCGAGGCCGGGGTCGTGCCGGCAAGGAAGGCCGTGGCTGCTCGCGGCGTCAACTCGCCAAAGCCATGGCGCCAGCCGAGCAGGCCGCGGGCGAAGAGCGGCATCGTGCCGATCTGCGCCTCGGCGCGCAGGCCCAAGGTCGTGAAGCCGAGATTCTGGTCGCCGGAGAAGACGCGCAGTGCGGCCGCGCCGCCCTGCTCGAGGCCGGAGCCGGATGAGACCCGGAGCAGGACGAGCTGGGCGAAGGGCTCGAGGGCAAACTGCTCGAAACGGAAGGCATAGCCCAGCTCAGCGAAGGCCTGGGCCACCTGGCTGTCGCGATCCGAGCGCAGCCTGTCACCAAAGCTGCGGAGCTGCACCTGGCGGGTCAGGCTGGTTTCGCCGAACGAATATCCCAGGCCGCCATCGAGCCGCCATGCGCCGAGGCGGGCGCCGGCATAGAGTGCGGCATGGCCGCTCTCCAGCCGGCCGGAGGACAGCCTGGCGTCGACATCGAAATTCGAGCGGGTGTAGCCGCCGGCAACGCCGACCCGAAGCGAGCCCGCCGCCGTCTCGTAGAGCTTGAGGTCGGCGCCGAGGATGGCGCCGCCGGTGCGCTGCGAGAGACTCGCCGCATTGCCGTCGCCATTGGTGTTCGCTTGTGCTCCGACCGCTTCGCCCCAGATGGTGAAGCGCTCCTCGAAGCGCGGCGCCGGCAGCATGATTGCGCCCTTCGCGTTCGGCAGATCGGCCGTGAACTCCGCCGCGACGCTCTGGCCTGGCGCGACCAGCAGCGGCCCGCGCAGGCGCCCGAGGATCGCCTCGCGGAGCAGCCGGCTTTCGCCGATCGCGACCGCGACGCCCTGGGCATGGGCCTCGCCCGAGAGCTGGTCGAAACCGGCGCGCGCCTCATCGGCTGTCGCCGAGATCAAGCTGTCATAGATCCGATTGCCGGCACCCAGCCGTTCCGCCGCGACCGCGATCCCGCTCTGGTTGCGCGTCAAGGCGATGAAGGCTCCGCCGCCGCCGGGCCCGAACGACGTGCCGTTGCGGCTCATCGTCAGCGTGACGTTCTGCGCGTCATAAGCCAGCGAGGGCGTCAGGAAGGCGAGGTTCGAGCTGACGCCGGCGAACTGCCCGCTGACGCCGCCGCCTGCCGTCAGGATGGTATAGTTCGTCGAGGCCGCGTAATTGCCGTTCTCTGCCAGGACCTGGACAGCGCCGCCCGACAGTGTCGCAATGCCCGTGGCATTGATCCGGTCGCTCTGTCCGGCCGCATTGATCTCGACCTGATAGGTCGAGCCAGCGGCGAAGGCGACATTGCCGGCAATGGTCAGCATGCCGATCGAGTTGCCGGGCGCGACCGTGCCGCCGCTCATCACGGCAAGGCCGCCGATCGTGCCCGAGCCACCGAGCGTGCCACCGCCATTCACGGTCGCCGCGCTCGCGGTCGAGCCGTTGACGACGAGCGTGCCGGCATTGACCGTCGTGGCGCCTGTAAAGGTGTTGGCGCCCGTGAGCACGAGCGTGCCGGCGCCCGCCTTGGTCAGGGATCTGCCGTCCCAGCCGGTTGCGGCATTGGGCGCCCGGTCGGTCAGCGCCGCGCCCATATCGAACCTGTCGGCGGGATTGGTCAGCGTGAACGTGCCATGCGCGAGCGAGTTGCCCGCAGTCCAGCTCAAGCCATAGCTGGCGAGATATTGCTTGCTGTCGTCCGACTTGCGGGTCGACAGCGTCAGATAGTCGACTGTCCCGTTGAAGCCGCCGACCGTGACCGTGCCGAAGTCGCCGCTGATGCCCGAGCGCGTATCGATCAGGACCTTGTCCAGGCCGTTCGCGTCGCTGATGCCGCTGAGGTTGAAGGCGACATTGCTGCCGAGCGTGACGCGTTCGGCCTGGAGCAGGGGGGCGCTGGCGAAGGCGACGATCGACAGCTCCGTATTGTTGGCAAAGCGGACATCCTGCGCGACCTTCACCACCGCCAGGTTTTGGATCGCCAGGCTGCCGCCGGTCACGTCGATCGTGCCGGCGAGAGTGTAGGTTCCAGCCGCTGCGCCGTCACCGAATTGCAGCCTGCCGCCCGATATCGTCGCGTGGCCGCCGGAGCCGAGGCCTGACGTATTGGCGACCACCAGCGTCCCGGCCTTGACCTGGGTCATGCCGCTGCGCGTCAGGGCCTTGTCCAGTGTCCAGGTGCCGCTGCCCTGCTTGACGAGTGCGCCGGTGCTGAGGCTGGTCGTGCCGCTGACGGCCGCCGAGTAAAGCTGAGTACCCGCGCCATCCAGCGTCAGCGTGGACGCTGCGTTGGTGCCGATGCCCAGGTTGCCCGTGATGCTGGAGCCGGTGAACAGCGTGACCGTGTTGGTGCCCGCGGCGCGCAGCGCCACATTGCCTTTCAGTGCGCCGGAATTGCTGAGCGCGGTGTTGCCGCCGATAGCCTGCACCGATTCCGTGCCCTCGATGGTGGCGCCAGCGCCGTTGGTCACCGTGCCTCCATTGATCAGACGGACGCCCGCCGAGGGGCCCTTGATGAGGCTGCCCGACCCGGTATTGGTGACCGTGCCCGCCCCGCCGCTGATGCCCACGCCCGCGGCAAGGGCATCTGTCCCGTCGGCGATGATCGAGCTTGCCGTGTTGGTCACCGTCCCGCCATCGGCAAAGCTCACCCCGTAGAGCTTGCCCGTGATCCTGCCGCCGCCCTCGTTGGTGACGGTGCCCTGGCCGACGACGATCTCCACGCCGTGACCCTGGTTGTCCGCGGTCACGCTGATGGTGCCGCCGGTGTTGGTCACCGTGCCGGCACCCCAGATGCGGACGCCGCCCAACCCGCCGGCAATGCTCGCGCCGGTCCCGTTGGTCACAGTGCCGTCTGTATTGATGAACACGCCGAGGCCATCAGTGCCGCTGGCGCGGATAACACTCGTGGCGCCGAGATTGCTCACGTCGCCACCTTTGTCGAGCAGCACGCCGTGGCTCACGGCTGTGATGGTGCCGCCCTGGTTGGTCACCGTGCCGCCATCACCGAGCTGCACGCTGACATAATCCCCCTCGATCCGCCCGGTGACTGCGTTGACCACCGTGGCGACGCCCGCGGTGGACAGCACGCCGACCTGCCCTGCAGCCGTTCGCGAAATGGTGCCAGCGTTGTTCAGGGTGCCACCGTTGTTGACGATGACTTCGTTGCCGATGCTGATGCCCGCATTGATCTTCAGCGTGGCGCCGAGAGCGCCGCTGTTGTCCACCGTGACGGAGCCGCTGCCCAGGCCCGCATTATTGGCGACCGCCAGGGTTCCGGCTTTGACCTGCGTGGCGCCGCTGCGCGTCATCGCCTTGTCCAGCGTCCAGGTGCCGCTGCCCTGCTTGATAAGCGTGCCGGCGCTGAAGCTGGTCGTGCCGCCGACGGCCGCCGAATAGAGCTGCGTGCCGGTGCCATCCAGCGTCAGCGTGGAGGCGGCATTGGCGCCGAAGCTCAGATTGCCCGTGATGCTGGAGCCTGTGAACAGCGTGACATCGTGGATTTCATCGCCATTGGCGTTGGAGCGCAGGGCCACGTGCCCGATCAGCTTGCCCGCATTGCTGAGCGAGACGTTTCCGATGACCGAGCTCACCGCCAGGGCCCCCAGCGCGGCCTCGATCGTCGAGCCGGCACCATTGATGATCGTGCCGCCGGCAGTCAGCGTCACGCCGCTGTCCCGGCCCGTGATGGTTCCGCCCAGCGTATTCGAGATCGTTCCAGTGTCGATTTGCACGCCGGAAACGTCGGTGCCAATGATCGTGCCTCCGGTGTTGGTCACTGTTCCGTTTCCGAAAACAAGCACGCCGGCTCGCTTGCCCCTGATCGTTCCGCCCTGCGTGTTCGTGACCGTCGCGTCTCCGCCGAACGACGCCCCATCGAGCGTCGCACCGGTGATCGTGCCGCCGGTATTGGTCAGCGTGCCGCCTCCGTGCACCAACACGCCTTGCGTTTGCCCGGATATCGTTGCGCCTTGCAGATTGTCCACCGTGGCGCGACCGGTCATGGACTGCACGCCAGCCTCCCCTGCAGCCATTCGCGAAAGGGTGCCCGCATTGCTCAGCGTGCCCCCGTTATTGAGGGTGACCTCGTTGCCGATGCTGACGCCCGCATTGATCTGCAGCGTGGCACTCTTGTTGGCCGAATTGTCGACGGTGACGGTATTGACGCCGAGTTGAGCGTCGGAGCTCACGACCAAAGTGCCATCCGTCACGAGGGTCTGGGCGTAGCTGCCCGCGCCCGGAAACGTCAGGACCAACCCCGCCAACGCGGTGGTGGACAAGAGCCGCCCGCGGCGCAAACCGCGCGTTGCGCTGGTCAACAAGGTCGATGTCATCAGTCCGTCTCATGCATGCAAAACACCGCTGTCCGGCGCAGCGATCTCTGGCTATTGTTTAAGTTCGTGCGCCGTCGTCAGGCCGTTATTGCGCCGTGACACGAGCGTTAATTCTGCCTGCCTCTGCGTTCGCGCCGGGCAGAATCTGTGCTTTTCGAGAAGGATCGACCTGTTCGTGTTGCCGGCAGAATGAAGGACGGTGTCGCTCTTCCCCATTTTCGTCTCTCGCTGCTCGGACGATTCGAGCTGGCAACGCGCGATGGCATCGTCCGGCTGCCGAGCCGGAAACTGTCGGGGTTGTTGGCCTATCTGGCCTGCACGGCGCCTCAACCCCAGCCGCGTGAAAGGCTGGCCCACCTGCTGTGGGGCTCGCATTTCGAGACACAGGCCCGACAGAACCTGCGGCAGGCGATTTTTCGGCTGCGTCGGATTTTAGGCCAGGAAACGCTCGTCAGTACCGACGACGAGGTCTGGCTCGCGCCCGGCGCGATCGATTGCGATGCTGTTCGCTTCGAGGCGTTGATCACCGAGGGCGGGGCTGCGTCGCTCGCCGCGGCCGCCGATCTCCACCGGGGTTCGTTTCTGGCCGACCTGAATATCGAAGAAGACGCGTGGCTGAGTTGGCGCGCCTCGCTGCGCGGGCGCCTCGAAGGCCTGGCGCTCGACGCCATGGTCAGCGAGAGCCAGGACGCGATGCGGGCGGGGAACGAGGAGGCTGCGCTCAAGGCGGCTCATCGGGCCATCCAGGTGAATGCCCTGCGTGAGGATGCGCATCGGGTCGCCCTCCAGGCGCTCGTCGCGATGGGACGCAAGGCCGAGGCGCTCAGGCATTATCAGGATCTCGCCGCGCTGCTGAGGCACGAACTCGGCGCGGCGCCCGATGCGGTCACGCAGGCGCTGGCAGCGGAGCTTCGCAGCGCAGCGCCGCCAAGTGTGCCAAGTGTTGCAAGCGCGCCGCGCGCGAGCGGCGAACGGCATCCCACAGCTTCCGGGACAGTAGAACCGCCTGTCGCAGCAGGGATCGTGGCGGCGCGAGACGGCGAGGCCCCGACGAAGGGGCTTCGCCCGGATGCTCTGGAGCAGCGCCAACTGACGATCCTGGTTTGCGATCTGGTCGGCGCGATCAGCCCCTCAGCGAGCCCCGATCCCGAAGATATCCACGATCTGATCGCCGCCTTCCACGCGACCGTCGCCGATGTCTCAACGCGATTTGGCGGCTTCGTCGCCCATTACCAGGGCCATGGCGTTGTCGTGTATTTCGGCTATCCGGCTGCCCATGAGCATGATGCCGAACGCGCCGTGCGCGCCGGCCTTGCTCTCCTTGCCGCCATCGGCAGCCTGACCGCGCCGTTGGCCGGGGCGCTGCAGGCAAGCGTCGGCATCGCCACCGGGCTCGTCGTCGTCGGGGAGAAATCGACCGCGGACAAGAATCGCCAGCATGTCGCGACGGGCGAGGCCCCGGCCCTGGCGGCGCGTCTGCAGGGCCGTGCGGCAGGGGGCGAAGTCGTCATTGCCGCGAGCACGCAGCAGCTTGTGGGCCGGCAGTTCGCCTGCCGGGCGCTCTCGGTCCGCAGTGGCGCGCAACAGCCGGAAGCATTGCAGGTCCTTGAAGCATGGCAGGTTCTTGAAGCGTGGCAGGTCCTTGGCGAGATCGCCGGGGTGAGCCGCTTCGATGCACGGCGCGGCGCCGTTCTGAGCCCGCTCATCGGCCGCGAGGAAGAGATCGCGCTGCTGCTTCGCCGCTGGGATCAGGCCGGTGCGGGGGAAGGGCGTGTCGTTCTGATCTCGGGCGAGCCTGGCATCGGCAAGTCGCGCCTGGCCGAGAGCGTGCCGGCCCGGACCGGCTCCGGGCCCGATTCCCTCCTGCGCTATTCCTGTGCTCCGCATCTTGCACAGAGCCCGCTGCATCCGTTCATTGCCCGTGTCCAGCAGGATGCCGGCTTCAGCCCCGACGACAGCGCCGGCGCGAGGCTCGACAGGCTGGAGGCGTTGCTCGCGCCGACATCGCTCGATATGCCGCGCGACGTGGCGCTCCTTGCCGAGCTGACCGGAGTGCCGCTGGAGGACCGCTCCCCCCCGCTGGCGGCCAGTCCGCAGCAGAAGCGCGAGATGACGCTCGGTCTGCTCCTCGACCAGATCGAGCGCGCCGCAGCCCGGAAACCGGTCCTGATCCTGTTCGAGGATGCGCACTGGCTCGATCCGTCGTCGCTCGATCTGCTCGAGCGCCTGGTGAGCCGCGCCGCCCGGCTGCCTCTGCTGCTGCTGGTCACCTGCCGGCCCCAATTCCAGCCCGGCTGGCTCGACCAGCCACATGTCACTGCGCTGTCGCTCAGCCGCCTTGGCCCGGGCGACAGCACCGGCATCATGCGCGGCGTCGCCGGGGACAGGGCGCTCCCCAATGCTGTCATCGGCCAGATCCTGTCGCGGGCGGATGGCGTGCCGCTGTTCATCGAGGAACTGACACGCTCGCTCCTCGAAAGCGGGCTGTTGCGTCAGACCGGGGACGGCTGGGTCCTCGACGGGCCCCTGCCGTCAGTGGCTATCCCGACGACGCTGCAGGCCGCGCTGGTGGCCCGGCTCGACCTGCTCGGCCCGGCAAGGGACGCAGCCATGATCGGCGCCGCGATCGGACGGGAGTTCTCCCACGAGCTGATCGCTGCGGTGTCGGGTCTTGCCGCCGCGGAGCTCGAGACAGCGCTCGCGCGGCTGCTGGAATCCGGCCTCGTCTCGCGCCGCAGTGCATCGTCAGGGCAAGGCTACGTCTTCAAGCACGCGCTCGTGCAGGATGCTGCCTATGCCACGATGCTCAGGAGCCGGCGACGCGACCTGCATGCGACGATCGCCCGGACGCTGATCGATCAGTTCCAGGCCTGGGTCGAAGACCAGCCCGAGCTCGTCGCTCACCATTTCACGGAAGCCGGGCTCGGCGGCGAGGCGGTCGGCTACTGGGTCAAGGCAGCCCGGCTGGCGCAGGCACGCTGGGCCAACCGCGAGGCCGCCGGGTTCTTCGAACAGGCCTTGCGTGTTCTGGCCACACTCCCGGAGACCCGGGAGACGCACGAGCAGGCCATCGATCTCCGGTTCGAATTGAAGGCATCGCTTCTTCCGCTCGGACAGTTCGAGCGCATCATCGGCCGTCTTCGCGAGGCCGAAAGCCTGGCCAGACGCCTGGACGATCAACACCGCCTGGCGCGGTTCGCCTTCCATATGTGCCAGACCCTGGCGCTGGGCGGCGATTCCGCGGAAGCCGCGGGTTTTGGCCAGCAGGCGCTGGCGCTGGCGGATTCGCTTGGCGACGTCCCACTCCAGATGGCGGCGACCCTGTTTCTCGGGACGGCCTGCTTCTCGACGCTTGAGTTCCCCCAGGTCGAGCCGCTCTTCGTGCGAGCGCTGGAGTTGCTCGATCGTCAGCCCCGCTTCGAGCGATTTGGTCTCGCTGGATATCCAGCCGTGACGGTCCGTGCTTTCCTGGCGCGGATCCATGCCGAGCAAGGCAGGTTCGAGCAGGGCATCCTGCATGGCGAGGAGGGCATTCGCATCGCGCTGGCGGTCGATGATCCGCTCGGCCTGACGATCGCCTATTGGTGTCTCGCCGACCTCCTGGTCATTCGCGGCGAGTTCGCCGAAGCCATAACGCGGTTGGAGCGCGCTTGCGTCGTGGCCCGCGAGTTCGACCTGCCCTTCATGGCCGCGGGCAGTACGGGCACGCTCGGCTATGCCTATGCCCTGCTGGGGCAGACCGAGCGAGGCCTGCCTCTGCTGGAGCAGGCGCTGAGCGCTCTGGAAGCCATGGGGCATCGCTTTGGCCAGGCCCTGTTCCTGGTGCCCCTCGGGGATGCGCATTTGCTCGCCGGCCAGCATGCGGACGCTCTCAGATATGCTGGACGGGCTCTGGCCACGGCGCGGGAGAATGGTCAACGTCGTGGCGAGGCAGGGGCCCTCCATCTGCTTGGCGACGTTCTGGTCCGCACCGAATCCATAGGACAGGCCGAAATTCACTACCGCGAGGCGCTCGCGCTCGCGACGGAACTTGGGCTGGGCTCGCTTGTCGCGCGCTGCCATCATGGCCTCGGAAATCTGCACCTGCGCGCAGGCCGGCCGGCCGAGGCTCGCAACCAGCTCGAGATCGCCACGACGATGTACCGCGAGATGGGCATGCGCTTCTGGCTGGATCAGGCCACTGAAGCGGCGGATCAGTTGCCATAGCGGGCGGCCTCGGGGCCGGCTCACGGCATGAAGGCCTGGCAGCGTGCCGGCCCTGGGGAGGCACTGCATCGCGACCGCGCGATCTCGCCGACCGCGCGACTGCGTGGTTCAGGCCGGCGCGATCGGGAGATGCGCCACTTGCGCGCCGACCTCGTAATAGGCCTCCCTGACGCCCCGGAAGGCCGGGATGGCCAGTTCGGATACCGGCAAGGGCATGCCGGCGAGATCGATCTCGCCAAGGATGAGCCGGGCAAGTTCGCGCCCGAAGACGGTGCCCGGCGCGATGCCGCGGCCGTTATAGCCGCTGAACCCGATCGCGTTCGGTCCGTAGCTGTGCAGTCGCGGCAGATGATCCGGCGTCATGCCGATCTTGCCGTACCATTCCGTTTCAAGCTCGAATTCGCCAAGTTGCGGAAACAGCTTCCGGATATGCCGCTTCACCCAGGCGCGATGAACGCTCAAGCCGGTCCCGCGCAAAGCGCCGACGCTGCCGACGATCAGGCGCCCCTCCGCATCGAGCCGGAACCCGCTCAGGATGGTCTTGGTGTCCCAGCCCGCGCCGCCATGCGGCAGGATGGTCTTGCGGATATTGTGGCCGAGCGGCGCCGTCGAGACGTGAAAATAGGGCAGATGCACCTGCTCCTCGCGGATGTTGGCGGTCGCGCCTGTCGAATAGGCGTCGGTCGCCAGGATGAGCCAGTCGGCGCTGACGCTGCCGCCGGCGGTCTTGACCTTCCAGGCGTTGCCGCTGCGCTCGAAGCCGGTCACCGCGCTGCCGGTGTGGATGGTCGCGCCTTCGGTGATCGCGGCGCCCGCCAGGCCGCGGGCATAGGCCAGCGGCTGGATCGTGCCGGCGCGCGGGTCGAACAGCGAGCCGGTATAGCCCGCAGCCCCGGTCCTCGCCTGCGTATCGCCGGCACTCAACAGCTCGACCTTGGCGCCGAGCTTGCTCCACTGCGCCTGGCGGGCCTGGAGCTGCTTCAGGCCGCTTGCGCCGACGGCGCAATGATAGGTTCCGCGATGGTCGGCCTGGCATTCCATGCCATAGCGTTCCGTGAGCGCGAAAACCTCGCGCGGCGCTTCGCCGAGCAGTCCGATCAGGCGGTTGCCATGACCCGGGCCGAGCGTGGCGATGAGATCGTCGGGCATCACCCAGAGGCCGGCATTGACGAAGCCCGAGTTGCGGCCGGACGCGCCGAAGCCGATCTCGACCGCCTCCAGGACCATGACCTTCTTGCCGCCCCTGGCGAGATGGAGGGCGGCCGAGAGCCCGGTATAGCCTCCGCCGACAATGACGACGTCGGCGGATGCGGCTTCGCCCAGGACCGTGGTCTGCGGGGCAGGAGGGGCCGAGAGCTCCCAGAGCCCGTGCGAACGCTTGTCCCTTAGCATTGAATCGGCTCCGCTCTGTCAGGTCCGTGAATGGCTTGGTGCAGGCGCAACATTGTGCAGGCGCGGAGGGCGCCCGCAGATGTCAGGCCTTCGCTTCGTCGTCGGGGTGGCCCATCTCGCAGAACTTGCCGCCGAGATAGCGGCCCGTCGGAGACTTGGGGTCGAGAGCCGGCGCATTCGCCTCGACCTTGCCGCGAAACGGCTCCGAGCTGTCCTGCGGGTGATAGCCGAGATGGTTGGCGCCGCTATTGTCGACCGCCTTCACCGTGTTGTCCGAGGTGCCGAAGGAGATGGTGTGGCCGACGAAAGGCGCCGTCAGCGAGGCTTCGACGAGGCGCACGCAGTCGGCGAAGGAGAGATAGGACCACAGCATCCGCCGGTCGACGGGCTCGGGGAAGGACGAGAAGATGCGCAGGCACGCCGTCTCGATGCCGAACTTGTCCCAATAGAGCCGGCTCAGGCTTTCCACGAAGGTCTTGCCGACGCCGTAGAGGCAGTCCGGCCGAACCGGCGCATCGACCGATATCTGCGCGCCGATCTCATGGAAGCCGATCGCATGGACGGATGAGGCATAGACGACGCGTTTGATCCCGTGTTTCCGGGCGCCCTCATAGATGTGGTAGGAGGCGCGAATACTGGAATCGAGGATGGTCTGCCAGTCCCGCTCGGTCGGCGCGCCGCCGAAATGGACGATGGCATCGCAGCCCTCGGTCGCAGCGATCGTCGCCTCCATATCCGCAAGATCGAAGATCGCCTGTTCCTCATGGGAGCCAAGCGGGCCGAGCGGCTCGCGATCGGCGACGCGGATCGTCCCGGCGAGATGCGCAAGCCCGGTGCGAAGATGAGAGCCGAGGCGGCCGGCCGCGCCGGTGATCAGGATGCGGTCGTAATGGGGCATGCGGTCCTCGCGTCGTCACAGGCTGACCGCCGCACCAGGCCGGCGCGGCGGCGATGGGGAGAATAGGCGTTCCGGATCTCGTGGCACCGGGTCATCCGGGGGAGGGTAGTTCGCCGCGCTTCAGTCCGGCTTCGACTGCCGCGATCTCGGCGTCGCTGACGTCATATGCGGCCTTGGCCATCTCGGCCGAGACATAGCCGAGCGCAAGGTCGCGCAGCACCGCGAAGCGACTGCGCTCGGCGGCCGGGCCGTAACCGGCGCCACCGGGAAGCGACAGCATGACCTTGCGACCCTCGGGAACGGCCTGGCGCCCCTTGCCGGCCATGGCGGTGCCGTCGTCAAGGCGGATTTCGGTCGCGCCACCATCGGCCCCGCCGAGGCGCCCGCGCGGCGGATGCTTCACGCGGTCGAACATTGCGGACATGTCGAAGACATGGCCCTCGACCGCGCCGACCTCCATGAACTGGCCGAGCCCGCCGCGGAAGCGGCCGGCGCCGCCGGAATCGGGCCGCAATTCCTTGCGCCAGATGATGATCGGGCCGGCATGCTCGGTTGCCTCGATCGGCATGGTCATGACGCCTGAGGGGAAGGCGGTGGTGTTCATGCCGTCGAGCGTCGGGCGTGCGCCCGATCCGCCGCAATTGAACATCAAGACCTCGGCGCGTCTCGCGCCGGAAAGACGCGCGGCCTCCGAGGCCGGACGCAGCGAGACCTGGAAATTGCAGAGCGGTCCTGCGCCCTCGGCCGGAACGGTCCTGGGCAGGAGCTTGTCGAGCGCATCATAGACCGTGTCGGGGATGAGATGGCCGATGACATGGCGTAGCGCGACGGGCGCCGGATGCAGCGCGTTGACGATGGTGTTCTCCGGAGCCGTGATGCGGAAGGGCTCGAGGGAGGCCGCATTATTGGGGATCTCGGGCGCAATCGCGCATTTCAAGGCATAGCAGGCATAGGCCTTGGAATAGACCATCGGGCAGTTGATGCCCTTGGGGTCGACGCCCGACGAGCCCGCGAAATCGACGCAAACCTCGTCCGCGCCGATCGTGACCTTGACCTTGAGCAGGATCGGCGTGGCGAAGCCGTCGCTGAGCATGGCGCCCTCGGCTGCGCCGGGCTTGAGCGCCGCGATCTTCTCCAGGGTCGCGCGGCGCGAGTTCTCGAGGATGAAGTCGCCGACCTGCTCCAACCCGTCGAGGGCGAATTCGTCGAGCATGCCGGTCAGCCGGCGATGGCCGACATCGTTGCAGGTCGCCAGCGCGAAGATGTCGCCGACGACTTGGTCGGGCTCGCGGATATTGCCGCGCACCAGCCTGACGAAGGGCTGGTCGACCTTGCCGCGGTCGGCGAACTTCATGATCGGGATATAGAGGCCTTCCTCATAGACGGAGTTGGCGTCCGCGCCGAAGCCGCGGCCGCCGATATCGACGACATGGGCCGTGCAGGCGAAGAAGCCGACATGCCGCCCCCGGTAGAAGGAGGGCGTCACGACCGTGATGTCGTGCAGGTGCCCGGTCCCCATCCAGGGGTCGTTGGTGATGTAGATATCGCCTTCGAGGATGTTGCCGGGGCCGATCTCGCGGATGAAATGCGCGACCGCGTCGGCCATGGCGTTGACATGGCCCGGCGTGCCGGTCACGGCCTGGGCCAGCATCAGCCCGGCCCGGTTGTAGACGCCGGCCGAGAGGTCGCCTGCCTCGCGCACCGAGGTCGAGAAGGCCGTGCGGATCAGGGCCTGGGCCTGCTCCTCGACGATCGAGATCAGGCGGTTCCACATCACCTGCAGCGAGACGGTGGAGAGCGTCATCATGGTCAGGCCTCGATCATGTCGGCGAGACGGGCTTCCACCGCGTCGGTGCTCTGCTTGAAGACTTCGATGCAGCCATCCGAGCGGCAGGTCGCCGCGCAGCCGGCCGGCACGATGATCGTGGTTTCGTCCTCGACGATGACGCAGGGGCCCGTCACGATCCGGCCGATCGCGACCTCCGAGCGCGCGAACACGCCGGCCGTCACCCGAACGCCGAGCGCGGGATCGAAGACTTCGCGCTGTGCGGTCGCCGTCAGCGGTGCCAGGGCGCCCAGCCCCTCGGCCCGCACCGGCACCGTCTTCGCCGTGCTCGCATTCACCGCCCAGACGGTGATCTCTATGTCCAGACCTTGGACGGTCCTTGAGAACAGCTTGGCGTATTCGGCCTCGAACAGGTCGCGATAGGCATCGATCGTCGGTGCGGCCCGGCTCACATCGATCGGGATTTCCCAGCCTTGGCCGACATAGCGCATATAGACCTTGGTCTCGACGCTGAGCGGCGCCTGCGCGTCGCAGGAGCGGACGAAGCTCGTGGCCTCGCTTTCGAGTTCTGCGAGCAGGCCGCGGACCAGCGAAGCGTCGAAATCCGCCAGGCGCATATAGACGCTGCGCGTCGCCTCGAAGCTGAACGGCGCCCGCAGGAAGCCGATGGCCGAGCCGACACCGGCCCCGGGCGGCACCAGCAGGCGCGCGATGCCGAGCTTCTCGCAGAGCCGTCCGGCATGGAGCGGCGCCGCGCCGCCGAAGGCGATCATTGTATAGCCGGAGAGATCTTCGCCATTCTCGACGGCGTGGACGCGGGCGGCATTCGCCATGTTCTCGTCGACGACCTCGACGATGCCGAAGGCGGCGGTTTTGCCGCTCATCCCGAGCCGCTCGCCGATCGCAGCCGTCACGGCTGTGCGCGAGGCGGCTGTGTCCAGCACCATGCTGCCGCCGGCGAAATTGGCGGGGTCGATCTTGCCGAGCAGGAGGTCGGCATCGGTCACCGCGGGCCGTGTGCCGCCGCGACCATAGCAGGCGGGGCCGGGCTCCGAGCCGGCGCTCTCCGGCCCGACGCGGATCTGGCGCATCGAATCGACCTGGGCCAGCGAGCCGCCGCCAGCGCCGATCTCGACCATGTCGATCACCGGGATCGAGATGGGCATGCCCGAGCCCTTCTTGAAGCGGTAGCTCCGTGCCACCTCGAAGACCCGGCTCGTCTTCGGTGTCTGGTTCTTGATCAGGCAGATCTTGGCCGTCGTCCCACCCATGTCGAAGGAGAGCACCCGGTCGAGGCCGAAGCGCGCGGCGACATCGGCGGCATAGATCGCGCCGCCGGCCGGGCCGGATTCGACGAGGCGAACCGGGAACTCCGCCGCCCCTTCGAGCGACATGATGCCGCCGCCGGAATGCATCAGGAAGATCGGGCAGTCCGCACCTTCGCCAGCCAGTCTTGCGGCCAGGCTGGCGAGATAGCGCTTCATCATCGGCTTGACATAGGCATTGGCCACCACCGTGTTGAAGCGCTCGTATTCGCGCATCTGCGGCGAGACCTCCGACGAGATCGAGACCGCAAGACCCGGCATCCGCTCCAGCAGCACCTCGCGGACCAGCCGCTCATGGCTGGGGTCGAGATAGGAATGGATCAGCCCGACCGCGACGCTCTCATAGCCCGCTTCTGCGATCTGCTCGGCCAGCGCGACGATATCCGCGCGCCGGAGCGGGATCAGCGTCTTGCCGCTGGCCGCGACGCGCTCGCGCAGCGTGTAGCGCCGGTTGCGCGGCAGCAGGGGCTGGGGCAGCGTCAGGTTGAGGTCGTATTGCTCGAACCGGCTTTCGGTCCGCATCTCGATCACGTCGCGAAAACCTTCGGTCGTGATCAGCGCCGTCTTCGCGCCGCGGCGTTCGATCAGGGCGTTGGTCGCAAGCGTCGTGCCGTGGATGATCCGGCCGATGGAGGCGGGCGTCACGCCCGCCTTGGCGCAGACGCGGTGCATGCCCTCGATGATGGCGCGCTCGGGTGCGTCATAGGTGGTCAGCACCTTGGCGGAGTAGCTATCGCCCCCGATTTCCAGCACGACATCCGTGAAAGTGCCGCCGATATCGGCGCCCAGATTGCCTAGGGAGGATGCACCGCCGCTCATCGAAACCACCTTTCAGTGCAAGGAGATGCCCGGCGCTGCGGGAGAGCCGGACCTGCAAAAAGATGGCCGCGATCGATGATCACGTCTAATTATTTGATTGTCTCGTGATGATAGAAAATATTGATCCTGTGGCGCGCTCCGTGGCGGCGCAGACCGGGGTTCTCGATGCAGATCACGCTCAAGCAGATCGAAACCTTCGTCCGGCTGGCCTCGCTCAGGAATTTCCGCCGCGTCGCCGAACAGATGAACACGACGCAGCCGAATATTTCGGCGCGGATATCGGCGCTCGAAACGGTCCTGAACCTGCGCCTGTTCGAACGCGATGCCGGATCGGTCGTGCTGACGGATCAAGGCAAGAGCGTGCTGCCGCTCGCGGCGCGGGCGCTCGAGGCGACCGAGGCGCTGCTCCAGGCGGGCGATGCGGCGAGCCGGCAATCCATCCTGAAGCTCGGCGTCGCGGAAACCGTGGCCCAGACCTGGCTGCATCGCTTCCTGCGCGAGATGGCCGTGCGCTTCCCCGAGGTCGTGGTCGAGCTGAGTGTCGACCTGACCTTCAATCTCCAGCGCAACCTCATGGACGGCTCACTCGACATCGCCTTCCTCAACGGGCCGATCTCCGACCTCTCTGTCACCAATCTGCCGCTGGGGACGGTGGCGCTGCCCTGGGTCGCTGCCCCCCGGTTTGCCGCAGCCTTGCCCGATCCCGTCGGGGCCGATGACCTCGCCCGGTTTCCGATCCTGACCCATGCCAAGAACACGCGGCCCTATGCGGAGGTCGTCGACTACTTCAAGCGCAACAGCAGCCGGCTCAGCCGCCCGGTCTCGTCGAGCAATCTGGCGGCCTGCCTGAACATGACGCTGGACGGCCTCGGCATCGCGACCTTGCCGTCGCCGCTGGTCGAGCGCTTCGTCGAATCCGGGGAACTCGTCGCCCTCAACTGCGATTGGGTGCCGACCCCGATGAGTTTCACCGCATCCTATGTGACGATGCCGGCGCGGCCGATCGTCGAGGCCGCGGCGGAACTCGCCGTCGCGGTCGCCGACTGGAAGCCGAACGCGGCCTGACCGGTTGATCGTCAATGCTGAGACCAGGTCGGCTGCGCCCGTGCGATGAACGAACTCCGGCGTCGCGCGTTGTCCAACGGCGTGAGCGTTCGGGAGAAATGATGGATGAGGGGAAGCAGGAACTCCGGCGGGCATTCAAGCACATCGAGCGGGAGGTTCCAGAGCGGTTCTCAGCGACATTGCGTTGGCTGCGGCACCCGGCCTCGCGTTGGGTTCGACTGCCCGTGGGGCTTCTCCTGATCGTCGGCGGCATCTTCTCGATCTTACCCGCGCTCGGGCTTTGGATGCTGCCTCTTGGCCTGTTGCTGATCGCCGCAGACTTCCCGCCATTGAGAAAGCCGATGGCGCGCTTTGCTCTTGCCACAGTGAATCTATGGATCAGGCTGCGGGCGTGGTGGCAACGACGACGCAATCACGCTCCCTGATGCGGGCCGGGACGTTGCGCCCGATTTCGACAGGCGGTCGAGGCTGACTTCATACGGTCGTTGCTGGGGCGACGCGCCGCGAGTCTGCACTGGCGTCTCGGACGCGAGCCAGGAACCAGCCGACATCCATAATGGTCCCCGTGACGTTTCCGCAGTCAGCGGAAACGTCGAGTGATCGCACAAATCCAGCGATGCGCGGCCAGCGTCCGGCCGTCATGTGGCGATCGAACGACGATTCAGGTCGCTACCGAAAGAACGCGAGGAGGATGATGAGCGGAAGAGGAATGGCGAGCATCCAAAGCAAAATACCGCGACCCATGATGATCTCTCCCGGTGGAGGCCTTTGAACCGCACCCAGAGAGAGTGTTCCGGAAGGGTCGCTGACCGGCGGACGTTTGGCGACTGCCGACGTGGAAAAGCCTACTCCCTGCGATGCGCTAGAGGGGCCGGCCCAACAGCTTCGCGACCGCGGCCGAGCGTGAACCCGCCTTTGCAACGGCCATCTTCAATTGCTCAAGGCTCACGCCCCATTTTTGGGTCCAGTATTTGACCTCGTGAGGTTCATTCAGATTGATGCGGGCGCGGTCTTGCGCGTCGCGGTTGGTAAGATCGTCCGGCATGGTAACCTCCTTGGAGCCCCATGGAACCGCAATGTCGCAACGATGTTCCTCAGCGACGAACGCTTCCTGTGGCGTTCTGGCTCGGCCTGGCGGCTGAAGCGCACTCGTACGCAAGGGCGCCTCGCTCTGGTGCGGTAACGAGCGACTGGGCGTGATTCTGCGCGGGCTCAAATGGACTCGCGGATTCTTGATGGATCAGCCGGTGGGAACAAAGGACTTGAACAGCGGTTCCCCTTTTCGTGGAGACGACTGCGCCGGCCATCGGATCGTCGATCGAATTGTTGGCCAGACAATCCGAAGAAGGGAGGCACTCTCTTCTGACACATCTTTCGAGCATCGAATGAAAGCTCGATCAAGCGTTCAATATTAGGATATGCGCACGAGGTAGGTAGACGTTTTCATGGATACACCGTCTGAAACCTATCGGCTTGCGCTTCCCTGGTACAAGCAGTCGGATTTCGATGAACTCTGGGCGCTTGCGGAAGACCGAGCAGTTTTGCCGCGGTCCTACTCCGAGTGGCACCAGCGTGCTTCGGGCGTCTATTCCCGGTTCTTGAACGCGGGAATGGCAATCCAGATCGTGACGGTTCGGCGCCCCCCGCTCCTGAAATGGCTCTCGGATCATGGGCTGCGCAACACGTCGGCAGCGCGGCGGCTCTATGTCGAGGATTGCGCCGTCGCACGGGCGAGACTGGCCCAGGGATCAGCCATGGCGTGGGTTACGCTCTCGGACCAGTGACCGTCTCGAGATCGACTGAGACCGCGTTCCGACCGGCCCTTTGGTGTGCTAGATGGAGGACGACGTCATGGTGAAAGACGGACACGGAAACCCTCTTCCCCCCGAGCAGGATTTTACATCCCGAACCGATACCCGCCCGTCCGAGGAGGGACTGGCGGACGAGACATCTGACCTGATCACACGGACGGCGCAGAATCATGGGGTCGCCGTCGACGTTGTGGAGGCGGCGTTGGCAGCGCTTCGTCGAGGTCGGGGGACGATGGCCCAGTTTTCTCACCCTGCCTTCGGCGGCATGGCCCAATGGTCGACCGGCGGAATGAGCATGATCGGTGACATGTTCAATGCTGCGACCAAGGCAAAATTCGACGGTGTTCTTGGGGATCTGGCGGACGCGCTTCGGCGCGGCGAAGCCGCGATGGAAGCGCCACATGCCGCAAACGAAGCCGAGGCGCGGAAAGACCGGGAATCCAGGAAGTGGCCAGCAGAATTTGGGGACGCGGCAACGGCTGGTAGCCAAAACGACATGCGGTATGCGTTCTTCCCGACAGCGCGGCGCCTGGTCATCGATGATGGAACTAGGCGAACGGTCTACGACACCGGCGAACACGTCATTTCGGGGGTTTCGCAACAACAGAGTTTCGACCGGACGCTGACCTTTCACAGCCAGCTCGGGGCGGTGAATCCAGGGGATCTCCCGGTCGTTCCTTAGCGCGGCAGCGACCGATCGCCGACGAGGGGACGGGAGTGGTGCGCCGTTCAAAAACAATGCTGCAGTGCGGGATCATTTCGAGCCGTGAACGGTTGGGCTCTCATGCGCAGTTGAAAGCGCCCGGCAGGGGATCTGCGCGTGAGAAATCCTTTTCGATCGCTGTTGAGAGCAACGCGCGCCGCAAACAGGAGCGCGGCCCGCTCAGCTGCCCTCATCCGAAAGCTGACAAAGCTGACAAAGCTGCCGAAGCCGGCACGCGCCAAGAAGACCACCAAAACGGCCAAACGGAGCGCGGTTCCGCCGCGCAGACCCGCGGCGGGCAGTTTCATCAGCGATCGATTCAGTGGAGCCAATGGCACACTGCGCTACAAGCTCTACACGCCCATTGGCTCAACCCGCAGGCGCTTGCCCCTGTTGGTCATGCTCCATGGTTGCACTCAATCGGCTTCGGACTTCGCGTCCGGAACAGGCATGAACGATGTCGCGGACGAACTCGGCTTCCTCGTGCTGTATCCCGAGCAGGCGGCGTCTGCCAATATGGCACGCTGCTGGAACTGGCATCGGCCTGCCAATCAAAAGCGGGGCTCCGGCGAACCCGCGATGATCGCGGCGCTGACGCGAAACGTGCTCACCCTCTGCAGGGGTAACCCCACGCGCGTGTATATTGCGGGCATCTCCGCGGGAGGCGCGGCAACCGGCGATCGCTGGCGCGGCGTATCCCGATCTCTATGCCGCCGTAGGCGTCCATTCCGGCCTCTCGGGCGAGGCCGTCAGCGGCCTGACGCAAGCCCGCCTGGCCATGCGGCAGGGGCCAGGATCAAATCCTCCGGCTCCGACCGGACAGATCGCCCAGCCGCCTCCGACGATCCTCTTTCACGGCGATCGCGACACGACGGTACATCCGGCGAATGCGGACGGCTTTGTCCATCGATTGCGACAGTCCTGCGGATCGACGCTTGCGGTCGAGACCCGCACCGGACGATCTGATCGAGGGCGTGATTTCACCCGAACAAGCTACCGTCCCCTTGGCGGCGATGTCCTGCTGGAGACATGGCTTGTCCATGGTACTGGACACGCCTGGTCCGGCGGCAAAGTCTTTGGGGCGCACACGGACAGTGCCGGACCCGACGCCTCCAAGGAGATGGCGCGCTTCTTCCTCGTTCGAAGGCTAAAGATCAAGACGGCGCTACGTGCACCCGAGGCCCGACGACCGGCCGCTTCCAAAGGGAAGAGCTTCAGTCCGGCTTTAGGCCTGATACGCGTCCTGACGCAGGTCCGTCGGCGCAGCCGGGAAGCGGACCTCTGTCATGGTCGGGCTGGCATGCCACCAAACCCGTCCACTCGCAGAATCCCGAGTGTTCCACCGCCATCGCAAGGTCCATCGCCACCGCAATCAGTTCTTCTTCACGGGACGCCCAGGGTCGAGGGCGCTCGGTGAACTGGAGGGCTTTGGATCGCCCTTTGCTGGCGCAGCGACATTCGCATCCGCCGCCGGCTTCGCCCGATCGTCCGTGGGTATGCCTGTCCCCGGCCGTGGGCGGCTATCGCTTGTCCTGCCGGGCTGTCCGGTCGGCTTGTCTTGATCTGCCTTCGCCATGTCGACCTCCGTTGCGGTCCAGCGTTCGGTCCGCTCACCCAAGAGTTCCATGCTCGCCCGATATATGACGCCGCCATCGTCCCGGCGGACGCTGACCACGAACAACCGACAGTCGCCGTTTGGCATCACCGCGCGGGCCATGTCGGGCAAGGCGTCCAAAGCCGACAGCCGCGCTTCTCCGTCGCTGGCAAGTTCGATTCCGTCCTCGTCGATATCGACGAAGTCGCCATCCGTGCTGTCGAAGAAATAACGGCTCATGCTCCGCTCCTGGCGAAGGAGAGATGGGCGGGCTCCTGTTTGAGAACGTGCCAGAACACTGCCCGTTCCCGGTCGGGGGAAGGGAATGCGAATTTTGTTAGGGCGCTCCCGCCTTTTCCGCGGAGTGGGCCGCTCGGCGAGGGCGTTGGGTCAGGGGATCAGCGCGTCGCGGAGCAGGCTTGTCGCGAGCGCCAGCATCATCGCGCCGATGCCGAGGTCGAGAACGCGCCAGGAGGCGGGCCGGGACAGGAGCGGGGCGAGGAAGCGCGCGCCGAAGCCAAGCGAAGCGAACCAGGCAAAGCTGGCAATCGCCGCGCCGGCCATGAACGGAGGCCGCTCGATCGGCGGAAGGCTCGTCCCGACGGCCCCCATGAGCATGACCGTGTCGATATAGACGTGAGGGTTGAGGAAGGTGAAGGCGGCGGTGCCGGCCAGCGCTGCGCCGAGCGTCATGCCGCCTTGTTGCTCGACAAGGAGGACGGAAGGGTTGGCGGCCCGCCTGAGCGCCGAAACGCCGTACCAGCTGAGAAAGGCCGCGCCACCCAGGCTGAGGACGAGCGACAGGCCGGGAATGAGGGCGAGTGCGCTGCCGAGGCCGCTGACGCCTGCCACGATCAGCGCAGCGTCGGCCGCCGCGCAGAACAGGACGATAGGCCAGACATGCTCCCGTTTGAGCCCCTGGCGCAGCACGAACATGTTCTGGGCGCCGATGGCCATGATCAGGCCGGCGGAAAGGGCAAAACCCTTGGCGAAGGCGGGCAAAAGAGAGGGCAAGAGAGAGGGCATGAGAGAGCTGGTCATGCCGGCCTTGATGCGCGCGACTGCCGATGTAGTCTAGCTAAAGAAGCTAATCATGAATTAGGCAAGTTAATGCTGGACTATGCGTCCCTGGCGGCCGTCGCTGCCGTCGCCCGCGAGGGCAGTTTCGAGAAGGCCGCAGTGGCGCTCGGCGTCACGCCATCGGCTGTGTCCCAGCGTGTGAAGGGGTTGGAGGAACGGCTCGGCGCGATCCTGCTGACAAGGGGCGTTCCCTGTCGCCCGACCGAGATCGGCGCCAAGCTCTGCGCCCATGTCGAGCAGGTTCGGCTGCTCGAAGGCGAAGTCGTCCATGATCTGCCGGGACTGGCGGTTCAGGAGCCCGGCGCGACCACGGTCAGGGTCGCCGTCAATGCCGACAGCGTCAGCACCTGGTTTCCCCGGGCGGCGGCACAGTTCGCGGCGCAGACCGGTGCGATGCTCGACCTCGTCATGGATGATGAGGCCCATACGGCCGAGCGGCTGCGCACGGGAGAGGTTCTGGCGGCTGTGACGGCCGATCCCGCCCCCGTTCCCGGTTGCAAGATCTATCCGCTCGGCGCCATCGACTATGTGGCGACGGCCAGCCCCGGCTTCATCAGCCGGTTCTTTCCCGACGGCGTCGATGCCGCGAGCCTTCAGGAAGCGCCGATGCTGCGCTTCGACCGTCGCGACGAGTTGCAGGCGCGCTGGGTGCGGCAGTCCTGGGGGACGCCGGTTTCGCCCCCCGTCCATTGGATACCCTCGACCCAGGGCATGCTGGACATGACGCTGGCCGGGTTGGGCTGGTCGATGACGCCGCTGCCGCTGGCAACGCCGCATCTCGATGCCGGTCGCCTGGTGGAACTGCCGCCGCATCGGCCTATCTCGGTCACGCTGTACTGGCAGCGCACGCGGCTGGCCGCGCGACTGCTCGACCGGCTGACGCATTGCGTCCGGTCGATCAGCGCGCTCGAACTGGCCAGGGCCGGAAACGAAGGACGCGGGCCGGGCAGCTGCCCCGCCGAACGGCCCTAAAGCATCGGCCCGAAAAGTGGATCGCGGTTTTCGGTAAAGCCGATGCAAACACGGCATGATGATCCGACCGGCCGGCGGCGTTCGCGGCCTATCCCCCGATCAGGCCTGAGCGCATCAGCTTCTCATAGGCGGTGATGACATGCTCGGGGACGGGGTTCACGCCGTCCTCGCCATAGGCATAGCGCCGGCTGAGATAGCCGCGTGCACCCATCAGGATATGGACGATGACCTCCAGCTCTTCGTCGCTGTAGTCGCCGATCTTGCCGGGGCCGCGTGCGCGCTTGAGCAGCCGCACATAGGCCGCGGAGATATTGTCGAGATGCTGCTGGTAGCCGAGCGGCGCGAAAACCTCGGCCTCGTTCAAGATGCGCAGGAATTCAGGTGTATCCTGCAGGAATTCGAAGAAGGCGCGAAAGCGGGCGACCTCCTTCTCGAGCTCGGAGGCTGACGCCTCGATCTTCTCGCGGATGAAGTCGACCATGTGCTGGCCGATGACCGGCAGCAATTGCTCGAGCAGTTCCTGCCGGTTCTCGAAATGATTGTAGAAGGTGCCCTGCGCCACGCCCGCAAGGTCCGTGATGCGGGCCACCGAGGCCTCGGCATAGCCGGATTTGCCGACGACCTTCGCCGCGGCGCCGAACAGGCGGCGTTTGACGTCGTCATTCTTCTCGCTGCGGGTCAGCTTCGGGCGTTTTGCGCTGCTGCTCGCACGGGCTTGTGTCGTCATGCGGTCTCGTATCCGGGGCTCTTGGGCTGACGTGTGATCAAACTCGCAGATCGGGCTAGGATCGCAACTCGTCGCGGAGGACCCGCTTCAGGATCTTGCCCGATGGATTGCGCGGCAGGCTTTCCCGCAGGATCAGCTGGCGCGGGGCCTTGAAGGCGGCGAGCCGGCTGCGGCAATGGGCGGCGAGCGCATCGAGGGTGAGGGCGCTGCCGGGCTCGAGAACGACGAAGGCAACCGGCCTTTCGCCCCAGCGTTCGTCGGGCGCGCCGATCACCGCGACCTCGCGCACCTGCGGCAGCTCGAAGATGGCGCGCTCGACCTCCGAGGAGGCGATATTCTCGCCGCCGGAGATGATCATGTCCTTCATGCGGTCGGTCAGATAGAGGAAGCCGTCCGGGTCGAGATAGCCCATGTCGCCGCTGCGGAACCAGTCGCCGTAGAACGCGGCTTCGGTCTTGGCCGCATCGTTCCAGTAGCCGCTGGTGATCTTGGCGCCGCGCAGGCAGATCTCTCCGGTCGCGCCCGGCGGCAGGACCCTGCCGGCCTCGTCCCTGATCTGGATTTCGACATGGGCAAGCGCCCGGCCGACAGAGCCGATCTTCTCGATCTCGCGACCTGCCTCCATCAGCGTATCGCCGCTGCAGGTTTCCGTCAGGCCGTAGGCGTCGATATAGCGGGCATTGGGGAAGGCGGCGCTGAAGCTGCGGATGCGCGCCTCGGGCGTGCGCTCGCCACCGCCGATGACCCAGCGCAGGCTGGACAGATCCTGGCCTGCCTCTTCCGTGGCTGCGAGCATCGCGCTCATCATCACGGGGGCGAGCCAGGCGCAGTTCAACCGTTCCCTGGCAATCGCCTGGAGCGCGGCAACCGGCGAGAACTCGCGCTGGATGCACAGGATGCCGCCGACCCAGAGCACGGCCAGGCCCGGCAGGTCGAAGGCTCCGACATGGTAGAGCGGCCCGACGACGAGAAGCCGGTCCTCATGGGTGAGGCTGAGCGCCACGATATGGTCGCTGCATTTCCAGTAGAAATTCTCGTAGCTGTGCATCACGCCCTTGGGGCGGTCCGTGGTCCCCGACGTGTACATCAGCCGAAACAGGTCGGACGGCTTGCGCGGCACCGGATCGGCAGGCGCAGCCCCGGGGCCGAGCCGTGTGCTGTCGGCGCGCGCTGCCGCATCGACCAGGACGACCGGGCCGGCCTCGCGGGCCGAGGCCGCAAGCTCCTCATCCGCGATCAGCAGCCTGGCGCCGGAATCCTCGACGATGTAGCGCACCTCGTCGGCGGAGAGGCGGAAATTGATCGGCAGGAAGACGGCGCCGAGATGCCCGACCGCGATCGCCAGCTCGACGAAGGCGGCGCTGTTCTTCATCAGCACGGCGACGACATCGCCAGCCCCAATGCCGCGCGCGGCAAGCCAGCCGGCGCTCCGCGCGACCCGCCCGGCAAGCGCGCCATAGGAGATGTGGGCCTCGTCGAAGATGACAGCGGTACGGTCCGGCGTCCGGCTCGCGTGGTAGCGGACGAAGCTCGAGAGATTGATCATTCCACCCTCTTGGCAAAGCTCGCGAGGCCTCGCCATCTCCTTTTTCTGATTTATGACTCGTAATTCATTTTTCTCTTGACGTCACCCCGGCGGCTGCCGAATATCGCTGCAAGAAGCGCGCGCCGCACAGCGGCGCCGACAAGATGCCGCCTTCCGGATCAACCCGGAAAGGAAACGGCCAAAGGCCCCAGGGAGAAGCGTGATGACCAAGACACCGTCCTCGCAGATGAATCGGCGCGCCGTTCTGGCGCTGACGGCCGGAGCCGCTGGCGTGATGGCTGCGCCCTGGGTCGCTCGCGCCCAGGCCAAGGCCGTCAAGGTGGGCATGCCGACCATTTTGTCGGGGCGCGTCGCCCAGCTCGGTACATCGTCGCGCAATGCCGCGCAGATGGAGGTCGAGAAGGCCAATGCCGCCGGCGGGCTTGCCGGCCGGCCGATCGAGCTCGTGGTGCGCGACACCAAGGGGCAGCCGCAGGAGGCCGCCCGCGTCGCCCGCGAGCTGGTCAATTCCGACGGCTGCGAGATCCTGATCGACGCGGAAGCCTCGACCGGCGCCTTCGCCGTCCATGAGGTGGCGCGCGATCTCGGCGTTCTCTGCATTCACAGCAATTCCGAAACCTCGTCCCTGACGGCCGATCCCAAGCTCAAACTGCCGAACGCCTTCCGTTGCGCGCGCCAGGGCATCCATGATTCCGTCGCGGGCGGAACCTATGCGGCCGAGATCGTCAATGCCAAGGGGCTGACGCGCTGGGCGACCTGCTCGCCGGACTACGCCTACGGCCGCGACACCACCGCCGAATTCGTGATGTATCTCAAGCGCTTCGCGCCCAAGGCCGAGGTCGTCGCGGAATCCTGGCCGAAGATCTTCCAGCCCGACTATACCGAGTCGATCACCAAGCTGCTGCAGGCCAAGCCGCAGGCGCTCTATTCCTGCCTCTGGGGCGGTGACCTGACCTCCTTCATCGACCAGGCCGGCATCTATGCGCTCTTCGCGCAGATGCAGTTCTTCGCGGTCAACATGGCCGATTACACCGCGCTGACCACGGTCAAGAACCTGCCGCCCGGCATCCATTCCGGCAATCGCTACATCAAGACCTTCCCGGCGACGCCCCAGAACGCCGCCTGGGGCGACGCTTATCGCGCGAAATATGGCGAGTACCCGACCAACTGGGCCTGGCAGAATGCCTTGGCGGTCAATTTCCTCGCCGCTGCCGCGAAGAAGGCGAATTCGGCCGACGGCAAGAAGCTGGCCGAGGTCCTGCGCGGCTTGACGATCGAGTCGCCCTTTGGCGCCGAGGGCAAGGTCACGATGCGGGCCGACGACCAGACGCTCGTCGACTATGCCGTCGGCTGGGGCACGACGATCGCCAAGGAGCCCTATGTTCCCGAGATGAAGAGCGTGTCCTGGCAGCGCATCTTCGAGCTCGAGGCCGAGTGGAAGAAGGACAAGGGCTTCGTCTGAAGCCCGTCCTGATCCGTCGGGGTCGACCCGACGCCTGCGTCCCATCCGATCCGGCCGCGCCCTGGCGCGCGGCCCGGCCCATTTCCTCCCGGCGAGCGCGCGATGGACCTCAACGCCCTGACGGACTGCCTGTCCTCGTCATCCTGCCTCGTGACGCAGGCGACGAGCGGCTTCATAATCGGGATGCTGCTCTTCCTCGTCGCGGTCGGGCTGACGCTGATCTTCGGCGTAATGAAGATCGTGAACTTCAGCCATGGCGCCTTCTACATGATCGGCGCCTATCTCGCGATGACGGTGTTCCAGGCGACGCAGAGCTATGCGCTCGCACTGCTCGGTGCCGCGGTCGGGACCTGCCTGATCGGGATCGTCATCGAGCGCTTCTTCATGCAGCGCATCTATGGCGGCAACGTCCTGATGCAGCTGCTCGTCTGCTACGCGCTGGTGCTGATCCTCGACGATCTCGTGCGGATCGTCTGGGGGCCGGAATTCCGCGCCATGGGCATGCCGCCGGCCTTCCAGGTGCCGCCGCTCTTCATCATGGGCGGGGTCGTTCCGCCCTTCTATCTGTTCCTGATTGCGGCGGCCCTGCTGATGGCGGGGGTGCTCGGCCTGGCCATCGCCAAGACGAGGATCGGCAAGACGATCCGCGCGGCTGCTCACAACCCGGCGATGGTTTCGGTGCTGGGCATCAATACCGGCCTGCTCTTCACGGCCCTGTTTGCGCTCGGCTGCCTGCTCGCGGGTCTCGCCGGCGGGCTCGCTGCGCCTGTCCGTTCGCTGACGCCGGGCATGGGCTTCTCGATCCTGATCGAGTCCTTCATCGTCACCGTGATCGGCGGCATGGGCTCGATCATGGGCGCGCTCGTCGGCGCGATCCTGATCGGGCTGATCAGGGCCTTTGGCGCGCTCGGCTTTCCGCTCTTCACCGAGGCTCTGATGTATCTTTGCATGGCGCTCGTCCTCATCGTGAAGCCGACCGGCCTGTTCGGACGCGAGGCGGCCTGAGATGACCCGTCCAGCCCTCCGCGACGCCGCGCTCGCCCTTGCCGGTTTCCTCGTCCTGGCCATCCTACCGCTCATCACCAGCAGCAGCGCGCTGATCGATTTCGTCATCCGCTGCGCCGCGCTCGGCCTGTTTGCGACCTCGCTCAACCTGCTCGTCGGCTATGGCGGCATGGTCTCCTTCGGCCATGGCCTGTTCTTCGGCATGGGCGCCTACAGCTTCGGCATCCTGATGCAGCGCACCGGCATGCCAATCCCGATCGCCGTCCTGCTGACGCTCTGCATCTCGGCGCTGGTCGCGCTCGTCGTCGGCGCGATCTGCGTGCGGCTGAAGGAGATCTATTTCGCCTTCGTGACGCTGGCTTTCCAGATGCTGGTCCACAGCATGATCATCGCCTGGGTGCCGGTCACCGGTGGCGACCAGGGCCTGCGCGGCGGCATCCCGCGCCCGGCCTTCCTCGGCATCAACCTCTCCGACCAGAAGCAGCTCTATCTGTTCAGCGCCGCGCTGCTGGTGCTCGGGCTCCTGGCGATGCGGCACATCGTGTCCTCGCCCTTCGGCTATGCGCTGCGCATGGTCCGCGACAACGCCACCCGCGCCGGCTTTCTCGGCATCAATGTCTATCGCACGAGGCTGACCGCCTTCGTTCTCGCCGGCGCCTTCGCCAGCCTCGGCGGCGTGATCATGAGCCTGTTCGTCTCGGGCGCCTATCCCGAGTTCGCCTTCTGGACGATGTCGGGCGAGGCCGTCTTCATCGTCATGCTCGGCGGCACGGCAAACTTCCTCGGGCCGCTGGTCGGAACCGGAATCCTGCTGCTGCTCAACGATTTCGTCACGCGCACGGCCGAGCATCACGGGCTCGTGCTCGGCTCGGTCATCCTGCTCTTCGCGCTCGGCCTGCGCAAAGGCCTGCTGGATTTCGTGATGGAATGGCTGGTGGCGCGGCGCACGCGCGGTGCCGCCACGCCTGCTCCCGTCGCAGTCAAGGGGACGTCGACATGACCGAGAAGACCATCGCCGTCGTCACCGGGGGCGCAAGCGGCATCGGCGCCGCCTGCTGCCGCGAACTGGCCAGGCGCGGCGCCCGGATCGTGATCCTCGACCGCGACCTGGCGCTGGCGGAAAGCGTCGCCGCCGAGCTCGGCGGGCACGCCGTCCAGGGCGATGTCGGCGACGAGGAGGGGCTACGGCGCGTCGCGGCGCGGATCGAGGCCGAGATCGGCCCGGTCGGGATCCTCGTCAACAGCGCCGGCGTGCTGCAGCCGCCGCTGCGGCCGACCGAACTGCCGATGGCGGTCTGGGACCATGTCATCCATATCGACCAGCGCGGGACCTATCTGGCCTGCGTCGTCTTCGGCGCCGCGATGCTGACGCGTCGCGCCGGCAGCATCGTCAACATCGCCTCGATCACCGGCTCGCGCTCGGTCCCGCTGCACGCCTATGCGCCGGCCAAGGCCGCCGTGATCGCGATCACGCGCGGGCTCGCCGCCGAATGGGGACCAGCCCAGGTCCGCGTCAACTGCGTCTCTCCGGGCTATACCCGCACGCCGGCATTGCAGGCCGCGATCGACAAGGGCGAGCGCGACATCACCAACCTCGTCGGCAGCGCAGCGCTCGGCCGTCTGGTCGAGCCCGAAGAGGTCGCGCGCGTCGTCGCCTTCCTGGCCTCGCCCGATGCGTCCGCGATGACGGGCATCGACGTTCCCGTCGATTGCGGCTGGCTCGCGGGCACCTCCTGGCACAGCTATGGCGGCTTCCGCGATCCGGGGAACGGCAGCGATGCTTGAGATCCGCAATCTGGTGAAGGCCTTTGGTGGGGTGCGCGCGACCGACGACGTCACGCTGACCTTCGAGACCGCCTCGCTGACCGCGATCATCGGGCCGAACGGCGCGGGAAAGAGCACCTTCTTCAACCAGCTTTCGGGGGCGATCCGGCCCGATAGCGGCGAGATCCGGCTCGATGGCCAGAACCTCGTCGGATTGAGCATCGGCGAGATCGTGCGGCGCGGGGTCGGGCGGGCCTTCCAGGTCGCGAGCATCTTCCCGTCGCTGACGGTCGAGGAAACCCTGCTGGCCGCGGTCTCCGCGCATCACCGCCACGCGGGCCGCCTCGGCACGCGTTTCCCGCTCGCCTCGACGCGCGCCCATGCCGGCCATTGCGTCGCGATGGTCGGGCTTCATGACAAGCGCCACATCCTCTCGGCCAATCTCTCGCATGGCGACCAGAAGCTGCTCGATATCGCGCTTGCCCTGGTGCTCGAGCCGCGCGTGCTCCTGCTCGACGAGCCGACCGCCGGCATGGGCCCCGAGGAGCGCTGGCGCGTCATCGACAAGGTCCATGAGCTCTGGGAACGGCAGAAGATGACCGTGGTCTTCATCGAGCACGACATGGACATCGTCTTCAAGATCGCCCCGTCGATCCGCGTCCTGAGCTATGGCCGGGTTCTGGCGGAAGGCACGCCGCAGCAGATCCGGACCAATCCGGCCGTGATCGAGGCCTATCTCGGCAGCGAGCATGAGGTGGCGGCATGAGCGGCGGTTCCGTCACCAGCCCTGCGGTCATTGAGCTGTCCGGCGTCGACGTCTTCTATGGGGCGAGCCAGATCCTGTTCGGCGTCGGTTTTTCCGTCGAACAGGGCCAGACCATGGCGCTGCTCGGCCGCAACGGCGCCGGCAAGAGCACGACGATGAAGGCGATCGCCGGTCTTGCCCCGCCGCGGCGCGGCAGTGTGCGCCTGAACGGCGCCGAGACGACGCGCCAGAAACCGCATCGCATCGCCTGCGCCGGGCTCGGCTTCGTGCCCGAGGACAGGCAGGTCTTTCCGCAGCACAGCGTCGAGGACAACCTGCTGATCGCGGCGAAGAAGGGGCCCGACGGGCGGGACGAGTGGAACCTCGAACGCATCTACGAGGCGTTTCCGCTGCTCGTGCCCCTGCGCCAGCGCATGGCCGGGCGCCTCTCAGGCGGCGAGCAGCAGATGCTCGCGATCGCCCGCATGCTGATGGGCAACCCCTCGGTGCTGCTGCTGGACGAGCCCAGCGAAGGCCTCGCGCCCATCATCGTACAGCGCATCGGCGAGCTGATCCGCACGCTGCGCCAGACCGGCGTCACGATCCTGATCGCCGAGCAGAACATGCATTTCTGCCTCGGCCTCGCCACCGATGCGACCGTGATCGACAAGGGCCAGATCGTCTTCAAGGGCTCGATCGCGGCCCTGAAGGCGAATGACGACATCCGCCAGCGTTATCTCGCGCTCTGATAGCCCAGGAGATTGCTCGTGCCGACGCTCACCCGCGAGATCGCCCGTTTTGTCGTGCAATTGCGCACGGAGACCCTGCCGCCCGAGGTTGTGGCCAAGGCCCGGTCCTGCCTCGTCAATGCGCTCGGCATGGCGGTCAACGGCTTCGACACGCCCTACGCGCCGGTGGCGCGCAAGGCCGCCCTGGCGCTCGATGGCGAGATCGCCCACGGGGCGACCCTGCTCGGCGATGGCAGGCGCAGCACGATCGGCGCTGCCTGCCTCGCCAATGCGGCGCTGTTCCATGGCCGGGCCCAGGAGGATACTTGCGGGGCGGCGCATTTCGGCACGATCCTGATCCCGATGCTGCTGGCGATGATCGAGGCCAGGGCCTATCCGCTTGCTAGGCTGCTTCCGGCGCTGGTCGCGGGCTACGAGGCTGGCGGCTTGCTGGAACAGGCCTTCGCCGGCCGCACGACGCCGGCCGGGTTCCGCTCCTCCGCGACCTATGGCACCGTTGCGGCTGCGGCTGCGGCCGGCACGCTGATGGAGCTTGACGAGGCGACGCTCGCGGCAGCGCTGGCCAATGCCGTCTCGTTCACCGGCGGCGTCCTGCAATCCTTTGCCGACGGCACCGACGAATGGCGCTACCAGGTCGGCATCGTCGCCCGCAACGGCCTGGCCGCCGCCGAGCTTGCCGCGGCCGGCTCGGTCTCCGCGCCGCATGCCGTGGAGGGCAGGGCGGGGCTCGCGCGCAGCTTTGCCGGGGTGGAGGCGCCGGCCGGTCTCGCCGCCAGCCTCGGCCGCGACTGGGCGATCCTGCGCGTCACCTTCAAGCCCTTTCCGGTTTGCGCTTTCAACCAGACGCCGGTGACCGGTGCGCTCGCCCTGCGCGAGGTGCTGGCTAGCAGGCCGCTCGCGGCGGTGCGCGTGCGGATGAACCCCTATGAGACCGGTTATGCCGGCATGGATGCGACCGGCCCGTTCAGCTCGATTTCAGGCACGCTGATGAGCATTCCGTTCTGCATTGCCACGACCCTGGTCCACGGCGCGCCGAGCACGCGGCAGATGACGACCTATGACGATGCCGCGGTGAATGCGCTGGTCGAGAGGATCGCGCTCGTCACCGATCCCGGCGTGCCGGTGCTCAGCGCAGTGCTCGAGGCCGACACGCTGGACGGCGAGACCCTGATCCATGAACAGCGGATGACGCCCGCCGACTATGCCTTCGATCGCGCGACCTTGCGTGAATTGCTCGGTCACATCGGCAGCGAGCAGGGGCTGCCGCGATCTCTGTTCGAGCGGATCGAGGCCGTCGTCGATGCCCTGCCGCATGGCGCCATCGCGGAGGTCGTCGGGCTCTTCTCGGAGATCGAAGGCCGGCGCCGGGCGGCGTAACGGCCCGGCGTGATCCACTTGGCGTGACCCGCTTCGCATCAACGTCCTGGCATCGAAGGAGTTGCATTCTCAAAAAATGAATTATGACTCATAAATCATTTTATGTTAGATGCGACTCCTGGGGATTGAGAGCTTCATGACAGAACCATTGGACCCTTCCGTCGCGCCGGCCGGCCACAACGCCGCCCACGGGTTGCTCGCGCTCTATCGTTCGCTGGTGCTGATCCGCTGCAGCGAAGAGCGGCTGAGCGCGATGTTCGCCGATGGCGAGGTGCCGGGTTTCATCCATCTGAGCATCGGCCAGGAGGCGGTGTCGGTTGGCGTCATGGCGGCCCTGACGGCGCAGGATACGATCGCCTCGACCCATCGCGGCCACGGCCATGCCATCGCCAAGGGGCTTTCGCTCGACGGGTTCTTTGCGGAACTGCTGGCCCGGGATACCGGGCTCTGCCGCGGCCGCGGCGGCTCGATGCATGTCGCCGACATGTCGGTCGGCATGCTTGGCGCCAACGGCATTGTCGGGGCCGGGCTCTCGATCGCGCTCGGCAGCGCGCTCGCGCATCGGACGCAGAAGAACGGCGCGATCGCGGTTGCCTTCTTCGGTGACGGGGCGCTGGCCGAGGGCCTCGTGCATGAATGCCTGAACATGGCGGCGCTCTGGCGGCTGCCCATGCTCTTCGTCTGCGAGAACAATGGCTGGGGCGAATTCCTGCCGACCTCGAAGCAGCTCTCCTTTGCATTGCAGGATCTGGCCGCCGCCTACCGGATCCCGCATGTCCTGGTCGACGGCAACGATGTCGCTGCCGTTGCCGAGGCCGCCGCGCGGATCGTGCCCGAGGTCCGGGCGGACGGCCCGCGCATCCTCGAATGCATGACGACGCGCGTGCGTGGCCATTTCGAGGGCGATGCCCAGAAATACCGTGATGCCGACGACCTCGCTGCGCTGAGCGAACGCGACCCGCTGCGGATCACCGCGACGCAGCTGGTTGAGGCCGGCATCGCCGAGGACGCCTTGGCCAGCATCACCGAAGAGGTCAAGGCGCGCATTCATGCCGCGGTCGAGGCGGCGCGCGCGGCACCTGGCCCCGGTTTCGAGGCTGCGCTCGCGGATGTCTACACAGCGGCGCCAGCCGGGATGGAGGCACGCTGATGCCGGAGCTTCGTTATCTCAAGGCGATCAACCTCGCCTTGGCCGACGCGATGGCGGCCGACCCCACCGTCATCCTGATCGGCGAGGATGTCTCCGAGGCCGGCGGCGCCTTCGGGGCCAGCCGCGGCCTGCGCGAGCGCTTCGGTGCCGAACGCATCGTCGATACGCCGATCTCCGAGGCCGCGATCGCGGGTGCCGCCGTGGGAGCCGCACTCAGCGGCCTCAGGCCGGTCGTCGAGATCATGTTCATGGATTTCACCACGCTGGTCATGGACGCGATGGTGAACCAGGCGGCGAAGGCGCGCTTCATGTTCGGCGGCCAGAGCTCCGTGCCGATGGTGCTGCGCACGCCGCATGGCGGCGGCCTTGGGGCCGGCCCCCAGCATTCGCAATGCCTGGAGGCCTGGTTCGCCCATGTGCCGGGGCTGAAGGTCGTTTGCCCCTCGGACCCCGCCAGCGCCTATGGCCTGCTGCGCGCGGCGATCGCCGATCCCGACCCGGTGGTCTTCGTCGAGAACAAGGCGCTCTACGCCATGAAGGCCGAAGTGCCGACCGAGCTGCCGGTCATCCCGCTCGGCCAGGCGGCGACGCTGCGCGAGGGCAGGGATGTCAGCATCATTGCCTATGGCGCCGCCGTGCATACGGCCCTGGCCGCTGCCTCCCAGCTCGCGGGGGAGGGCGTCGAGGCCGAAATCCTGGACCTGCGCAGCATCCAGCCCTGGGACGAGCAGGCCGTCCTGCGCTCGCTCGCCAAAACCCATCGCCTCGTCGTGGTGCACGAGGCCGTCGAAGCCTTCGGCGTCGGCGCCGAGATCGTCGCCCGCATGGCCGATATCGGCTTCGACGAACTCGACGGGCCGATCGTACGGGTCGGCGCACCCTTCATGCCGGTGCCGTTCTCCAAGGGGTTGGAGACGGCCTACCTGCCTTCCGCCGAGCGGGTGGTGCAAGCCGTGCGCCGCACACTCGCCTGAGATCGAGAGGAACACCCGTGTCCGACAGCATTCTCTATGAGCGCCGTGACGCCACCGCCCTGATCACGATCAACCGGCCAGCGACGCTGAATGCGCTCGACATGGCGACGCTTGCGGCGCTCGACGAGGCCGTGGGCCGCGCCGGGGCCGATCCGCTGGTCAAGGTCGTCGTCCTGACCGGAGCCGGCGAGCGCGCCTTCGTTGCCGGCGGCGATATCGCCGATCTCGATAGCCGCCAGGGCCTGCCGCATTATCTCGAGCTCGGCGAGCGGCTGCACAGCGTCTTCCGCCGCATCGAGACGCTGGACAAGCCGACGATCGCCGCGGTGAACGGCTGGGCGCTGGGCGGCGGCACCGAATTGCTGCTCTGCCTCGATATTCGCCTTGCCGCGAGCTCGGCCAAGTTCGGCCTGCCCGAGATCAATCTGGGCCTGTTCCCCGGCGCAGGCGGCTCTCAGCGGCTGATCCGCCAGATCCCGCTGTGCCGGGCGAAGGAGCTGATGTTCACCGGCGGCCGCATCGATGCGGCCGAGGCGGAGCGGCTCGGCTTGATCAACCGCGTCGTGCCCGATGCCGAACTGCTCGACCAGGCGCTGGCGCTTGCGGCCAGCATCGCGACCAAATCCCCGCTCGTCCTGAAACTCCTGAAGCGCACGCTCAATGACGGTGCGGATATGCCGCTGCCCTCGGCGCTGCGCCATGAGCAGGCGATGATCGGCCTCGTGCTCGATTCCGCCGACGCACATGAAGGCTGCCAGGCCTTCCTGCAGAAGCGCCAAGCCAGCTTCCGGGGCGTGTGACCATGTCGAGCGCCGCCCCCATCGTGATGCCCAAGCTCGGCCTGACCATGACGGAGGGCCTGCTCGCGTCCTGGCGCGTCGGTCCGGGCGACAGGGTTGCGGCCGGCGACATCCTGTTCATCGTCGAGACCGAGAAGATCGCCACCGAGATCGAGGCCCAGCAGGCGGGCCACATCGGCGAAATCCTGATCCCGGAAGGCGAGACGGTCCCTGTCGGCGCCGTGCTCGCAACCTGGGCCGGCGCGGCCCCGGCTGCCGGGGTGCAGAAGGCCGCAGCTCCGGAGATGACCGCGGCCAAGCCGGCACCGGAACCGGTGTCCGTGCCGGCCCCGGTTGCCGGGGACCGCGTGATCGCGACGCCGCTGGCGCGGCGCATCGCCCGCCGGCATGGCCTGGACCTGGCCTTGGTCGCAGGCTCCGGCCCGCGCGGCAGGATCAAGCAGGCCGATGTCCAGGCGGCTCTGGCAGCGACCATCGCACCGACCGAGGCGAACGCCCGACCGACTCCGGCCGTGCGAGCGACGTCCGACCGGCGACGCCCCGCCAGCACCATGGAAAAGATCGTCGCGCGCCGGCTGACCCTGTCCAAGCAGACGATCCCGCATTTCTACGTTCATGCCGAGGCCGATATCTCGCGGCTGCTGGACCTGCGCGAGGAATTGAACGGCAGCGGCGGGCAGACCCGCCTGAGCATCACGCATTTCATCATGGCGGCGGTGGGCCGGGCCCTGGTCGAGATGCCGGCCTGCAACCTGCTCTGGGCCGAGGACGAGATCATCGAGCTCGCCAGTCCGGATGTCGGGCTCGCGGTCGACAGCGAACGGGGCCTGCTCGTGCCGGTGCTTCGTGAGGCCGGCCACCTAAGCCTGGATGCGGTCGCTGACGGGTGCGGCGATCTCGTTGCCCGCGCCCGCTCCGGACGCCTCGCGAGCGCCGAGCTCGAAGGCGGCGCCATCTCTGTCTCCAATGTCGGCATGTTCGGCGCCTCGCATCTCGTGCCGATCATCAATCCCGGCCAGTCGGCCATTCTCGGCGTCGCGGCGCAGAAGCCGGTCTTCCGGCCGGATGCGAATGGCCTGCCGAGCCTGCGGCGCGAAATCGGTCTGGTTCTCTCCTGCGACCACCGCGTGCTCGACGGCGTGCGGGCGGCGCGCTTCCTCGATCACATCGTCAACACCCTTGAAAACCCGTTGCGGCTGCTGCGCCAGCGCGCGGCGGAGCGGAGGCCAGCATGAATTTCGACCGCAGCGACGAGCAACAGATGCTGGCGGAAACCGCGCGGCGGGTCGGCGAAAAGTTCGGCCTGGACTACTGGCGCGAGCTCGACGCGAAGAAGGAATTTCCCAGCGCCGTCTGGCGCGAGATCTGCGCGGCCGGGCTCTGCGGCATCGCGATCCCGGAGGAATATGGTGGCGCCGGGCTCGGCATGGCCGAAGTCGCGATCGCGGTCGAGAACCTTTGCGCGGCGGCCGGCGGGTCGACGCTGAGCCAGATGTTCATGTGCAATCCGGTCTTTGGCGGGGTGACCATCAGCCGCTTCGGCACCGAGGCGATGAAGCGCGAGCTCTTGCCGGCGCTGGTGGCGGGCGACGCGCTGTTCGCGATGGCGCTGACCGAGCCGGATGCCGGTACGAATTCGCTCGCGCTCAAGACATTCGCCCGCACTGACGGCAATGGCTGGCGCCTCAACGGCCAGAAGATCTGGATCACCGCGGTGCCCCAGGCCACGAAGATGCTGGTCGTCGCGCGCACCCGCAAGCTCGAGGAGGTCAGCCGCAAGACCGACGGCATCAGTCTCTTCCTCATCGATGTCGACAGGGCGGGGCTGACCCATCAGGCGATCGAGAAGGTCGGCACCAACACCTTGCCCTCCAGCGCCGTGTTCTTCGAGGATGTGCGCGTCGAGGGGCATGAGCTCGTCGGCACGCTCGATGGCGGCTTTCGCGAATTGCTCGACGTGCTGAACACCGAGCGCATCGTCACCACGGCCGGGCTGGTCGGCACGGCCGAACTCGCGATCCGGCTTGCAGCCGACTATGCCCGCGAACGCAAGATCTTCAACGGCGCGGCGATCGGCTCCTATCAGGGCATCCAGTTCCCACTCGCCGAGGCGCATATCCAGCTGGAATGCGCCAGGCTGATGAACCAGAAGGCGGCGGCGCTCTACGACCAGGGCAAGCCCTATGGCAGCGAGGCCAATATGGCGAAATGGCTTGCCGGCCACGCCGCGGGGCTGGCGACGGACCGCGCCATCCAGACCCTCGGCGGCATGGGTTATGCGAAGGAATACCATGTCGAGCGGCTCTGGCGCGACGCGCGCCTGTTCCGCGTCGCTCCGGTCTCGGAGGAGATGATCCTCAACTATGTCGCCCAGCATGACCTGGGGCTGCCGCGCTCCTACTAGGGCATCGGCGCGAAAAGTGGATTGCGGTTCTCGGGAAAGCCGATGCCATCACAAAGGGTTAGATCATCGGACCGGATACGATTTTCCTGTCTGATGATCTAGGGGCGCTGCGCACCGATGCGATGCGGGCTGTCCGGCCAGCACCGGCAGCCGGGGAGCCACGCCCGAACAGGATTTGAGGAGATGCGAACGCCGCCAGCAGGCCCCCCGTCGGGTTCATTCGTTCTGACGATGCCGTTGCCGCAGCGGCAACGCAGAATGCGGCAGAACTCGGTCAACAATGGGGGCAATGTTGGAAGCGATCGGGCGCCGACGTTCAGAAGGTTCGCCTTCTCATGCCGTGCGGTCCATTCCAGGTGATGGGAGGCCGCAGGACGCAACGACCGTCCGAAACAGCATCTTGGACGATGTGGCCTGGGCAGGGGCATCGGCGCACGCCCTCGACAGGGATGGCCCCACCAGCCATCCCTTCGCAGAGATGAGCGACGATTTTTCGGACGCACCGGCGTTCGAACATCTGGAACGGGTTGTCCAGAAGCACGCAGACAAGATCGCGCTCAGTGACGGCACGACATCGCTGACCTTTCTGCGGTTGTTGCACGCGGTTCAGATCCTCGCCGCCGTCATCGCCGATGCGGTCCCGCCCGGAGAGACGGTCGGACTGCTTCTCGGCAACGCCCTCTGGTACCCGGTGGCCATGCTGGCTGCCATGCGCGCCGGCAGGCCCGCGGTGCCGCTCAATCCGCGGGACCCGGTGCCGCGCCTGGCGGCCATTGCGGCGGATGCGCGCCTGAAGGCCATCGTGAGGGTCGGCCCTGGCGAACCGCAGGACTGGCCGGATGCGGTGCCGCTGCAATGGATCGACCCGGCAAAATGTCTCGCGGAGGCGCCGCCTGGCAGGGTCCCGCTGTCGCAATCCGAGATCTCCGTCGATGCGCCGGCCATCGTTCTCTACACGTCGGGCAGCACCGGAACGCCAAAGGGCGTGGTCAACAGCCAACGCGCGCTCCTCCAGCGTGTTCAGCAATATGTAAACGCCGGCCATATCGGCCCCGATGATGTCTTCATGCCGCTGACCGGGCCTGCGACCATCGCGGGATGCCGGGAAATGATGACGCCGATGCTCTGCGGCGCGACATTGTATCTGCTGGATGTCGAGAGCGCCGGCATTCGCGCCGTTCGCGAGCATTTCCAGACCTGGCAGGTGACGGTCGCCTATCTCGTGCCTGCCTTGTTGCGCGTCTTGATGAATGGCGCCCAGCCCGACACGTTTGCCTCGCTCCGCGTGGTGCGGGTCGGCGGCGAAAGGGTGCTCTGGGCCGATATCGATCGCCTCCGCGCGGTGGTGCCGGAGACCTGCTTCATCCAGATCAGCTATTTGTCGACCGAGAGCACCGGAACACAGTGGTTCCTGCCGAGGGACTATCCGGAACAGGGTGCAACGGTTCCGGTCGGTTTCGTCCTGCCCGGCGTCGATTATGCCGTGGTCGACGAGAACGGAGACCCGGTCGCTCCAGGGCAGGAGGGCGAGCTGCTGGTCCGCAGCAGCTACGTCGCCCTTGGATACTGGGAGCGCGGCAGAAATCTCCCGCTTCAGGCGAGCCTGCTTGATCCGCAGCTTCGGCTCTTCGCAACGGGCGATCTCGTCACAGTGGATGAAACCGGCTTGATGCGGGTCGTTGGACGTAAAGGGCGTCAGATCAAGATCAATGGACGGCGCGTCGAGCCGGCGGAACTCGAACTTGTCCTGCGGCGCGCGCCCGGCATCCGCGATGCCGTCGCGGTCGTGACGGACGGAAACGAACTGGTGGCCTTTGTCGTTCCCGCCGAACAGGCAGGCACGGACCTGATTCCAGAATTGCGCACGCTGATCAGGCGGTCGCTGCCGGCCGCCGTCCATCCGACGCGGCTGCATAGTCTTGCCGAATTGCCACGGCTTCGGGGCGGGAAGATCGACAGCATCCGGCTGCGGGAGCTGGATGGCGGGCTGCGCCCGCCCAAGGACAACGATGATGCTCCGGAATCCCGACAGATGGGAAACCCTCATGCTGTCGAGGCGGTGGTCGGGACCCTTTGGGAACGGATACTCCAGGGCAAGGGAGCGGCAGGCAGCCGCTGGGATGAAGCGGGCGGCGATTCCCTGAAGCTGCTGCAATTCGTCATGGAACTCGAGGAGGCGCTTGGGCGGGAACTCGATCTGGACCTGTTCACCATCGACATGAGTTTTGCCGATATCGTCAGGGCAGCGTCTGGCGACGAGGACACGAGGCATCCGCCTGTCCCCTCCGACACGCGGCCCGTCCTGTTCATCGTGCCGGGATCGATCGGCTACGGCCCTAGCCTTGCGGCCTTCGGGCTGGAGATGGGCAAGGTCGCCCGGGTTGTCGCCGTGCGCTACGAGAACCTGAAGGACCTGCTGGCCGGACAGGGAACGATACCCCGGATGGTCGATGCCGTTGTCGACCAGATCAACCACGCCCAGCCCGAGGGCAATGTGAACCTCATCGGCTATTCCCTGGGCGGCGGCGTCGCCTTCGAGGTTGCCTCCAGGCTCGTCGCGGCGGGCCGGTCGGTCACCTTTCTGGGCATCCTCGACACCAATATCGGCCCCGGGCATCACAGCTACGCTGAGACCCTGGCCCGCACGACGCAACGCATCCGGGCGCACCGGGTGACCGTCGATCGCATGATGTTGCGGGCCGTCGCCAAGATCTTTGCCCGTTTCGGCGCAGAGGCCCGGCTCGCCAGCGGCATCGAGCGGGTGAAATGGGAGTTCCTCGCCCGGCCACGCTTCATTCTGCGCCTCGAGCTCGAGGAGGTGCTGCGCATGCGCGCCTTCGACCACTGGCTACACCAGCCGAAAACCGCGCTGCCGATAGCCGCCACCCTGTTTCGATGCCGACGGCCCGGCGTTCCGTCAGATCTGGGCTGGAGCGAGCTCTTCACCGATCTGAACGTGGTCCCGATCGTCGGCGGCCATCTCGATATGCTGATTGAACCGCACCTCGGCCATAACCGCCCCTTGATCGAGCACGCCTTCCTGGCGAGCGGCGGATAGGTCAACCTCCAGTGGACGTTTCCCTCGGCAGCGGCGGCGTTCTCAAGGTATCGGCGCAGGCGAGCCATCCCGCCCTTGGTGGCGCTGGCCGATCGCACCAGCGGGGTTGTCGATTGGCGTGCCGAATGGGCCCAAAGAGCATTGGCGCGAAAAGGGGCACGCAGCTTGCCGGGAGGCAGCATGTTCATATGCCTGAGCCGTTCGTACCGCTTCCGGGAGACGGAATCCGAGATCTCCGGGCGGTCGGCATCCATCAGGTGGTGGACGACGAGGTTGTCCGGCGGGCGACGATGCGACCCAGCACCATCGCAGGCGTGCCGGAGATGACGCCGGTCTCGGCCAGATCGGTGCCGTAGGGCCTGAGGCGCAGCCTGATGCCGGGCGCAACCACATAGCTGTTCGCTGCGATGGTCACGAGCCGCTGCGCCTGTGCCGGATCGAAATCCTGTACCATGCAGGGATCGCTGACCTCGCGGACCGCTGCGCGCTCATGCTCGACGCCCTGCGGGTTGCCTGACTGAAGCGACCGGGCATTCCAACGAAAGGATCAAACCATGTCACTCAAGGATGTTCTTCCGGGCAAGCTCGGCTTCGGCGCCGCCCCGCTTGGAAACATGTTCCGCGACATTCCCGAGCAGGAGGCGCTCGCAACGGTCGAGGCTGCCTGGAAGGACGGCATCCGCTATTTCGACAACGCTCCCTTTTACGGCGCCGGCCTCGCCGAAATCCGCATGGGCGAGGCGCTCAATGGCCGGCCGCGCGACGAATACGTCATCAGCACCAAGGTCGGCCGCGTCATCCTCGACGAGATCGAGGATGTCAGTGCGCGAGATCTCGGCGAGAAGGGCGAGGTCTTCAAGCACGGCCGCCCCAACAGGATCGTGAACGACTATTCCGAGGCCGCAACATTGCGGTCCATCGAGGACAGCCTGAAGCGACTGAAGACCGATCGCATCGAGATCGCCTGGGTCCATGATGTCGCCCAGGATTTCTACGGAGACGAATGGCTCGGCGTATTCGAGGCGTCGCGCAAGGGCGCCTTCAGGGCCCTCGACCGGCTGCGCGACGAAGGCGTGATCAAGGGCTGGGGCCTCGGTGTCAACCGGGTGGAGCCGCTCGAGCTGCTGCTCGGGCTCGACGGTCCGCGCCCAGACGGCTTCCTGCTGGCGGGACGCTACACGCTGCTCGACCATGCGCGCGCCCTCCAGCGCGTGATGCCGCTGGTCACCGAGCGCGGGCTCGGCATCGTCGTCGGCGGCCCCTACAGCTCCGGTGCCCTGGTCGGCGGCCCGAACTTCGAATACGCACCGATGACGACGGAGATCCGCGCCAAGGTCGCGCGCATCAAGGCCATCGCCGACCGCCACGGCGTCAGCATGAAGGCGGCCGGCCTGCAGTTTTCGCTCGCCAATCCCGCGGTCGCTGCGGTGATCCCCGGCGCCAGCCAGCCGAGCCGCATCGCCGAAGACCGGGCTGCACTGCAGGAGGTGGTGCCTGCCGCGTTCTGGCGGGAGCTGCGGGAGGCCGGGCTGGTCCATCCCGACGCTCCCTTGCCCGGCGCGTAGTAGCCGGCGGATCGCTCGTCATGTGCTTCGCGCTTGAGAAGCGCATGTCGGGCAGCCGACGCCTGCCGTCCCGCCGATGAAACGTCTATTCCGTGACCTTGATATCCAGTTCGCGGATCAGCCGGCCGAAACGCTCGATGTCTCCGTTGACCACGCGCGCCATGTCCTGGGGGGAGCCGGGTGCGGGGTCGAGCCCGCTGGCCGCGAGCCTCGACGCGATTTCTGGAGCCATGATCGCGCGCGCGGCCGCCGCATTCAGGCGTGCGACGATCGGCGCTGGAGTCCCCGCGGGGGCAACGAGGCCGAAGAAATTCGGGATCAGCGGATCATCGGAGAGGCCGAGTTCCGTCATCGTCGGCACCTCGCTCATGTCGCGCAGCCGGCGCTCGCTCCCGACGGCGAGCGCCTTCAGCTTTCCGTCCTGCATCAGGGAGAGCGCGGCCGGCGGCGTGGAGATGGTCAGCGCGACTTCGCCCGTCGCCACCGCCGTGACGGCCGGCGGCGCACCGCGATAGGGCACATGCACCATCTTGACGCCGAGCCTGCGCGCCAGCGCCTCGATGTTGAGATGGGCCATGCTGCCCTTGCCGAAACTGGCATAGGGCAGCTCGCGCTGCTTCGCGAGGGCGACGAACTCAGCGAAGCTGCCGACGCCGAGCCCGGGATTGACGACCAGCACATAGGGGCCCGTCGCGACCACACCGACATAGGCGAAGTCCCGTTTCCCATCGAGCGCCTGCTGCGGCATCAGGATCGGGTTGATGCCAAAGACCTCGCGCGGCGCCATCAGCAGCGTGTAGCCGTCAGGCTCCGCCCGCGCGACTGCCGCTGCCCCGACCATGCCGTTGGCGCCGGCCCGGTTCTCGACGACGACCGGCTGGCCGAATTCGAGGCGCAGTTTCTCGGCGACGAGCCGCGCGGCAAGATCGACCGCGCCTCCGGCCGGGTAGGGCACGATCAGCAGGATCTGCCTGGTGGGATAGCCGGCTTGGCTCTGGGCGAGCGCCGGCAGGGCGAGGGAGCCCGCACCGAGGAGAGCCAGAGCGGCGCGGCGAGACATCGGCTCGGACATGGTGACCTCCCATCGAGTTGTTCGGTGTCGTCGGGGTCGATGATCAGAACGGACCTGTCGCTTCGACATGCCGGGTCCATTGCTCCCAGGCGCGGTCCATGGCGAAGGGCGTCAGGTTGAATTCGGCGGCAGAGAGCGCTTCGGCGGTCGTCAGTCGGCGAACCGCGCCGAGCTGGGCGGCCTTCAACTGCACCTCGGCATTGCGAGCGCCGTAGATCGCCCGAAAGGTCACCTCCCGGAGCGAGCGGCCCGCGACGGTGGCGCCATGGCCGCGCATCAGCACGGTCCAGTTCGACCCGAGGGCCCGCGCCAGCGAATCTCCCTGCGCATGTGTCGAGACGATCAGGTTCGTGTCGCCGAACTCATCCTGGCTGTCCCAGAGCGGCACGGTCGCGCCCATGGTCGCGCCCAGATGGAAGACGGGAACGAGTTCGGCATCGCTCGTGCAGAACGGCATCATCGCCGGCGCATGGTGGTGACAGATGGCCTGCACATCCGGGCGTGCGCGGTAGATCGCGCTATGGATGCTGCGTTCGGCGAAGATGCGGGCCTGCGTCACCGAGACGAGGGCATCCTCGCGGTCGAAGACCAGCACATCCCCGGGGGTGACCAGCTCGGCCGCGCGGGTTCTCGGCATCAGGTAATGATCGCTGCGATCGGGGTGGCGCGCCGAGACATGTCCAAAACTGTCGACGATGCCTTCGCGGGCGAGAATGCGGCTCGCGAGAACGATCTCGGCAACCACCGCATCGAGCTCCCGGGTGCCCTCTGGGTGCGGAGCCTCACTGGCTCCGGCAGGCGCGTTCGACAGCATGGGACGCCCTCGATTGAAATGCGCGGATCTGCGCCGTCGCGGCAGGATCACTCATTCTGACGGCCGAAATCCAATGCGAAGCGCTTAGGTCAGCGCTAAGCGTTTTGCTGTGGCTCGGCGGCCGGTAGCGGGTGCCCCAACCCGATCACCGCCGCCGAGAGCGTCGTCATCGCCGCAGCAACGGCGTCGCGGATGATCGGGAGCGCGGCAAGCTGCCCGGCCTTGCGCGAGCCTGCGAGGTAGAGCGTGCGCCTGAGCACCGGTGCGACGATCGGGCGGGCCGACAAGGTTCCGGCCGCGACCTCCGCGAGCACGGTGCCATAGGGCAGGATGCCGGCCGCGGGCCCGCGCGCGACCAGCGTCTTGATGCCGGAGATCGAACGGACCTCATGTTCGAGCCGGAGGACGAGCCCATGTTCGGTGGCGGTCTTCTCGACGAGTGAGCGCACGCCATCGCGCGGCTCCGGCAGGATGAGAGGATGGGCGAGAGCCTCGGTGAAGCTGATGGGGGCCGTGTTCCGGTCTCCCGTCGCGGTGACGAGGACGAGGTCTTCCTGGTAGAGGGCGCGCCTCCAGCAGCCGGGCGCGTCCGGAACCTCATAGGCCAGGATCAGGTCGAGCTCGGCCCGATGCAGGCTGTCGACCAGGAGGTGGCTCATCTCTTCGGTCAGGCTGACGGCAAGGTGAGGCGCGCGCTCCGAGATCCGCAGCAGCAGCTCCGGCCCGATGATTTGCATCAGGCTCGGCGTCAGCCCGAAACGCACGGACTCGCGTGCGTCCTCACGCAGTTCGCGGTGCGTCAGCGCGACGAGATCGAGGATCTCGACGGCGCGCCGGAACAGCTTTTCGCCGGCGGCCGTCGGAGAGACGCCGCGCGAATGGCGGGTCAGCAGCGTGACGCCGAGGCCTTCCTCGAGCTGCTTGATCTGCATGCCGAGCGCCGGTTGCGCGATCCGCAGCTCATCGGCCGCGCGCGTCATATTGGCGGCCTCAACCACACGGACGAAATAGGTGAGTTGGCGGAGGTTCAACGCCCGCTCCGGGATCGGCTGCTTCGGACGGCGAACCCTGCCACGAAGGCGCTTGCTCTGACGAGTCTGCCGCGCGCGCGGCGGCCTGGGCGGACCGCCGGAATCTGATCGAGATCAAGGCGGGGAGGGCCTGTCTGCGGCATCAGTTCGGCATGAGCTTGCTCGCCTTCATCGCGGTCTGTGCCTCGCTTCTGGCGACGCCGGGACCGACCAATACGCTTCTCGCGACCTCCGGCGCCGAGATCGGCTGGCGCCGGTCCGCCGCCCTGCTTGCAGCCGAGCTTCTCGGCTATCTCCTGGCGATCGCCATCCTGCGCCTGGCCCTGGGACCGTTCATCGCATCCCGGCCGATCGTCGCAACGGCGCTCCAGGCAGGCGTTGCGCTCTATCTAGTCTACCTGGCAACGGCGCTCTGGCAGCGCAGCAGCCTGCCTCTCGCTCACGGCCGTTCGATCACCTTCGCCCGCGTGTTCCTGACGACGCTGCTCAATCCGAAAGGGCTCATCTTCGCCTTCACCCTTCTGCCCGCCGCCCCGGCAGGGTTCTTGGCGCTGCTGCCCTGGCTCGTTGTGCTGTCGGCGGAGATCGTCGCGATCGGCTTCGGCTGGGTGCTGCTTGGCAGCACGTTGCAGCGCAGTCTGCAGGACCCGGCCAAGGCCCGGATCGGCTACCGCGCCAGCGCGGCCGTGCTCGGGTTGCTCGCAAGCATGATGGCCGCGCGGACACTCGTTTCGCTCTGACGGGCCCCGTCCGCTCTCGGACCGTGCCCGACCCTCAGGCGTTCGCGATCCAGCCGCGCCAGGTGAAGGCCGCGTAGAACAGGCTGACATTGGCAAAACCACTGGCCCGCAGGATCGCCTCGTCCTGCTCGGGGCTGAAGCTTTGCAGGCTGGCTGAGACCGCCGCGCGGGCGCGCTGCACCTGCTCGGGATCGGCGCCGGACGCGATCGGGTAGGCGGCGTAGCGATCGAGCCAGGTTTCGCGTTCGTCGGCGCCCTGGGGAAAGCTCGCATGTGCAGCGACGAAGGGCGCGCCGGGGCGAAGCCGGGCGTGGATCTCGCGCACCGTCCGTTCGCGCTCGGGCGCGGCGAGGAAATGCAGCGTCAACAGGCAGGTCGCCGCGTCAAAGGGGCCGGCCGGCGCATCGTCGATATAGCCTTCGACCAGCGTGACCCTATCCATCAGCGGCCCCAGCGTGCGTTCGGCGAGGCGCAGCATCGCGGCTGCCGGATCGACCCCGACGAAGCTCCAGCCGGGATGCGCCTCTGCAAGCGCGCGGATCTCGCTGCCGCCGCCCGCCCCGAGCACCAGCACCTTCGCGTCGTCGGGGGCGCTTTCTGCCAGCAGCAGGCCGGTCATCCGGTGCAGCGCGTCGAGACCGGGCACGAAACGCCGCGGCCCCTCCGCATAGCGCGAGACGGCTTCGGGATCGGAAAAATTCCTGAGGAAGGGCTCTTCGCGAGCCGCGCGTTCAGTCGACACAGGTGGATCCTTCGGGCTGGAGCCGCGCGCGTTGCGCCAGGCGTTGCCGGAAATCCGCGCTCAAGGCTGCCAGCGTCACGGTCTCGAGCGAGGCCAGCAACAGCGCCTGCGCCTCGCGCAAGCTGCCATCAAGCGCCGCATTGACCGCCTGCTCGACGGCGCAGGCCGGCGCCTCGCTGCGGTTGCCGATGGCGAAGAGGGCGGGCGAGCCGATGCCCTCATAAATGTCGCGCAAGGTGATCTCGGCGAGGTCGCGGGCGATGGTCCAACCGCCGCCATGACCTTTCTCGGAGCGGACATAGCCCTGGTCGCGCAAGCCCGACATGATCCGCCGGATCACCACGGGATTGGTCCGCATCATCCGCGCCAGCGCCTCCGAGGTCACCGGGCTGTTCTGGTCCGCCATGTGCAGCAGAACGTGCAGCACCCCGGACAAACGACTATCACGATTCATGTAACTTCATATGTTGCGTGATTGGAGCGACGTCAAGAGCCTCCGCGCGGACAGGGAAGGGGCGGGGACCTGACGGCCGCACCGAAGCGCTGGCTGCCGGGCCGCGCCGACGCGGGGGATAGAGCGGCGGCCGATGCCGCGGGGAAACGAGAAGCTTAGCGGCGTCAACTGCGGCATCGTGGCCGGCTATGGCGCTGGCCCGGCGCAGCAGAAGGTCGTAAGGCAATCGGGCCGCTCGCTCCTGGCCTGCTTGGTCAGACCTGCGGCATCCAAGGTCGAGCTCCCCGCGTGAGCTCCCGACGGAAGACGGCTCCGCAGTGATGCGGGGCCGTTTTCGTTTGGGGGCGCGCGCTGACCTGCCTGTCAGGCTTCTCGCACCTGCCGATAGCCCGCCGCCTTCGCCAATGTGATGAACTTGCGATCGAACGTCGCGAAACCCTCGCAATGGGCCGACTTGCAGAGATGCAGGGCATCGGCGAAGTCCATGCCGCGCTCAGTCAGATCCAAGGCAGCAGCGACCACCGCGCCGTCTTCGACCGTCACTGTGGGAAGGCCGGCAAAGGCTCTCAAGGCCCGGGTGATATCGGCCGCATCATACTCATAGGCGCTGCGCAGCACCCATTCGACCTCGAGCATCACGGTTTGCGCGACGAAAACCGGCTGTCCATCGATCAGAATGCGCGCGCGCTCTGATTGCCGGGGATGGTCGCCCGTCAGGTAGCGAACGATCAGATTGGTATCAATCGCGAGCATGCCGGCGCTTTGCCTCAGCCAGAACACTCGCCGCCATCTCTTCCAGCGTCTTCGCCCTGCCGACAGGCGGGAGAACGCCAAAGACGTCCTGAGGCTGGGTCTCCGCAAAGGCAGGAGCCGGCTTCAGCAGCACGCCATCGGGTGTCTCTTCGACGATGAGGCGCGTTCCGGCCCCCCATTCGCGCCGCTGGCGAATCGAGCTGGGCAGAATGACCTGGCCCTTCGTGGAGACCGTCGTTGTCAATTTCGGCGCGCTTGCCATGGTGTCCAGATGCCGCGGGTAAGACGATGGTAAGATAATGCCGCATGGGCTGGCCTTCAAGCGGGATCGAGCCGCGGCGGGATCCGGCATCCCCAAGCTGCGCCCGCCGCGCCAGCGCGACGCAGCGTCTCTGGATCTGCGCCGGACACGACCCGGTATCGCAATGGCCGGCGGGGCTACAATGGGCAAAACCCCCTTGCAAACCTCAGCCGCGCCGTGCCGCCTCGATCGCGGCGACATCGATCTTTTTCATGGTCATCATCGCGGTGAAGGCGCGCTTTGCTTCCTCGCCGCCGGCCGCCATGGCCTCGGTCAGCACGCGCGGCGTGATCTGCCAGGAGATGCCCCATTTGTCCCGGCACCAGCCGCAGGCGCTTTCCTGCCCGCCATTGCCGACGATCGCGTTCCAGTAGCGGTCGGTTTCCTGCTGGTCGTCGGTGGCGATCTGGAACGAGAAGGCTTCGTTATGCTTGAAGGCGGGCCCGCCATTCAGGCCGAGGCAAGGGATGCCGGCGACGGTGAAGTCGACCGTCAGCACGTCGCCCGCCTTGCCGGAGGGGAAATCGGTCGGGGCGCGGCGGACGGCCCCCACCGCGCTGTCCGGAAAGGTCTCGGCGTAGAAGCGGGCGGCCGCTTCCGCGTCCTTGTCGTACCAGAGGCAGATCGTGTTCTTGGCGATCGTCACGGCTTGTCCTTTCGCTGTTTACGGCCAATTCCGGCCTGGTTTCCACGCAGACGAAGGCGGTTCACGGTTCGTCAAAAATCTCCCACGACCTTGGAATGCGCTGGGCCCATCGGGGTTCCGCCGGCAAGGCAGGAAAGACTATGGCGGCATCAGAGCCGCCGGAGGCCCTCAGCCCGGCAGCGCATTCTTGTAGATCTTGCCGTCCTTCATGATCACGACGAAAGACCGGTGCGGATCAGCGACGAGATTGATGTTCTCGAGCGGGTTGCCGTCGACAAGCAGCAGATCGGCCAGGGCGTTGGGCGCAACCACGCCGAGTTTTCCCGGATAGGGATTGCGCAGGCCGGACAGTTCGAGCAGCCGCGCATTCGTGCTGGTCGCCATGGCCAGGGTTTCGGCGGGGGTGAACCAGCGCGTCCATTTGGCGAGAAGTTCGCCATGCCGCCTCGCAAGCTGCGGCGAAAACAGGATGTCGGTCCCGAAGGCGAGCTTGAGCTTGTATTTCTTCGCCAGCTCGAAGGTCTTCTCCGTGCCGGCAAACACGGTATAGGCCTTGGCCCGCTCGCCCGAGCCCGGCGGAAAGGCCTCCGCCATCTCGTCCGGGAAGGCCTGCGTGCTCAGCCAGATGTCCTTTTCCGCGATCAGCCGCGCCGACGCCTCGTCCATCAGGTGACCGTGCTCGATGCATTTCACCCCGACGGAGATGGCGCGGGTGATCGCCGCCGGCGTGTAGGCGTGGACGGTGACATAGGTCCCCCAGTTCTCGGCGGCCTCCACGGCGGCGCGCAGCTCGTCTGCGGTGAAGGTCGAGACATCGAGCGGACTGAACGGCGAGGCGACGCCGCCGCCGGCCGTCAGCTTGATCTGGGAGGCGCCCTGCATCAGCTGCTCGCGGACGCGCATGCGCACCTCGTCGGGGCTGTCGGCGACCATGCTGCCGCCGACCTGCTCCATCCGCGACAGCGAGCCCTGTGCTCGCGGTAGGTCGGTCAGCTGGCGGAAATCCCCATGCCCGCTGGTCACCGTGATGACTGCACCTGAGGGATAGATGCGGGGCCCTGGCAGCACGCCGCCATCGATGGCCTGCTTGAGGCCGAAGGAAGGGCCGCCCATGTCGCGGACCGTGGTGAAGCCGCGCATCAGGGTCTCAGTCGCCTCGGCGCCGGCCGTCAGATAATTGAAGCCGAGATTGCCGAAGAGCGATTGCGACGGCGTCGAGCGCACCAGCATCGCGTGCCAGTGCATATCGGTCAGCCCCGGCATCAGCGTTCGCCCGCCGCCCGCGATGACCTCGGTGCCGGGCTCCGCAGTGAGCGGCGCCGCCGAGATGCGCTCGATCAGATTGCCGCGGACGAGCACATGCGACGGTGCCGAGAGCCCGCTGCCCGTCCCGTCGAAGATGCGGACGTCCTGGAACAGTGTCGTGCCGGTGCCTGTCGGGGCGCCGACCTGCGCGCGCAGCGGAGATGTCAGGCAAGAGGCCAGAGCCGGAAGAGAGGCGACAAAGCGCCGTCGGGTCAAAAATGCCACGCTGCAACCTCCCGAAGCCAGATGGGGGAACGCCATGCCCGCAGGCTTAAAGGCGTAACCCAGGAGAGCCCGGATGCATACGGCGATCCAGCTCTTTGTTCGAGCATCGGATTCGTCCGAAAACCGGATTCCACTTTCCGGTCCGATGCTCTACAGCGCGCTCTCGTCATGACGCTCCCGTCATCCGCCAGGTTGCGGGCTCAGCGCAGCGACAGGGCAGGGGCGCGAGGACAGGCGACGTGACGGCCACAGCCGCACTCATCCTGCGGTCCGCCTCCTGCGATCGGGCTTGCCTCCAGTCTGATCTGCCCGCCAATCGACAATGCCGGCGGCCCCGCGCAAAATCCGGCGATGATCTTCTTCGAGTCGATCCTGGCCATCATGCTGGGGGCGGTGCTGCTCTCGGCGGGCGCGCGGCGCATCGGCGTGCCTTATCCGGTCGTGCTCGCGGTCGCCGGGACGGCGCTGGCGCTCGTCCCGAACGCACCGGAATTCGCGCTCGATCCCGAACTGGTGCTCGCCCTGTTCGTCGCGCCGATCCTGCTCGACGCCGCCTTCGATACCTCGCCGCGCGACCTGCGCCGGAACTGGCTCTCCGTCGGCAGTCTCGTCGTCGTTGCGGTCGGGGTGACGACGGTCGCGGTAGCGGCGGTCGCCCGGTGGCTAGTGCCGGATCTGCCCTGGGCCGCCGCCGTGGCGCTCGGCGCGATCGTCGCGCCGCCCGATGCTGTCGCGGCGACCGCCGTTCTGCGCCGCCTGCGCCCGCCGCATCGGCTCCTCGTCATCCTGGAAGGCGAAAGCCTGCTCAACGACGCGACCGCGCTCCTGATCTATCGCGTTGCCGTCGGGGCCGTGCTCGTCGGGGGCTTCTCGCCAGCCTCGGCGCTGCCGACCTTCGGCCTCGTCGTCATCGGCAGTATCGGGCTCGGCGCGTTTCTCGGCTGGTCGCTGGTCCGCTTCCTCGGCGCGTTCAAGGACCCGCCGAGCGCCATCATCCTGCAGTTCATCACGACATTCGGGGTCTGGATCCTGGCGGAGCGGCTGCATCTGTCGGGCATCATCACCATCGTCGTCTATGCCATGGTGATTGCGCGCACCGCGCCCGCCCGCACCAGCGCGCGCCTTCGCATCCCGTCCTATGCGGTCTGGGAGACGACCGTCTTCGTGCTCCAGACCCTGGCCTTCGTGCTGATCGGCCTGCAATTGCGGCCTATCCTCGCCAATCTCAGCCCGCGTGAGATCGGCGCCTTTCCCGTCATTGCGCTGGCCGTCCTGGCAACCGTCATCATCGTGCGCCTGAGCTGGGTCATGACCTATCAGGCGATCGCGAAACTGACGCGCCGGGCCACGGAGGGCGCGAAGGACGAGACGCGCCCGGCGTCAACGGCGGGTTCCGACGGCCTGATCATCGCATGGTGCGGCATGCGCGGCATCGTCACGCTTGCCGCCGCCTATGCCCTGCCGGGCGGTTTTCCGCACCGCGACCTGATCCTGCTCTGCGCCTTCACGGTCGTGGTCGGGACGCTCTTGATCCAGGGACTGACCCTGCCGCTCCTGCTGCGCCGGCTGTCGCCGCGGGACGACCGCCCGGTCGAGCGCGAGTTTCGCATGGCGCGAAAGCTCGCCCTCAAGGCGGCCATCGCAACGATCGGCGATGCGCCGTCCGAGGCCGCGCTGGCGGTGCGCCGCGAATATGACGACATGCTCGCGCAGACGCGCGACAGCGACGAGTTCGATACCACGCAGAACCAGCTCCGGCGCGATGCACTCGCCGCGGCGCGCGACAAGGCGCTGGCGCTGCGAAGCGACGGCACGATCGGCGACGATGCCTTCCATCGGCTCGAGGAAGAGCTCGACTGGCTGGAACTGGGCGCAGCAGCAAGGACGGTCGAATGAGCGCGGAACTCGATGTAGTCGTGGTCGGCGCCGGCGCGGCCGGGATCGCGGCAGCGCGACGGCTTGGCGAAGCAGGCCTGTCGCTCGCCGTTATCGAGGCCGGCGACAGGGTCGGCGGCCGCGCCTGGACCATCCGGCACGAGGGTTTGCCGATCGATCTCGGCTGCGGCTGGCTGCACTCCGCCGAGCGCAATCCCTGGACTGCGCTGGCGCCTGACCTCGGCTTCACCATCGACAGGACGCTGCCGCCCTGGGGGCGCCAGTTCAGGAATCTGGGCTTCCCCGCCGCCGATCAGATGGCCGCCCGCGCCGCCTTCACTAGCTTCGAGCAGCGCCTGCGCCGGGCCCCGGCCGGCACTGACCGGGCAGCCGACCTGCTGGAGGAGGGCGGCACCTGGAATCCCTATCTCGAAGCCGTCAGCAGCTATATCAACGGAACCGACCTCAAATCCCTCTCGATCCGCGACTATCTCGCCTTCGCCGATGCGGATACGGGCGTGAACTGGCGCGTCATCGAGGGCTATGGCGCGCTCATCGCCAGGGCGGCATCCGGGCTGCCGATCTCGCTCGGCATGCCCGTCTCGGCAATCGAGGCTGACCAGTCCCAACTCGCCATCGTCACGGGCTCAGGCACGATCAGGGCAGGGGCTGCGATCATCACGGTTTCGACCGATGTCCTTGCCGCGGGAATAATCAAATTGCCGGCGGCGCTTGATGACCGGATCGAGGCGGCGTCCCGCCTGCCGCTCGGCCTCGCCGACAAGGTGTCCTTCGCGATCGATCGCCCGGACGATCTGGAGCCGGACACGCAGGTGCTGGGAAACCCGCATACAGCGAAGACCGGCAGCTACCATTTGCGGCCATTCGGCCGACCCTTGATCGAGGGCTTCATCTGCGGCGCCGCCGCGCGCGAACTCGAAGCGAGCGAGGACATGGTCGCCTTCGCCCAAGACGAGCTCGCCGGCCTGTTCGGCGCCGGCATCCGGCGCCGGCTGAAACCGGTCGCGCAAACGCGCTGGGCGAAATCCCCCTTCATCAGGGGCTCATACAGCCACGCGCTTCCCGGCTGCGTCGAGGCGCGCGCCATTCTGGCAAAGCCAGGGGACGAGCGCATCTTCTTCGCGGGCGAGGCCTGTTCGACGGATGATTTCTCGACCGCGCATGGGGCGTATCAGACGGGGCTCGATGCGGCGGAGGGCGTTTTGAGCAGCCATCATTTCGCGCGCAACGGTGGCCATCTGCGGCGCGATGGGTAAATCGCTGCCACACCCAAGGAAGGCGCTGACCGTTGGCCAGGACGTTCGCGTCCTGATGGGCCGCCAACCGATATAGCCCGTGCAGGCACCCAACGTCAGCTTTTGGCCGACCCTCCCATGCCCGGTTGCGGCGCCTACCGAACCTCATTGATGTAAGCATGCGCGCGCGTACTGGCGCGATGCCGGCCGAGAATGGTCGGCAGGCCCGCCTGATCGTAGGCGACCTCGTCAATGGCGAGCACTGCTTCCGGCCCGGCGAGATCGAGGAGGGCGATGTCCTCATCATTGGCAAGTTCAGCGGTAATCTGCTCGCGAACTGCTGAGATGCGAATGCCGTAATGCTCCAGCAGATGAAGGTAGAGTAGCGGCGGCAGAGCTGCCGGCTCGCGGGGTAGGCTTGGGACTCTTTCTTCTGCGAGCAGCAACTTGTCATGCATGACGGGGCGGCCGTCCGCATGCCGAATGCGGTGGATCGCGACCACACCGCCAGCTCTGATCTGTAGGCGCTGGGCTTGCTCGGGCGTAGCCTGCCGCGTCTCTACCGTCAGGAACTGGCTTGTCGACCGCACCAGGCTGCCGTCAGCCCGGTGGAGACGGAAATACTGGAAGAAGAAGCGCAGCGAATGATGCGGCGCGCGGCCGGTGACGACCGTGCCGGTCTTGCGCCGACGTGACAGCAAACCCTCGGCAACGAGGTCGCTCATCGCCCGGCGCACCGTGCCCACAGCGATGCCAAACCCTTGCGCCAATGCGGTTTCGTTGGGCAGCACCATGCCGGGTTGCCATTCCCCGACGAGGATCGCCTCCGACATATGCCGCTTCACGCGCTCATAGAGCGGTGCGGAATCGAGGGAGACGAGGTTCGGCAGCGTGGACGCCACGTCGCCGCCGCTGATCAATCCCGCGGCAGGCGCGGTCGCTTTTTTGGCATTGACAGGAGGCATGAGGCTGAGTCCTATTTCTATATAGTTTATATGAAAGCTGCTTGAGCGCCAATGGCCATGCACTCCGCTACCTCAGCCATCTCCATGGCAGATCGCGTCCGCGCCGCCCAGCCACCGCGCCGGGGCAGGGCGGTCCGATGAGCCGTGACGGGCAGGAGGCGCGCGAGGCTGTGCGCGAGACGGCGGGGCTGGAGCGCGCCGGCGCCTGGATTGCTGAGGCGGTCGAGGCGGCGATCGCCGATCTCGGAGCGATGATCGCGGTCGATACCTCATTTCCGCCGGGGCAGGGCTATGGCGACTTCGCGACGCTGATAGAGGCGCTGACGCGCCCGCTCGGCTTGGAAACCGAGCGCGTCGATGTGCCGGACGAGCTCTGGCGTGTCCCGAACGGCCCGGCCGCTGGCACCAGGACGAATCTGATTGCGACCGCCAAGACCGGAAAGCCGGTCTGCGGGCTCTATTTCCATGTCGACACGGTCCCGGCCGCACCGGGCTGGACGACCGATCCGCTCTCGATGGCCCGCGATGGCGAACGCCTGATCGGCCTCGGCGCTGCCGACATGAAGGGCTGCATCGCAGCCGTGCTGCTGGCGCTGCGGGCGGCCAAGGCCCGCAACATCGCACTCGCCTATGATCCGATGCTGCTGTTCTGCACCGACGAGGAGGGCGGCCTCTATCCCGGCATCCGCTATCTCGCAGAGCAGGGCCGGCTCGACGGCCCTGTCGGCGCCGAGCTGGGCAGGCTCCACGCTCCCATCATCAATTTCAACGGCAGCGCCGAGGCGCGCATCTGGGCCGGCTGCTTCGGGCTCTTCAACCTGCTGGTGCGGGTCCGCGGGCAGGCGGTCCATGCCGGCGAAGGCAACCGGCGCGGCAGCGGCCTCAACGCGATCGAGGGTTCGCTGCCGCTGCTGAACGCGCTGGCTGGTCTCAAGGCGGAGGTGGCGACCCGCCTGTCCGCACTGCCGCCACCGCCGGGAAAACCGGCACTGGCCGCGCAGCTCAACATCGCGACCATTGGCGGCGGCACGGCCGGCGGGCAGGTGCCGGCCCTGCTCGAACTCACGCTAAACCGCCGCTACATGCCGGAGGAAGCTTTTGAGGACGCGCTGGCCGAGATCGAGGAGACGGTGCGCCGCGCCGTCGCTTCCGTCCCCGGCCTGACCGTCGAGACGGCGCTGATCGGACATCTCGCTCCGACCAGCGATCCGGCCGGGCCGCACTGGCCGCGCTGGCAGGCCGCCGTCGGCGCGGGCTTCGGCTATGCGCCGGAGGATTTCCGCCGCTGGGGCGCGGCGAGCTGCTCTGATTTCGGCTGGGTCCAGCGCGCAACCGGCCGGTCGGAAGTGCTGCTCGGCGGGCTCGGCCGCCCCGACCGCAATATCCACGCGCCGGGCGAGTACACGACGGTCTCCGACATCATCGCGCTGGCGCGCGCCGTGCTCGCCTATCTCGCCGCCGAGTTCAGGCCCGAGCTCAACCCCGACCTTGCCTGACCCCTCTCATATCCCGAAGCTGAAGGAGCGTTCCATGCCGAGCATCCACCGTCGTGATTTCCTCGCCGCCTCCGCCGCCTTCGGCGGGCTTAGCCTGACCGGTCTGCCGGCCTTCGCCCAGAATGCGCCCCGGCGCGGCGGCACCTTGCGCGTCAGCGTCGATCAGGCCGTCTCCAAGCTCAACCCGCTCGTCACCCGGGTGAACCCGGAATATCTCGTTGCCGAACTGCTCTATTCCGGCCTGACGCGCCTGAATCCTGACATGAGCGCCGAGCCCGATCTCGCTGAATCCTGGACGAATTCCGCCGATTTGACCGAATGGAGCTTCGCGCTCCGCAAGGGCCTGACCTTCCATGACGGCTCGGCTTGCACGGCCTCCGATGTGGTCGCGACCTTCGAGGCCATTCTCGACGCCAAGACTGCCTCGCCAGCACGCCAGAATGTCGGGCCGATCGCCAAGGTCGCGGCCAAGGACGACGCGACCGTCGTCTTCACCCTGTCGGCGCCCTTCGCCGATCTGCCGGTGACGCTAGCCTATACCAACGCCAAGATCGTGCCGGCTGCCGTCATCAAGGGCGGGCTGGAGAAGCTTGACCGCCAGGCGATCGGCACCGGCCCGTTCAAGCTCGTCTCCTTCGAGCCGGAGCGGCAGATCGTGGTCGCCCGCAACGAGGCCTATTACGACAAGGCACGGCCCTATCTCGACAAGGTCGAGGTCGTGGTCTTCCCCGATGTCAGTGCCGAAGCCTCGGCGCTGATCGCCGGCGATACCGATCTGATCAGCACCACGCCGCCGACCGAGTTCGGCCGGCTGCAGAAGGCCTCGGGCGTCAAGGCGCTGCGCGTGCCGTCGGGCCAGTTCTGCAACGTCAATTTCGGCTGCGACCAAAAACCCTTTAACGATGTGCGCGTGCGCCAGGCGCTGGCGCTCACCGTCGATCGCGCCGCGATGGTCGATTTCGTCACCGAGGGCTTTGGCTCGCCCGGCAACGATACCCCGCTCAGCCCGGCCTATCGCTTCTTCGCCGAGCTGCCGGCGAAGAAGGCCGACATCGCCAAGGCCAAGGCGCTGCTGGCGGAGGCCGGCTATCCCAAGGGGCTGGAAGCGACGCTGATCGCCTCGGATCGTCCGGGCCAACGCACGCAGCTGGCCGTGGCCCTGCGCGAGATGGCCAAGCCCGCCGGTTTCGACATCAAGGTCGAGACTATGCCGCACGCGACCTATCTCGACCAGGTCTGGAAGAAGGGCTCGTTCTATGTCGGCTTCTACAACATGCAGGCGACGGCCGACGCCATCTTCTCGCTGCTCTACACCTCGAACGCTGCCTGGAACGAGACGCGCTGGAACAATACCGCCTTCGACAAGCTGATCTTCGAGGCGCGCGCCACGGTCGACGAGACCAAGCGCCGCGCGCTCTACGCGCAGGCGCAGAAGCTGATGTATGACGAGGTGCCCTCGATCATTCCCGCTTTCTTCGACCTGCTCGGCGGACAGCGCGATTGGGTACAGGGCTACCAGCTGCATCCGCGCGGCGCCGTCTTCCGGCTGGATTTCGTCTCGCTCGGCGCCAACGCGCCGAAGCGCGGCTGAGCCCGTTCCAAAGCGAGAGACGGCTTCACCGATCAGATTGATTCAATCTGATCGGATCCGGCTCCAAGCGAAAAGCGAGGCATAAGCGCGTGTCGCCCGCCTATATCCTCAAAAGGATCCTGCTGATAGGCTACACGCTGCTGGTCGTGTCGCTGATCGTCTTCGCGATCACCCAGATCCTGCCGGCGGATGCTGCGGTCATGATGCTGGGTGAGAACGCGACGCCGGATGCGCTCGCGGCGCTGCGCGTCAAGATGGGGCTGAACGACCCGATCTGGCTGCAGTACCTGCACTGGCTCGCAGGCGTCCTGCACGGCGATTTCGGCCTCTCGATGCGCACCGGCCAGCCGGTTGCGCCCGCAATGCTCGAGGCGCTCGGGCGCTCGCTGCTGCTGGCGCTGTTCTCGATCGTGCTGATGCTGGTGCTGGCGATCCCGCTCGGCATTATCGCGGCGGTGCGACGCGGCCGGGCCGCCGATCTGGGGGTGAGCTTTCTCTCCTATGTCGGTGTTTCGCTTCCGGAATTCGTCACCGCCACGCTCGTCGTGCTGGTGCTGGCGGATTGGCTGCAATGGCTGCCGGCGACGGGCTATGTGCCGCTGACCGAGGATCCGCTGCGCGGCCTCAGGCATCTCGTCCTGCCGGTGCTGACCGTCTCGCTGATCCTGATCGCCCATGTCTCGCGCATGGTGCGCTCCGAACTGGTCGATGTGCTGCATTCCGACTATATCCGCGCAGCGCGCCTCAAGGGCCTGTCGAAGCGGCAAGTGCTGTTCAAGCACGCGCTGCGCAATGCGCTGCTGCCGACCATCACCATCGTCGCGCTCGATGTCGGCTATCTGCTCGGCGGCGTCATCGTCGTCGAGGAGATTTTTGCGCTGCCGGGCATCGGGCGCCAGCTCATCGTCGCGATCCAGGCGCGCGACCTGCCATCCATCCAGGCCGGCGCGCTGATCCTTGCGACGACCTACGCCGTCGCCAATTTCCTCGCCGACATCGCCTATGCCTGGCTCGACCGGAGGATCCAGTATGATTGAGATCCTCAAGCGGATGCTGCGTTCGCCGCAAGGTGCGCTCGGCCTGATCATCGTCGGCCTGATCCTGCTCGCCGTTATCGTCGGGCCGTGGTTTGCGCCCTACGACCCCGAGAAGATGGCGCCGCTGATGCGCTACAAGCCGCCGAGCGCGCAGTTCTGGCTCGGAACCGACCAGTATGGCCGCGATATCCTGAGCCGCCTGCTGCATGGGGCACGCGCCACGGTCGTCATGGCGGTGATCGCAACTGCGCTCGGCACGCTGGTCGGCGCCGTGGTCGGCACGGTCTCGGCCTTTCTCGGCGGGCGCAGCGACGAGGCGATCATGCGCACTGTCGATGCCATCATGTCGATCCCGAGCCTGCTGCTGGCGCTGCTGATCGTGAACCTGCTCGGCAAGAGCAGCATGAACGCACTTCTCGCCATCGCGCTCGCCTTCGCGCCCGGCATGGCGCGGGTGACACGCTCGGTCGCGCTCGCCGTGCGCAAGCAGGACTATGTCAACGCCGCCATCGCGCGCGGCGAGAGCGCCGCCTATATCGTCGGGCGCGAGATGCTGCCGAATGTCGTCGCCCCGATCGTCGTCGAGATGACGATCCGCGTCGCCTTCGCGGTGATGCTGTTTGCGACGCTCTCCTTCCTTGGGCTCGGCGCCCAGCCACCGGCCTCGGAATGGGGGCTGATGGTCGCGGAGGCCCGCCGCTTCATGCATCTGAGCCCCTGGATGATCCTGTGGCCGAGCCTTGCCGTCGCGCTGGTCGCGATCGGTTTCAACCTGCTCGGCGATGGCTTGCGCGACGCGCTGAACCCGAGGAGCTGAGGTGATGGCGACCCCGATCCTCGACATTGCCGGCTACGGCCTCGACTACGCGACGCCTGCGGGCTTTACCCGCGCGCTCGACGACGTGACGCTCTCCATCGCCCGGGGCGAGGTGCTCGGCCTCGTCGGCGAATCCGGCTCGGGCAAGACCTCGCTCGCCTGGGCGATCATGCGCCACCTGCCGAAGAGCGCGCGCGAGGCCGGTGCCATCCGGCTGACCGGGCAGGATCTGCTGAAGGTCTCGGAAGACGAGATCGAGGCGATCCGCGGCAAGCGCATCGGCATGGTCTTCCAGGATCCGAGCACCTCGCTTAACCCGACGCTCTCGCTTGGTACGCAACTGGCCGAGGTGCTGGTGCGCCATCGCGGCCTGACGCCCAGGCAGGCCTGGGCCGAGGGCGAGGAGCGTCTCGCCCATGTCGGCCTGAAGGTGCCCGGCCAGATGATGCGACGCTATCCGCACGAGGCCTCGGGTGGCGAGAAGCAGCGCGTCGTCATCGCGACCGCCTTCGCCTGCCAGCCGGAATGCATCATCTTCGACGAACCGACGACGGCGCTCGACGTGATCACGGCCCGCCAGATCCTCGACCTGTTCAAGGAACTGCAGGCTGAGACCGGCGTCGCCTCGCTCTATATCTCGCATGATCTCGCGCTCGTCTCGCAGATCGCGACCAAGGTCGCGGTGATCCATCGCGGCAAGATCGTCGAGCAGGGCGCGGTCGGCGAAGTCTTCGCCCGCCCGCGCGACGCCTATACGCAAAAGCTGCTCGCCGCCGTGCCCCGGCCCGACCACCGCCTCGTCGAGACGGCGAAGCCTGCCGCCGGCACGCCGCTGGTCGAGGTCGAGAAGGTCAGCGTCCATTACGGCCGCAAACCCTTTCTCGGCCGGCTGCTCGGGCGCGCCAACACTCAGTTCACCGGCAATCGCGAGGTCAGCCTCTCGGTGATGCCGGGCGAGATCCTCGGCATCGTCGGCGAGTCCGGTTCGGGCAAGTCGACGCTCGCCAGGGCGATGACCGGCCTCAACCGCTTCGAGGGCGAGATCCGCTTCGCCGGGCGCCGGATCGCGGGGCTCCACGACATGGACCGCGCCTATCGCCGCGACGTCCAGATCATCTTCCAGCATCCGGATTCCTCGCTCAATCCGCGCCAGCGCATTCGCGAGATCCTGTCGCGGCCGCTCGAACTCTATGGCGAGCCGGGCGCGCGCAAGGATGCGGCTGCTATCGGCGAACTGCTGGAGCAGGTCAGGCTGCCGGCCGCTTTCGCGGACCGTTATCCGCATCAGCTTTCCGGCGGCGAGAAGCAGCGCGTCGCGATCGCGCGCGCCTTCGCCTCGAAGCCAAAACTCGTGATCTGCGACGAGATCACCTCGGCGCTCGATGTCTCCGTGCAGGCCTCGGTGGTCGAGCTCCTGGTCGACCTGCAGAAGCGCTTCGGCACGGCCTATCTCTTCATCACCCACGATCTCAACCTGGTGCGGCAGATCGCTCACCGGGTCGCGGTGATGTATCGCGGCGACCTCGTCGACCTCGTCGATGTCACCGCGCTGACCGACGGAACCCTCCACCCCTATACCCGCTCCCTGCTCGACGCCGTGCCGGCTCCGGCCGCGGCGGCAGCCTGACATTCGAGGCCCTGACGATGAATCCCCGCGACCTGATCCATTCCCTCGATGAGAAGGCCTGCCTCGCGCTCCTCTCAGACTGGGCGAGGCACAAGAGCTATTCCGAGACCGACGGCGAGCGGGCGCTCGTCCATCATGTCGTCGACCAGATGAAGGCGATGGGCATCGAGGCGGAGGCGCAGGCCTTCGATGAGGGCCGCCGCGCCAATGCCATCGGGCGCTGGAAGGGGACAGGCGGCGGCAAGAGCCTGATGTTCAACGGCCATCTCGACACCAACCCGGCAACCGAGGGCTGGACGGTCGATCCCTGGGGCGGGCTCGTCGACGACGAGTTCATCTACGGCATCGGCGTATCCAACATGAAGGCGGGCGACGCGGCCTCCTATTGCGCGGTGAAGACGCTGCTCGATGCCGGCGTGAAGCTGAAGGGCGACGTCGTCCTGACTTATGTCGTCGGCGAGCTTCAGGGCGGGGTCGGCACCGTCGCTGCGATCCGCAGCGGCATCCGCGCCGACTATTTCGTCAACAGCGAGCCGACCGACGTGCAGGCCGTGACCATGCACGCCTGCGCCTTCTCCTTCGTCATCGAACTCGTCGGCAACACGCGCCATCTCTCGAAGCGCGAGCAGGCGGTCGACGCGGTCATGGCGGCCTGCGACCTGATCCCGCGGCTGAACGGCATGACCTTCTCCGGCGCTCTGACCGCCGAGCATGAATCGATCAACCGCGTCCATGTCGGCGTCGTCCATGGCGCGCTCGGCAAGGAACTGCACGAGTGGCGCGCGCCGCAGGTCGCCGACTATTGCAAGCTCAAGGGTTCCGGCCGCTATGCGCCCGGCCAGACGCAAGAAGGCGCGCTCGCCGACATGCAGCGCGAGCTCGCCGCGCTGGAGGCCCGCTTCCCCGGCCTGAAGACCACGATCCGCATCGAGAAGAAGGAAGGCCACCAGTCGATGCCGGCCTTCGAGGTCGCCAGGGACGCGCGCATCGTCAAGACGGTCAATGCGGCCTATGAGGCGGTGCGCGGCGAAAAGCAGCCGACCGGCGCGATCAAGCCGCCGGGCTTCTTCGGCACCGATGCCGGCCATCTCTATGCCGAAGCCGGTATGGAAGGCATCGTCTGCGGGCCCGGCGGGCGCTACAACACCATGCCCGACGAGCGCGTCGAGATCCGCGACTTCCTCGACATGGTCCGCATCTACATGCTGACCATCCTGGATATCTGCGAGGTGGCGTGAGCCCGCTCTTCTCGCGCGAGGAATTTGCGGGGCGGGTGGCGCGTGCCCGCGCCGCGATGGCGGAAGTCGGCGCGGAGCTTCTGCTGGTCGACCATGCCGAATGCTTGGCATGGCTGACAGGCTTCACGGTCTCGGAGACAATGTATCGCGCGGCTTTCCTGCCGCTCGAGGGCGAGCCGTGGTTCGTCCTGCGGGAGCTCGACGCCGGGCCCTGCCGCGCCGCCTGTTGGTTTGCCGATATCGTCGGGTTTCCCGATACGGCTGAGCCCCACGCCGTGATGGCCGATGAAATCCGTCGACGGGGCCTCGGCAACGCGCGGATCGACGCCGATCATCTCTCCTATGGCTTTACGGCCGCGACGCGCGACCGGTTCGCGGCGCTTCTGCCGCAGGCTCGCTTTGTCGACCTGCCGCAGGCGAGCGACCTGCTCCGGGCCGTGAAGTCGCCGGCCGAGATCAACCAGATCGGCCAGGCCGCCAGCATCGCCGACAAGGCGATGAGGTCAATCGCGGAAAGGGCGCGGCCCGGGCTTTCGCCAAGGGCAGCCTCAGCCGTCGCCGCTGCCTGCTTTCTCGAGAACGGCGCCGATACAGGCGAAACCGGCCCGATCCTGCCCGGCATTGGCGACCACGAATTCCTGCACGGCGTGATGACGGCGCAGCCGCTCGGCGAGAGCGACATCCTCCATGTCGAACTGATCCCGAAACTGCGCAATTACGGCGCCCGACTGATGCGTCCGGTGCTTATCGGCGGGGACGAGCGTGGACTTTCACTGCTCGCCGAGCGTCTGGTCGCGCTCCAGGACGAGCAGTTCGCAGCCATGCGTCCGGGCGCCCTGGCCTGCGAGATCGATGCCGTGCTGCGTGAAGCCGTGCTTCGTGAGGGTTTGCGTCCTGCCTACGATAACGTCACCGGCTACACGCTCGGCCTCTACGCCCGCACCCCGCGGCCCAGCGACTTCTCTCGCGTGTTCCTGCCGAACGCGCGCTGGAGACTCGAAGAGGGCATGGTCTTTCACATGTATGTGACGGCCGGCGGCCTGGGATTCAGCGAAACCATCGTAGTCGAAACCGATGGCTGCAGGAGAATGAGCTCGCTGCCCCGCAAGCTGCTCTCAAGCACCGTGCATTGAAGCTTCGTCCTTCATCGGTTTCGGTCTGGGTCCGGATTGCGATTTGGTAAGGTGCCCTTGGCTCCAATGTTGCGGCGAATGTCCGCTCAGCAACAGGCGCCGAATGTTGGAACTTGACGCAATACGGACGGGTGTGGCTGCAAAGTCGAACGCCTGCGAACGGAGAGGGCAAGGCGGCTCGTCCCCGCGCCGCGTGGGCGATCTCTGGCGTGGGCGAGGCGTGCGGTTCCGTAGGCTAGAGATCAAGGCCGGGCGTTCGGTCCGGCGCAGGCGCCGCTGAGGGGCGCGTGGTCGGCGCCACCCTCTGATCCCCCCCTCAGCCGGCCGAACCTGCGGTGACCGAGCGCCTCCAGCCCGGTGCACAACGCCCGCGCGGCAAGCCACGTCATCTCGCAAAATACATTTGTGTCATAAAACATTCATTTGTATGATCCACTGCAAAAGCACTGCCCTGCATCTGACGGCGGCAGGCCGCTTCCTACCGGGAGCGCCCTTTGGGAGGGGACCATGCAGCGGCTCGTGCAGATTTCCGACACCCATCTCAGCCCGGGCAAGCCGCATTTTGCCTGCAACTGGGAGCCGCTGAGAGCCTGGCTGGCGGGGCAGGGGCCGGACCTCGTCATTCATACCGGGGATGTCACGGTCGATGGCGCCGATGTCGACGAGGATATGCGCCATTGCCGCGAATTGCTGGACGGGCTCGGCTTGCCGGTGCTGAGCATTCCCGGCAATCATGATGTCGGCGAGGCCTGGCATCCGCATCAGCCGGTCAATGCAGAGCGTCTCGCGCGCTGGCGCAGCCATCTCGGCGCGGATTTCTGGAGCCGCGATATCGAGGGCTTCAGGCTGATCGGCCTGAATTCCATGCTGTTCGGCAGCGACGAGGCGGATGAGGAGCGCCAGCTCGCCTGGCTCGAGCGCGAGATCGCCGAGGCCGAGGGGCGCCGTCTCGGCTGGTTCCTGCACCGGCCGCTCTTCGTCGAGACGCCGGATGAAGGCGACAAGGGCTATTGGAGCGTGCCGCCGAGGCCCCGGGCCCATCTGCTCGATCTCGTGCGGAGGCATGACGTCGCCTTCGTCGCCAGCGGCCATCTGCACCGGGCCCATGATTTCATGATCGATGGCACGCGCTACATCTGGGGGCCGTCCTCGGGCTTCGTCGTCGGCCCCGAATTGCAGCCCGGCATGGCCGGTTCAAGCACGCTCGGCGCCGTCACTTATAGCTTCGACGGTCGGGATTTCACCGCCGCGATCCATGAAATTCCCGCGCTGACAACGCTCTGGATCGACGATGTGATCCACGAGGTCTACCCGCCGCGCGCCGCCTGACGACGCCGTCGGCCGCGCCTCGCGGCCGCGTTCGACACCGCCCCGCCATCCCTCACAGTTCAAGAGGCGAACGACATGGCCACAGTCGCACTGTCTTCCATCGCCAAGGCGTTTGGGCCGACACAGGTGCTCGGCGGGGTCGAACTCGACATTGCCGATGGCGAATTCCTGACGCTGGTCGGCCCCTCCGGCTGCGGAAAATCGACCCTGATCCGGATCATCGCCGGGCTGGAACAGCAGGATTCCGGCAGCGTCGCCATTGGCGGGGCCAGCGTGGATCATCTGCGCCCGCATGAGCGGCGCGTCGCGATGGTGTTCCAGTCCTATGCGCTCTATCCGCATATGAGCGTGCGGGCGAATATCGCGCTGCCGCTGACGATGGCGCGGCTGAAACTCTGGCAGCGCCTGCCGCTGCTCCGCCTGCTCTCGGGCCAGCGGCGCAAGGCCATGGCCGGCATCATGACGGATGTCGACGCGGTCGCGACCCAGCTCCAGCTCGGCCATCTGCTCGACCGCAAGCCGGCCCAGCTCTCGGGCGGCCAGCGCCAGCGCGTTGCGCTCGGGCGCGCCATGGTGCGCAGCCCCGATGTCTTCCTGATGGACGAGCCTCTGTCCAATCTCGACGCCAAGCTGCGCGTCCATATGCGCACCGAGCTGGCGGAGCTGCACAAGCGCCTGGGCGCGACCTTCATCTATGTCACGCATGACCAGGTCGAGGCGATGACGATGTCGGACCGCGTCGCGATGATGGATTCAGGCGAGATTCTGCAGCTCGGCACGCCTTCGCAGCTCTATGAGAAACCGGCCTCGCTCAAGGTCGCGCAGTTCATCGGCAGCCCGGCGATCAACCTCCTGCCCGCGACGGTCGGCACTGCAGGCCGCCTCGAATTGTTTGGCCGGCCAATGGCGCTTGCGGTGGCGCCGGCGGCGGGGCAGGCGGTCACCCTCGGCATCCGCGCGGAGGCGCTGACGCTTATCCATGGCGAGCCGGCCGGCGCAGGCCGCGCCTGGTTCTCGGCGCGGCTCAGGCGCAAGGAGAATCTCGGCTCCGAATATATCCTGCATTTCGATCTCGCCGGGCGCGATGCACCGGGCGTCACCATGCGCGCGAGCCCCGCGGTCGCCGCCGGCGTCAACGAGGCGGCCGAGGTCACGCTCGGCTTCGATGAAGCGGCGAGCCATATCTTCGATGCCGACGGCGACAGGCTCGAGCCGCGCGGGCAGGGCGGCGCCTCCGTCGTGCCGCTGAGGGCCTGAGCATGACGCTTGCCCTCTCATCGCCCGCCGCTTTCGCGCCAGTCGCCCGCCGGCGGGCCTTGATCGAGCGGCTGACCGGGCTCGGCTTCGCGCTGCCGGCCTTCATCCTGCTGCTGCTGACGATCCTGCTGCCGCTTGCGGTGCTGATGCTGCTCAGCCTGACGAATTACGAGTTCGGCGGCGTCGACATGGACTGGGTCGGCCTCGCCAATTTCCAGAAGGCGCCGGCCGATCCGATCATCCGGCGCTCTGTCGTCAACACCTTGCTCTATGTCGCGATCGTCGTGCCGGGCGGCGTCTTCGGCGCGCTGCTGATCGCGGTCATGGTGCATCGGCGCCGCCGCAGCCGGTCCTTCTACGAGGTGATCTATTTCCTGCCGGTGACCTCGACGCTGATCGCGATGGCGACCGTCTGGCAGTTCCTGCTCCACCCCTCGCTCGGCCCGGTCAATGGTCTCCTGAAATGGCTCGGCTTTGCGCCGGTCGCCTTCCTGAGCGAGCCATCGACGGCGCTGGCGACGCTGGCCGTGATCGGCATCTGGCAGCTGCTCGGCTTCAACATGATCCTGTTCCTCGCCGGGCTGACCGCGATCCCGCGCGATCTCTACGAGGCGGCCGATATCGATGGCTGCTCCAGCGGCATCGACCGCTTCCTTACCATCACCTGGCCGCTGCTCGGGCCGACAACGATGTTCGTGCTCGTCACCACGATGATCACCGCCTTCAAGATTTTTGACACGGTGGCGGTGATGACGCGCGGTGGCCCGGTCGGCTCCACCGAGGTGCTGCTCTACAACATCTATCTCGAAGGCTTTCAGTATTTCCACACCGGCTATGCCGCGGCGCTGACCTTCATCTTCCTCGCCTTCATCCTCGTCTTCTCGGCCGTGCAGACCTTCGCGCTGGACAAGAAGGTGCATTACTGATGGCCGCTCCTGCGCTTGCCCCCGCCGCCGTCACGCCCGTGCATTCGGTGCTGCGCCGTTTCCTTTCGCTCGCCCTGGTCCATGGCGTGCTGATCGCGGGCGCCATCTTCATGCTGGCGCCCTTCATCTGGATGCTGGTGACCTCGATCAAGCCGCCGGCCGAGATCTTCAGCGCCGAGATCTCGCTCTGGCCAAAGCAGTTCTACGGCCTGCAGAATTACGGTTTCGCGATGGAGAAGGCGCCGCTGCTCCGCTTCGCGCTGAACGGCGTCATCCTCTGCGCCGGCATCCTCGTCGTGCAACTGCTGGTGGCCATTCCCTGCGCCTATGCCCTGGCGAAGCTGAACTTTCCCGGCCGCAACGCGCTCTTCGTCCTGGTGCTGCTCGGGCTCTGCATCCCCGTGCAGGTGCCGGCCATGCCGCTCTATATCGCGCTCGCCCAGCTCGGCCTGCTCAACACCTATTTCTCGATGATGGTGCCGTTCTTCCTCTCGGTCTTCGCCATCTTCCTGTTCCGCCAGTTCTTCCGCAGCTTCCCGGACGACATCATCAACGCGGCAAGGCTCGACGGCATGAGTGAGTTCGAGATCGTCTGGCGCATCGTGACGCCAAGCGCCTGGCCGGCCATCGCCGCCTTCTCGGTCTTCTCGGCGGTGGCGCACTGGAACGACCTGTACTGGCCGCTGATCGTCATTTCCGATGCCAAGCTCGCCCCGCCGCCGCTCGGGATGATGTTCTTCGCCGATGCCGAGACCGGCTCGAATTACGGCGCGCTCACTGCCGCGGCGACGATCCTGACCGCGCCGCTCGTCCTCGCTTTCCTCATCGCCAGACGGAGGTTTATCGACGGCATCACGATGACCGGGGTGAAGTAGGCAGGCTCCGACAAGGACCGGCACTGCCAAGCTCCAACCGCAAGACGCTCAGGCCTGACGCATCGATTCAACCCGGCAGCTTCGCTGTCCATGTCACGGAGATCAAACATGAAACCCTTTGGCAAGGCGCTTGCTGCGGCAGCGCTCGCCCTCGTCGCATCCACGGCCGTCCGCGCCCAGGATGTCACGCTCGACGTGCTCTATGCCTTCCCGGCCTTCGCCAAGTTCCACGAGCCGATAGCCGCGGAATTCATGAAGGCGCACCCCAAGATCAAGATCAATTTCCGCGCGCCGGCGGCGAGCTATGACGAGGGGCATCAGGCGATGCTGCGTCAGTCCGTCACCAACCAGCTGCCGGATGTCTATTATTCCGGCTTCCATCTCTTGAGCGAACTGGTCGAGACGCTCGACAAGCGCAAGCAGGTCGTCGATCTCGGCCCGCTGCTGAAGGGGGAGCCGGAAGACTGGCGCAAGGCGAATTACTCCGACGCGCTGCTCGCGCTCGGCCAGGTCGGCGGCAAGCAGGCTGGCCTTGCTTTCAACGCCTCGACACCGCTGATGTATGTCAATGCCGAGCTGGTGAAGAAGGCGGGCGGCGACCCCGACAAACTGCCCGACACCTGGGCCGAGGTGGTTGCGCTCGCCAAAAAGATCCGTAGCGGCGACACCGCCGGTCTCGCCTACAATATCCATGACTGGCCCGACGACTGGCTCTGGCGCGGCGTGATCCTGCAGGGCGGCCATTCCATGCTGTCGCCCGACGGCAAGAAAGTCGCCTTCGGCGGCGAGGTGGGCGAGAAGACGCTGGGCCTGCTGCGCAGTCTCGTCACGGAAGGCGGCATGCCGGTGATCGACTGGGACCAGTCGCGCCAGCAGTTCATCGCCGGCAAGATCGGCATCTTCTTCGACACGCCGGCACGGCTGCGCCAGGTCACCGACCTGATCGGCGACCGCTTCACCCTGAAGACCGCGCTCTTCCCGGTCGATGACAAGGCCAAGGGCAAGCTGCCGACCGGCGGCAACGCCGCGCTGATCACGGCGAAGGATTCAGCCAAGCAGAAGGCGGCCTGGGAATTCATCAAGTTCGTGACCGGCCCCGAGGCCCAGAAGATCGTCGTCGAGACCGCCGGCTACATGCCGACCAACCTGCGCGCCGGCGGGGACGCGTATCTCGGTCCGTTCTACAAGGACAACGCCAATTTCCGGACGATCAACGGCCAGGTCCAGCGCGCTGCTCCCTGGGAAGGCTATCCCGGCGGCAACTCGGTCCGCATCTGGCGCCAACAGCGCGAGGTGATCTCCGGCGTGATGCGCGGCGACATCCAGCCCAAGGCCGGCATCGAGCGCATCGTCTCCGAGACCGAAGCGCTGATGAAGTGAACAGGCGCGCCTGACGCTTCGCTCCACGCCGCCCGGCGCCAGCCGGGCGGCAAATCCTTTCGATCATCCTTGCCTGGCCCTACGGAGCCCTCATGATCATCGCCCAGCTCAGCGACTTCCATGTGCGCCCGCATGGCCAGCCGGCCTATGGCATCGTCGACACCAATGCTGCGACGCGACGGGCGATCGACGCGGTGCTGGCGCTGGAGCCCCGGCCGGATTGCGTGCTCGTCACCGGCGATCTCTGCGATTGCGGGCTGCCGGAGGAATACGAGATCGTCCGCGCCGAGCTCGCGCGGCTGCCGATGCCGGTCTATGCCGTGCCCGGCAACCATGACCGGCGCGAGGTCTTCGCTTCCGTGCTCGGGGAGGGCGGTTCTTACCTGCCGAAGAGCGGCTTCCTGCACTACGTAATCGAGGACTTCCCGGTCCGGCTGATCGGGCTCGATACGGTCATTCCCGGCGAGGATGGCGGCGAGATCTGTGCCGAGCGCGAGGCCTGGCTCGCTGAGCGCCTTGCCGAGGGGCGCGGCCGCCCGACGCTGATCTTCATGCATCACCCGCCCTTCGCGGTCGGCGTCGACGGCATGGACATCATGCCCTGCCGGGTCTCGCCGGGTTTTGTCGCGCTGATCGCCCGTCATCCCGAGATCGAGCGGGTGCTTTGCGGCCATTACCATCGCCCGATCCAGCTTCGTTTCGCCGGCACGATCGGCTTTGTCGCGCCGGGCACCGCCCATCAGGTCGCGCTCGACCTGTGCCCGGGCACGGAGAACTGGTTCGTCATGGAGCCGCCCGCGCTCGCGATCCATGTCTGGAAACCGGAGACCGGCCTGGTCAGCCATCTCCAGCCGATCGGCGATTTCGGCCCGCGCCGGCCCTTCGTGCTCGACCCCGCCTATCCCGGCAAGCAGCAGGCGGTGGCAGCCCATGTCTGACCAGCGCCTGATTTCCCTTCTCGAACAGGCCGGCGCGCTGGCGCGCGAGGCCGCCGATCTCTTGGTCGCGATGCAGGGCGAGCAGCTTTCCGTGACGCGCAAGGAATTGCGCGATGTCGTCACCGCCGCCGATCTCGCCTCGGAGCGTCTCGTCATCGCGGGCCTGCGCCGGTTGACGCCGGAGGCGGCGATCCTCTCCGAGGAGGCCGGCTTCTCCGGCGCGTCCGACGCGCCCTGCTGGATCATCGACCCGCTCGACGGCACGGTGAACTATGCCGGCGGCCTGCCCTGGTTCTCGGTGACGCTCGCCTATCAGGAAGAGGGCCGCACCGTGCTCGGCCTGACCCATGCCCCGCTCGCCGGGCTGGTCGCGCGCTATGCCGAAGGTTCCGTCGCGAGCATCAATGGAGAGCCTGCCGCCGTCTCCCGGACCAAGAGCCTTGCCGACGCGGTCGTCTCGATCTGCCTGACCTCGCATTATTCGATTGAGGATACGGAGCGGACCTGCGCCGTCATCCGGCGGCTGTCGGGCCTCTGCCGCGGCGTGCGCGTCATCGTCTCCGGCGGGCTTGAAATGTCGCTGGTGGCGGCAGGCCGGCTCGATGCCTTCATCGGGCTGAAGGCCGACATCGTCTCGCACGCCGCCGCCATGCCGCTGGTGCGCGCGGCCGGCGGCAAGGTCACGACGGTCGGCGGACAGGATTCACGCGACGAGGACCTGGAGAAGGTCGTCTCGAACGGGTTGATCCATGAGGAGCTCCTGGAGGCGATCAGGGGCGCCTGAGCCCCACTCGCATGGACGCTTCCCAGGGATCGCTGTAACCATTCCGGCGGCTTGACCTCGCGAGGAGACGCAGCATGGACCGTTTCACGGGCGGCTGTCGGTGCGGCAATGTCCGGATCGTGGCCTCGGGCCGCCCCTACCGCGTCGGCCTCTGCCATTGTCTCGACTGCCGCAAATATCATGGCGCCCTGTTCCATGCGTCCGCGGTGTTTCCTGAGGATGCGGTGACGGTCGAGGGCGAAACCCGCGACTATCGCGGGCGCTTCTTCTGCCCCCGTTGCGGTTCGCCCCTGTTCGGACGCAGCGGCGATGAAATCGAAGTCAATCTGGGCTCGCTCGATGCCCCGGACCAGCTGATGCCGACCTATGAAAGCTGGATCATCCGGCGCGAATCCTGGTTGCCGCCCTTTCCGCTTGCGAGACGCTACGAGCGCGATCGCGACGCCCCGGGGCGTGAGGAATAGGGCGCAGGAACGGTGCACGCCAGCGACGTCAGGGCAGACCGGCCTTGCGGAAGCCATCAACGAAATGCGCGAGCGTCCGGGCGTCGCGGAAGGGCTCCGTCGCGGCCCAGTGCCTGGTCGTGAAATGCGGATTGCCGACGAGGAACAGCGCGGCCTCGGAGCCGGCCTCGTCGAGCCGGCCGAGCTGGGCCAGGCTTGCCGCCAGGAAGCGGCGTGAGCTCGTGCGATAGGTCTCGTCCTTGCGCAGCGTCTCGACGGCGGCTTCGTAGTCGCCCGCTGCATATTGCGCCTGGCCGAGCGTCAGATAGTACCAGCCCGCCGGATACGGGTTCAACCGGAACGCCTTGCCGATATGCGCGAGGCCGTCCTCGGTCCGCCCGGCGAGGACCGCGATGTCGGATAATGTCGCAAAGATATCGGCCTCGTTCGGGTCGAGGTCGATCGCCCGGGCGAATTCTGCATCCGCCTCGGCGAAGCTGCGGTCATAGGCCAGCAGATAGGCCAGGACCCAGCGGCAGCCGGCATCATTGGGGTCGATCGCCACCGCCTTGCGCGCCAGGGCCAGGCCGGTGCTGCGGGCGGGTTCCATCGGCTCGCCCCAATGCACCCAGCCCATCCAGTGGTTCATGGCCAGCCAGCGATAGGCCTCGGCGTAGTCCGGATCGAGCGAAACCGCGCGCGTCAGCATCAGATGCGCTTCCCGCGCCGTCTGCGGGGATTCATCGATCAGCTTGCGCGCCCGCACGCAGAGGTCATAGGCCTCGAGGTTTTTGGGCCGGTTGCGCGGCGGCGGGGCGCTGAGCCGGCCGAGCAGGGCCTCGACGATCTTGCCGGTGACCTCGTCCTGGACGGCAAAGATATCCTCCAGGCTGCGATCGAAGCGCTCCGCCCAGAGATGTTCGCTGCTCACCGCGTCGACCAGCTGTGCGTTGATGCGCACGCGGCCCGCGGCGCGTCTGGCGCTGCCCTCCAGCAGGTAGCGCACGCCAAGATCGCTTGCGATCGCGCGCACATCCATCGCCTTGCCCTTATAGGCAAAGGCCGAGTTGCGGGCGATGACGAACAGGCCGGCATTGCGGGACAGGTCGGTGATCAGGTCTTCGGTCAAGCCATCGGCGAAGGATTCCTGCTCGGGATCGGTGCTGAGATTGACGAAGGGCAGAACGGCGATCGAGGGTTTCCCGGGCAGCGCCAAAGGGGCGCGCCTCGCGCCGTCAAGCTGTTCGATCGCCCCCGTGAAGCGGTAACCGACGCGCGGAACGGTCACGATCCATTCGCCGCTATCGGCGCCCGGGCCCAGCAGCTTCCGCAACTGCGCGATCTGGACGGTGAGATTGCCTTCCTCGACGGCCGTACCCGGCCAGGCCGCATCCATCAGCGCGGCCTTCTCCAGGATTTCGCCGGGCCGCTCGACGAGCGCCGCAAGCAGTTTCAGCCCGCGCTGGCCAAGGGCAACGGGGACATCGTTGCGAAGCAGCGTTCCCGCACCTGAATCAAGCACGAACGGACCAAAGGCAAAGCGCGATCCCTGCATGCGGCGCATTTATAGCCCGTTTGGAAGTTTTTGGAACTATTTGGGCTGGCTTAAGTACGACGCTGCTCGTCTCCCGCAGTCTTCAACCTCATTCAGGCCGAGGGCTCCCGACCCCTCAAACCGGATGGAGGTTGTCATGGACGGATCTTGTACCCTTGCCTCAGTCCCGCACCGGGCCGCGCCGCCGGGCATGTCGCGTTTGCAGTCCAGTCTGGCGAGCCTGCGCAGCATTCTCACGACCTGGCGCTGGCGGCTGCGCTTCCGCTGGCAGCTCGCGCGGAACCTGCAGGAGAATCCGCGTCTGATCAGGGATATCGGCCTGACGACATGGCAGGTCGAGGCCGAGATCGCCAAGCCCTTCTGGCGGCGATGAGCGCCTCGCGCGCTCACGCGTCAGCCACGATGCAGCGCCAGCACCGCCGCGGCGGCGTCTTCATCGGTGATCACCACGGACGCCAGCCTGGCGCGGAGTGCGGCTGCGATCACCGCGGCCTTGTTCGTGCCGCCGGATGCCAGGATCACGGTCGGGATGCGGCGCAGGCCGTCCAGGGGCAGGGCGATGGCGCGGCGGTTGATCGGGTGGTCGATCGCGTTGCCCTCAGCGTCGATGAACTGCCCGAGCATGTCGCCGACCGCACCATGCTCCGCCAATTCCCTGGGGCCGACATCGCCGGGTAGCCCGTAGCGCACCAAAAGCGAGCGCTCGCTCAGATCACCGGCGCTGAGGATCGCGACATCGGTCGCGCGGATGCGGGCGAAGGCGGCCTCGAACACGTCCTGCGCCAGGATGGTGTCGCGCGATTGCGGCGTGCCGGCATAGATCGGTGCCGCCAGATAATGGCACTCCGCCTGCCAGAGCCTGGCGAAATGGCTGGCGATCTCGAACGTGTTGATTTCGATGCCATAGGTCAGCCCGCCCATCATCGAGGTCACGGTCAGGTCGCGATACTGGCCGGCCCGCACATGCCGGATCGTCTCGCGCAGCGTCCCGCCCCAGCCGACGCCGAAGACGCCCGAGGGATGCTCGTCGATGATCTGCGAGACCAGCTCGCCGGCCGCCTTGCCGATCTGCGCGGAGATCTGTGCCGGGTCGCTCGGCGTCGGCACGACGATCGCGTCCTTGAGGCCGAACGCCTCGACCAGCGCCTGTTCCAGCCTGACGCAGCTCTCCAGCCGCGAATTGATCGTGATATTCACGAGCCCGCTGCTGCGCGCCTCGTTCAGCAGGCGGTTGACCCGCAGCCGCGTCATTTTCAGCCGGTCGGCGATATCCGCCTGGGTCAGGCCTTCCATGTAATAGAGCCAGGCGGCCCTGACCTGGGTTTGCGGATCCTCCGGCATCGCGTCATCCCAAGGGCGAGAGCGGCGTCGAGACCGCCAGCCCTTCGCGGCGGAATCGGTCGAGATTGCGTTCCTGCACCGGGCTTACATCGCTTTCGTTTGCTGCGACAACGCACAGCGATGCGGCCTGCCGCTGCGGATTTGCCTTGACCTTCACTAATGTAAATACACAAATACATTTGTAGAAGACCCAGCGAAGCCGGAGTGCGTTGCAGAATGTCCCACGCCATCTTTCTTCACGCCGCGGGTGACGCGCGCTTCGCGCCGTTCAACCTGCGCGAGGGGGCTGCCAGTGAAACCCTGCTGGATGTCGCGGCCGTCGGCCTCTGTGGCAGCGATCTGCACTATTACAAGGATGGCGGCATCGGTTCGGCCGTGATTGCCACCCCTTTCGTGCCGGGCCACGAGTTCAGCGGCTGGCTGACCGAGGACCTGCCGGAGCTTGGCCTGGCGCGGGGCGCACTGGTCGCGGTCGATCCGAATCAGGCCTGCGGCCAGTGCCAGCATTGCCGTGACGGCCACCCCAATCTCTGCCCCGAGGTCGTGTTCATCGGTGCGCCCCCGCATGATGGCGCGATGACCGAGCGGATCTGGGTGCCGAAATCGCAGATCGTTCCCGTGCCGGAACGCTTCACGCCGAGCGATGCCGTGATGCTGGAGCCGCTCGGCGTCGCGATCCACGCGGTCGACCTCGCCAAGCCCCGCCTGCTCGAACGCGTCGCGCTGATTGGTTGCGGCCCGATCGGGCTCCTGATCCTGCAGGTGCTCCGGGCCGTCGGCGTCGGCGAGATTCTGGCCTGCGATCCGCAGCAGCATCGGCGCGCGCTGGCGCTCAAGCTCGGCGCGAGCAAGGCCGGCGCCAGCGTGGCCGAGATCGCGGACTGGACGAAGGGCGAGGGCATGCCGCTGGTGGTCGAGGCCACCAATGCACCGGAAGGCTTTCGCGATGCCATTCGCGCCGCGCGCATCGGCGGGCGGGTCGTGCTCGTCGGTATTCCCGATGGCGACAGCTATGTCGTTCCCGCCGCCGAAGCCCGCCGGCGCGGCCTCACCATCAAGTTCTCGCGGCGCATGGGCCATGTCTATCCCCGGGCGATCGAACTCGTCGCGCAGGGCAAGGTCGATGTCGATGCGGTCGTCAGCCACCGCTTCTCGCTTGCCGACGGGCCCGACGCCTTTCGTCGCCACGCCGCCAATGAGCCCGGCATGGTGAAGAGCCTGATCTACCCGCGAGGGCCCGCTGATGACGCGCGCTAGAGCATCGGCCCGAAAAGTGAATCGCGGTTTTCGGAAGAGCCGATGCAAGCACATAAGAGCATCGGCCCGAAAAGTGGATTGCGGTTTTCGGGAAAGCCGATGCAAACACATAAGCTTAGATCATCAGACCGGACACAATATCCGGTCCGATGACCGAAGCGCTCGTGGAAACATGATGGGCGTCCGACACTGGCTAGGTGGCGCCTGACGTGAGCTATATCGGCATCGATCTCGGCACCTCGTCGCTCAAGGCCATCCTGGTCGACGGGCAACAACGCGTCGTCGCCGATACGGCGCGCGCGCTCACCGTGCATCGTCCGCAGCCGCTCTGGTCGGAGCAGGAGCCGGGCGATTGGGTCGCCGCCGCCTTGGGCGCTTTGCACGACCTGAGGGACGCTGCTCCGGCTGCCTTTCGTCTCTGCCGGGGCATCGGGCTCTCCGGGCAGATGCATGGCGCGGTTCTCCTGGACGAGGCCGACCGGCCGCTGCGTCCCTGCATCCTCTGGAATGATGGCCGCGCCAGCGCGGAATGCGCCGCGCTTGAGGCGGCCGAGCCGGCCTCGCGCGCCATCACCGGCAACATCGCGATGCCGGGCTTCACCGCGCCAAAGCTGCTCTGGGTCCGCCGGCATGAGCCCGGTCTCTTCCGGCGCATCCGAAAGGTCCTGCTGCCGAAAGCCTATCTGCGCCTTGTGCTGACGGGGGAAGCGATCGAGGAGATGTCGGACGCATCAGGCACGCTCTGGCTCGATGTCGGTTCCCGCGACTGGTCGCAGAGGATGCTTGCTGCGACCGGGCTCGATCGCAGCCAGATGCCAGCCCTCGTCGAGGGCTCACAGCCCGCCGGACGGATGCGCGCGGATCTCGCCCGCGAACTCGGCTTTGATTCACCGCCGCTCTTTGCCGGAGGGGCAGGCGATAATGCGGCCGGCGCGGTTGGCTTGGGCGCCGTCGCCGCCGGGGCGAGTTTCCTGTCGCTCGGCACATCGGGTGTGCTCTGGCGTACCACCGCCGGTTTCGAGCCGCGGGCCGACAGGGCCGTTCATGCCTTCTGCCATGCCTTGCCCGGCCTCTGGCACCAGATGTCGGTCCATCTCTCCGCCGCCGCGAGCCTGAACTGGTGGGCGAACGTGGCGGGGCATACAGAGGCCGAACTGCTGGCGGCGCTCGGCGAGACCGTCACGGCGCCATCGCCGGTGCTGTTCACGCCCTATCTCTCCGGCGAGCGCACGCCCCATAACGACCCGCAGATGCGCGGCGGCTTCGCCCGCCTCGGTCACGAAACCGGCCGCAATGCCATGACGCAGGCGGTGCTGGAGGGCGTCGCCTTCGCATTCAGGGACGGCAAGGCGGCGCTGGAAAGCGCGGGCGGGCCGATCGCGGAGGCCGTGGTCATTGGCGGCGGGGCGCGCTCGGGCCTGTGGCTCTCCATCCTCGCCAGCGTCCTGGACATGAGATTGCATCGCTATCCTCAGACCGAGACCGGCGCCGCCTTCGGGGCGGCGCGGCTCGCCCGCCTGGCCTGCACCGGCGAGAACTCCGGCGAAATCTGTACCCAACCCCTGGGCAGCCCCGAGATTTTCAATCCGCAGCGGGATCTCGTTGCGGCCTATCGGGAGCGCTACGACGATTGGCAGAGCGCCGCTGAATTCAGTCGCGCGCTGCAGTAGGCGCGGTTGCAGGATTTGACAGAAATGCGAGCGGATGCTCTTGATCGGAGCATCCGTTCAAGATTGTTGCTGTCTCATGGCTCCGCATCCACGCTTCGACCTCATCATCCTCGACTGCGACGGCGTGCTCGTCGACAGCGAGACGATCAGCTGCCGCACCCTGGTCGATATTCTCTCGCCACTGGACCCGGATTATGATCTGGAAGCGGTGATGCGGCGCTATCTCGGGCGCCCCGCCAGCGCAGTCGTCGAGGATTATGAGCGCATGACCGGCCGGCCGGCTCCGGAGAGTTTCAGGCAGGACTGGCGGGCGCGGCTCTTCTCCGCCTTCAGCGCGGCGCTGCAGCCCGTCGCTGGCGTGCGCGAGGCGGTCGACGCCTTCGATGTCGACTATTGCGTCGCGTCCTCCAGCGACGAGGAGCGCATCGAGCATTGTCTGCGCAAGGTGGGGCTCTGGGATCTGTTCGCGGGGCGGATCTTCAGCACGACGCGCGTCCAGCGCGGCAAGCCTGCGCCCGACCTCTTCCTGCTCGCGGCGCGTGAACGCGGCGTGGCACCCGAGCGCTGCCTCGTCATCGAGGACAGCGTCAGCGGCGTGCTCGCCGCCAAGGCGGCGGGAATGACCGCCTATGGCCTGACCGCCGGCAGCCACTTCGCGGTGCTGGACCAGCGGCGCGCCCTGGTCGAGGCCGGAGCCGACAGGTTGCTCGGCGCCTGGCGCGAGCTCGCGCTGCCTGCAACGGCGGGCTGACGCGCCATGGCCGATAATGACAGCGCGCGCCTCGACGATGCCGCCCGCGCCGGCTGGCTCTACTACATTGCCGGCCGCACCCAGGACGACATCGCCGGGATCCTGAACATTTCGCGCCCCGCCGCGCAGCGCCTGGTTTCGCTCAGCCGCAGCGAGGGGCTGATCAGCTTCCAGATGAACCATCCGATCGGCGCCTGCATGGAGCTTGCGGCACGGCTGCGCGATCGTTTCGAGCTGCAGCACTGCGAGATCGCGCCCTCCGACGGCTCGGCCGATACGGCTGCGGCCGGCGTCGCCTCGCTCGGCGGGGTGCTGATCGAGCGCTGGCTGCGCTCGCGCAAATCGCTGGTCATGGCGCTCGGCACCGGGCGTTCGATGCGCGCCAGCATCGAGCGGGTGTCGCCGATGTCCTGCCCGCTGCACCGGCTCGTCTCGCTGGTCGGCACGATCTCGCCGGATGGCTCCGCCAGCCCGTTCGACACGCTGGTCAAGCTCGCCGAGATCACCAAGGCCCAGCATTTCCCGATGCCGCTGCCGCTCTATGTCTCTAGCCCCGAGGAGCGGGCGCAGCTGATCGAGATCGAGGCGATCCGGCGTATCCGCGCGATCGCCGGCGAGGCCGATCTCTGGCTAATGGGCATCAGCCAGATCGGCGAGGACGCCGTGCTCTATCGGGACGGTTTCATGACGCGCAGCGAATTGCTCGAAATGGTGCGTCACGGCGCGGTCGGCGAGGTTACCGGCTGGGTCTTCGACGGTGAGGGCAGGCTGCTCGACCGCGGTACCAATCTGCGGGTCACCTCCGTGCCGCCGGAGCCCGGCAGCGACCGGCTGCGGATCTGCATCGGACAGGGTACCGCCAAGGTCGCTCCTCTGCGTGCCGCGCTCAGCGGTCGTCTCATCAATGGCCTCGTCACGGACGAGGATACGGCGCGCGCCCTGCTGGCGCTCTGAGTCCGGCTGGCAGCTCCCTGCGTCCATCGCGTCACTTCCGCTTCGTCCTGATGTCCGGCCCGTGCCCCTGATTGCCGGCGGCCGTCATCGCTTTGTCATCGATGGTTGACATAGAAGCGGAGTGTGCGAGCATATGCTTCAATCAAGAGCAGATGCTCATATAAACCGACGAGGGAGGCTTTGAATGCGACCTGTCTTTGGTGCGCTCGCTGGTGCGGGTGCGATGCTTCTGGCGGGGTTGTCCTGCGCCCAGGCGGCAACCGAAATCGAGTTCTGGCATGCGATGAGCGGCACGCTCGGCGAACGCGTCGACGAGCTGGTCAAGAAGTTCAACGACTCGCAGAAGGACTATGTCGTCAAGGCGGTCGGCAAGGGCACCTATGACGAGGTCCTGAACGGCACGATCGCCGCCTATCGGGCCAAGCGCCAGCCGGAGATCGTGCAGTCGAACGAGCGCTCCTTCCTGACCATGGTCAATTCGGGGGCGATCATCCCGACCAGCGAACTGATGGCCCAGCAGGGTCAGCCGATCGACGTCAAGAAATACATCGCGCCGGTCGTCAGCTACTACGCCATCGACGGCAAGCTCCAGGCGATGCCGTTCAACTCCTCGACGCCGATCCTGTTCTACAACCGCGACCATTTCAAAGCCGCGGGCTTCGACAAGCCCGGCGCGACCTGGCAGGAACTCGAGCCGCAGCTCGAAGCGATCAAGGCCAAGGGCGTGTCGAAATGCGCCATGGTGCTGCCGGGCGACTACGAGTGGAGCTTCCTGGAAAACTACAGCGCCGTGAACGACATCCCGTATGCGACCAAGCGCAACGGCATGGACGGGCTCGACACCAGCTTCGTCTTTAACAAGGGCAAGCTCGTCGGCCAGGTTGAGCGGATGAAGCGCCTGATCGGCCCGGGCGTGATGCAGCTCGCGGGGCAGGGTGTCATCCCGATCCAGCTCTTCACCTCGGGTGAATGCTCGACGATCATCGCCTCGACGGCCTCGCATGCCGCCGTCGTCGCCGCCGCCAAATTCGACTGGAGCGCGGCCGAGATGCCGTTCGAGCAGGGCGTGACGCCGAAGAACAGCGTCATCGGCGGCGCGGCGCTCTGGACCCTGAAGGGGCACACGCCGGAGAAGTACAAGGCGATCGGCGCCTTCTACAATTTCCTGGCGCAGACCGACACGCAGGTCTGGTGGCACCAGGCCACCGGCTATGTGCCGGTCACGGTCGCCGCCTATGACGCAGCCAAGGCGCAGGGCTACTACCAGAAGAACCCGACGCGCGAGATCGCGGTCGTGCAGCTGATGCGCGGCACGCCGAGCGACAATTCTCTGGGCTTCCGCATCGGCAACAGCAACCAGATCAATGTCGCGATCATGGAAGAGGTCTCGGCCGCCTTCCTCGGCCGCAAGCCGGTGCAGCAGGCGCTCGACGATGCCGTTTCGCGCGGCAACGAGTCGTTGCGCCGCTACGAGCAGCTCAATGCTGGCAAGAAATAGCGCGGCGGAGCTTCCCGCGGCGGCTGCCGGCGGCTGGCGCTTGCGCTGGCCGCTGCGGCGCCGGACTGCTCCGGCTTTCTCCGACGGGCAGGCCGAGAGCGGCTTGAAGCGGGCCCATTTCACGGAATGGCGCTTGCCCTTCTGGCTGCTGGCGCCGCAGCTCTTCATCCTCCTGCTGTTCTTCTTCATCCCCTCCGTCAGGGCGCTGATCCAGGCGTTCCAGCTCACCGATCCGTTCGGCGCGACGACGCAATGGGTCGGCTTCCAGAATTTCGAGCGGCTGTTCCGCAGCAGCGTTTATTGGTCCTCGGTCCAGGTCACGGTCGTGTTCACCGTCGCGCAGAACGTGCTGACGCTGTCGCTCGCGCTGCTGCTCGCCTTCGCCTCGAACCACATCCTGCGCGGGCGCGGTGCCTACCGCACCATCCTGCTGCTGCCCTATGCGATCGCGCCCGCGATCGCCGGCATCATGCTCGCCTTCCTGTTCAACCCGCGCGTCGGCCCGGTCGCCCATATGCTGCAGGGGCTCGGCTTCGACTGGGATCCGAACCGCAATTCCTCGCATGCGCTCGCCCTGATCGTCATGGCGGCGTCCTGGAAACACATCTGCTACAACTACATCTTCCTGGTCGCGGCGCTGCTTTCGGTGCCCCATTCGATCCTGGAATCCGCCTATCTCGACGGGGCCGGGCCGATCCAGCGGTTCCTGCGCATCTCGCTGCCGATGATCGCGCCGACGCTGTTCTTCCTGATCGTCATCAATTTCGTCTACGGGCTGTTCGAGACCTTCGCCATCGTCGACGCGACGACGCGCGGCGGCCCGGCCGGAGCGACCTCGATCCTGGTCTACAAGGTCTATCAGGACGGTTTCGTCACGCTCGATCTCGGTTCGTCCGCCGCCCAGTCCGTGATCCTGATGGGGCTGGCCCTGCTCCTCACCTATGCGCAGTTCCGCTTCATCGAGCGGCGCGTGAACTACAGCGTGTAAGGGGAGCGCCTGAGCATGAACGAGCGCACGCCCGTCCTTGACGTCGTCTGCCATCTCATCCTGCTGGTCGGCGCAGCACTCGTCTGCCTGCCGCTCTATTTCGTCTTCGTCACGGGAACGCTGACCCAGCAGGAGGTCATGCGGGTGCCGATGTCCTGGCTGCCTGGCGACGCCTATTTCACGAATCTGGAGACCGTGTTGAGCAGCGCCAATTTCGGCCGGCTCCTGCTCAACTCCTTCATCATCGCCAGCGGCATCACCATCGGAAAACTCTCGGTCTCGGTGATCGCGGCCTTCGCCGTCACCTATTTCCGTTTTCCCTTCCGGCTGACCGTGTTCTGGCTGATCTTCATGTCGCTGATGCTGCCGATCGAGGTCCGCATCGTCCCGACCTATGAATCGGCGGCGAATGTCGCCCTGCCGCTCAACATCCTCGGCTCATGGCTCGGCATGCAGGTCCTGGTCGATCTCGACTGGAACATGGTCAACCGCTATTCCGGCCTGATCCTGCCCTTGATTGCCTCGGCCACCGCGACCTTCCTGTTCCGCCAGTTCTTCCTGACCATTCCGGACGAACTCTGCGAGGCCGCCCGTATCGACGGCGCCAGCCCCTGGCAGTTCTTCCGCCTGATCCTGCTGCCGCTCTCGCGCTCCAACATCGTCGCGCTCGCGATCATCCTCTTCCTGATGGGCTGGAACCAGTATCTCTGGCCGCTGCTGCTCACCACCGAGCCCGCCATGGCCAATGCCGTGATCGGGCTGAAGAAGCTGATGCCGCAGGCCGACTCGCTGCCGACCTGGCATCTCCTGATGAACGCGGCCCTGCTGACGATGCTGCCGCCGACCCTCGTCATCCTTCTCCTTCAGCGCTGGTTCGTGAAGGGACTTGTCGACAGCGGCAAGTAGCGGCCAGCACCATAAAACCAAGGCGACCATCATGCGGATCATCGGACATCGCGGCGCGCGCAATATCTGGGCGGAGAACAGTCTCAGCGGCTTCCGGCAAGTCTGCGACCTCAAGAACGTCTGCGACCTCAAGGTCGACGCGGTCGAACTCGATGTGCATCTCTCCGCCGATGGCGAGATCATGGTGATCCATGATCCGCTGCTCGAGCGCACCACGGACCATAAGGGGCCGGTCGCCGGGCTCTCCCGCGAGGCGCTGCGCAAGGTTCGGCTCAACGACACGCTGGGCGAGACGATCCCGACCTTGGCGGCCGTGCTCGACGTCTTCGCGCCGACCAGCATAGAGCTCGAGATCGAGATGAAGATGGACGCGCTCGGCAATCCCCATGCGGGACTGCTGGAGAAGGTCATCGCCCTGGTCGAGGCCAGAGGCATGGCCTCGCGCGTCGTCCTGACCTGCTTCGTTCCCGAGGTCATCGAGGAGATCCGGGCGAAGGCCCCGCACATGCGCCGCCTCGCTTCGGTCGATCGCCGCTCCTGCGAAGCCTTCGGCGGCGTTGATGCCACCTTGCGGCGCTTCGTCGATCTCGGCTGCATCATCGCGGTCGAGCAGTCGCTGCTGCGGCTGGCACTCGATCGTGCGCTGGGCATTGTCGGGCGCGAGAAACTCGGTGTCTGGGTGCCGAACACCCTGCGCGAGCTTGATTACTGGCTGGGGCAGCCGATCGCGCAGATCACCAGCGATCGCCCCGATCTCGCCCTGCAATTGCTGGCCGCGAAGGCTGGGTGAGGCGATGGCCGTCACTCTGTCGCGGGCCCGGCTCGGCGAAATCGGCAGCGCGGTCGCCCGGCCGCGCTATCGGCCGGAGGATCTGAGCGCCGGCATCGTCCATTTCGGCGTCGGCAATTTCCACCGCGCGCATCAGGCCTGCTATCTCGACGAACTCTTCGAGAGCGGGCTCGATCGCGACTGGGCGATCATCGGCACCGGCGTGCAGGAAAGCGATGCGGCGATGGGGCGCGAGCTTGCCGCCCAGGACTTCCTGACCACGGTCGTCGCGCAGGAAGCGACCTCCGCGCAGGCGCGGATCACCGGTGCGATGATCAATTTCATCCCGCCCGGCGACAGGGCAGGGCTGCTCGCTCGCCTCGTCGATGCCCGCACGCGGATCGTCTCGCTCACCGTCACCGAGGGCGGCTACTACATCGATCCGGCGACGCAGGCCTTCGACGCGAACCACCCCGATATCATTGCGGATGCCGCCGATAGGCTCGCCTCTCCAAAGACCGCCTTCGGGCTGATCGGCGCCGCCCTTCTGCAGCGCCGCGCCGCCGGCCTTGCGCCCTTCACGGTGATGTCCTGCGACAACCTGCCGGGCAATGGCCATGTCACGGAGAATGCCGTCGCCGGGCTGGTGGAACTGGTCGACCGTTCCGACGCGCACTGGATCCGCGAGAGCGTCGCCTTTCCCAACGGGATGGTCGACCGCATCACGCCCGCGACCTCGGAGCGCGAGCGCGCGGCCCTGCGCAGCGATTTCGGCATCGACGACCGGCGCCCGGTCTTCTGCGAGGATTTTCGGCAATGGGTGCTGGAGGATCGCTTCCCCGCCGGGCGGCCGCGGCTCGAACAGGTCGGTGTCGAATTCGTCGCCGATGTCGCGCCCTTCGAGCTGATGAAAATCCGCATCCTGAATGGCGGGCACGCGGCGATCGCCTATCCCGCCGGCCTGCTCGATATCCATTTCGTACATGAGGCGATGGAGGACCCGCAGATCGCGCGTTTCCTCCGGGCCCTGCTCGATCACGAGATCATCCCGCTCGTGCCCCCTGTGCCCAATACCGACCTCGGGGCTTATCGGCGGACGATCGAGCGGCGCTTCGCCAATCCGAAGATCGGCGACACGATCCGCCGGCTTTGCCTGGACGGGTCGAACCGCCAGCCCAAGTTCATCCTGCCGACGCTGCGCGACGCGCTCGGGGCAGGCCGCCCCATCGACGGTCTCGCGCTCGTCTCCGCGCTCTGGTGCCGCTATTGCTATGGCGAAACCGAAAGCGGGCAGGCGATCGCGCCGAACGATCCGAGCTGGCAAAGGCTGACGGAGCAGGCCCGCAAGGCCAGAATCCAGCCGGAGTCCTGGCTCGCGATGCGGGATGTCTATGGCGATCTGGCGGACGACACGCGCTTCCGGGAGGCTTTTGGTCAGACCCTGCAACGAATTTGGCACGTCGGCACGCGGGCGAGCCTCGACCACTATCTGGCCCGCAACGCCCAGGGCTGAGCGCGTCGGCGTTCGGGCGCCGCGCTGCCAGGCTACAATCGGGGCATCAGGCTAGTCCGGTTCGCGGAACGGGGCGGGAATCTGGCTTATCAGGCAAGCTTGATGTCCAGCAGGCTTTCGATCGTCCTGATCCCGGTCTCCCCCTGGAGCCTCTCGTCGATCTCCTCTGCGCTGAGGCATCCTTCAAGCCAGAGGCCGTCGATCACGGCGTTGAGCGCGATGCTGAGGCGTTGCCGCTCGGCTGGGCCTGGATTGCGCTGCTCGGCCGTCAGCACTTCGCCGATCAGGATGTCGCAGGCGCGTCGGTAGGCGAGATATTTGTCGCGATGCACCTCGGCGAAGGCAGGGTTGATCGGAACCTGGCTGATGAAGGTCGCCCATAGCGACAGGACGCGAGGATCGGCGACCGGCCCGCTGATGCTCGCGAGGATGAAACGACGCAGCTTCTCATGCGCGCTGCCCTCCGTCTCGACGATCGCGAGAGGCGGTCCGGTGATGATCTCGATCGTCCGACGGTACGCTTCGACCATCAGATTGTCCTTCGACGCGAAGTGGTGCCGGATCAGGCCGTTGCTGACGCCGGCATGGGCAGCCACGGCGCGTACCGTCGTGCCCTGGATGCCGAGCTCCGCGATGCAGTCGAGCGCGGCCTCGATCAGGTCGGCGCGTCGGTTGAAGTCGGGGGCCCGCCTGAATGTCGCCGTCATCACTGTGCCTCCGATGCAGTCAGGGTCGGCATGCCGGGATTATGCGCTTGCATAGTTGCAATACATTCGCATAGTCCCGCGCCACAAGACCCGCCACGATCCCGAACCCGACGCACCGGCAGACACAGCGCTTGACCCAGCATTCGACACACATGAGCGAGCGCTCCAGGGGGACGTTCCTCGTCCTGGCGGCGACGATCTGCTGGAGCGCCAGCGGTCTCTATTCGCGCCTGCTGACCACCGATGTCTGGACGGCGATCGGATGGCGCTCCCTGTTCGCCGGCCTCTTCCTGATCGGGCCCTTGCTTTTTCTCGGCGGCGGCCTGTCGCGCCGGCACTGGCGGACGGTCGTGCAGCCGGCCGGATTGGCCATGATCGCCTGCCAGACGATCAGCCAGGCGAGCTTCATCGGTGCCTATTACACGACCAGCGTCGCCAACGTGGCCGCGATTTATGCGACAGCGCCGTTCATTGCCGCATTGCTGGGCTGGCTGCTCCTGAAGGAGCGCGCCTCCTGGCGCACGCTGGCGACGGGCCTGGTCTGCCTGATCGGGGTCGGCATCATCATGGCGTCGTCGATCGGCGGCGGGCGGGTCGTCGGAGACCTGCTTGCCCTCGTCATGACGGCCTCGTTCGCCATGGTCATCGTGCTGCCAAGGCTTAACCCGGACCTGCCGGCGCTGCCGCCCATCATCGTCAGCGCGCTTTTGACCTTCGTGCTGTTTGCCCCTTTCGGCTCGGCTGGTTCGCTCGACCTCCATAACTGGGTCGTGCTTGCGGCCTTCGGCGCCACGAATTTCTCGATAGCCCTGGTGCTCTTCATCATGGGCGCACGTCACCTGCCGCCGGCCGAGGCGGCGCTCATCGGGACCACGGAGATCGTGATGACCCCCTTGTGGGTCTGGCTCCTGCTGGCCGAGAAACCGCCGGTTGCCACGGTCATCGGGGGCGCAGTCATCTTCGCAGCGGTCGTCTGCCATACGGCGATCGAATTGACGCGGACCCGCCGGCTGAGCCGTTCCTGATGTGACATGCGGCCAGCCCGGTCGTTCAGGTCGGCTCGAAACGTCGGGTCTGGCTACGCTTGCGGATCGGGCCCCCTGATCATCCCGAGGCCCTGGAATGTCCGGTGTGATCAGCGAGCCCGATCGGCGGGCCATGAACCAACACGGATTTTTGTTTGACCGGGCGTGGACGCGTGGTCGGATATGGCAGACCCTGTCGTCCGGGAATGGGCAGAGATGGGATGGATTGCGGCGCTCGATCGCGGGCGGACTGGAGGAATATCGGACAGGCACAATTCATGCTTCGCGGGGATTGCAGCAGGGGAGGCCGGGATGACGAAAGCCACCTACACAGACTGGATGGCCGTGCTGGAGCGCATGGAGCGAACCCAGCGCGAGCACTATCTCGCAGGCCATGACGACGAGGGCGACGCTTTGGGCAAGCAGATCGAGCAATGGATCCTGGCCGGCCGGGCCCAGGGCTATTGCGTGCGGGACGGCAGGCCCCTGACGGATACGCGGCACCCTTCCGAGACAAGCCTGGCCGGTGAGATGCAGCGCCAGTCGGGCCAGCACCGGTCGTCAAAGCACTGAGCCCCCGCGGGCGCGTAGCGCGCTGCTGCAACAGGAGACCGCGCGGCGAATGGGCGTCCGCTGTGCACAGGCGGCCGGCCCTGGAAGGTCCGGGAGATCCCATGCAACGCGTCGCCTCCTGCACATGCGGCCAGCTGAGCATCACCGTCGAAGGCGAGCCGCGTGGGGTCGGCCTGTGCCATTGCCTGGCATGTCAGAGCCGAACGGGAAGCGCTTTCGCCTATCTGGCCAGCTTCGCCGCTCCCTACACGGTGGCCGGGCGGGCGTCCGAATATGTTCGTACCGGCGACCAGGGAGCGGCGTTCAAATTCCGCTTCTGCCCGGTCTGCGGGAGCAATCTCTTCCACGGCGAGGAGGGGGCGACCGGGTCGGTCTCGGTTGCTGTCGGCGCCTTCGGCGACCCGGATTTCCCGCTGCCCCAGGTGTCCGTCTACGACATCCGGCGGCATGGATGGGTTGCGCTGCCCACCGGCATCCAGGCGTTTCCGCGAGACCCGGACTGAGCGGTCGGATACCGGCCTCGCGCCTCCCGGATTGCCGCCTCAATCGGGCGCCTTGCGAAAATCCGTACCGTCGAGCACCTCCGCCAGAAGCCGCGTTCCCAGATCGGCTTCCGCCTCGGAAAGCCCGGAAAATCCGAACAGCAGTCTCGATGTATCGGAGGATGCGACGTTCATCCGGGACAGCGGCATGACGACGACGCCCTTCGCCAAAGCGGCCGCGGAGACAGCCCTGTCGTTGCTCCAGGTCCCCGTGCTGCGTGCGGTGAGATTGATGCCCTGATCAGGAACGACGACGGCAAGATGCTCGCTGGTACGGTCCCTCAGGAGGCCCGTCAGCAGATCCCGCGAAGCGCGCAGCCGCTCCCTGAGGCGGCGCAGATGGGCTGGAAAATAGCCCTCATTGAGAAAATCGCCGACGACGCGTTGCTGGAAAGTCGGCGGGCAGCGGTCAAGCGCCGGGCGCACCGCCCGGAACACCGGCACCAGATCGGCCGGGACCACGAGATAGCCAAGCCGCAGGCTCGGCAGCAGGGCTTTGCTGAACGTGCCGGTGTAGAGGACACGATTGGCCTGATCCAGGCCTTGCAGCGAGGCGATCGGATGACCGTCATAGCGAAATTCGCTGTCATAGTCGTCCTCGACAATCCAGCAGCCATGCTCCCTTGCATAGGCGAGAAGCTCGAGCCGCCGCGGCAGGGAAAGAACGGAGCCGACCGGATACTGGTTTGACGGCGTCACATAGAACAGCGCCGGTGGTTGCAGCGAGCCGGCCGCCAAGACCTCCGTCATGACCCCCTCGTGATCCACGGGCAGGCCGACGATCTGCGCGCCATTGAGAGTCAGGCATTGTCTGGCCGGCGGATAACACGGGTCCTCGACAACAACGCTGTCGCCAGGCGAGGCCAGCACGCGAAAGGCCAGGTCGAGCGCCTGCTGCGTTCCGGCCGTGATGAACAGCTGATCAGGCGTACAGCGCACCCCCCGTGAAACGGCCAGGTGAGCGGCGATCGCAGCCCGAAGCGCGGGCTCCCCCTGAATATCGCCGTAGCCTTCAAAGGCGTAGTTCATGTGCCGGCCGGCAATGCGGTTCAGGAGGCCGGCGGTGCGCTCATCATGGGCGATCCGGCCCGTCACAAACGGCAGGGGCCTTTGTGGTTCGAGGCTGGGTCCGGAGGTGAGAACCCGCGTGACCGCTTGCGAGAGCGTGCGGCCGGTCGCGTGAGCCACTGGCTCCTTGCGTTCACCGGCTCTCAAAAGCCCATCCGGTGCGCCTGCAGAAATATAGGTGCCCGACCCGTGGCGGGCGATGGCGTAGCCCTCGGCGATCAGGATCTCATAGGCCTCGGCAATGGTGCCGCGCGACAGCTTCCATTCCTGCGACGCCAGGCGGGTCGAGGGCAGGCGCTGTCCCGCATCCAACCGGCCGTCGGCAATCGCACCGCGCAGGGCAAGGTAGAGTTGCCGCGCCAGGGATGCCGGGGAGGATGGATTGATACCCGGCTGAAAGCGAGCCGATGGGCTTTCCCTGCGCCGCTTCAGGTTCATCAAGCCTCCCATCCAAATAGCTCACCAAGTGGCTCAGGGTGGAATCGTATAGTGGCTCTGTAAATTGAATCAATAATGCATTCTGATTGAGCCACTTTCAAAATGCCGCCGCAGATCGACGAGGAGAAGCAGGGATGGAGATGCAGGCGCCACGCCGCTGCAGGCCCTCTTCGACCGCGTCTTCGCCCATCACGGCTTCGCGGTCGGTTTTTGAGCCTTCTGCAAAGCGAATCTCCCGGAGTTCCTGATGTCGATGTCTTCGCCCCGATTGCGGATTGCCGTGCTGTTCGGCGGACGCTCCGCCGAGCATGACGTGTCCGTGCTGTCGGCCACCAATGTGATGAATGCGCTGGAGCCCGCGAAATATGACGCGGTACCGATTTTCGTGACGCGCGAAGGGCAATGGCTGCTGAGCCGCCTCGAGGGGGGCATGCTCGCCAAACCCGAGAGCGGTACGGAGGTCTCCCTCGTCCCGGGCGGACGCGGGCGAATGATCGCGATCGAGGCCGGCGGCAGGATGGTCGACGCCGGGACGATCGACATCCTGTTTCCCGTCCTGCACGGGCTCTATGGCGAGGACGGTTCGATACAGGGGCTTGCGGAAGTCGCGCGCGTGCCGCTCGCGGGCTGCGGCATCCTCGGCTCTGCGGCGGCGCTGGACAAGGATATCGCCAAGCGCCTGCTGCGGGCTGCCGGCCTTCCGGTCGCCCGATCCGTGACCATCAGCGACGATGCTGCACCTGACCTTCCTGCTTTGGAACGAGAACTTGGGCTACCGCTTTTCATCAAGCCGGCGCGGCAGGGCTCTTCGATCGGCGTCAGAAAGGTCTCCGGAAGCCAGGAATTCAGGCCGGCGCTGAGCGAGGGGTTCCGGCATGACCGCAAGTTGCTTGCCGAAGAATTCATCCAGGGGCGCGAGATCGAATTCAGTGTGCTGGAAGATCAAAGGGGCGGATTGTTCGTATCCCGGCCCGGAGAGATCGTTCCGGCCGAGAGCCATGGCTTCTACAGCTACGACGCCAAATATATCGACGAGAACGGTGCGGCGTTGAAGGTACCGGCGGAATTGCCCGCAGAGGTCGAGGCGCAGATGCGGGAGATGGCCGCCAGGGCATTCAGGGCTCTCGGCTGCGATGGCATGGCGCGCGTCGATTTCTTCCTGACGGCGGATATGCAGCCTCTCGTGAACGAGGTGAACACGATTCCGGGCTTCACCAATATCAGCATGTATTCCAAGGCGATGGCCGCCAGCGGCGTGAGCTATGCCGAAATCATCGATCGTCTCGTCTCGCATGGCCTGGCGCGCGCCGGTCGGGCCGGCTGACACTGACGGTGAACAGGATCAGTGCCGCCGAGGCGAGCAGCGGTTGGAGCAACGGACCGATCGGCGTCGCTGTTCTCAACGGATGATTGCCGGCAACTCCGGCCTTCGTTCGGCAGTTCGATCCTCTGAGGGGCGAGCATTTGGCAAGGAGCCGGGGCGAGCAACCGTCAGCGCAGGCGAGCACTCGATCCCGCGCTGTCGGCGCCGGACCAGGGCTTCGGGAGCGGTCTCGGTGGGAACGGGCGGCCGGCTCGGACGTTGGAGCCGCACATGCAAGATCCGGGCGGCGCCAAACCTGGCCCCGACGACTTGCAAGCCAGCGACGGGCAGCCATCATGAGCAAATCAAGATCGACGGGAACGCCAAGGGCAAACCCCGGCAACGGGGGCGAGACGCACCAGACTGCTTCTGCTCCGGACAAGCGGATCACGACGAACCACGGCGTGCCGGTGAGCGACAACCAGAACTCGCTCAGGGCGGGGCGGCGTGGCCCGACCCTGCTCGAGGATTTCGTGCTCCGGGAAAAGATCCAGCATTTCGACCACGAGCGCATTCCCGAGAGGATCGTCCATGCACGCGGCTCGGCGGCGCACGGCTATTTCGAGCTGACTGAGTCGCTGGCCGAATTCACCCGCGCCAGGATCCTCACCGAAGTCGGCGTCAAGACGGAGCTGTTCACGCGCTTCTCGACCGTCGCGGGCGGCGCCGGTTCTGTCGACACGCCGCGCGATGTGCGTGGCTTTGCGGTCAAGTTCTACACCCGGGAGGGCAACTGGGACCTCGTCGGCAACAACATCCCGGTCTTCTTCATCCAGGACGCGATCAAGTTTCCCGATCTCATTCACGCCGTGAAGATGGAGGCCGATCGCGGGTATCCGCAGGCCGCCAGCGCCCATGACACCTTCTGGGATTTCATCGGCCTGATGCCCGAGGCCACCCACATGATCATGTGGGCGATGTCGGACCGGGCCATTCCGCGTTCGTTGCGCATGATGGAGGGTTTTGGAGTCAACACCTTCCGGCTTTTGAACGACAAGGATGAGCCGACCTTCGTCAAGTTCCACTGGCGGCCGAAGCTCGGCACGCAATCGACTTGCTGGGACGAGGCCGTGAAGATCGCCGGTGCCGATCCCGATTATCACCGTCGCGATCTGCATGAAGCCATCGCTGCGGGTGATTTTCCGGAATGGGAGTTCGGTGTCCAGCTCCTGAGCCAGAAGGAGGCGGACGCGCTGCCATTCGACATTCTCGATGCCACCAAGCTGATACCCGAGGAGCTCGTGCCGATCCGCTTCATCGGCCGCATGGTGCTCAATCGCAACCCGGACAACTTCTTTGCCGAGACGGAACAGGTCGCCTTCCTGCCGACCAACATGCCGCCGGGCATCGACGTCTCGGAGGATCCGCTGCTGCAGGGGCGGCTTTTCTCCTATCAGGACACGCAGCTCTCGCGCCTTGGCACCGTCAACTTCCACCAGATCCCGATCAACAAGGCCAAGGGCTGCCCCTTCCAGAATCTGCAGCGCGACGGGCAGATGCAGACAAAGGTGTTCACGGGGCGAGCGAATTACGAGCCCAACAGCCTCAGCGAGGCCGGCGAGGACGGCGGGCCGCGCGAGGATCCGAACGGCGGCTTCCGGACCTTCGCCCTGCCGGTGGAGGAGACGAAGCTCAGGCTGCGTTCGGAGAGTTTCGCCGACCATTACTCGCATGCCCGACTGTTCTTTCGATCGCAGACGGAGATCGAGCAGGCCCACATCGCCAGCGCGCTGGTCTTCGAGCTGTCGAAGGTCTCGCTCGACCATGTCCGCCTGCGGGTTCTCTCCAATCTGCGCAATGTCGACGAGACACTGGCCGGTCGCGTCGCGGACGGCATGAACATGGCGCTGCCCAAGGCATCGGCGCCGGCCGTGGCCCCGCAGGACATGGAGGTTTCGCCAGCCCTGCGCATCGTCGGCAAGTATCCCGAGACGCTGAAGGGCCGGGTGGTCGGTGTCCTGGTTTCGGACGGGGCGGACGGAGCCTTGATCGACATGCTTGGGAAGGCCGTCGAGGGCGAGGGCGGCACGGTCAAGATCGTCGCGCCAAGGATCGGCGGCGTGACCTTAAAGGGCGGCAGGACGCTGAAGGCCGACGGTCAACTGGCGGGCACGCCGTCGGTGATGTTCGACGCTATCGCCCTCGTGCTGTCCGAAGCGGGTTGCGCAGCCCTGCTCAGCGAGGGTGCAGCCATCGATTTCGCCAAGGACGCCTTTGGCCATCTCAAGGCGATCGGCTTCAGCGCCGAAGCGAAACCGCTCCTCGACAAGGCGGGCATCGTCGCGGATGCGGGCGTCGTGGAGCTTGGTGCCAAGGCTCAGGCCTTTCTTGCCCCCGCCCGCACGCGCCAATGGGGCCGCGAGCCAAAGGTTCGTACCCTGGCTTGAGCCGGAAGGCCGGGAACCCGCAAGGCTCGGCCGTCAGGATGGGCCCACCATGCAGAACGGTGGTGGGTCTTTCCGTTGGGCAGGAGGCGTCAAAGCGGTTTGCTGCTAGGAATGCGGCAGATCGGGTGGGACGCGGATAGGCGAAGCATGGGCGTCGAGCTGCGCGAAGTGACCGCCGCAACCGTTCGATCGATCTGCAGTCTGGAGGTCGCCGACGAACAGCGCACGTATGTTGCGCCTGTAGCGGTATCGATAGCTCAGGCTCATTTCGAGCCGACATCGATGTTTCGAGCGATCTATGCGGATGACGAGCCCGTGGGCTTCATCCTGTGGCGCAGCGGGGAACCGCCGAAATCGGCTTATCTCTGGCGCTTCATGGTCGACAGGAAGCACCAGGGGAAGGGCCATGCGCGTGCCGCGATGGAATTGGCCTTTACGGAATGGCGTGCGCTCGGCTTCGACCGGGTGATCACCAGCGTTGTTCTGGGCCAGCACAGCCCGCTGGGCTTTTACCTGTCGCTTGGATTTACAGAGGCGAATGAGACCACGCCCCATGGCGAATGGGTTCTTCGCAAGACACTCTAGCCGTTCCACGCGCTGGCATCGGATCTCCGCCGACTGGCCCGTCTCCGGAGCGCTTTCGGCCGGTGCCGTTGAATTCGGTACGAAATTCATGAAACTCGCGGGCAGCAAGGTTTTGGATCCAGCGAAACTGCTTGCCGACATTCGATATCTCGAAAACATCGACAATATGCGCACTCTGCTCGTCTAGCCTCTGCAACCTTGCCAATCCGGCATGTGCAGAGCCGGCCTGCGCTTGACCCGTCAGCAGTCGCGTCCCGGCACCGTGCCGGCCAGGACGCGGGCGACCGGGGCGCCGGGCGCGGCCCATCGGGGACCAGAGGGATGCCCGCTCGTTTCACAGTGATCCGCGAGGATTCCCACGAACTGGCCCGCCATCCCGAGAGAGAAGGCGGGTCTTTTTCGTTAACCTTCGCAAGATAACTTCCTCAATCGATGGAACCGATTGGGGAAATGGGAATTTCCCTTCCGTCATGCTACATTGAATGGGCGGCGTCGTCGTCCTGGCAACGAGGGATAACCGATATGAAAACCATACTGGTTCTGGCCGTTTCTGTGGGGCTGATGGGCATTGGTGGCTGTGCCGCCGATATGTACGGCAAGGGCAAAGGCAAAGCCCCGCCGCCGGTGGCTTCGCCGATCGTGACCAAGGGCTGAGGCCCGAATCCAGCGACCCTCGGGTCGCCCGAGTTTGCCCGCTGCTCCGAAAGGGGCGGCGGGTCTTTTTTTGTCTGCCTGTGCCGGTCCTGCCGCGGATCGGCCCGACGTAGCGAGCCGCGCGTGGCACCCGCTGCCGAACGGACGAGCGCCTCGTCCCCTGGGTGTTGACGATGATCAAGGGTGGGGTGGATGATCGGCTGCCGACCGCGCGATCCGAACTGCTGGCAACGACACCCTGCTGTTCAGCGAACTTGGCCTGTCATCGAGGATTGAAGCCAGATGTTGCGAATGTCCATTGTGGTCATTGCGGCGCTGCTCGTGACAGGCGTCGTCGCATTCGAAGATATCGATGGCAGTTTGGCCAAGCTGGATCCGATAGACCGAGCGACTCTGATTGAGGCTATCGATCTGCACATGAACGACGGTACTTCGACTAAAATCAGAAATGTCAGGCCTGTGTCTGAGAACGTATACCTTTGCGGATGGATCGATTCAAAGAATAGCTTCGGCGCTTTTGTGGGGTACCGCAGATTTATTCTCCATATGGGCAGCAAGGAATTTTTATACGACGGAGATTTCCACCGAGGCACCGAGCATCTCGCCGCATCGACCAAACGATTTATTGGCGCGAAGTGCGGGCAGGGGTCGTAATTGCGCGCGATCGTATGGGCGAGGAGTAACGAGCGGGCGGATCAGCCAAACCTGCCCGTGGACGAGAAATACACAGCACGCTGCGGAGCCGGGAGCATCGCAACGATTTGGTCATGCGTGTCGGTGCTGTCCATGTCCTGCTCCGTCACTGCCCAAAAAAAGAGGCCCGGCCCGTCACGGCGCAGCTTCAGCCCGTCGTCCTGAGCAATGGTAGCCGCTCGTTCGCTGGCCTGAGAGGCCGCCCCATAGCGCAGGGAACCGAATGCCCCACCGGATGTTGCTCGATTGTGGCGCTGGCCACGGGCAATCAGGAGGAGGGGGCAATGGACGGTATCATCTATCTCGTCGGGTTGATTGTGGTGGTCATGGCCATCCTCTCGTTCCTTGGTCTGCGTTGAGAGGAGGCGAGAATGGCTGTTCTTCCCACAGAAACCGATGTCTCGATCGCGGTCGCGCCGGCTCCGTCCTCCTATCTGGAATGGGCCCCCATCCTGGGGGGAGCGGTGCTCGCAGCCGCCATCTCCTCGATCATGACGGCCTTCGGGTCGGCGATCGGGCTTTCCTTGGTTTCGGCGGAGCCGTCGCGCAGCTCTTCGCTCGCCGTGCTCGGCATCGCAGCAGCGCTATGGGCGCTCTGGGTCACCGTCTCGGCCTGCATTGCCGGCGGCTATGTGGCCGGCCGGATGCGGCGCCCTGTTCCCGATGCCACCGCCCACGAACGGGAGATGCGTGACGGAGCGCATGGCCTCCTGGTCTGGGCAACGGGGGCGCTCCTGCTGGCTTTCATCGCGACGTCATCAGCTGTCGGCGCCGGCCGCACAGCCCTTGAGGGCGCGGGAGCCGCAACCTCGGGGGCGACTTCGCTCCTGAAGCTGAAGCCGGATCCGCTCGGCTCGGCCCTCGATGGCATCCTGCGGGCGCCCGGCGCCGGTGCGCCGGTGACGCCCGAAGAGCGTTCGGAGCTGAGCCGGCTGATGTCGACGGCGATGGTGAATGGCACGCTCGATCCGGCGGACCGCGACTATATCGCGACCCGCATGGCAAGCCGTGCCGGGATCGGCAAGCCCGAGGCGGAAAAGCGTGTCGATGACACGCTGGCAAAACTGAACCAGGCCAAGGAGACGGCGAAGCAGGCCGCCGAAAAGGCACGGAAGGTCGGCATTATCTCGGCCTTCCTGACGGCCGCCGTGCTTCTCGTCGGTGCTGCCGCGGGCTGGTTCGGGGCGGTGCTTGGAGGTGGCCACCGTGACGAGCAGCGCGAAATGCCGGGTTGGGGCCGGCGCCGGCTCTGATCCAGTCGTTCCGACAGGTCGAAGCCCGCCGGGTTTCGCCCTGTCCTTGCATTCAGGCAGGATGAAGCGGCCGCCGGGATTGGCGGCCCTTCTGCGTTCTCGGGCCCAGGACTCCGCAATCACGGCACTGGAGGGGCCGGAGCACCCCTGTTTGGGTTGCGCTCAGCCGCCGGTCAGGTCGCGGCTTTGGCGATCGAGCTCCGCATTGTAGCGGCGCAGGGCGAACTGCTCGGTCAGAAGGCCGATCACTTGCAGCGTCTCGCGGCTGTCGACGACGGCGAGCTCCTCGCTCTGCGATGCGGCAAACAGCGCCGCAGCCTCGCGGATATTCATCGAGGGCAGCAGGACGTCCTTTTGGTTGCGGGCGAGTTCAGCGACCGTGGCGACCTCCAGATCGGCGCCATACGCCTCGGATACCAGCACCAGGCCGGCATAGCGGCCCTGTCCATCGACCAGCACGGCGCGCTGGTTCGCGCCCAGCGGGAATGCGCGGCGGAAGCCTTCGAGGGATGTGCCTTCCGCGACCGTCCTGACATCCCGGCGCATCATGCGCCCGACGGCGAGGTCGCGAACCCAGCCGATATCGGCAGCGCTGCGGATCGCCTCGCCGCGCAGGTGAAAGCGCCAGGTCGCGAAGGAATAGCCGAAGGTGCGGCGCACCGTGATCGAGGAGACGACCGAGGCGGCGAGCACCGCCACCGTGAGCGGCAGGCTGCCCGTCGTCTCGAGGGCGAGCAGGGCCATGGTCAGCGGGCCACCGACGACCGCGGTTGCCATCGCGCTCATGCCGACGACGGCGAAGACCGTCGAAGCGGCCGGAATCCCGAACCCGGCGGTCCAGGCCAGAGCCATCAGCTTGCCGAACATGGCGCCGATGAAGAGCGAGGCGAAGAACAGGCCGCCGCGAAAGCCAGAGCCGATCGAGACCGCCGAGGCGACCGATTTCAGCAGGATTACGGTGAGGAGGAAGGACGCCGTGTAGTCGGCGGCGAAGCCGACATGCAGCGCGCTGTGTCCCGAGGACAGGACGGTCGGCGTCAGCAGGGCCAGCAGGCCCACCATCAACCCCCCGATGGCGGGACGCAGGGCGAGCGGCAGTCGGCTTTGCCTGAACAGGTACTCGGCCAGCGATACGCCCCGCATCAGCAGGATGCCGAGGCCGGCGCAGAGTGCCCCCATCACCATCACGAGGACATAGTCCTGCCCGGTGAGCGGCGCGGTGATGTCGACCTGGAACGGCATCGGCGTCAGGAAGAGCCGGGTCACGCCTATGGCGCAGAGCGAGGCGACGACGACCGGGGCGAGCATCGCGACGGTATAGGTCGCGATGATGAGCTCGAAGGCGTAGAAGGCGCCGGTCAGCGGCGCATCGAAGGCCGCGGCGATCGCGCCGGCGGCGCCGCAGCCGACCAGCACCCGCAAGTCGGCGCGCCGGACCTGCAGCAGGCGTCCGATCTTGGAGGCGAAGGCGGCACCGCCCTGCGTATAGCCGGCCTCCATGCCAACGGACGCGCCAAAACCGTTCGAGACCAGCGTCTGGGCCACGAGGATCAGGCTGTCCCGAAGCGACAGGCGCCCGCCGTGGAGAGCATTGGCCTCGATCGGGTCGACGACGGAGCCCCGCCTGCGGCGAGCCAGCACCACGCCGAGCACCCCCATCAAGAGGCCCCCCAGGACAGGTATTGCGACCGCGCGGAGCGGATCGACCAGGGCGGCCCCGCTGACGTCGCCCTTATGGGTCGCAAAGAAGGACAGGTGCAGGAATTTCGAAGCCCCGACCATCGCAACGACGAGCAGGCCGGCCGCGATGCCGACCAGGCCGGCGAAGACGACGAGCGCGATCTCGTCGCTGCGCAGCCGCCGTGGCAGGTCCCGTCTGAAGCGTAGCCAGGCCGCACGCGCGTTGCGGCGCAGACGGTTGCGACCGAGGGTTCCGAAGACCGTTGGCTCCACCACGCCTGTCACCCCAGCTAGCCGCATTCGGCTGGGAACCACGACGAGGCGCATCGAGCCGCCCCGGCCGTGTCAACCTGCCGCGTGCTAGATGGCCCGACCCCTGCGCGTCAACCCGCTGCCGGGACCGCAATGGAGGGCGAACTGCCCCATGGCTTCGCGTGGCGGCCGGAGCGTCGATGGTGTAGCCTCCTCGAAACCGACGCGAGATGGCCGTGGCATCGCCGATTGATTCCGAGCTTCTCAAGACCTTCGTGACGATCGTCGAGACGCAGAGCTTCACCCGCAGTGGTGAACATCTCCGGCGGACGCAGCCGGCGATCAGCATGCAGATGAAGAGGCTCGAAGAGGCGCTTGGGAAAACGCTCTTCGATCGAGCCAGCCGGGGAATCCGGCTGACGCGCGAAGGCGACATCCTGCTTCATTACGCGCGGCGTATCCTGGCCCTCGATGACGAGGCCCAGGCCCGGATCGCGCAAGCCGGCGCCCAGGGCATCGTGCGCCTCGGGACATCCGACGATTACGCCACGCTATTGCTGCCCGATAGTCTGCGGCGCTTTGCAAGCCTGCACCCGGGAATCCAGATCGAACTCGTCTGCGGAAACGGCGAGGCGATGGAGCGCAAGCTCGGCGAAGGCGTGCTGGACCTCGTTCTCGTCGCTCGCCCTGGCGCAGCCTCCGACCGCGACACGCTCAGAACGGAGGAGCTCGTCTGGATCAGTGGCAGGCAGGAGCTGACGCGGGCTCGCCCCATTCCACTGGCGGTCTTCCCCGAGGGATGCGTGTGCCGCAGCGCCATGGCCGATGCGCTCCATCGCTCCGCTCTCGACTGGCGCGTCGTGTTTGCAAGCGACAACATTGCTGCCATTCACGCCGCCGTTCGATCAGGCATCGCCGTCACCGCGGTCGAGCGCAATCTGGTGCCGAGCGGCGTCCGGATTGCGGAGCGCGGGGATGGCCTTCCCGCGCTGGGACAGATCTGCCTGGTGCTCAAGGCAAATCCGATGAGCACGTCGCCGGCCGTCGCAGCACTTGGCGAGGAAATTCGGCGGGGGCTGGCCGTGGCCGGGCACTTGCCGGCAACGCTGCCCCGTCAGGCATCGCTCGCGGCTGCGGCAGGTGCTGTGGGCCGATCATAGGCGACGACAGCGACCGCGCTCAGGATGATGATCGCGAGGCCGGCACAGGCCAGGAGATCGGGTGCGTCGCCAAACACGATAAAGCCGAGGAGCGCGGCGCCGACGACTTCCGCATAGGTGAAGGGCGCCAATGTGCTGGCATCGGCCCGCTCGAACGCCTTGATGATGAGGAGGTGAGCAACCGCGGCAACGATCCCGATCGCGGCGAGCAGGAACCATTCCAACCAGACGGGCTGCTTCCAGACGGCCGCGACGATGGCGCTGGATGCGATGCAGCCGACAAGGCCGGTCTGATAGACCGAGACGAGAGGGGGGATGCGGTTCTCGACGATCCTGGTGAGGAGCAGGAAGACGGCATAGCCAACGCCCGCCAGCAATCCGACGAGATAGGTCCATTCCCAGGACGTCGCGCTCGGCCGTATCGCAAGGACGATGCCGAGGAAGCCGGCGGCGATCGCGGCCCACTGCACCTGGCTGACCCGTTCCTTGAAAAAGACCATGGCCAGGATCGTCAGCAGGAAGGGGGCGACGAACCACAGGGTGAGGGCCGTCGTCAGGGGCATGAAATGGATCGCCACATAGAACAGCGCGACCGCCAGAAAGAGTGCGGCGCTTCTGGCGGCGTGCCGCCAGGACAGCACGGGTAGCAGGGACCCAGGCCCGTGCCGAACTGAGATATAGGCGCCGGTCGCCAGGCAATGGAAGAAGAAGCGCGCCCAGATCACCTGGATGACCGGCAGCGTCAGTGACATGTATTTCGCGATGGTGTCGGAGATCGGAAGTATCTGGAGCGCGAGAACGAGCAGAACGACCCCGGTCAGCTGTCGTTGATCCATCTCGTCATCCCCGGTTGAGCCAGGAAACTAGGCGCAGAAAAGCGCGCTCAGAAGAAATCCATAATTCGAATGCCAGCATCAATGGAAATGATCGCGGCGACCGGGTGCGTTTCCCGAGGCGACGAGTCCGCTCTGCCGGCGCCGCGAGCCGGTGAAACCGGGACGGCGGAGCACCGGGTGTCGAGTTGACGCAGCCGGACACGGGGCCAGGCATCCCAGAGCGGGCGACCCGCGCCGAAGCGGGATGTCTTGGTGGGCGCAAATGCGCGCCCGGAACTGTCACCGGTCAGCATCACTGTCCCGGTTCCCGTCTTGGCGAGAACGCCAGCGCCCGCGAATGTCCCGGCAAAGACCCCGTTAGTGGCCTGCGCGAACCCGAAACCGGCGCCTGCGTTGATCGTCACATTGCCGCTGAGGCGGTGCGAGGAGGCGCCGGTCAGCGTCAGCGCGCCGGTGCCGCTTGAGCATCGGTACGTCGGCGCGCGCTCACTCAGCCAGCGCTCGCATGACCTTGATCAGGTCGGATTTTCCCTCGAAGCCGATTCCCGGCAGGTCCGGCATGACGATGTGGCCGTCCTCGACACGAACCGAATCCGGGAAGCCGCCATAGGGCTGGAAGAGATCGGGGTAGCTCTCGTTGCCGCCCAGGCCGAGGCCAGCCGCAATGTTCAGCGACATCTGATGCCCGCCATGGGGAATGCAGCGGGACGGCGACCAGCCAAATTGCTGGAGGACATCGAGCGTTCTGAGATATTCGACAAGCCCGTATGACAGGGCGCAGTCGAATTGAAGCCAGTCGCGATCCGGGCGCATGCCACCGTAGCGCAGCAGGTTGCGTGCGTCCTGGTGAGAGAAGAGGTTCTCGCCCGTCGCCATCGGCCCCGGATAGAATTCCGAGAGGGCGGCCTGGAGGGCGTAGTCGAGCGGATCGCCGACTTCCTCGTACCAGAATAGAGGATAGTCCCGCAGCATCCGGGCGTAGGCGATGCCGGTCTCCAGGTCGAAACGGCCATTTGCATCCACCGCCAGCTGGGCTTGCGATCCGATCTCCTTCAGCGCCGCCTCGATGCGCTCGCGGTCCTCGTCGATCGGGGCCCCGCCGATTTTCATCTTGACGACGGTGTAGCCACGATCGAGATAGCCCCGCATCTCCGCCTGGAGCGCCGAGTTGTCCTTTCCTGGATAATAGTAGCCGCCTGCCGCATAGACGAAGACACGCGGATCGGCTTCGCGGCCCTTCTTCTCGGCCAGAAGGCGGAACAGGGGCTTGCCGGCGATCTTCGCGACCGCATCCCAGACCGCCATGTCGAGAGTGCCGACCGCGACGGAGCGCTCGCCATGTCCGCCCGGCTTCTCATTCGACATCATCGCTGCCCAGACGCGCTGGGGATCGAGATTGGTGCCGGCATCATCGAGCAGGCTCTTCGGCTCGGCCTCGAGAATGCGATTGCGGAAGCGCTCTCGGATGAGGCCGCCCTGGCCATAGCGCCCGTTGGAATTGAAGCCGTATCCGACCACGCGTCGGCCGTCGCGCATGACATCGGTCACGACCGCGACAAGGCTCGCTGTCATCTTCGAGAAGTCGATATAGGCGTTGCGGATGGGAGAGGAGATGGGCTTCGTGATCTCGACGACATCGACGATACGCATGGTCAGGTCCTTCCGTTTGGTTCTGGATTTTGTGCTGGTGGAGCGTCAATGCGCCGGAGTCGGCGCGATCCTGGCCCGCTGGCCGGCCGCGGCCGGCATCGGCTGGCCTCCGTGGGGCCGCTCGGCTTGGCTATGCCGATAACGAACGTTCCCGAAGAGGGGCGGCTGGGGACATTCGCTCGCCTGGTGAAGCCTGGGCGATCGGCTGCAAGCTGGTGTCGACCTAGGGCGAGCGCCGTCCGATCCTGCCGGAAGGTCGATCGACGCTGGAAGCAGAATTCGCTGATCCGGTTGATTATTGAAGGGTTTTCCATTCACAAAGGCGCCCCATTCTGCTCCCGCGAGGCACTTGCCTGCCTCTGTTCGGCCGCCGTCGGGCGGAACCTCCGCACCGAGGGGGCCGCGCCGACGGAAACGATCGCAGGTGTCGACGGGAGCGATGGTTAGAACTGGCTTGCGGCAAACGCCAATGCTGTTGCCGGGATTGATCATGCGTTTTAGGCATTACCAATGGAACTGATCTGGCTTGAGGATTACCTGGCGCTGGCTGATGCCTTGAATTTCTCCAGGGCCGCTTCTGCACGGCACGTGACCCAGCCGGCCTTCAGCCGGAGGATCCGCGCGCTTGAGGATTGGATCGGTGCGCCCTTGTTCGTCCGCACCACGCATAGCGTCGTGCTGACACCGGCAGGCAAGCAGTTCCGCAATCAGGCCGAGGTCCTGACACGCGCGTTGCATCAATTGCGGCGCGATACCCTGGAGGTTGCCGGACGTGGCGCCGGTCCGTTGTCGATCGCGGCAACCCATGCGCTTTCCTTCACGTTCTTTCCGAAATGGGTTCGTGGAAATGAGAAGATCCTGGCTCTTGGGACCCTCAACCTGATCTCCGACAGCATGCAGGCCTGCGAGCAGATGATGCTGCGGGGGGATGTGCAGTTCCTGCTTTGCCACCATCACCCCAGCATCGGCAGCCGGATCGAAACCAGCCAGTTCAAGAGCATCGTGGTCGGGGCCGATACGCTCGTGCCACTCAGTGCGCCTGACCAGGATGGGGCGCCACGCTGGCGGCTCGAGCGCACTGTGCCGGTCAGATATCTCGGTTACAGCGAGCAGTCCGGCCTGGGGCGGATCATTGCCGGACTTCGGGGCGCTGCAGATCGGAACTTTGCGCTGGAGACTGTCTTTACATCGCACCTCGCCGCCACGCTGCTCTCGATGACGCGCGCCGGAGACGGTGTCGCATGGCTGCCCCGAACTTTGGCGGAGGAGGATATGTCACTCGGCCGGCTGGTCCAGGCCGGTGATCCGGGCCTGGCCATACCGATTGAGATCCGACTGTTTCGTCCTATGGCTCGTCAGGGACCCATTGCCGAGGCCGTCTGGGCCGCATTCGAGCGGGGTTGAGGTTCAGCCCGCCATCAGGTGGCTGCACAGGATCGAGGTGCCGAGGCCGATGAGGGCGAGACCGCCGATCCGCTCGGCCCAGCGCCCGAATTTGGCGCCGACCAGGTTGCCGGCCATCATGCCCCCTGTCGACATCACGAATGTCGCAAAGCCGATGGCCAGCGCGACGACGAAGATGTTCACGTCCAGGAAGGCGAGCGACACGCCGACCGCCATAGCATCGATGCTGGTGCCGATCGCGGTCGCCATCAGGGCCCAGAGCGAGTTGCCTTGCGCAGCATCATTGCGCTCGGCCGCAGGCTTCATGGAATGCAGCAGCATGCGTCCGCCGACGATGCCGAGCAGAACGAAGGCGATCCAGTGGTCGACGGCCGCGACATACTGGCTTGCGGCAAACCCCGCGGCCCAGCCGATGAGCGGCGTAATGGCCTCGACGATGCCGAAGACCGCACCGGTGCGAAGCGCCTGCGTGAAGCGCGGGCGGCTGGAGGCGGCGCCCCGGCCGATCGAGGCCAGCAGGGCGTCGACGGACATGCCCACGGCGAGCACGGCGATAGAAGCAGGTGACATGGCAGTCTCAAATTGCGGACGGAGGACCAGACGGATCTCGGGCCTTGTCCGCAAGGCCTCTCCGTCACGGTCTCGCTTGGCCGAAATCATCCGGCTGATCGCACCACGCAGTCCTCGCCGCGAGCGTGTTGATGCGATCGCGCGCCGAAGCACGCCGCTACTCCCCGATGCGTCTGCACCTAGTGAATCGCGCTCCTGATGTCAATTCGATAATGATTTCAAATTCTTAGCATTGAGATGCATTTGCATGTAGAAAAATGCCGCGGCCCTGCGGACGCGACGCCGGGCGCGCTCGACGACCTCTGCGTCGAAAGGTTACGGCTGGTGAGATCACGCGGGGAGGGGCACATCCGCCAGTCCGATTTCGTGCCTCTCGACCATCGCGCTTGCGCCAGTCCTGTCCCTGCCGGACGTCAAACACGCGATCTTGAAACGGCAGCAACCGGAATTCCCAAGACAGGATTGGCCCGGTGCGTAGGATCGGCCGCGTGATGCCAATAACACCACAGGGGAGAACGACTGTGCCGCGCCTGACCGCCAAGGATTTTCCGCAGGAACTGCTCGAACTGTACGACTATTACGCGCACGGAAAGATCACCAAGCGCGAGTTTCTCGATCGCGCCGGCAAATTCGCCGTGGGTGGCATGACGGCGGCGTCGATCCTGGCCTCGATGAGCCCCGACTACGCGCTCGCGCAACAGATCTCGTTCACGGACCCCGATATCACCGCCAGTTACATCACCTACCCCTCGCCGAAGGGCCATGGCGATGTCCGCGGCTATCTGGTGCGTCCGGCAAAACTATCCGGCCGCGTCCCCGCGGTGGTCGTCGTGCATGAGAACCGCGGTTTGAACCCCTATATCGAGGATGTCGCGCGCCGGGTCGCGAAGGCAGGCTTCATCGCGCTTGCTCCGGATGGCCTGAGCTCCGTCGGCGGTTATCCCGGCAATGACGAGAAGGGCCGAGAACTGCAGCAGCAGGTCAATCCGGAGAAGCTGATGAATGACTTCTTCGCGGCCATCGAATTCCTGATGAAGAGCGATCAGACCACCGGCAAGGTCGGCATCACCGGCTTCTGCTATGGCGGTGGCGTCGCCAACGCGGCTGCCGTCGCTTATCCCGAACTCGGCGCGGCCGTGCCGTTCTACGGCCGTCAGCCCCGCGCCGAGGACGTGCCGCGGATCAAGGCGCCGCTCCTGATCCATTACGGCGCTCTCGACACCGGCATCAATGCCGGCTGGCCGGCCTATGAGGCGGCTTTGAAGGCGGGCGGGAAGACCTATGAGGCCTATATCTATCCTGGCGCCAATCATGGCTTCCACAACGACTCCACCCCCCGTTATGACGAGGCGGCCGCCAAGCTAGCCTGGGACCGGACCATCGCCTGGTTCAAGCGCTACCTGAGTTGAACGACGAGCCGCGTCATCCCACACGTGCAGGGTGGCGGCGGCCAGACCCCCGGGAATTGGCGATCGAGGGCCAAGGCTTGACTATGGCCCAACGGCGCTCCGCGCTGTGCGGCCATAGGTCGGGAAAGCGCCCAAACGGACAGGGTCGGCGCCGCCGACCCGCAGTTCAGCAGCCATCCCTGATGGTCTGCTCCAGCCGTGCGGCGATGTCGAGGAGATAGCTGTCCTCGTGCCAGCGACCGACAAGCTGTAGCCCGATCGGCAAGCCCTCTGTCGAACGGTCACAGGGAAGCGACAGCGCCGGATGGCCCGTCAGATTGAACGGGAATGTGTAGGGGTACCAGGCTCCGCGAATGGTGCCGGCATCCTGGCCCGCGATCCTGATCGAGCCCAGCGGGGCGAGGCCGACGGGGAGCGCCGGCGCTGACAGCGTCGGCGACGCGATGACGTCGTGCTTCGACAGGATCTCCTGCACTTTGCCGAAGCAGTCGGTCCGCGCGAATTGCGCCTCGCAGAGATCGGTGGCGCTGTAATGGCGCCCAGTCTCGATCGTGGCCAGCAGGGTCGGATCGAACAGCTCCGGCGAACGCTCCGCGCGTGCCCCGAGCCGCGCCAGAAGCAGCGAGCGCAGGAGCACCAGGAAATGCGGCTCCATCGCCACGAGATCGAGTTCGATCGGCTCGATGATCATGCCGAGCGCCTCGGCCCGCTTCATGGCGGCAACCACCGCCGTTTCGACCTCCGGATCGAGCAGGTTGCCGCAGCGCAGCAGGAAGGCGATGCGCGGTCGCTCGCCCTGAGCCAACGACCGGCGCGGCAGGGGGGCGATCTGGCCGTATGGATCGCGCCGATCGGGCCCGACCAGGACATCGAACATCGCTCGCGTGCCGGCCACATCCCGTGCCATCGGCCCGACATAGGAGTTGGCCCCGAAGAGATCGGGCGCCTGCAGGTTCGGAATGGCGCCCAGCGTCGCCTTGAGACCGACCACGCCGCAGCACGCCGCCGGGATGCGGATCGAGCCACCGCCATCTGAGCCCAGGGCAAGCGGCCCGATTCCGGCTGCCACCGCGACGGCCGCGCCGCCGGAAGAGCCGCCGCAGGTGTGGGCGTGGCTATGCGGATTGAGAGTGCGGCCGAAGAACGGTCCTTCAGTGAAGGGCTTGTGGCCGAATTCCGGGGTCGTCGTCTTGCCGATCAGGATCGCGCCGGCCGCGCGCGTCCGGGCTACGGCGACGGCATCTGCCGCCGGGACGGTGTCGGCGAACAGGGCCGAACCCTGCGTCGTGACCACGCCTTCGGTATTGGTCAGGTCCTTGACCGAGAAGGGGATGCCGTGGAGCGCGCCGAGCGGCTCACCACGCATGATCTGCTCTTCCGCGCGCCTTGCCTCGGCCCGGGCGCGATCGGAACAGACCGCCATGAAGGCGTTGAGCTCGGAGCGTTCCTCCAGGCGGGAGAGGGCGGCCTCCACCGCCTCGACCGGCGATACAGTCCTGCTTCTGATCGCAGAGGCGAGGGCGCCGGCAGACAGATCGGCAATGGCGGTCATGGTCGTTTCCTTGTCAGATCATCCAGCGGCCGCCATCGATCAGCAGCGTCTGGCCGGTGACGTAGCGGGCATCCTCGCTGGCAAGGAAGGCGACGCAGCCGGCGACGTCCTCAGGCTCGGCGATGAAGCCGGCAGGCGTGGTCGCCTTGATCCGCTCGATGACCTCCGGTGTGAGGCGGTCATGGGCGCGCGTGCGGATCGCGCCAGGCGCAACCGCGTTGACGGTGACGCGATGCGGCGCCAGCTCGCGGGCAAGGGAGCGCGTGAAGCCGATGATCCCCATCTTGGCCGCCGCATAATCGGCAAGGCCGGCATCGCCGACCAGGGCCGCATCGCTCGACATGTTGATGATGCGACCGCTTCCCCGTTCGCGCATGGCGGGGGCAACGAGCCGCGACATCCGCATCGTGGTGAAGAGCGAGATCTCGAGGACGAAGCGCCAGACTTCCTCCTCGGATTCATGGAACTGCGTCGCGCGCTCGCGTCCGCTCTGGCCGACATTGTTGAAGAGGATGTCGACCGGCCCGAAGGCGGCAATGGTGCGGGCGTGGAACTCGGCCAGGACCGCCGCATCCGTGCAATCGCCGACCAGGGAGAACTGGCGCTGCGGCGGGAACGCGCCGAGGGCTTCGGCGAAGTCGTCCGCCTCGCGATCGATCACCGCGACGCTGGCACCTTCAGCCAGAAAGCGGCGCGCGGTTGCCGCACCGATGCCATGCGCTGCGCCCGTGATGGCGACGGTCTTGCCCAAAAAGCGTTGCGTGATCGCCGTCATCGCTCGCTCCTCAATGAAAGGTCCGGCCGCCATCGACAGCGATGGCGGTGCCGGTGACGTAGGAGGACTCGCCGCTGGTCAGCCACAGGATCGCCGCTGCGATCTCGTCTGGCGAGGCGATGCGCCGAAGGGCATAACGGGCCCGCACGGCGTCATAGGCGGCCTGCGGATCGTCGGCGCCGTCGATGCTCGAACGGAACAGCTCGGTCTCGACTGCGCCGGGACAGATCGTGTTGACGCGGATGCCGAATTCCGCGGCTTCGATCGCCAGCGCCTTGGACGCCATCTGCAGGCCCGCCTTGGAGGCGCAATAGGCCGTCCGATGCTTCAGGGGGGAGAGCCCCGCGCCCGAGGAGACATTGACGATGGTGCCGCCGCCCGCCGCCCGCAGATGCGGGAACGCGGCCTGCATCACCAGCATCGGCCCGGTCAGGTTCACGGCGATGATCCGGTTCCAGTCGGCCAGCGTCATCGCTTCGATCTCGGCCAGCAGGTCGATGCCAGCCGCGTTGACGATGCCGTCGAGCCCCTCCAGCGCATCGGCGCCGGCGGCCACCGCAGCGGCAACCGCGGTCGGATCGACGACATCGGCGCTGACCGCATGGAGCGAGGCTTTGTCGAAGCGGGCGGCCAGCTCGGCCAAAGCCGCCTTGTCGCGATCGAGCGCTACGACACGTGCGCCCTCCGCGATGAAACGGGCAGCGCTGGCGAGGCCGATGCCCTTGGCTGCGCCCGTGATCAGGATCCGCCGGCCGGCAAGGGCGCCGCTCACCGGCGCGCTCCGGCGCGCGCCTGCTCCAGCCCCGGGCGCATATCCTCGACCATCTCGTCGCAGCGGCCGATCCAGACATTGGGATGTTTCAGCGCGTGCTCGATCAGCCCCTCGAGCGCCTTGATCCGCGAGGGCTGGCCGATCATCTCGGGATGCATGCCGACCATCATCATCCGGTCCTCGGCGTAGAGCACGTCGAACTCGCCCTTCCAGGCTTCGAGCAGCGCAGAGGGGGGCTGCATGGTGCGGCCCGGAAGCACGATCGAGTACTGGAAGAAGGGAGCATCATCGAGCACCCAGCGGAAGGGCAGCTCGACGAGCCCGGTTTCCTTGCCCTCGACCTCGTGCAGATAGGGCGAGTCGTCGTCGAAGAAATTCGAGGAGTAGTCGAAGCCATATTCGACCAGCATGGGCATGGTGATCGGGCTGATCTCCGCTGCCGGCGAGCGCCAGCCGCGCGGGGCACGCCCGCTGACCCGCTTGATCGACTGAAAGCCCCGCTCCATCTCCTCGCGCTCCTGCTCCGGCGAAAGGTTCAGGATCCAGGTATGGCTGTAGCTGTGATGCGCGATCTCATGGCCGCGCTTCAGGATCTCCTCCATCAGCCATTCCCGCTGGTCGATGATCAGGCCCGGCACGAAGAAGGTCGCCTTGATGCCGTAGCGGTCGAGCAGGTCGAGCACGCGGCCGGTGCCCACCTTCCAGCCATAGGCGCCCTGGGACATCAGGATGGGACGGTTGGCATAATCCGGGTCACGCCCCGTCCACATCGTCTCGGCATCGAGATCGAAGGTCAGGAACAGCGGGAAGCCCTTGCTGGTCAGCGGCATGATGAAAAACTCGCGTCAGACGAAGCGGTGGAAGCCGGCGCGGCGCTCGGCGATGAGCAGGACGATGCCGGTCGCGACGATGAGGAGGGTCGAGACGGCGGCGACGCTCGGGTCGATCCCCATCTCGACCGATGAGAAGATCAGGACAGGCAGCGTCGTCTGGTTGGCGCCGATCAGGAAGATCGTCACCGGGACATTGTCGAGCGACGTGATAAAGGCGAAGAGCGCGCCGGCAACGAGGCCCGGCCGGATCAGCGGCAATGTGACGAGCCGGAAGGCTTCGAAACCCGTGGCGCCCAGCACCCGCGCCGCCTCCTCGACCGCGAGATCGAGACCGCTCAGGCTGGCCAGCGCCGAGCGCACGATATAGGGCACGGTGATCACGACATGGGCCATCAACAGGCCAATCAGGCTGCCACGCAGGCCGGTCAGGCTGAAATACTGTAGCAGCGCGACGCCGATCACGACCGCGGGCAGGATCAGCGGCGCCATCAGGAACGAGGTGATCGCCTCCGACCCCGGCACTGTCTTGCGGAACAGTGCATAGGCGGCCGCGACACCGAGTACGAGCGAGATCACGGTCGAGCCGCAGGCCAGGATCAGGCTCATCCGGATGGCGGAGAGATAGGTCGGGTCGCTCAGCACCTTGCCGAACCAGGCGAGCGTCAGGCCCTGCGGCGGGATGGTGAGATAGGACGTCGTCGAGAAAGCCGCCAGCATGACGACGATCACCGGCACCTGCAGGAAGACGATGACCGCGAGCGCCGTCGTGGTGACGGCCAGGCCTGGCCGGTCGTCGCTGTCGCTTGCGCTTGTCATGCCATCCCCGCCCAACGCTTGGTCAGCCGGCTCGACAGCCAGATCACGCCGATCGCCATGAAGGTCAGCGCGAAGGACAGCGCCGAGCCGCTTGGCCAGTCGAGAAGCTGCATGAATTCGTCGTAGATCAGCGTCGCCATGACCTTGTAGGTCGGCCCGCCCAGCATGCGCGGCGTCACCAGCGCACTGATCGTCAAGACAAAGACCAGGATCGATCCAGCCAGGATGCCCGGCGCCGACAGCGGCAGCGTCACCGAGGTGAAGACATGAAGCCGGCTCGAGCCCAGCGTTGCCGCCGCCGATTCAACGTCGCGCGGCACGTTGCGGATCGCCGCGACCAGCATCAGCACCATGAAGGGCAGATAGATATGCGTGAGGCCGATCATCAGCCCGGTCAGGTTGAACATCAGCTTGAGCGGCGCGGAGATCAGGCCGAGATCGATCAGCAGATTGTTCACCAGCCCGCGATTGGCCAGAAGCGCGATCCAGCCGAAGGAGCGCACGACGAGGTTCAGCATCATCGGGAAGATAACGAGCAGGATCAGCGGCACGCGCCAGCGTTCCGGGCCCCGCGCGATCAGATAGGCCAGCGGATAGCCCATGACGAGGCAGGCCAGCGTGACGACAAAACCGAGCCCCAGCGTCCGCCAGATCACCTCGCGATAATACTCGTCCGTGACGATGCGGGTGTAGTTCTCCAGCGTCCAGACGCCTTTGGCCAGGCCCGCGCCCGGCACATATTCGGCGAAGCTGGTCGGCAGCATCATCAGCACCGGCACCAGGAAGAACCCCGCCAGCACCAGCGCCAGAGGCGCGATCAGCATCAGGCCGTGCCGGGTCGCGATCACGCCGCGGTCCCTTCGGCGCTCATTGCAAAGACCGATGCGGGATCGATCGCGAGCGCGACCGGGCTCCCGATCGCCAGTTCGGAATCGGGTCCGCTCGACGGCGCCTCCGCCACGAGTTCAACCTGCTCGGCGAGTTTCACGACATATTGCACCCGCGCGCCGCTGAAGGAGCGCAGCGTGATCGTGCCCGCAAGTGCAACGGCTTCCGTGCCGTCGCGATGCAGCCGGATCGCCTCCTGCCGGATCACGATATCGACCTGAGCGCCTTCAGGCTGGGCGATCTGACTGGCGGGCAGCTGAAGTCCGCCGGCGAGGCTCAGTGTTCCTCCTGCCCCATTCCGCGAGGCGACCGAGCCGGCGAGACGGTTCGGCTTGCCGATGAAGCTTGCGACGAAGCCCGTCGCCGGGCGGTGATAGATGTCCTCGGGCGTCGCGAATTGCTGCATCACGCCCTTGGCCATGACGCCGACCCGATCCGACATCGACAGCGCCTCGCCCTGGTCATGCGTGACGAAGAGCGTGGTGATGCCGAGCCCGCGCTGCAGGCGCTTCAGCTCGATCTGCATCTCGTCCCGAAGCTGGGCATCGAGATTGGAGAGCGGCTCGTCGAAAAGGAGCACGCGCGGGTGGGGAGCAAGTGCGCGCGCAATTGCGACGCGCTGCTGCTGGCCGCCCGAAAGCTGGCGGGGATAGCGCTCGCCAAAGGCGGCAAGCCGCACCATCGCGAGCGCTTCCTTGACCCGCTTCTCGAGTTCGGCCCCTGCGACCTTGCGCCGGCGCAGGCCGAAGGCGACGTTCTCGTAGACGGTGAGATGCGGAAACAGCGCATAGGACTGGAAGACAATCCCGAGCCCGCGCTTGTTCGGCGGCAGCGCGGTGACATCGTCGCTGCCGATCAGGATGCGCCCGCGGCTCGGCGTCACCAGCCCCGCAACCATGCGCAGGATCGTCGTCTTGCCGCAGCCCGAGGGGCCGAGCAGCGAAACGAACTCGCCCTCCTTGATCGCCAGCGAGACGTCCTGGACGACGGCGACATCGCCATAGGATTTGCCCAGCCGCTCGAAGGTCAGCGCGCTCATCGGCTGCTCCTGTCTTTCGGAGTTTCAAAGCATCGGCCCGAAAAGTGGATTGCGGTTTTCGGGAAAGCCGATGCAAACACAAAAAGGTTAGATCATCGGGCCGGATGCGCTATCGGGTCCGATGATCCAGGGATCAGCGCGCCACTTCGCGCTGCCAGCGACGCGTCCAGTTGGCCGTGTTCCTGGCGATGACCTCGGGATCGATGAACCAGGCCTTCTCGAGCGTTTCGCCGTTGGGGACGATCTTCTGGACCTTGTCCGAGAGCTTCACCTTGGTGTTGACCGCGCCGATATAGGCGCGCTCGGAGAAGCAGCCCTGGCCATCGGCCGAGAGGATCTGGTCGAGGAATTTATGCGCCAGTTCCGTTTTGGCCGTGCCCTTTGGGATGATCACCGCCGGCAGGATGCCGACCGCACCTTCCTTGGGATAGGCGACGGCAAGCGAGAGCCCCTTGTCGATGGCGACCCCGGCGCGGTCAGGATACCAGGGAGCGATCGCAATCTCCTGCCGCTCGAACAATGAGAGGAGCTGGTCGGCCTGGGTGTAGAGCACGGCCGAGCCCTTCGCGATCGGCTTCATCGCTTCGATCCCTGGGTCGACGTTTTCCAGCGTGCCGCCCTTGATCTTGTTGAGCGCCAACAGGAAATGCAGGCCGGACGTGCCGCTGATATCGCCGATCGCGTATTTGCCGGCATAGGCCGGGTCGGCAAGGTCGAGCCAGGAGGTCGGCGGAGCCTTCACGAGCTTCGGATTGTAGACGAGCGCCGTCGCGCTCACCATGGCGACGACATAGCTGTCGTCCTTGCCCCAGGCCGAGGCGATCACGTCGCCCGCATTGGTCAACTTCTTCCTGTCGATGGTCTCGTTGAGCTTCTCGCCATGCGTCTGTGCGGCCAGCGCGTTGTCGATATAGACGATATCCATATCGGGCTTGCCGGCGGTCGCGCGGATGGACGCGGCGAATTGCGAGGAATTACCGAGCTTCAGCGCGACCGTTGCCCCCGTCGCCTTCTCGAAAGCGGCGATATGGCAGGCTTTGACGTTCTCGGCGAAGGAGCCTCCGAAAGCTCCGACGACCAGTTCCTCGGCATGGGCGGTCATGGAGAGGCCGGCGCTGAGAATGGCGGTGGCCGTCGCGAAGCGGAGCGTGTGGCGCATGGTCTTAGTTTCCCCGTCTGTTGCGCAGCGCCCACCGCTGTCCCGCGGCTTCTCGGCGCGGAGGACGGGTCTCTCCTGTCCTCCGGGGAGGAGCATGGCACGCTCCGATTTGTCTTTCAAGAAAGATAAATAAAAGATATTCTCTTGCCACCGGTGAGGCGTGCCGCGCTTGCGCCGCGGCGCACATCATGGTCGGAAAAGACCTCTGCAGGAGGAATGGCATGCGCAACAACGCCCAGCGACGCATCGAGCCGGATGGGCCGGCCGCGCTCTGGGAGAATGACCGCGTCGGAGCTGGCATGCAGCGCTGGCGTCACGAGTTCCCGGATGTCGATTGCTCCGGCAAGGCGGTGGTCGGCCGTCTGTTGCATCTGCATGAGGTCTTCCTCACCGCGATCAACCGGACATTGGCCAAGCATCGGCTAAAATACCCCGCCTTTGCCGTGCTCGCGACCTTGCGCGTCGAGGGCGCGCCCTACCGGATGTCCCCCAAGGCTCTGCTCGACTCGCTGATCCTGACTTCGGGCGGCTTGTCCAACCTGCTGCGCAAGCTGGAGAAGGCCGGCCATATCCGACGCATGGCTGACGAAACCGACGGGCGCGGCGTTATTGTCGAACTGACCGAACGCGGCCGCGCCATCGTCGAGCCGGCGATGCGCGATCACGCCGAGACCGAACGCCGCCTGGTCGCGATGCTCTCGGCCGCCGATCAGCAGCAGGTCGGGCAAGCGCTAGGGCAGATGATGCTGGGAACCCGCTAACAGGCTGTTGAAAAAGTCTGTAGCGGGGCGGCGTTTGGCGTGATTCACTCGGCTTGAGGAGTTGGCTGGGGGCATTTGATGCGCGGGTCGGATGAGCGCTCTGGATCGCTGTTTTCCTATGTGGATCTGGAGGCTCGGGTCGGAG